>NZ_JBICZJ010000023.1:0-180543 GCF_043201895.1 Streptomyces sp. NPDC048254
TAGCCGGGGGTGTTGACCGGGATCACGATCGGCGCCGTGCGTCCCGAGTAGCCGCCGACGGTGCCCTTCGGGTCGACCGTCGCCGTGTACGTGGTCCCGTCGCTGTTCGCGGTGGCCGTCAGATAGGCCCCCGGCACGTAGATCGACAGGTTCTCGTAGTCCGTCGTGGCCGGATTGGCGACGTACACCTTCCCGAGCTGGTAGTACACGTCGTTGGTCGCGTCGTACGACCAGGCGGTGGAATCGAACTCCAGCGAGTACGCCGAGGACGTGCTCGACGAACCGTGCGACGACGAGGTGCCGGCGAAGGCCGTGCCGGCCGTGCTCCCGGCGATTCCGAACGCGGCCAGGGCTGCGACGCCCGTGGCGCTCCGGACAACGGTTCTGCGGTCGATGTCCACCTGTGGACCTCCTTGTGCAGCGGATTGCGTGATCACAGCCGTACCTGCGCACCACCCGGGCGACGCCACGGGCAGGTCGGGCTGTGCGGCTCATTCGGTCCCAGACTGTAGGGCAAGGAGTCCACATAATTGTTAACAATTTTGATGATAATTTTGATAGAAGGCTCCCAAGGTTGCGAGGTGGCGACTCACACCGCCGCAGCCACAGGCGGTGTGACCGTCACGGAACCTGCCAGTGATCCACTTGTCCACCCGCCTGTCGTGCGCGTGAATGCGCCAGGTGCTCGGCTGTGGGCGTCAGGCCTCGGAAGCAAGGCAGCCGCAGGATTCGCGGTGCATGAAGGCCGGGTTGATGGTGACCTTGCGTGGTGGCAGCGAGGGGGAGGTGATCCGGGACAGGGCCATGGAGACGGCCTGTTCGCCGATGGACAGGGCGGGTTGGGCCATGGCGGTCAGCCGGGGGTGGAAGAGGTCGGCCCATTCGAAGTCGTCGAAGGACACCAGGGCCATGTCGTCGGGGACCTTCAGACCGGAGTCGCGCAGGGCGCGCATGGCACCGATCGTCATGCGGTTGTTTCCCACGACCAGAGCGGTGGGCGGTTCGGGAAGCGACAGGAGCGACGCTACCGCCGCCTCCGCTCCCTCTTCGCTGGAGTCACCGTCCGCTTCGTAGCGTGGGTCGGCTTCGATGTCGCCCCGGCGCAGGCCGAGCCGGTAGCCGTCGCGGCGCTCAAGGGTCGTGGTGAGGCCGTCGCGTCCGGTGATCATGGCGATGCGGGTGTGTCCGATGGACGCCAGATGGTCCACGAGGGTCGCGGTGGGTTCGGTGTTGTCGACGGCGACCTGGTCGACGGCGGCGGGAACGAAGCGGTCGATGGCGATGACGGGGACGTCGACCTTGTTGGCGTACCGGATGGCCTGGGTCCCGTCTCCGGAGGCGGCCAGGATGATCGCGCTGACCCTGCGGCGCAGCAGTTCGCTGACCGCCTTGATCTCCGTGTCCGCCTCGTCGTGGGTGTCCGCGAGGAGCACCGAGTACCCGGCGGCCGAGGCGTGCCGGTCGATGCCGTGGACGACGTTGCTGAAGTAGGGGTTGGACAGGGCGGACATGGCCAGGCCTACGGTCCCGTAGCCCGTGCTGTCCAGGGCACGGGCGACCGGATCGGGCACGTAACCGGTGTCGGCGACGGCGTCCAGAACGCTGCGTACCGTCGCCGAGGCGACCGGCCGGGTCTTGTTGAGCACATGCGACACCGTCGACACGGATACGCCCGCCCGACGGGCCACATCGGACATGGTGGGTGTCTGTCGGGGTGCTCTGCCTGCCATGTCCGGATCTTACCCAAGCTCGCTGAGCACGAGATCCGCCCGTGAGACGGTACTGCGGATGAGCGCACTGGTGTCTTCGTCGACGCCCAGGGTCTTGGCCCGTGCGGCCTGTGGGGTGAAGCCGTAGGTGATGTAGCGGCGGATGAGCCGCTCGCGCCGGGGCTCCGGGAGGGCGTCCAGGAACCAGCTTTCGTCCAGTACGTTCTTCACCTGCCGCCAGGGATCCTCCGCGGCCAGCAAGAAGTTCCCGTCGACGATGACCAGTCGGTGGTGGGGGGCGACGTCGATCGCCCCGGCCACCGGGTCCTCCAGGTCACGGTCGAACTCCGGCCACCACACGGTGTTTCCGGTTTCGTCGCGCGTACGGCGCAGCAGAGCGAGGAAGCCGTCGGCGTCGAAGGTGTCGATCGTGCCCTTGCCTGCCGCCTGTCCCCGGGCCTCGATGACCTTCTGGGCGAGGTGGAATCCATCCATGGACACGGCCACCGCCAACCCCGGCTGCTCCTTCTCCAGCCGGGCCAGAAGCTGTTCGGCGAACGTGGACTTCCCCGCGCCGGGTTCTCCGACGATGCCGAGCAGTGCCCGCCCGGCCCGGGTCAGGTGCAGGCACCGCTCGGTGAGGGCGTCCAGGGAGCGATGCCCGTAGAGCGGGGTGAGGCTCGGGTCGGCTTCCCTGTCTGTGCCGTTGCCCGGGTCGGCTTCGCCGTCGGTGCGGTCGCTGCCGGTGATCGTCATTCAGGGTGCTCCGACGGGTGGTGGGAGGCGGGGGGTTCCTCGGGCATGTGCTGGGTGGTGCTTTCCAGGAGGGTGCCGTCGGCTCCCATCTGCAGTGCGCCGGTCATCAGGCCCACCACTTCGGTCATCGTGCACGACTTGGGGGTGACCACCGCGGCGCGCCTGCCCAGGCGGTGCACGTGGATGCGGTCGGCGATCTCGAAGACCTGCGGCATGTCGTGGCTGATGAGGACGACGGGGACGCCCCGGTCACGGATCCGGGCGATGAGGTCCAGGACCTGGCGGGACTCCCGTACGCCGAGGGCCGCGGTGGGCTCGTCCATGATGATCAGCCGGGTGCCGAACATGGCCGCCCGGGCCACCGCCACCGCCTGCCGCTGGCCGCCGGACAGGGTGCCGACGAGCTGGGTGATGTCCTGGATGGTGGCGATGCCGAGCCGGTCGAGCTGTTCGGCCGCCTGCGTGCGCATCTTCTTGTGGTCGAGCATGCGCAGCCCCGAGCCCAGGAAGCCCTCACGACGCAGCGGCCGGCCGAGGAAGAGATTCGTGGCGATGTCCATCTGCGGGGCGACCGCGAGGGTCTGGTAGACGGTCTCGATGCCGGCCGCGCGTGCGTCGCGCGGCCCGTGGAAGTGGACCGGCCGACCGTCCAGTTCGATGGTTCCGGCATCCGGGACGAGGGCCCCGGTGAGGGCCTTGATCAGGCTCGACTTGCCCGCGCCGTTGTCCCCGACGATGGCGAGGACCTCACCGGCGCGGATCTCGAAGTCGGACTCGCGGATGGCCACGACGTTGCCGTAGCGCTTGACCAGTCCGCTCGCGCGCATCACCACGTCGGCGGTGGGCGTCGCGGGCGCCTGGGCGGATGCGGCTGATCCGGCGGATCCGGCGGATGCGGCGTCTGATCGGGGCTGGTTCATGCTGCCCTCCTGCGGACGACACGGTCGACCGCGACGGCGACGATGACGAGGATGCCGGTGGCGACCTGCTGGTAAAGGCTGTCGATGCCGGCCTGGGTCAACCCGTTGGTGAGGACGGTGACGACCAGGGCGCCCAGTACGGTGCCGGGGATGCCACCGCGCCCGCCGAAGAGACTGGTGCCGCCGATCACCACGGCGGTGATGCTGTCCAGGTTGCCGGTCTGGAAGGCGTTCGGGTCGGCGTTGGGGATGCGGCCCAGCGCCTGCCAGGCGGCGACGGCGTAGACGAACCCGGCCAGCACGTACACGCTCAGCAGGGTGCGCCGGGTGTTGATGCCGGTCAGCCTGGCCGCTTCCTCGTCGTCACCGACGGCGTACACGTTGCGGCCCCAGGACGTCTGGGTGAGCAGGAACCACAGGCCGACGATGAGGACGATGGCGAGGCCCATGCCATTGGTGACCTCGATCTGGCCGAACAGATAGGACCGTTCGCCCAGGAAGGTCAGTACACCGGAAGGAGCGGCGAAGCTCTCGCCGTTGGCGTACAACTGGCCGGTCGCGGTCAGCACGCTCAGGACGCCGAGGGTGACGATGAAGGGAGGCAGCCGCAGCCGGGTCACCAACGTGCCCGACACGACGCCGATGGCCGTGCACAGCAGGACGCCGACGAGAAGGGCGAGGCCCCCGGGGAGGGAATGCTGGCCGAGCTTGGCGATGACGAGGGTTCCGAGGACCATGATGGCCGCGTTGGCCAGGTCGATGCCGGCTGTCAGGATGACGAGGGTCTGACCGAGGGCGAGCGTGCCGACGACCAGGAACTGCTCCACGATCAGTGACGCGTTGTCGAGGTTGAAGAACGTGTCGGTGCTCAGCGCGAACACGATCACGGCGATGATCAGCGCGGCCAGCGGGCCCGCCGCCGTGTTGCCGAGCAGTCGCGCGAGAACAGTTTTGGCCGGGGGCCGGGCGGCGGGGGCCTCAGGCGTCGCGGGAGGGGTGTGCGTAGTGGTCACGGATCAGCCCCAGCAGTTCTTCAGACCCCAGGCGGTGTCCTTGGAGTCCAGTCCGGAGACGGGCTTGTCGGTGATCAGCTGGGACCCGGTGTCGACGAACCCCGAGGGCTTCTTGCCGTTCTTGGCGTAGTCCACGACGGCGTCGACACCCTGAACTGCCATCTTCTTCGGGAACTGCATGACGGTGGCGGCGAACTTGCCGCTCTTGACGTTGGCCACACCGGTGCACGATCCGTCGATCGAACCGATGACCACGCCCGTCTTGCCGCTCAGCGCCTGAGCCGCGCCGGCGGCCGCGGGCTCGTTGATCGTGTAGACGGCGTTGATCCCGTGATCGCGCTGGTACAGGTTCTCCATCGCGGTCTGCGCCTTGGTCTGGTCGCCGTTGGTGACGGCGGTGCCCTTGATCTCCGAGGAGCCGCTGGTGATCCCGAAGCCCTCCAGGAAGCCGTTGTGCCGCAGGTCGTCCACGGTGGAACCGGGCGTGCCGTCGAGCAGGACGACGGCGGGCGTCTTGCTCCCCAGGGCGCCCTTGACGTACTTGCCCTGCTTGACGCCCGCGGCCTTGTTGTCCGTGGCGAACGTGGCGTCCACAGCACTGGCCGGATCGGTCGCGGTGTCCAGCGCGATGACGAGGACGCCCTTGTCGCGGGCGGCCTTGATGGCGCCGAGTACGCCGGAGGAGTTGCTCGGCGTGATGAGGATGCCCTTGACGCCCTGGGTGACCAGGTTGTTGATCGCGTCGACCTGGCCCTGGTTGTCACCGTCGAACTTGCCCGCGAGGGCGATGAGTCTGGCCCCCTTCGCGTCCGCCTCGGCCTGCGCCGACTCGCGCAGCTTGACGAAGTAGGGGTTGCTGTTGGTCTTGGTCACCAGCCCGATGGAGACCTTGCCACCGGAGGCGGCACCGGTGTCCGACCCGCCGCTCTTGGTCGATGTACAGCCGGCGACCAGCAGAGCCGCGCCCGCCACTGCGACGACCGGCACTCTGACAGGAATACGCAGATGTCCCATGATCTGTTCCTTTCAGCCGACAGGTCTCCGTCGACCTGCCTGGACTGCCGCACAACCTAGCTGGCGAAAACACTGCTGCATAGGCATTGCGCAAAGCTTTGCGGATCAACTTTTGTAACTTTTTATGAAGTTTGACATGTTTCTTGAACGGAGGAATGCCGGAGCCAGGCCGATGTTCGCGGGAGGCGAGGCGGGCCCGTGGACCGGGCTTCGCGCATACGTGAGGCCGCCCGAGGGCTTCGGGCCCGTCGGCGCCTCCACTGCCGCCGCATGCTGCGGACCTGGATCAGGCGGCCCGCTCCCCGAAGCGGTACTCGGCCGGTGTGACCCCGTACACCCGGCGGAAGGCCCGGGTGAAGGTGGTGGCGTCGGTGAAACCGCACAGTCCCGCGACCGCGGCGATGCCGAGATCACGGCGACGCGGATCGTGCAGCGCCCGCCGTGCCCGCTCCAGGCGCTGCTCACGGACGTACGCGGCCGGCGAGGTGCCGAGATCACGGAACAGCGAGGTCACATAGCGCACCGATACACAGTGTTGCTCGGCGATCACCTCCGGCCCGAGCAGAGGATCGGCGAGGTTCTCGCGGACGAAGTCGCGCATCATCCGCAGCAGGGCCTGCCGGCCCGCCGCCTGCGGCGCCCCGGCGCCCGCCGCCGACCTGAGCGCCGTGGCCAGCAACTCGCCTGCGGTGTGGGCGAGTTCGACACGCTGAAGCGGGTCCTGGAGCTCGTCCTCGACATCGGCGAGCTCCCGCAGGAACGCCGACAGGACGCGCAGGGTGGGAAGCGAGGACGGCAGCGGCCGTACACACAGCTCACTGGCATCGCCGAACCAGTGCCGTAGCTCCTCGTGAGACACCTTCAGGACTGTCTGGGCGATTGCCGTGGGAAACCTGAACCGGTACGGGCGTGAGGCGTCCCACAGCAACGCCTGCCCCACCCGCACCTCGGCGCACAGCCCGTCCTGTTCCATCAGCCCGGGGCCGCCCCGCTGGTGCAGCAGCAGCATGTAGTCGGACCTCGGGGCCCCGGTCACATGCCGCCGTGAGCGCAGCACATCCATCGGCTCCGATGCGAGCCGGACCACGGCCGTCGCGGGCGAGTAGACGCTGACGTCGACGGTTCCGCGGAAATCGGACGCGACGCGGTCGATGCCGCAGGGCGCGAAGCTGTCACTGCAGACCTGCGCCCATTCCTCCGCGCTCGCGGCGGTCAAGGTGCTCATACCGGCAGCATCCGTGCGGCAGGTTTCAGCGGGATGAACCACTCGTTCCGCGCATTTTGCGCCGCGACTCCCGAGCTTCTGGCCGTGCCGAAAACGCCGACTCCGCCGTGCCCGGAACGCCGGTTCCCGGCCACTGCCGGCAACTAACTTCCCGGTCACGGAACCCGCACTCAGCCGTGGACGGCCCTCGTCCGTCCGCGCAGGAACAGGAGCGACATCGTGAGCAAGCCCGAGTTCTTCGTCACGCCCGGCTACGGGGAGAGGAATCTGGAGCTGTTCCACTACGCGCAGGCCGTGAAGGTCGGCAACCGGGTCGAGATCTCGGGACAGGGCGGCTGGAACGACGACTGGGAGTTCCCCGAGGCGATCGCCGAAGAGATCGCGCAGGCGTTCCGCAACATCGAGCGGACCCTGGCCCTCGCCGGCGCGGGCTGGGCGCACGTGATCCACGTGAACTCGTACCACACGCCGCTCGACGACGAGACCGTCCAGCTGATGACCGAGCGGTTCCGCCACTACATGCCGGACCAGGCGCCGATCTGGACCTGCCTCGGCGTCGCGGGCTTCGGCGACCCGAAGATGCGCGTCGAGATCCGCATCACCGCCGTCCTCCCGGAATGAACCCGGAAACGAACACAGCAACGGAGCCTGCCATGACCGTTCCCCACACCCTCGTCTTCGCGACCAGGCGCAAACCCGGCCTGACCCGCGAGGAGTTCGCCGAGCATTACCACACCGTGCACGCGTCCCTGGCCCGCAAGCTGCCGGGCCTCGTGGAGTACCGCCAGACCCTGCTGCGCGAGGACTACCTCTGGCACGGCCAGAGGTGTGAGTACGACGCCGTCTCCGTCTACGTCTTCGAGAGCGACGAGGCCGCCGAAGCGGCCTGGAAGTCTCCCGAGGGCATCGCCGTCGACGAGGACACCGGACTGTTCATCGACTGGGCCACCGTCATCGCCTACCCCGGCACCACGACCGTCGTCCACCACCGCTGACCCCGGCCCCGCACCGGCCGACGGCCTGTGGGCCCATACCCCCAGGGGCTGTGGGCAGTTCAGGCGTCGCCTCCTGCCCACCGACACCGAGCGAGGTAAACCCATGCAAGTCGACGGCCCTCCGGCCGATACGGCCGCCCGGAAGACTCCGGCCCTGAGCCTGCGGCACGTCAGCAAGACCTTCGCGGGCCAGCGAGCACTCGCCGATGTGTCCCTGGACATCCCGCGCGGGGCGATCACCGCTCTCCTCGGCATGAACGGCTCAGGCAAGTCGACGCTGATCAAAATCCTCGCCGGGGTGTACGAGCCCGACCATGGCGGCACCCTCAAAGTGGCGGGGAAACCGGTGGCCCTGCCCATGCGACCGGCCCAGGCGCACGCCCGCGGTCTGCGCTTCCTGCACCAGGACATCGGCCTCGTGGGGGCGTTGTCCGTCGCGGACAACTTCGCCCTGGCGGACCGGTTCCGCACCCGCGGGCCGTTGCGGGCCATCGACCGCCGGGCGCAGCACGAGCACGTCGCGCGCGTTCTGGCGTTCTTCGGCGTCGACCGGGATCCCGGGACCCTGGTCTCCGCCCTGGACCCGACGGCCCGGACCATGGTCGGGGTGGCACGAGCCTTCCAGGACGAGGACGAGTCCGGTCTCGAAAGCCTCCGCAGGAACGTGCTGGTCCTGGACGAGCCGACCGCCTCCCTGCCCTCGGAGGAGGTGAACGCGGTCCTGGGGACACTTGAACGGTTGCGGGCCGCCGGCGGCACGGTCGTCTACGTCAGCCACCGCACCGACGAGGTACGCCGTATCGCCGACCGGCTGGTCGTCCTGCGTGACGGGCGGCTCGTCGCGGACCAGGAGGTGCAGGGGCTGAGTTCGGCAGGGATCGTCTCCCTCGTCGTCGGCCGACGCCTGGCCCCGGAAGCGGAGGCCGCCGAGCGTCCCTCCGTCCGGGGCAGCGGTGACGACCATGCCGTACTGACGGTGGAGGGCCTGACCGGGAGGCGGCTGCGCGATGTCGGCCTGCGCGTCGCCGCCGGGGAGATCCTCGGGGTCGCCGGACTGGTGGGCTGCGGCCGCAGCGAGCTGGTCCGCGTTCTCGCCGGCTCCGAGCAGCCGAGCAGCGGCCGGATGACCGTCGACGACCTGCCCTACGCGCCGGGTTCACCCGCCGACGCCGTTGCTCGAGGTGTCTCCTGCGTACCGCAGAACCGTTACGCCGACGGCTGCGTCCTGCCGATGACCGTGCGGGAGAACCTCTCTCTCGGGCGGCTGCGCGCCTTCGTCACCGGCCCCGGCCTGCTGCGGAGAGACGCGGAGAACGCCGACGCGGTCCGGCTGATCGCCGCCTACTCGGTGAAGCCCGCTGATCCCGCCCGCCCGATCGCCACCCTGTCCGGAGGCAACCAGCAGAAGGTCGTGGTCGCTCGCGCGGCGAGCCGCCACGGCCGGGTGCTGCTGCTCGACGAGCCCACCCAGGGAGTCGACGCGCTGGCCAAACAGGAGATAGCCACCACCATCCGGTCACTGGCGTCCGACGGCACCGCCGTGCTGCTCGCCTCCAGCGACTTCCAGGAACTCGCCGCCCTGTGCGACCGGGTCCTGGTCCTGGACCGCGGCAGGCAGGTCGCCCTGGTCGAGGGCGACGACATCACCGAGGAGCGGCTCACGCTCCTGTCCACCAGGGCGCAAGGTCCGGCCCACGTCAAGGAGCCAGCATGACCACGTCGGCAGCGCAGAGCGCGACGGAACAGCCCGAGCAGGACCCGGCACTCCCCCAGGACACGGCCCGGCGCACCTGGCGCCAGGTCGCGGGCAGCACGGCGTCCGGCTACGGAGCCCTGATCTTCCTGATACTGCTCGCCGTCACCTTCTCCGTGGCGGCGCCCGAGACCTTTCCCACCTGGGACAACGCCAAGTCGGTCCTCGCCGACCAGTCGATCCCGGGGATTCTGGCCCTCGCCGCGATCCTGCCGCTCGCCGCGGGCGAGTTCGACCTGTCCCTGGGCGCGATACTCGGCTTCAGCGCGATCTTCGCCACCTGGGCGTCCAACGCGGGACTTCCGCTGCCGCTCGTGGCGCTGCTCACCCTCCTGCTGGGCTGCTGCGTCGGATGCCTCAACGCGTTCCTGGTGGTCAAGGTCGGAGTCAACGCGTTCATCGCCACGCTCGGCGTCGGCACCCTGCTCGCCGGCGGAAACCTCTATCTCACCGACAGCTCCCTGCTGACCCTCGATTCGGCTTCCTTCGCCGATCTGACCATCACGAAGGCCGGCGGACTGCAGGTGGTCCTCGGCTACTTCCTCGTCCTCGCCGTGGTGCTGTGGTTCGCGATGGAACGCACACCGTTCGGCCGGTACCTGCGGGCCACGGGCATGGGCCGGGACGCGGCCCGGCTCAGCGGAGTCCGCACCGGCCGCTACCTGACCACCGCGTTCGTGACGGCCGGTGCGCTGGCCTCGCTCGCGGGTCTCCTCCAGGCGTCGAGGTCGGGCAGTGTGCCGCCGGGCATCGGGCCGGACTTCCTGCTCCCCGCCTACGCCGCGGCCTTCCTCGGTGCCACCACCATCAAGGCCGGCTACTTCAACGTCTGGGGCACGGTCGTCGGCGTCTTCCTGCTGGCGGTCGGCTCCAACGGACTGACCCTCCTCGGTGCCCAGACCTGGGTGACCAACATCTTCAACGGAGCGGCCCTCATCGTCGCGGTCGCCGCCTCCGTGCTCCTCGCCCGCAGCCGGACCGCCCGCACCTCGTCCTGACCCGGGCAGCGTCCGGCCCCACTGCCACGCTCCCCACCCGGCTACCGGTACAGCTCGCCGCTCCGCCCTTCCCAAGGAGACAGTTCCATGCCCCTGCCCAGATCCCGCGCGCTGACCGTCGTCCTCAGCGTCTCCACGTCCACCGCGGTACTGTCCGCCTGTTCCACGGGGGCGACCGGCGCATCCGGAGCCTTCTCGGCCTCAGGACTGAAAGAGGCCACGGCGTACGTCGCGAAGTACCGTACGGACGTGACATCCACTGATGTCCCGGCTTCCGCCCCGCCGGTCAGAAAAGGCCGACTGATCGTCACCGTCCCGTGCAGCTACGCGGCCGAGAACTGCAAGCGGGGAGTCGACGCCTTCGCCGAGGCCGCCAAGGCCGTCGGCTGGAAGACCAAGATGATCGACCCCGCGGGCGACCCCGACAAGGCACGCGCGGCCGTCGAGACCGCGATACGGCTCAAGGCCGACGGCGTCTTCTTCGTCGCCGGAAGCGGCGATCAGCTCCAGCCCGCCCTCGACGACGCCCGGGCCGCGGGACTGGCACTCGTGGATGTCAACGGCGGCCCCTTCAAGAAGGGCCAGTTCGACACCACGGTGGAGCCCGACGCCTATGAATACGGCATGGTGATGGGCGCCCAAATGACCGTCGCCACCAAGGGCAAGGGCAAAATCCTGCTGGTCAACGACCCCGAGTTCCCCTCCGTGAAGGAGTATCACCGAGGTGTCCTGGCCGCGCTCAAGAAGTACTGCCCCGGCTGCGAGATCACCGACGACATCAGCTTCCAGATCGCGGGACTGTCGACCAGCCTGCCCACCCAGTTCCAGGCCGCGCTCGCCGCACATCCCGAGACCGACATGGTCTGGGCGGCCTACGACGCCGCGGCCACCGCCCTCATCCCGGTCATCCAGCGCGGTACCAACGGAGACAAGATCCAGCTCGTCTCCTCCGACGGCAACGCCGCCAACCTCGGCTACGTCAAGGACGGCAAGGTGCAGACCGCCGACGTCGCCGCCTCCACCGAGTGGGCGGCCTACCAGGCACTGGACGAGACGAACCGGATCCTCAACAAGCAGGACGTACCGCTCTCCGTTCCGAGCAAGTTCAAGCTCATCACCAAGGACAACCTCACCACCATCCCCTGGAACGGCGACGTGGACTGGCGGAGCGCCTACCTCAAGCTCTGGGGCAGGACGGGCTGAAACAAGGGGCAAAGAAGGCACCCCGGAGAATTACCCATTTTGGCAATATTTGCTGTGAGAATTCTCTTCCCTGAAAGGGGAATCTCACATGCAAGCAATTGAAATATCGCTTGACCAAAAGGAAAACATGACTCTAGGTTACCTGCCGCGGGGATCACCGACGAAAGGGGCACGACATGATCACCACATGCGACAGAAGGCCACGCATCCGCCGATTAGCACAGACCATGACGGCGACGATCGCACTCCTGATCGCGGCCTCCACCGCAGACATCGCACACGCCGACAGCGCAGCGTCCTCACCCTCCTCCGCGGCCAGTCCGCAGGTCACGGGACCGGTCACGGGCGGCACGGGCACGATCCAGCTCCAGGGCACGGCATTCGACCTGAGCCAGGTCGGCTACCAGCAGTCCGAGTACTTCCTGTCCGGGACCGCCGACAGTTACCAGCCGGTCAACCCCCTGACCACCGACGGCAAGTGGACGGTGGAGCCGGCGAGCATCGCGCCGTACACCACGCGCATCGTCGTGAACAGGCCGAAGGATCCCCGGCGCTTCAACGGGACCGTGCTGGTCGAATGGCTCAACGTGTCCGGCGGGACGGACGCGGGAATAGCCTGGGTCCAGGCCCACAACGAACTGATCCGTGAGGGCTACGCCTGGGTCGGCGTCTCCGCCCAGGCGGTCGGGGTCAACGCGACCAAGGCGGCTGACCCGGACCGCTACGCCGCCCTGTCACACCCCGGGGACAGCTACTCGTACGACATCTTCTCGCAGGCCGGGCAGGCGGTACGCGACTCCGCGGCCACCGTCCTCGGCGGCTTGCAGCCGCACAAGGTGCTGGGCATCGGCGAATCCCAGTCGGCGTTCCGGCTCACCACGTACGTCGACGCGGTGCAGCCCCTCGTCAACGTGTACGACGGCATCCTCCTGGAGAGCCGGGCCGGCTTCTCGGCGGCGCTGTCCGAAGCCCCCCAGGCCGATGTCCCGGTCCCGGACGGACTCACTACACGCACCGACCTGCGGGTACCGGTGCTCACTTTCGAGACCGAGACCGACGTGCTGGCGCTCGGTTATCTGGCGGCCCGACAGCCGGACTCCACCAACTTCCGTCTCTGGGAGGTCGCGGGAACCTCCCACGCCGACACCTACATCACCCCGGTCGGCCCCACCGACACCGGCAACGGCCAAGGGGACGTCCAGGCCTTCAACACCCTGCTCGACCCGCCGACCACCCCTGATCCCTCCCACCCCCAGGTCTCGTGCTCCACGCCGATCAACGCGGGCCAGGCGCACTACGTCCTGGAAGCCGCGGTCCACGCGCTGAACCGGTGGGCGACAACGGGAGTGGCGCCCGCATCGGCGCCGAGGCTCGAAGTGGCCGCCGATGCGACCTCCTTCGTGCTCGACGCCAACGGCAATGCCAAGGGCGGCGTCCGCACCCCGGCGGTCGACGTCCCCGTAGCGACCCTCTCGGGCCTCGGCCAGACAGGCTCGCAGTTCTGCTTCCTGTTCGGCACCACCGTGCCGTTCGGCGCCGAGAAGCTGGCGGCCCTGTATCCCACCCACACACAGTTCGTCTCCCGCTGGGCCACGTCCGCCAGGCTCGCCACGGCCGCCGGGTACCTCCGACCGGCCGACGCCACCGCCCTCGTCCTCGCCGCCGCCGACTCCACCGTAGGCGGCTGACACCGCACCGACGGTGCCAAGTCCGGGGATCCGGACGCCATGACAGGCGCCGTCCCGGCCCATGCTCCACCCGGTTCCCGGGCCGGGACGGCGCATCACGATCACCACGGTCGGTTCCCATGCCGACCACCCGATGAGCAAGGCCGATGCCGGACGCGCGACCGCCTCGGCATGCTCGTCGTGGACACTCCAAGGGCACCATCCACCCCAGCATCGTCCTCCACCCGGCCGGCAACGAGATCCCCCGGGGCCAGCTCCCCCTTCGACGCCGCACCGGGGCGCGAACTCGCCGGGAAAGTCCGCTCGTTGGACCACACGCGCTTCGTCACCGACGCGGGCACATGACGAACGCGATCAGCGTCTGCGGCCTCGTGACACCGAAGACGGCCGGGTTCTTCAGCGACCCGCCAGCGACCTCGAACTCGACCGCGTCGAGGGTGTGCACGGCCCCGGACGTCGTCCTCGTGGAACGTGATCACTGCCGGGGTCGCGGCGGGCCGAGCACGCCGTCCGCCGTACGACCCGGATGTGCGGAGGCCGCGTCGAACATGTGGCACGCCACCGTGCGTTCACCGACCCGGACGTCCGCCGGTCGTGCCGTACGGCAGACGTCCGCCGCGAAGGGACAGCGCGGGACGAAGGGGCATCCGTCCCCGGAGGGTTGTTGCGCGGTCGCGGTGCTCGCGGCGACCGTTTCCGCGCGCAGCCGGCGCCGTTCGCGCTGCCGCGGGGGGTCGGGTACCGGGACGGCGGCGAGGAGTGCCCGGGTGTAGGGGTGCAGGGGGTCGTCGTTGACCAGTGACGCCGGGCCCTGTTCCATGACCCGGCCCTGGTAGAGCACCACGACCCGGTGTGAGATGTGGTGGACGACCGGCAGGTTGTGCGCGATGAACAGGAAGGCGACGCCCAGCTCGCGCTGGAGCCGCGCCAGCAGTCCCAGTACCTGGCCCTGGGTGACCAGGTCCAGCGCACTGAGCGCCTCGTCGCAGATCACCAGCCGGGGTGTGGTGGACAGCGCGCGGGCGATGGCGATGCGCTGGCGCTGGCCGCCCGAGAAGGCATGCGGATAGCGGCCCGAGGTGTCGACGGGCAGGCCGACCGAGGCGAGCAGGCGTTCCACCTCACCGAGCGCCTCGGCCGCGCTCAGGCGGCCCTGCGTCTCCAGCGGCTCGGTGAGGGTCCTGCCGATCGTGCGCGAGGGGTTGAGCGAGGTGTACGGGTCCTGGAAGACCACCTGGAGGTCCTTGGCGATCTCCCGCCGCTGCCCGGCTGAACGACCCCGGCCGGTGATCTCCCGCCCGTTCAGCCGGATGTGCCCCGCCGAGGGCCGTACGAGGCCCAGGACAGCCCGGCCGATGGTGGACTTCCCGGAGCCCGACTCCCCGACGAGGCCGAGGGTCTCGTGCGGGGCGATGGCGAACGACACGTCGTCGACCGCGCGGTGGGAGCCGCGGCGCAGCCCGCGTTGCCGGTAGTCGACGCGCAGCCCTTCCACGCTCAACAGGGAATCCGTCGCGATGTCCGTCATCGGGGGCTCCTCTCCAGGATCTCGGCGGTACGCAGGCATCGGCTGAGTTGTTCGGCCTGTGTCCCGTCCGGGGGTAGGGGCGGTCCGAGCGGCAACAGCGGTACGGGCCCGGACCGGCACGTGTCCGTCGCATGGCCGCACCGGTCAGCGAACCGGCACCACGCCGCCCGCCGGCCGGGCCCGGGCACCGAGCCCTCCACGACCCGCGGGATACCGCCCGCGGCCACTTCGGGTGTCGCGTCGAGCAGTGCGCGCGTATACGGGTGGGCCGGCCTGAGCAGGACCTCCTCCGCCGCGCCCAGCTCGACGATCTCACCCGCGTACATCACCGCGACGCGGTCGCACAGGTCCGCCACGACGGCCAGGTCATGGGTGACCAGGAGGAGCGACATGCCAAGCTCGCACTGCAGGGAGTGCAGCAGGTCGAGGATCTCCGCCTGGACGGTGACGTCCAGCGCGGTGGTCGGCTCGTCGGCCACGAGCAGGTCGGGCTCGCCGGTGAGGGCCAGCGCGATCGACACCCGCTGCGCCATGCCGCCGGAGAGCTGGTGCGGGTGGCTGCGGGCGACCGCCTCGGGCCGGGGTATCCCCACCAGGCGCAGGAGCTCCAGGGCGCGGGCCCGGGCCGCAGTGCGGCCTGCTCCGGAGTGCAGGCGCAGCGGCTCGACCAGTTGCGAGCCGACCGTGAAGCAGGGGTCGAGGGCCACCATCGGTTCCTGGGAGACGTAGGCCACCTGCGTGCCGCGCACCCTGCCCAGCTCCCGCTCGGAGAGGCGGGTCAGGTCCTGCCCGCCGAGCAGGACGCGGCCCGAGCGGACCCGGGCCGACGGCGGCAGCAGCCCCAGGACCGCCAGGGCGGTGACCGTCTTGCCGGATCCGGACTCACCCACCAGGCCGACGCTCTCGCCGCGCCCGATATGCAGGGACACGTCCTCGATGACGGGCTGCTCGCCACGCGGCCCGTCCAGGGCGACCGTCAGCCGGTCGACCACGAGCACGCCGTCCGGCGCGGGTCCGGGGTCCGTGGGCCCCGCCACGTCGTCCGTGCGGGACCCTCGGGTGCGGGCGGCGGGCGGCGCGGTCTCGTGGCGGGGGGCCCGTCGGCGGGCGGAGAGCAGGACGTCCCGCTGGGCCGTGGGCAGGACGTCCAACACTGCTGCACCAAGGGAGTTGAGCGCCAGGACGGTGGCGATGAGGGCGACGCCTATCGGGACCATCTGCCACGGGTCGTCCTCCAGATGCTGCGTCGCGGCGTACACGAGCTGCCCCCAGCTCGGCTTCTCGGGGGAGAAGCCGAGGCCCAGGAAGGACAGCGAGTTGAGGAACATGAAGGTGCCGCTGTAGAGCAGGAAGGCCTGGACGACCAGCGGCCCGGCCACGTTCGGCAGGATGTGCCGGGCCAGGATGCGGCGGGTCGGCAGCCCGGCCGCCTTGGCGGCGTCCACGTACAACAGCTCCCGGGCCGACCGGGTGGTGGCCCGGACCAGGCGGAGCGTGCCCGCGCTGCCGAGGATCCCGAAGACGACCGTGAGCACCAGGAGGTTGGTGTCTGTGGCCACGGCGACGGCGAGGATCACCACCATCGACGGCACGGACAGCATCACGTTCACGACGAAGTCCGCGACACTGTCCGCCCACCCGCCCACGTATCCCACGAGCAACCCGGCGAAGACGCCGATGACGTAGGACACGGCGACCGGGACGAGGGCGACCGCCAGCAGGTATCCGCCGCCGTGCAGCAGGCGGGAGAGCAGGTCGCGGCCCAGTTCGTCCGTGCCCAGCAGATGCGCCCCGCTCGGGCCGGTCAGGGTGTGCCCGAGATCCTGCTCCAGCGGATCGTGCGGGGACAGCGGCCCGGCCAGGGCGCTGGCGAGGACGACCAGCGCGATCCAGCCTGCGGCGGTCAGTACCGCGGGCCTGCGCGCCAGCGACCGCAGGGCGGCGCGCAGCGGGGAGGGGCCAGCCGGCGGGAGGAGGTCGGCGGACGTTTCGCCGCGCGGCCGGGTCGCGGCGGTCATGACACACGCACCCGGGGGTCGAGCCATGCGGTGACCATGTCGACCGTCAGGTTGACGATGATCACCACCAGGCTGAAGTAGAGGACGGCGCCCTGGACCAGGGCCAGGTCATGGGTCTGTACCGAGGAGAGCATGAGGCTGCCCAATCCGTTGAGGTTGAAGATCGCCTCGATGACCACGACACCGCCGAGGACGAACACGAAGCTGAGGCCGGTCACCGTGGCGACCGGGATCGCGGCGTTGCGCAGCACGTGCTTGTAGAGGATCCGGCGGCGCGGCACGCCGGCGGACTGCAGCGTCCGTACGTACGGCAGCGCGAGGGTGTCGAGCACGGAGGCCCGGGTCTGGAAGACGACCTGCCCGAGACCGGCCACGGCGATCGCCACCACCGGCAGCACGAGATGCTCCAGCCAGCCCGTCGGCGAGTCCCCGAGGGTGACGTAGCCGGTCGCGGGGAACACCCGCAGCCGCACCGCGAACACGAAGACGAGCAGCGCGGCGAGCCAGAAGTTGGGCACGGCCATGGTCAGTCCGCACACGGCGCGCACCGCGCGGTCCAGTCGCCCGCCGCGGACCGCGCAGGCGATGCCCAGCGGTACCCCCAGTGCCAGCGTGAGCAGGGTGGCGCCGAGTGCCACCGACAGCGTGGCGGGCACGGCGCCGGAGAGGGACTGCCCGACCGGCTGGTTGGAGACGAACGAGTCCCCCAGGTCGCCGTGCGCCACGTCCCCCAGCCACGAGACGTACTGCGCCAGGACGGGCCGGTCGAGACCGAGTTGGGCGTCCAGTTCCCTGACCTGGGCGGCGGAGGCCGAACCGCCCAGCAGGAAGGAGGCGGGGTCGCCGGGCACCATCTGCACCAGGAAGAAGGTGAAGGTGGCGACCAGGAACAGGATGGGCAGGGCGACCAGGAGGCGTTTGAGCAGGAACCGGAACATACGGCGTGCACCTCGATGTCCGTCGGCCGGGTCAGCCGGCCGGTTTCATCATGAAGAGATCGGGGGTCGCGGCGCCCGTAGGGAGGGACACCGTGACCTTCTTCGCGTTCCACTGGAAGACGTTGCGGGTCGTCACCGGCATGAGCAGCCAGGCCCGTTCGCCCGCGTACAGGCTCAACTCCTGGTAGATGCGCTTTCGTTCGGCGGTCCCGCTCGCCTCGGCGGCCAGCCTCAGCAACCGGTCGATCTTCGGGTCACTGTTCTTCTCCGTGTTGGCCAGCGCGCTCTCGGTCATCAGGTTGGACACGTCGGAGAAGGGCTGGCCGGAGACGGTGGTGAGCTGCCAGACCACCGGCCACTTACCGGAGTTGGTCTCCTGGATGACATCGGTCGAGTGCTCGCTGAGCTGCAACGTCACCCCGACCTTGCGCAGGTATCCGGCGATGGCCTGGGCCATGGTGGAGAACTGGGCGTTGGCCAGCGCCTTGACGGTGAACCCCTTGGCGTACCCGGCGGCGGCCAGCAACTCCTTGGCCCTGGCGGGGTCGTAGTCGTACAGCGTCTTGACCTGGCTGTCGGTGTACGGGCCGGAGGTGAGGAACGGCGTGGAGTGGTTGACCTGCCCCTGCCCGCCGGAGACGTTCTTCAGGATGGCCGCGCGGTCGAGCGCGTAGTTCATGGCCTGGCGCACCCGGACGTCCTTGAGCGGGGCCGACAGGCTTCCCTTGAGGTCCTGGAACAGGAAGCCCTGGATGGCCAGCGGGGCGCCGCCCATGGACGTGAACCCGGAGATCTTGGTCTTCGGGTCGGGAGTGATGAGGAAGTCCACCTGGCCGGTGCGCGCGGCGTTCACCGCCGCCGTCTGATCAGAGATGATCTTGATGACGAGCTTCTCGAACAGACCCTCCTTGCCCGCCCAGTAGGCGGGATTGCGGGTGTAGGTGTACGTCTGCTGGGCGGTGCTGGCCGCCGTGTCCAGCAGGTACGGGCCGGTGCCGACCGCGCCCATGACCATGCTCTTCGGCTTGGCCAGTGACGTCGGGCTCGCCATCCAGCCGGTCTGCTGCGAGAACGCCCACGGCATGTCCGGGTTGGCGTGCACCAGCTTGAAGCGGACCGTGTGGGAGTCCGAGACGGTGACCGACGCGATGTTGGCCACGTACGCGGAGCTGCCCGAGTTCTTCGTGCCCGAACTGTTCTTGGCGTAGTCGAAGTTGGCCTTCACCGCCGTCGCGTCGAAGGCGGTGCCGTCGCTGAACTTCACGTCCTCGCGCAGCTTCATCACCAGGGTGGAGGGGTCGGTGTACTCCCAGGACGTGGCCAGCCAGGGACCGACCGTGCCGTCGTCCTTGACCCGGGTGAGGGTGTCGAAGACGGCCTGCTCGCTCCAGAAGCTCACGATGGATCCCCAGGGATCCAGGGTGTTCCCGTTGGGGAACGACGCCATCGTGAGGGTGCCGTCGTCGGTGCCACTGCCCGAGGAGGAGCCGCCGCAGGCCGTGAGCAGTCCGCTCCCGGCCGCCGCGGCCGCGCCTGTTGCGAGCACCGACCTTCTTGAGTACTCGCGGGATGAGATCGACATTGATACCAACTCCCGTCGTCCGTTGTGCTGTCGGTGCCACTGCTGTCAGTAGCTGAAGGTCTCGCCGAAGGTCTGGTAGGGCTCGGGTATGCGCGGCAAGTCCTGCGGGACCTGGGTGTGGCTGTAGACCTTGTAGGTCTCCTTCTCGATGTCCGGGCGCGGCATCTCCACCGGGGGGCCGCCGACGCCCATCGGCGCGTCCGCGGTCCGGTCCGCCCAGCTCGCGCCGACCGGCGTGAAGAAGTCCGTGTAGACGTGCAGGTGCCAGATCTTCCACTGGCCCCTCTCGCGGACGAGGTCGACGCCGTACTTCTCCCAGATCCAGTGCGCGACGGGCCTGTGGTCGGGAGGCATGATCTCGGTGACCTGGCCCGGGGAGTACCACATGCCCTTGGCGGTCTTCCCGTCGCCGGCGATCTCGATGATCGGTGTGGTCAGCGGGTGCATGATCAGGGTGCCGACGCCCAGGTTGTCGTCGGACTCCTCAAGTTCGGGGTAGTGCTGGCGCAGCAGTTTGAGGTTGGCTCGCTGCATCTTGCGGTTCAGCTCGCCGTAGTAGTAGTTGATCGACTCGTATCCGACGAAGTAGCCCTGGTTCTGCGCGAAGGTGGGCTCCGGGGTCTCCTTGACCCAGATCGCCTCCAGCTCCTCGGCGTTCTTGCCGAGCCCGTGGTAGTAGGCGTGCCGGCCCATCACGTTGTGGACCTCGTGGATGTCCAGGACCTTCTGGAGCTTCTGCTCGATGGTCAGTTGTGCGGTGTCGCTCATGTACGGCTCCTCGTGAATGGGGTGCGGTCAGGTGGGCTGGCCGGTGTACGACCAGGTGTCGTCGAACGTCCGGTACGGCACGGGCGGGACCGGCGCCAACTCCTGGGCCGTGTCGACGTGGTAGGGCTGGTTGAAGCTGACCGGGCGCGACGGAGGCGTCATGCCCTCCATGAGCCGGCCGGGTTCGGGGAAGTAGGGCGGCCGGTGGATCGAGGACTCGACCCAGCTCTGGTGATAGGGGGTGCGGAAAGTGGTGTAGATGTGGAAGTGCCAGAACTTCCACGCACCGCCCTCCTTGACGAAGTCGATGCCGTAGCGGCCCCACGACCAGTGGGCGATGGGCAGGCTGTCCGGCCTGGGAAAGGTCTCGTGGCCGGGCGAGATCCACACGCCCTTGGCGGTCCGGCCGTCCTCGGCGATCTCGACGACAGGGGTGGTGGCGGCGTGTTCCGTCATCAGTCCCGGCATGTCGGCCGGCGGGGCTCCGTCGACGTAGCAGCCCTTGACGGTCTCCGCGCCCTCGAAGACGCCCCAGTCCTCGGGCTCGAAGGTCAAGCCGGGCGCGTCCTTGGCGAAGAGTTTCTCGAACTCCTCGCCGTTGCGCCCGGCGGCGTGGAGGTATTCGTGCATGCCCATGAGGTTGTGGATCTCGTGGATGTCCTCCAGGCGTCGCAGCCGCCTGTCGAAGTCGTCCTGGTCCTGTGCCATGTGGGGTCCTTTACAGGGGCGGGAGGTCGTCGAGGGTGCGGTACGGCTCCGGGGGCCTGGGGTCGTACGTCGTCACGCGGGTGACGGTGTAGTCGTTGAGGGGCGCGGTGGGCGGCCGGTCGGACGTCGTGGTCAGCGGTGGCGGCGGCTGTCGGCGCAGCGAGCTCTCGGGCCAGCTGCTGCCGTAGGCGGTACGGAAGCGCGGCACGACCCGCAGGCGCAGGATCCGCCAGACACCGTTCTCCCCGTCGTCCTCGGCCTCCTCATGGACGAAGTCGACGGCGTAGTGCACCCACGCCCAGCCGGCCTCGGGCCGCCCCGCGTCCGGGTTGAAGCCCGTCTGCGCGGCCAGCACCATCCACACGCCGCGAGCCGAGCCGCCGTCGTCGGCGACGTGGACGACCGGCGTCGTGAACGCGCCCTCCAGCAGCATCCCGGCCCGGTCGTCCTGGATGTCCAGCTCCGGGTACGCGGCCCGCATGCCCTCCCCGTTGCGGCGGGCCATCTCCAGTAGCGGCCCGACCAGCGCGGCGCGGGCGCCGTCCAGCCCCTCGTACACACCCCAGTCGGCCAGCTCGACCGTCACGCCGGGGGTGTGGCGGGCAAAGGTGTTGATGAGGTCGTCGTAGTGGCCGGCCGCGTTGAAGAAGGCGTGTCGGCCGATGAGGTTGTGGATCTCGTGCACCGCCCTGATCCGGTGCAGCCGCTGGGCCCTGGTCGGGGTCGTGTGGGTCCCGGTCGGTGTCGTCACCTCAGGCCTCCTTCGAAGGGTCGGTCTTCGGCGGGTCGGTGTAGCCGGTGGTCTCCTGCCAGGTCCCGTACGGTTCGGGCGGCGGAGGCTGGAGGACGGGGACCACGTCGAGCGCGTACGGCTGGTTGAAGGTCACCGCACGGTCCACCACGGGCATGCCGGGAACGACCTCTCCCTTCTTCGGGAGGTGGGCGGGGCGGTTGACCGAGGAATCGACCCAGTCCTGGTCGTACGGGGTGCGGAAGGTGGTGTAGACGTGGAGGTGCCGGATCCGCCACTCGCCGTTCTCCTTGACGAAGTCGACGCCGTAGCGGCCCCAGGACCAGTGAGCGGCGGGCAGGCCCTCCGGCACGGGGAAGGTCTCGTGGCCCGGGGAGATCCACACCCCCTTGGCGGTCAGGCCGTCACCGGCCACCTCGATGACGGGCGTCGTCAGCGTGTGCTCGATGAGGAGGCCCGGGGTGCCGGCGGGGAACGGGTTCTTCTCCACGTACGCGTTCCAGATGTGGTCCCAGCCGTCCCACACGCCCCAGTCCTCGGCCTCGAAGGAGACGTCGGGGGCGTCCGTCGCCCAGCACTCCAGGAGTTCGCGGTCGTTGAGGCCGGCCGAGTGCAGGTAGGCGCGCCGGCCCATGAGGTTGTGGATCGCCTGGACGCCCTCCAGGCGCTGGAGTTGCCTCTCCAGATCCGGCGTGACGGTGTCGGGTGTGGGTGTGTCGTGGTCGTCCAACTCTGCTCGTCCCTTGTGGTCGCGGTTCGTGGTCGGAGTTGTCGTGGTGAGGGCGCGGCTCGGCCGTTGGGCAGGCGGGCGGGCGCCCTGCGCTGCTCGGGGCGGGTGTCGTTGTCGCGGGGCAGCTCGCCGGCGGCTTGTCACCAGCCCGGTCACCTCCGGCGAGTCACCGGTCCTGCCATCAGCCCCGTCACCGGCGAGGGGGCAGCCGGGACGCCGTGGCCGACAAGCGCGCGGGCGGCGGTGACCGTCGCCGGCGGAGACGGGGGCGAGGGCGGAGGCGAAGGGGTGCGGTGATGCCGTGTCAGGCGTGACGCGCGAGGCCGCGGACCGGCCCCGGGCGGTGTCCGTTTCTCAGCAACGTACGGGCGTTGGGCGCCGCATGGGCGGGACGGCACGGCCGGCCCGTGTGCATCACCGTGGAAGCCTTCTTGCAGCCGGTCGGCGTGGGCATCGAGCCGCCGAGAGCGGTCATGGACGGTCCCGCGTCATGGCGGCGGCCGTCGGTGAAGGAAACGGGCCGCCGCGCGGCATCCGACGGAAGCGGCGCCCACCGCACGGCGAGCGTGGCGCCGCGGCGGCCCGGCTCGGACGTGATGGTGGTCATGCGCGTTCCTTCGGCTCTGGAGACCCCGCTCACCGCATCGGCCACGGGCCGGTGCGAGCGGGGCCGCGTAGGCGGCTCCGGTGTCGTCACAGTAGCGAGCGCTGTGCGCTGCCGGAAGCGGCCGGAAATCGCGTCGCGGCATGGATGGCATGTGACATGAATATGTGCCGTACGACCCCTTGTGCGGCGTCCGGGGATGGGGCAGGCCCCGCTCACAGCCGCCGCGTGGCGCGCCGTGCCTCCCCGCCCGCATCGACGCCGCCATATTTCCGTAGTGATTCCGCGGGTGACGGTCGTCGGTCGGCTTTCCGGTTTCCCGGGGCTGTTCACGAACTGTCGGGTGCGTGACCCAGGCCCTGCGTATATCCGGATCGGGAGAGGGACCCTCGATAACGGCGCCCCTCAGCAGGTCCGGAGCATGTGGTGAGCGAGCGCACATCGCGTACGTTGACGCCCACGTGGTCGAGCCGGGCGGTCACGGCGACTCAGCCCGCCATCGCGCTGTCGCCGCCGTCGACCATGAGGTTGGCGCCGTTGACGAAGGCCGCCTCGTCGGAGCAGAGGAAGGCGGCGGCCCGTGCGATGTCCTCGGGCTGGCCCACGCGCCCGACCGGGATGCGCGCCTCCAGCTGCGCCTTGGGCCCGTCCGGATCGTCGAGGAAGGGTGCGGTGGCAGCGGTGCGGGTCATGCCGGGGGCGATGGTGTTGACGCGGATGCGGTGCGGGGCGCCGGCCGCGCACAGGTGCATGCTCATCGCCAACACCCCGCCCTTGGCGGCCCCGTGGGGCACCATCGGCATGAACGGTGCGCCTCGTACGGCGGCCACGGAGGCGACGTTGAGAACGGCCCCGCCGCCACGCGCGATCAGGTGCGGCCAGGCGGCCTGGGTACAGAAGTAGGGGATGTCCAGCTCGTTCTTGATGGTGAAGTACCAGTCCTCGGCGGGCATGGTCTCGAACGGGCCGTTCCGCAGTGCGGAGGCGTTGTTGTAGAGGATGTCGATCCCGCCGAGGGCCGCGATCCCGGCCTCGATCCACTCCCGGGCACCGTCCTCGGTCGACAGGTCGACGGGGGCGAGGGACTTCATGACTCCCCCGGCCTTCTCCACCATTTCGACCGTTTCCGCAGCGGCATCGAAATCGATGTCACAGCCGAACACAGAAGCCCCTTCCCCGGCGAATACCTGGGCCGCCGCTCGCCCTATTCCAGCCCCCGTACCGCTGATGAACGCGATTTTCCCGACCAGTCGACCCATGTTTGCCTGCCCCTTTTTCCAGTGCCTCCGGAATGCGGTGCTGGAAGCGTAGGTACGCCCTGTGGCGAGAAACAAGAATTCGTGCCCTCCAGGCACATCGCGGCTTCGGATGGCTGGTATGACCGCGACAGCCGCCGCGTCGGCCGCACCGGCTGGGGCGCAGCCGGACAACCACGCCAGAACCGGGCCCTTCACCCGTCCGGTTCATGAGCGCTGCACCCCGGCCCCTGGACCACCGGGCCCCTCCCCCGGGGCGGCGGCCCGCGACCCTCTGGATGACGCCCTGCCCGGACGCCGCTGTCGAGCAGTCGCGGGCGCTTCTCGCCGACCAACGCGAGCAGGACGTCCTGAACGAGGTCGTCGCCCGCCTCTCCCCGCCCAGGACGTTACGGCGAGGTCGCTACGGCGCGGCCGTCCTCAGGCCGTCGCGAAGCGGGTGAGGACGGCGTCGGGGCGGACGCCGGGCAGGGCGCTGCGGAAGATGCGGTAGTAACCGAGCTCCTCTTTGCTGCGCAGCTCCGGCATGTCGTCCCGCGCCACGGCCGTGTCGAACTCCCGGTCCGTGATGCGACTGTTCCACAGGGGGGCGAGCAGACTCTGTGCGCCGCTGCCTGTGCCGAACTGCTCCTTGCGGCGCCACAGCAGGTGCTCCGGCAGCCAGCCGGCGAAGGCGCGGCGCAGATGCCCCTTCTCCATGCCGTCCTCCCCGAGCGCCTTCAGCTCCGCCGGCAGGGACATGGCGTGGGCCATGACGTCGTGGTCGAGGAAGGGGACGCGGGCCTCCAGGCCGTGGGCCATGGTGAGGCGGTCGCAGCGCTGGAGGTTGAGGCCGTGCAGCGCGTCCACGGTGCGCCGGAGTTCGGCGTCCAGATGCCCGGGGGCGCCGTGCTGGTCGTGGTAGTAGCCGTAGCCGGCGAACAGCTCGTCCGCGCCTTCGCCGGTGAGGACCGCCTTGACGTGCCGCGAGGCCAGTTCGGACAGGAACCAGTTGGGGACGGCGCTGCGGATGAGGCTGGCGTCGAAGGACTCCACGCACATGACCACGTCGTCGAGCACCGCGCGCGCCGCGCCGGCGTCGAGGAGCGCCTCGTGGTGCTCGGTGCCCACGAACGCGGCGGCCTCCCGCGCCGCGAGCAGGTCGGGGGAGTCCTCGGTACCGACGGCGAACGTCTTCAGCCGTTGCCCCTGACGGGCGTACGCGTCGGCGGCGACGGCGGCGACGAGGCTGGAGTCGAGGCCGCCGGAGAGGAACACGCCGACCTCGACATCCGCCATCAGGTGCCGGCGAACGGAGTCGGAGACGCAATCGAACGTGGCCTTCTCGACGGCCTCCTGCGGTACCCCGCTCCAGTCCTTGGGCGCGCTGTGCGCGGGGACCGCGTGAGCGAAGCGGTGCAGGCCGTCCTGTGGTGTCCACCAGCAGCCGGGCGGGAAGATCTCGGCGCACGGCTGCACCGCGGGGTCGAAGGCGCGCAGCTCGGAGGCGAAGTGCACGGCCGTGTCCGTACGCGCCCAGTAGAGCGGCTTGATGCCGACGGCGTCGCGGGCGGCGACAAACCGGCCCCCGGGCGTGGCCGCGCACAGGGCCCACATGCCACGGAGCCGGTGCAGGCCCTGCGGGCCGTCGGTGCGCAGGAGAGCCAGGGCGGCCTCGGAGTCGGAGGAGGAGGAGCCGAAGGCGGCGGGCAGTTCGTCGCGCAGCTCCTGGTGGTTGTAGATCTCGCCGTTGCACACGAGCAACCAGTCGTCGTCGCCGTTGGTGCCGCCGAGGGGCTGGTGTCCGCCGTCGAGGTCGACGATGGACAGCCGGCGGTGGCCGAGCCAGGTGTGGCGGCCGACCGTACGGGTCCCGCTGTCGTCGGGGCCGCGGTGGGCCAGCCGGTCGAGCATCTCCTCCGCCGCCGCGTCGGCGCATTCGGTGTCGATGTCTGCTGCATTGCTGTGTATGGCTGCGATTCCGCACATGCCATCGACCTTAGGACGGTACCGTGCGATGAGAACAATGAGGGTTGCTCTATACGCACGGCCGTGTAGCAGTGTGGTGGCATGACGAGTGAGAACCTGAGCAGTGTCCACCGCGCGCTGGACGTGCTGCGCGTCCTCGGGCAGGGCCCGATGGGCGTCCAGGAGGTGGCCGACGCGGTGGGCCGGGAGAAGACACAGGTGTCCCGCACCCTGAAGGTCCTGGCGCAGGAGGGATTCGTCGAGCGGGACCCGCGCAGTCTGCGTTACCGCATCGGCTGGCAGGTCCTCGCGCTGGCCACGTCGGCGGGAGAGGACCGGCTGCACCGCGAGGCGCCGCCCGTGCTGCGCGAGCTGGTGCACCGGGTCGGCGAGCCCGCGTACCTGACGGTGCTGTCCGGGCACGGCGCGATGACCGTACTGACGGAGCGAACCTCTCGCGGGCTCCAGGCGCACGAGTGGGTCGGCCGTACGTCGCCACTGAACTGCACCTCCGCCGGCCGCGCCCTGCTGTTCGGACTGCCCGACGAACAGGTCGAGGCGCTCCTGGCCACCGACGGGGCCGCCCGGCTTCCGGGCACGGATGCGGCGCCCCGGGACGCACCGGCCGTCCTCGAACGCCTGCGCGCGGAGCGGACGCGCGGTTACGCGGTGGCCGTCGAGGAGTCGGAGCCGGGTCTCCTCGCGGTCGCCGTCCCCGTACACGACCACCGGGGCGACGTCATCGCCGCGGTCAACGTCTCCGCACCGGTGTTCCGGTTGCCACCGGAGGCCCTGCCCCAGGTGGTGGAGGCCGTGACCGCCGCAGCGCACCGCCTCTCGTCCCTCCTCAACGGGTCAGAGCCGTCCCCTGCCTGACGCAACGTCGTCGCCAGGCCGGTGACGGCGCCTGGATGCGGCGTGGAAGCAGTCGGCCGAGCGCGCCCGCGGCCTGCGCAGGAACCGCCACCGTGGCATGCCGAAGGCACGCCCAGCACGCCCTCACCGGTCTGGCCGGCGACATCACCCGCATCGCCGACCGGATCACCGAACCAAGCCCGCACTCGGCGGGTGCTCAGCCGCTTCCACGCCCTCCGCACCGCCACCGGCCGGCCCTCACAAGATCGCTGACAGAGTCACGACGTCGGCCCGTAGGGGCGTTCAACCGTTCGGTTGAACGCGGCCTCCACCTTCTGCCCGCACATCGCTCCGTACGGACGACGCGAAGTCCCGTTCGGCGACAGCAGAATGACCATTGCCCCTGGCGCCGGGCCCCGCACGACCATCCCGATCAGAGAGGTCCCCCAGCATGTCGAGCTTCCTCAGCAGACGACGAGTCCTTGCCACCGGCGCCGGCGCGGCCCTCGGCCTCGGTGCGTTCGGTGCCACCGCGCTCCCGGCCTCGGGTTCTCCTGCCGCCTCCCGGCGGGCCGGCGTGGCCGAGGAGACCAGGACGCTCGACGAGCTGTACCAGGCCGCTCTCGCGGAAGGCGGCAAGCTCGTCATCTATGCCGGCGGCGACACGCCCGACCAGCAGGACGGCACCAAGGCGGCCTTCCTCAAGCGCTTCCCGGACATCGATCTGACGCTGATCGTCGACTACAGCAAGTACCACGACGTCCGGGTCGACAACCAGTTCGCGACCGACACGCTCGTCCCCGACGTCGTGCAACTGCAGACCCTGCAGGACTTCACCCGCTGGAAGCAGCAGGACCGCCTGCTCGCCTACAAGCCCGCCGGGTTCTCGGAGGTGTACGACGCCTTCAAGGATCCGCAGGGCGCGTGGGTCGGCGTCCAGGCGGTCGCGTTCAGCTTCATGTACGGCGTCGCCTCGGCCGGTTCGGATGCTCCGCGCACCCCGCTCGACTTCGTCGACCCGAAGTGGAAGGGGAAGATCGCCTCGTCGTACCCGCACGACGACGACGCGGTGCTCTACCTCTACACGCTGTACGCGCAGAAGTACGGCTGGGACTGGGTGGCGAAGCTCGCCACCCAGGACGTGCGGTTCGCCCGGGGCGCCAACTCGCCGGGGGACGCGGTCTTCGCCGGGGAGAAGGCGATCGGTATCGCTGCGGCGGGCTCACTGACCATGCCGTCGTCGTCTCCCGCGAAGTTCGTCCTCCCGGACGGCCACCCGTTCATGGCCTGGGGCCAGCCCGCCGCGATCCTCAAGCAGGCCAAGAACCCGACGGCCGCAAAGCTCTACCTCAACTGGGCGGTCTCCCCCGCCACACAGCAGGCGTCCTTCAACGGCTGGTCGGTGCGCACCGACAGCGTTCTCCCGGCAGGTCTGAAGCCGATCTGGGAGTACCCGAACGCGAACATCGACGGCTTTCCGCCCTTCATGGCCGACCGTGCCGCGGTCGAGCGCTGGAAGCAGACCTTCGCCCTGTACTTCGGCGAGGTCCAGGGCGCCCCGACGCCGGGCTCGCTCGGCCTGCACCCCGGGGCCTGACGACCAGCAGGGCTGCCGGTCCACACTCCCCCGGCGGGACCGGCGGCCTCGCTCCTCACATGACCCATACAGGCGGCGGCTAGACTCCGACGCCTGTCCGTGTCGTGTGGGTCAATCCGTCCTGGGGGCCTGTCGTGTCCGACCACAACCCCGTTCACGTACCGCCGTCGGCCTTCGGCAGTCGCTTCGTCCTCAAGGTCTTCCCGCACTGCGTGTTCTTCGTCGTCGTCGGTACGGCACTGGTCCGGCTCGTCGACCTCCGCAGCCCGCGGTGCTGGTACATCGTGGCCGCCAGCGGGCTGCTGGCCGTGGCGTACGCGGCGGGCCCGGCGGTGTGGAGCAGGGTCGGCACGCTCGCCCGGCACATCTGGGTCGCGGGCATGCTCCTGCTGTGGGTGGTCCTCGTCGTCATCGTTCCGCCGCCCCTGAACGCCACGTACGTCTGGTGTGCCGTGCCCCTCGCGTGCGCGGCACTGTGCGCTCTCGGTCCACGTTCGGGCGGGACGGCCGTGGCTGCGATCACCGTCGCTCTGGTCGGTCAACTGGCCAGGACCGCCGGGCATTTCGATCCCGAGACGGTGTTGATCCCCGTGGCGGCCGTGTGGGGCACAGTGGCCCTCTACCGGACGCAACAGCGGGATGCGACGGAACGGCAGCGCCTTGTCGAGGAACTGCGCGGCACGCGTGAAGTCCTGGCGGAGCAGCAGCGCCGGGCCGGTGTGGTGGAGGAACGCGCGCGCATCGCACGGGACCTGCACGACTCGCTCGCCCAGGAACTCGCCGGCAGCCTGATGCTGCTGCAGGCGGCCGAGCGGGACTGGGAGCAGCGGCCGGACGTCGCGCGCACCCGGGTGCGCGCGGTCGCCGACGGTCTGGACGCGGGCCTTGACGAGACCCGGCGCATCATCGGGGACCTGACTCCGTCCGCGGTGGCCGAGGCCGGCCTCGAAGGATCCCTGCGCCTGCTGTGCACGCGTGCCCAGGCGGACGGAACGGCCACGCGGGTGCAGTTCCGCTCGGTGGGAGACCACCACCCCGCGCTGGACCAGCAGGCCGCCACCTTGTTCCGCGTGGCCCAGAGCCTGCTGGCGAACGTACGTGAACACGCGCATGCCATG
Source organism: Streptomyces sp. NPDC048254 (assembly GCF_043201895.1). Classification (NCBI taxonomy): domain Bacteria; kingdom Bacillati; phylum Actinomycetota; class Actinomycetes; order Kitasatosporales; family Streptomycetaceae; genus Streptomyces; species Streptomyces sp. NPDC048254. The sequence goes on from NZ_JBICZJ010000023.1 coordinate 29,675, forward strand.
AACGTGCTGGTCACGCTGCGCCGTCACACGGACCGGGTCGAACTCGAAGTGTGCGACGACGGCGTCGGTCTCGCCCCCGCCGGGATGGTCACGGCCTCCCGGCCGGGCCGGGGCTTCGGCCTTCCCTCGGTCAGGGCGCGGCTTCGCGAGTACGGCGGTGATCTCGATGTCGGCGGTGCGCCGGGCGGGGGCACCCAGGTCCGGGCCGCCCTTCCCGCCCGCCCGCGGGCCGACCAGGTCGTGCCTGTGCCCTCGGCGACCGCACGATGACCAGCGCCGCGCTGCGTCTGCTGATCGCGGACGATCACTCGGTAGTCCGGGCCGGGCTGCGGGCGCTGCTGGAAGGCGAGGCGGACCTCGAAGTGATCGCAGAGGCGGGCAGCGGCGAGGACGCCGTCGCTCTCGCTCTGACACTGGCACCGGATCTCGTTCTGATGGACCTGCGGTTCGGGGGCACGACTCACGGCATCGACGGCATCGAAGCCGTCCGCCGGCTGGCCGCCGAGGCCACGGGCATCCCCGTGGTGATGCTGACCAGCTACTCCGGGCGCGCCGACGTCGTCAGAGCGCTGGAGGCCGGCGCACGCGGCTACGTGTTCAAGGCGGGTCCGCCCGAGGAACTCTTCCGGGCCGTGCGCAGCGCCTGCGCCGGCGGCATGGGCCTCGCGCCCGGGATAGTCAGTGACCTCTTCGGTCAAGTGGAGGCCCCCCGGCCGGACTTGACGCAGCGTGAGAGAGAAGTCGTCCGGTTGATGGCCGACGGCCACGGCAACCGCGCGATCGCGGAGATCTTGTTCCTGAGCGAGGCGACCGTCAAGACGCACCTCGTGCGCATCTACCGGAAGCTGGGCGTCGAGAACAGGGCCGCGGCGGTCTCGGAGGCCGTCCGCAGCGGCCTGCTGGAACTCACCGCCGACGGGTGAGTCCCGTCTTCTTCTTCGGTTCCTCTCCGGCCCGGATCAGGGGCACGCGTCAACTCCGCCAGTTCGTCGTCCCGCAAGACCCGTCTGTCGGACGTCACGGTTGTGGCAGTCGGACGGTGAACACGGAGCCGAGGCCCGGAGTGCTGGCCACCGAGACGGACCCGTCGTGGGCCTCCGTCAGCTTGCGGACGATGGCCAGCCCGAGGCCGCTTCCGCCGGTCTGCCGGTTGCGGGACTTGTCCGCTCGCCAGAAACGGTCGAAGACGTGGTCCAGGTCCGCCGGATCGATCCCGGTCCCGGAGTCGGCGACCTCCACGACCAGGTCGCCGCCCTCCCTGCGGGACCGCAGGACGACGGAGCCGCCGTCCGGCGTGTGCCTGACCGCGTTGGACACGAGGTTGCCGATCACCTGGCGCAGCCGTACCCGGTCGGCGTGGGCCTCCAGTTTTCCGGCGGCCTCGATCCGCAGCCCGACGCCGGCCAGGTCGGCGGTACCGCGGTAGGCCGCCGTCACCTGTTCGAGCAGGTCACCGACGTGCAGCGGTTCACGGTGCAGCACGAGGTTGCCCGCGTCGGCGGCCGCGAGATCGCGCAGATCGTCGATGACGTGCTGCAGCAGTACCGCCTCGTCCAGGAGGAGTGCCAGCAGTTCCGGGTTCGCCGGGGTGAGACCGTCCTGGGCCGCCTCCAGCCAGCTGCGGATGTTGGTCAGCGGGGTGCGCAGCTCGTGCGCCACGTCGTTGACCATCGACCTGCGTTGCTGTTCGAGCTCCTGTCTGCGCTCGGCGAGGTCGTTGAACGCCGCGGAGAGAAGGCCGATCTCGTCGTTGGCCGTCACCGGGACCCGTACGGCCTCGCCGGCGGGGTGCTGGGCCGCCTGGATCAGGACGCGCAGCGGACGGACCAGCCGTCGGCCCACGAGTGTGGTCACGGTGGCGGCGACGGCGAGGACGAGCGCCGCGGCCCCGACGATCCGCAGGATGTTCCCCGTGGACAGCCGCAGGCCCGAGGTCTCCGGACTGCTGCGGTCACCGACGAACAGCAGCACCGGGGGCGACACGTAGGCCCGGAGTTGCTGGCGCCGGGCCTCGTTGACGCACTCCTGGGCCGCGCGGTCCGAGGTCTCGGGACCGGTCGCGTCGGGGTAGCTCCAGGAGAAGTCCGCGAGGACGTCGAGCCCCGCTCGGCCCTGCTGCTTCATGCACTTCGTGGCGAGGTCGCTCACCTGCGACAGCGCCAGCGTCTCCGACGGCAGGGGTATCGCCAGAGTGACGGGATCGCATGTCTTGCTCCCCGTCCGGCCGGGGGCGGGGCGGTCCGGCCGGATCTCGGGGCGCCCGCTGGGCAGCGTGGTGATCCTGGCGTCGATTCCGTTCGCGCGCAGGCACTGGGCGATCGTGTCGGCCGTTCGCCGCAGTTGCTCCCGGTCCTTCGCCTCCAGGAGGTACGGGCCCACGACGCGCGGATCGATCGTGCCGGCGTCGGACAGGACCGGGTCGAGCCGCAGCGGGTCGACCTGTGCGGTCGGCCGGTACGGCAGCTGGATCGCCTTCTCGGAACCGGCGATGCGCGTGCGTGCCTGTGTGGTTGTGGTCACCGTGACCGCCCTCCCGGATCGCGCCGCGAGGTCGCCGACCAGTTCCTGCACTCCGACCCAGTCGGAGTGCGTCGCCGCGTAGCCGATCAGGGCGTCGTAGATGCGGGTGTCGTCCTCCAGGGACTCCCCCTGTTGCGTGCGGATCGCCCGCGTCGTGGTCGTGACGGCGAGCCAGGTCGTGGCGGCCACCGCACAGACGGCGACCAGCAGCGAGGCGGTGAGCAGGCGGGTGAACAGGCTGCCGCGCAGCGGGACCCTAGCGCGGGCCACGCCGCTCATTCCGGTCCTCCACGGCGGTGGGTCCCGGGGCCAGCTTGTAGCCGACCCCGTGGACGGTGACCAGGTACGCGGGGCGGCGCGGGTCGGGCTCCAGTTTCTTGCGCAGGTTCATCACGTACATGTCGATCGTGCGGTCCGTCGGCGCGGTGTCCCAGCCCCGGGTGCGTTCCAGAAGCTGCCTGCGGGTGAAGACCCGGCCGGGTTCGGCGGCCATGGTCGCCAGGACCGTGAACTCCCCGCGCGTGCACGTGACCTGGCGGCCCGAGGCGTCCAGCACCTCGTGCCGGAGAGGGTCCACCGTGAGGGGACCCACCCGCAGCACGCCGTCGTCCGCCGACTCCACGCGCTCCACCCGCCGCAGCAGCGTACGGATCCTGGCCATCAGCTCGCGCGGGCTGTAGGGCTTGGTCATGTAGTCGTCGGCGCCGAGGTCGAGGCCGAGCAGCAGGTCGTTCTCGTCGGACCGCGCGGTCAGCATCAACACCGGTACGGCCGACTCGCCGCGCAGGATCCGGCACACGTCGAGGCCGTCGACCTTCGGCAGCATCACGTCCAGCACCAGCAGGTCGGGCCGCAGCCGTCGCGCGGCGTCGATCGCCGCCCGTCCGTCGTGCACGACCACCGCGCTGTGCCCCTCCGACTCCAGGTACATGCGCAGTACCTGCGCCTGTCTGACGTCGTCCTCGGCAACCAGGATCCGTGCGCTCATGACGGTGACTTTAGGTCGGGCGTCCAGCCGGGCCCGCCCCGCTGACAATCTCGATACATCTCCCTGAAACCGCTCTGATTCCGGTCCGGCATCGTCGGCTCCGTTCGCAGAGGAGTGCTTCTTCCTCCTCCGGCCGCCGGGTGCGTCCCGCTCCCGGCGGCCCGTATCGATCGGGAGTCATCACCCATGATCCGAGTCACCCGGCACGCCGCCGCAGCCCGCGCCGTGCCGACTCCTGGCCGGCGCGCCCCGCGGCGCCCCGCACGCCTCGTCGTCGACCTGTTCCGCCGCGCCTCGGAGTCACGCCGGTGACCGGCGGCGACCCGGAGCCCGTGCCCACCACGGCCGGCGCGGCCCCGCGGGGGCGCCGACGACGCGTCCGGATCGCGCTGGCCGTCGTAGCGGTGGCGCTGGCGGGAACGGGCGTCGCCGTGGCGGTGCCATGGAACTCCGGGGCCGGTGCGGCGCGTTCCACGTCCGAGCCGTCGGCGCGGACGGTCAAGGTGGTGCGTACCGACCTGACCGACACCCAGTCCCTCGACGGCACGCTCGGCTACGGCACCCCGCGGACGGTCAAGGGGACCGGCGAAGGCACGGTAACGTGGCTGGCGCCGAGCGGCAGCACGGTCTCCCGGGGCAAGCCGCTGTACGGCGTCGACGACCTGCCTGTGCCGGTCTTCTACGGCACCGTCCCGCTGTACCGGCGGCTGACGACCCCGAACACGGTGGGCCGCGACGTCCGCGTGATCGTCGACAACCTGCGGGCCCTGGGCTACGACATCGGCAGTCAGCCCACGCCGGGGCAGACCGTCACCGTCACGGCTTCGACGACCGACACGGCGCGGTCGGACTCGGACTCGGACTCGGACGCGAGCACATCTGGCGGCGGCAAACAGGCTACGTCTTCGTCCAGCCCGTCCCCGTCCGCGTCCCCGTCCGGATCCGCATCCTCAACCTCGCAGTCGGCCTCCACGACCAGCCAGGTACAGGTGCGGTCCGGCGACGGCGTACTCACCGCTGCCCTGATCAGCGCGATCGAGCGCTGGCAGGCCGCTCGCGGCGTGCCCGTCACCGGTGTGATCGAGACCGGCGACGTGGCGGTGCTCAGCGGAGCGGTCCGGGTGGAAGGCGCCGTCGTCCAGGTCGGCGACCCTGTCGCCGGGTCCCTGCTGCGGGTCACCACCACCGCCAAGGCCGTGACCGTCCAGGTGGACGCCACCCAGGTCGGCGCCGTCAAGCGCGGAGACCCGGTGACGGTACGGCTCCCGGACGACACCACGGCCGCCGGCAAGGTGGCCAGCATCGGCACCGCGGTCGAGACATCGGACGACCAGGACGACGGCTCGGCACAGAAGGTGACCATCACGGTCACGTTCATCGACCCCGGGAAGGTGAAGAAGTTCGACTCGGCGCAGGTCTCGGTCGTGTTCGACTCCGAGACCCACACCGGGGTGCTCGCGGTACCGATCACCGCGCTGCTCGGGCTACGCGGAGGCGGCTACGGACTGCAGCTCACCGACGGGCGGTTCGTCGCCGTGCAGACCGGCCTGTTCTCCAAGGGGATGGTCGAGGTCAGCGGTGCCGGGATCGCCGAGGGCGTCCGGGTGGTGACCGCGTCATGACGGCAGTGCTGTCGGTCCGGGACGCGGTGGTCGAGTATCCCGGCGGGGTCAAGGCACTCGCCGGGGTGTCCCTGGACATCCGGGACGGCGAACTCCTGGCCATCGTCGGACCGTCGGGTTCGGGCAAGTCCACCTTGCTGCACGTCATGGGCACCCTGGACCGGCCGACCAGCGGCAGCGTCGTGATCGCCGGTCACGACGTCACCACCCTGCCGGACCGGCAACTGTCCGCGCTGCGCGGGCGCTGGCTCGGCTTTGTCTTCCAGCAGTTCCACCTCTCCGACGGCCTGACCGCCACCGAGAACGTGGCCACCGGCCTGCTCCACGCCGGGGTGCCGAGGAAGCGCCGAGGGCCCCTGGCCGTCGCGGCGCTGCGACGGGTCGGCCTGGCCCACCGCGCCGACCACCAGCCGCACCAGCTCTCCGGCGGCGAACGGCAGCGGGTGGCCATCGCACGGGCGCTCGTCCACGAACCCGCGCTCGTCCTCGCCGACGAGCCGACCGGCGCGCTGGACACCGGGAACGGGCGCGCCGTACTCGAACTGCTCACCCGGCTCAACGAGGAGGGAACCACCATCGCGATCATCACCCACGACCGCGACATCGCCGCCCGGCTGCCGCGACAAGTGGAGATCCAGGACGGGCTCGTCGTCGCCGACAGGTCCGCGGCCGACAACGTCGCAGCCGACAGGGTCGCGACATGAGGGCAGCCCCGTGGCACCGGCCCACGGCCGCACGGCACGGGTCCGCGACGCCGTGGCACCGGCCCGTCCGGCTCTCACCGTCCGACCTGCTCCGCCTCGGCCTGATCGGCATCCGGACCCGGCGGATGCGGGCGGCGCTGTCCGCGCTCGGCATCTCCATCGGCATCGCCACGATGATCGTGGTCACCGGGATACCGGCCTCCAGCCAGCGGGCGCTCAACGCCGAACTGACCGCGCTGGGGACCGACCGGCTCCAGGCGATCGCGGACGCGAATGCCGCCGAGCAGGGGGAGCCGGCCTCGTTCCCGCCCGAGTCGGTCGCGATGGTCGCCCGAGTCGGCCCCGTGCAGGCCGTGACCGCGGTGGCCAACACCCATACGGTGGTCCGGCGCTCCGACCGGATCGGTGAGCTGGACCTGTCCGGCCTGACGGTACTGGCCGCCCGGCCGAACCTGCTCGACGTGATCAACGCGAAGGTCCGCTCGGGCCGGTACCTCACCGCGGCCACCGACCGGTTCCCCACCGCCGTTCTCGGCTCGGTCGCGGCGGCCCGCCTGGGCTACCGCGACCTGCGCCCCGGCGAACCGCCGCCCCTCGTACTGATCGGCGACCGGTGGTTCAGCGTCATCGGGATTCTGCGCACCACACCGCTGACTCCGGACATCGACCGGTCCGTCCTGGTCGGCTGGGAGGCCGCGCACAGCCAACTCGGATTCGACCGCAGGCCGACACAGCTGTTCATCCAGGCGCACGAGGCGGCGATCGAGGACGTGGACGCGGTGCTTCCCGCCACCATCAGCCCGCAGTCCCCGAGCATGGTCCTGGTCAGCCGGCCGTCGGACGCCCTGGCCGCGAAGCGGTCCGCCGAGGCCACGTTCTCGGGGCTGTTCGTCGGCCTGGCCGGACTCGCCCTGCTGGTCGGCGGCATCGGCGTCGCCAACACCATGGTGATCTCCGTGCTCGAACGCCGCCGCGAGATCGGACTGCGCCGCGCCCTGGGCGCCAACCGGGGGCAGATCCGCGGCCAGTTCCTCACCGAGTCGATCGCGCTGTCCGGCCTCGGTGGTCTCACCGGGATCATCGTCGGGGTCCTCGCGACCGTGGGCTACGCGACCTACAAGAACTGGCCGCCGGTGATCCCGCTCAACGCGGTGACCGGCGGACTGTGCGGCGCCGTACTCATCGGCGTCATCGCGGGCGTGTACCCGGCCGTCCGGGCGTCCCGACTGTCCCCGACGGCGGCGCTGGCCACCACCTGAAGACCCACCGGCACACCGGCACACCACTGGAGATGATCGTTCCAATGCGTACATTCATCGCGCCCCGCCCGGCGCATTTCGTCCGCTGTCTCACAGCGGCCACCGCTCTGGCCTCGTTGGGGCTCCTCACGGCCTGCGGCGGAGGATCCAAGCCCGCCGAGGACGCCGCGGACAACGGCGTCGCGAGCGTGGCCACGCCCAGCGGTGCACCGTCTCAGACAGCGGTGCAGGTCGAACGGCCCCTCATACGGCCCGACACGACGGAGGAGGAGGAATGGCGGCTGGGGCAGGTGTACCAGGACTGCCAGGCCCAGCACGGCCTGGCGAAGTACATGCTCAAGAACGATGACGGCAGCTGGAAGGGGTACAAGGGCGGGAACGACGAGTTGTACAAGGCCGCGCTGAAGGCATGCGCGTCCAAAGAGCCGGAAACCCTGCCCGACCGGGTCTCCAAGGAGGATCCCAACTGGAAGGACAAGTACCGGCAGTGGATCAGCTGCATGCAGTCCCACGGCATCGCCGCGGAACCCACGTGGGACTCTCCCGGCTACTATGCCTTGGCCCATGCCCGCTTTCCGACGGCGAGCCAGGAGAAGTGGGTCAAGAAGTGCGAGGCCGACGCGTACGTCGCGAAATAGCCGACCACAGGCCGTCGAGAGCGCCCATGCCGCCACCTGGTGTGCCAGGTGGCGGCAACCGCCGCTCCGCCGGCCCTGGAAGGACCGGATCGGGGTCAGTTGAAAGGGTCGAGGGTGATGTACGCCTGCTGCGGGTTGCTGTCGTTGACCAGCGACTCGTAGTTGCCGACATCGTCGAAGGCGAAGGCGTACGCCTTGCCGTCGGCCATCTGGGCGTGGATCTTGCGGGCGTAGTGGTTGGTGACGACGTCCTGGTAGAAGCCGGAGCGGGCCCTGACGATGACGGCACCCGGCACCTCGCAGGACGACCGCTACATCCAGTCGGCGCGCACGGACGGGACCGCCTACGACCGGACCTACCTGACGACCGACGCGCTGCGCTCCCTGCGCTCGCTCGCCTTCACTGTGGGCCCGCGGCCTTCGGAGTGGGGGACGTCCGCACAGGCCGCGCCACCTGCGCTGAGGTGATCGGACGCCTCATGAGTCCCGCCCCTCTCGGAGGGGCGGGACGTCGGGCCAGGCGTGGCCGGGCCCCTCCGATACTCGGCCGGCGGTGCCGCTCCGTCAGTCCGCCGACCCGCTCGACGAACGCGTCCGGCGGGAACAGCTTCTCCGGTCGCAGAAGCACCGGCGCACCCGGGCCGGACTACGACACCGCGCAGGCCCAACGGCCGCTCGCTCAACGTGTATTGGTACGTATGACCTACAAGGGTCCTCCAGCGCCGCCGTGCGCGGGCCGCTTGTTCCATGGCGTGTCCGACTGCGAAGAGTGGGCCCAAGCGGTCAGGTTGCCCGATGAGCTGCAGCCCGAGCGGGTCAGTGGCTGGAGCCTTCGACCTCGATCTCGGTGCGGTCGCCGGACCACAGGGTATGGAACGTGCCTTCCTTGTCTGTGCGCCGGTAGGTGTGGGCGCCGAAGAAGTCGCGCTGTCCCTGGATGAGCGCTGCGGGGAGCCGCTCGGCGGCCAGTGAGTCGAAGTAGCCGAGTGCAGAACTGAAGCCCGGGACCGGCACCCCGGAGAGTGCGGCAGTAGCGACGATGCGACGCCAGGCGGCCTCTCCCTCGGCGACGGCCTGTGCGAAGTACGGTGCTTCGAGCAGCGTGGCGATGTCTGGATTCTCGGTGTACGCCTCCGCTATACGGTCGAGGAAGCGCGCACGGATGATGCAGCCGCCGCGCCAGATCTTGGCGATCCTGTCCTTGTGGATGTTCCAGCCGTACTTCTCGGCGCCGGCGACGATGGCGTCGAAGCCCTGCGCGTAGGAGACGACCTTTGAAGCGTAGAGGGCCTTGGCGACGTCCTCCGCGAAGGCGGAGCCGGCCTTCTGTACTTCCGGGCGGGAGGTGACCAGCCGTCGCACCGCCGCGCGCTGCGCCGGCTTGGAGGAGACGGCACGGGCGAACACGGCTTCGGCGATGCCGCCCACCGGGATGCCGAGATCGAGGGCGTTCTGCACGGTCCACACACCGGTGCCCTTGGAGCCGGCCTGGTCCAGCACGACATCCACGAACGGCTCTTTGGTGGTGGCGTCGACCTGGCGCAGGATTTCTGCGGTGATCTCGATCAGGTAGGACTCGAGCGGGCCCTTGTCCCACTCGGCGAAGATGTCGGCGATGGCCCGCGGCTGGAGACCGCCCACCGTCCGCAGGAGGTCGTACGCCTCGCCGATCAACTGCATGTCGGCGTACTCGATGCCGTTGTGGATCATCTTGACGAAGTGACCGGCGCCGTCGGTGCCCACGTGCGTGACACAGGGCTCTCCCTCGGCGACCGCGGCGATCGATGCGAGGATCGGCCCGAGGGTCCGGAAGGACTCCTCCGAGCCGCCCGGCATGATCGACGGGCCGTTGAGCGCGCCCTCCTCGCCGCCGGAGACGCCGACGCCGACGAAGTGGATGCCGGTGGGAGCCATCCGCTGCTCACGGGCGATGGAGTCCTGGAAATTCGCGTTGCCGCCGTCGACGATGATGTCGCCGGGCTCGAAGCGCTCGGCGAGCTGGTCGACGACCGCGTCCGTGCCCGCTCCTGCCTGCACCATGATGATCGCGGTACGCGGCCTCGCCAGTGACGCGACGAACTCGTCGATCGACGCGGCGGCGATGAAGCCCGCCTCAGGGTGCCCGTTGACGAGTTCTTCGGTACGAGCGTGAGTGCGGTTGTAGACGACGACGGTGTTGCCCTCGCGGGAAGCGAGGTTGCGCGCCAGGTTCGATCCCATCACCGCCAGCCCGACGACGCCTATGTTTGCCGCTGCGCTGGTGTTCATCTGGACCTCTTTCGATCAGAGGGGACGGGCGAGCCCGTACGAGTCGTCAGTATCAGAACGTGAGGAGCACTTTGCCCGAGACCGAAGCGTCGGCGGCGACGGCGAAGGCCTTCAGTGCATCGTCGACCGGGAAGGTGTGGGTGATGACCGGGCCGACTGCCAGGGATCCGTCGGCCATGCATGCGATGACCTGGTCGATCTCGTCGTTGAACCGGAATGAGCCGACCAGGCGCAGCTCTCTGGTGATGGCGTGCGCGATCGGCACGGGCTGGTCGCCGCCCGGCAGGAGGCCGACCATGACCACCGTTCCGCCCCGGGTGGCACCGGTGATGGCGGAGGCGAGACCGCGGTGGTTGCCAGAGGACTCGATCACGACATCGGCGTCCACGGAGGCGATGCCTTCGGCGTCACCGGCGTGGAGCGTCCGCGTTGCTCCGACCGCGGTTGCGATGTCGAGAGGCTTCGCGTGCAGGTCGACAGCCACGATCTCGGAGGCGCCCTTTCGCGCCGCCACCGCGACGGCGAGAGCGCCGATGGGCCCGCTGCCGACGACCAGGACACGCTTGCCTCGCAGGTCGCCCGCCTGTGACACGGCGTGCCAGGCGACGGCGGCCGGCTCGGCCAGGGCCGCGATGCGCAGGTCGAGTCCGGCGGGCAGTTCGCGCAGCATCGCCGAGGGAAGCACGATCTCGCGGGCGAAGGCGCCCTCGGTGTGGGGGAACCGCGCGGCCGAGCCGAGGTAGCGCACACCCGGGGAGAGGTTGGGCCGGTCGTGGGGGAAGCGGACGTCGGTGTCCTCGCGCGTCGCCGGGTGGACCGCGACCCGGGCGCCTGCGGCCGGTCCGGTTCCGTCGGCCGCCGCCCGTACGACGGTTCCGACCACCTCGTGTCCGAGGACCATCGGCGCCCGCAGGACGGATTGCCCTACGGCGCCGTGGCGCCAGTAGTGCAGGTCGGAGCCGCAGATGCCGCCGTAGGCGACGGCGACGACCGCCTCGCCGGGCTCGGGAGAGCGTACGGCGACACGCTCGATTCGGACGTCGTCGGCGCCGTGGGCGACGACCGCGGTGGTGGTGCTGGGGGTCATGGACGTTCCCTTCTCAGACGACGACCGTCATGCCACCGTCGACGAAGATGATCTGGCCGTTGACGTAGTCGGATGCGTTGGACGCGAGCCACACTGTGGGGCCGACCACGTCGGTCACCGTTCCCCAGCGCCGGGCGGGGGTGCGGCCGAGGATCCATGCGTTGAACTCGTCGTCGTCCACGAGGTTCTGCGTCATCTCCGTGTGGATGTATCCGGGCGCGATTCCGTTGATCTGCAGTCCTTCGCCTGCCCATTCCGCTGTCATGGCCCGGGTGAGGTTGCGTAGGGCGCCCTTGGCCGCCGTGTAGGGGCCGATGGTCGGGCGGGCGAGGTCGGTCTGGACCGAGCAGATGTTGATGATCTTGCCGGTGCGGCGCGGCAGCATCCGGCGGGCGACATGGCGGCCCACGACGAAGGCGCCGGTGAGGTCGGTGTCGACGACCCGCCGCCAGTCGTCGAGGCTCACCTCGACGAGGGGTTCGCGGTGCTGGACGCCGGCGTTGTTCACCAGGATGTCGATGGCGCCGACTTCGGACTCGATCGACGCGATGGCCTCCGCCACGGCGTCCTCGTCGACAATGTCGAACGCGTGTGCCGCGACACGGTGGGCGCCGAACCGGCGGGCGAGTGCCGTGCGTGTTGCTTCGAGGCGGCCCGGGTCGATGCCGTTGAGAACAAGGGTGGCCCCGGCGTCCGCGAGTCCCGTGGCGATGCCGAGTCCGATGCCGCGGCTCGATCCGGTGACCAGGGCGACTTTGCCGGTGAGGTCGAAAGGGGAGGTCATGTGCGTGGCTGTCTTCCTGGTCAGTAGAACTCGACGGTGTTCACGCGGTTGATCAGGCTCTGTCCGTCGAGGAGACGGGTGGCGTTGGCGGCGAAGAGTTCGGCGATGAGGCGGTCCTCCGCCGTGTCGAGCGCGGCGGTGTGCGGACTCAGCAGCACGCGGGCGTGATCCCAGAGCGGGCTGTGGGCCGGCAGCGGTTCGGTCTCGAAGACGTCCAGCGCGGCGAAGCCGATACGGCCGGAGTCGAGTGCGTCGACCAGGGCGGCCTCGTCGACGACGCTGCCGCGGCCGACGTTGACGAGGGCTGCGCCGGGCCGGACGGCGTCGAAGAACCGCTTGCCGAGGAGGTGCTCGGTCGCCTCGGTACCGGGGAGCGTGTTCACGACCGCGTCCACGGTGGGGGCCACCTCGGTGATGCGGTCGGGATGCACCACGGTGGAGACACCGGGGACGCCGACGTTCCTCCTGCTCGTGCCGATGACCGTCGCGCCCAGCGCGTGGAGTGCTGCGGCGACTGACCGGCCGATTCCGCCGAGGCCGAGCACCATAACAGTCTGCTGGTTCACCTGCCCCATCGTCCAGCGGCCGCTCCACTCGTGGTTGCGCTGCTGGCGGGTCAGGCGGGGCAGGTCCTTGGCTGCCGCGAGCACGCCGAAGACGGCGAACTCGGCGAGCGGACGTCCGTGTACTCCGGCCGAGGTGGTGAAGAGGACTCGGTCGAGTTCGTCGGTGCGCAGCCCTGCGGCCTTGACCTGGCCGCCTCCGCCGGCGGCCATGGTGTGCACCCAGCGCAGGCGGGGGTTGGCCCGGACGGCTCGCGCCAGGGCGGCCGGGTCCACGTCGGGAATGCCGTACAGGGCGTCGGCCGCGTCGAGGGCGGCTTCGTAGGCGCGCTGCTGCTGGGGGGTGCGCTGCCAGGCCGGGTCGCCGGCGAAGTCGGCGGGCCAGCGCATCGGCGGGAGCAGGGAGCGGTCGACGACGAGGTCGATCCGCGGTTCCAGCTCCTGGATGCGCGCGCAGTTCTCCTCGGACAGCGGTGCGGCGACGGCCACGCGGAGGCGGCCCGGCACCCGGTCCTGGCCGGTCATCGGGCGGCCTTGGTCCGCAGCGCCTCGACCTCGGCGTCGAGGGCTGCCTCGCGGGCGACGATTTCCTCGACGGCCTTGAGTGCTTCGTCGGCGCGGTGCGGCGGGATGACGATGACGCCGTCCCCGTCGGCCGCGACGATGTCGCCGGGGTTCACCACGACGCCGCCAATGGCGACGGGTTCGCCGATCGTGCCCGGGCCGTTCTTGAACGGGCCGGCAGGCGTGAGCCCGCGGGCGAAGACCGGTACGCGGAGTTGTTCGATGATCGCGGCGTCGCGTACGTATCCGTCGACGACCGCGCCGGCGGCGCCGTACACGGCGAATCGCTGGGCGAGGTTGTCGCCGATGATCGCGCGGCCGTCGTAGCCGAATGCGTTGATGACGAGGATGTCTCCGGGGCGGATGTGCTCGAGCGCGGCGATCACGGCCTTGTTGTCGCCCGCGACGGTCAGGACCGGAAGCGCCCTGCCGACGGCCCTGGCACCGCTCCAGACGGGTGAGATGCCCCCGTCGACGATGTTCAGGCGGTCGAGGGCGTCACCGAGGTTGGCAACGGAGTGGGTACGGAACCGATCGAGCACTGTCTCGTCGACGCGTTCCCATGCGGTGTTCACGCGCACGTTGTCCTGGGTCATAGCGGTCTCCCTGAGGGTGGGTGTGGAGAGGAAGGCACGGAGGGCATCCGGCATCGGCCGCCGCGGGGAGGCGTGTCCGGCTTGCTCCTGTTCACCGGCCGAAGCAGGAGGAGCCGAGGCCCCCTACCGTGCGCGGTGTCCGCGCGGGTCTGCCGAGGGGGGGTCGGCGCGGCGCACCGTTACGGCGGGACATGGCCGTGGGAGCGAGCGCCGTGGCGCGTTGATCGCCCGTACTTCCGCGTGAACGGTTCGACAGGGTCCTGGTACTGGCCTGCCCGATCAGTCGTGTATATCCCGGCGAGGTCGGCCGTCGCAGACGGCAAGCTCCCGCGGCGTTCCGGCGGACGGGACGCATACCGCGTCGTTCCGCCTCCGGCCCGCGCTTCAGCCGCCGGTACGGGTCTCACATGCGGCAGCCCGGCAGCGGCGACGCCGGAGCTCTGGTGGTGGGGCCATGGGCCATCCCGTCCTGTCTAGAAAAACGAGAAATCTTTCGCGTTTCGCGAGAGCCAGTGTGCATGCATCCGTGCCGCAAGACAAGGGGCGGCATGCGAGGCGCCGACCGGGACGGGGCGGCAGCCTTGCGAAGCGGTCGACACGACGAGGGACACGATCGCCACCGCATCACGGCCCAGTGCGACGTACCCATCGGTTTCACCGACGGACGCTCGGTGGACCTGGGCTTCGCGGTCAACGCCGTCTTCGACGCTCCTGCCGATCATCGGCAGGAGCTGGAGGATGCTGTCAGACCCGGCGGCTAACCTGAGCGGCAGTTCAGGGGAGGCTGGGGGACGTCGTGTATGAGGACACTCTGCTGCGCCAGCTGTGGACCCGCTGGCTGGGGCGGCCAGGTCTGGACTGGCTGATCGTCCTGGTGATCACCGGGACGCATCTGGGCGCCGTGTTGATCACCGGTGGTGGGGATGTGCTCGCCTGACCGGGACGCGAACAACGGATCACTGTCCACACCGGGATCGCCACGGTCGCAGCCCTCGTCGGCAGTTTCATTACCGCGGCCATCGCCCAGTACGCCTCCTCCGCTGGCGTGCGCATGCAGACATTGCGTACCCATCCCAGGCAAGGAGCCCAGTTCCGGCGCAACTGGGTCGGCATCCTCGGTGCGACGCTGGTCGTCTCGGGGCTCTGTCTGCTGACTGCGATCCTGGACACCACAGAGAAAGACCCCGGCGCCGTGCACTGGCTGGCGGAGGCCGCACTTCTTCTGGGTGCGGTTCGTGCGATACGACCGGTGTGGTTGTTCGGCCGTGTCATCGCGGCAGCGGACGTGGACCTCGCTGACGCGCCGACGGCACCGCCCTCGGCGCCGGTGAGACGGCCAGGATCGCAGGTCGAGACGAGAGGCCGCCACCTTCGATCCAGCCCCCAGGCGAGCTACCACTGAAGCAGCCGATCACAGTGCGCGCCCTAATCCTTGCCCTCCCCACCCCTCAGGGATGACACGACCAGGCGCCGACTTCGGAGAACGGTTCGTCCTCACGGGCTCGGGATGAGCGGCTCGCATCTCGTCGATGCCCTCCGCGATCTCGCTCTCGCTGAAGGTGGAGAGAAGGGACATGTAACGGGCGCGCACCATGCCGAAGTACCTGTCCCGGTCGATGCACAGCTCATGCTCGACGTAGCTGAGACCGGCTTCCAGCCCGGCCGCACGCAGGTGGCCCTTGATGAGGGCCGGGTCCGGCTGCACGGTCGCCGTCCTCGGCGCCGGACCCATCGGTCTGCTGGTCCTCGCCGCCGCCCGGCACGCGGGCGCCGCGAAGATCGCCGTCACCGACCTGCTGCCGGGCAAGCGGGACCGCGCCGGCGCCTCGGTGCCGACGCGGCCCTGCCCCGCCGACGCCACCGACCTCCCCGAGCGGGTCCAGGAGGCGCTCGGCGTTGGCCAGTAGGTGGCTCAGGAGCCGGTACTCGGCGGGGTGAGGCCGAGTTGTCTGGGCCCGCGCCGGGCCTGGCACGTGACGTCGTCCAGGACCAGGTCTCCGTAGCAGGGCACCCCTTCCCGTTCGGGGCTCCGGCCGCGCATGAGGATCTGGGCCCTGGCCAGGACTTCGGCGATCCGGACAGGCTTGGTGACGTAGCCCTCCCCGCCCAGGCCGAGTCCTGGCACGAGGCAGTGGAGGGAGTCGCAGGTGGCCAGGAAGAGAAGCGGGGGGCGGTCCACAGGGGCGACGCGGCCGTCCCAGACGGAGCTGGGCAGGTGCGGCAGCGCGGCATCCCAGACCACCAGCTCGAACCGGAGCTGAGCGAGCCGGATCATCCCCCTCGGTACTGGTGCCCGCCGTGCCGACTCGATACCCCGCCAACTCCAGTGCGCCGGTGAGGAGTTCGGTTACCCCGGGATCGGGGTCGACGACCAGGACATGTCGCCCGCCACCACGAGGCGGTGACGGCTTCTCACTGGTGATGATGTTCCTGCGCATGGCAAGACCATTCGGGTAGGGCTTACGCGTCACGACTGAACGGCAGCCCAGGGGCTCGGCCCCGGCCTGAAGAGACCGCCCGCACAAATTCTCCGCTTCGCCGTCAGGCAGAGGGCCGGACGTCGATGTTGACCTCGGCGTGCGCGACGAAGTCATCGACAAGCCGGTGGAAGAGCACGGAGAGCTGCACCAAGTCCTCGGGCGACCAGTCCGCCAGAGCCATCTCCATGCCCCGGCGGCGCACCTCCTGAATGCGCTCGACCGCGGCCAGACCGGCCTGAGTGAGCTGAACTCGCTGGGCCCGCCGGTCGTCCGGATCCGGGGCGCGAACCACGTAACCGGCCCTCTCCAGCTGCCGCAGCTGCCGGGTGATGTGGGATGCCTCCACTGACAGCCGGGCCGCCAGCACTCCGGGACGCAGTGGCTCGCTCTCGGCGATGTACCGCAGGATCGCCGCGGCGGCCCGATCCAGTGACAGGCCGGATTCGGCCATCAGGCGCTCGTGCTGGCGGGCCCGGCCGGCCAGATAGGTGATGCGGGTGAGGGCGCGCTCGATCTCGGTCATAGCCGTCGGGACGGGTGCCGCCGTGGGGTGCGGTGTGGACATGCGGCCACCGTAAAGGTGCTTGCCTGAGTTAAGCAAGTCAAAAAGTTGCTTGACTCAGGCAAGGCAATCTGCTTGCCTAACTCAAGCAAGCCCGAATGGGTGCCGTGTCACGTCCCGCGCTGACCATCCGAGTCCTACCACCGGTTGTAGGACTGCAGACCGGGGCCGCTTGAGCGGAAACGGCCCCGCCGCGCCGAACCCGTGGGGACGGGGAACGGCGCGGTCCCGGGCCCGGCGGCCGGACACCTCCCCCTGTCCGCCGCCGGGCCTGCCTCCCGGCACCTCCGCGGCCCCAAGCCCCACACAGCCAGTACCTCCAGAAAGAGAGTCACTCCATGGCCACGATGAAGTCCCTCCGGACCGGTGGACAGAACAAGATCGACGTGGTGGATGTCGAGCGTCCCGTCCCCGGACCGAAGGACGCCCTGCTCCGGATCCGCGCCTGCGGCATCTGCGGCACGGACACCGCCTTCCTGCGCATGGGCGGTATGCCCGCCCGGGCTCAGGCCGGCGGGGAGATGGTCTCCATCCCCCTCGGCCACGAGCCGGCAGGCGAGATCGTGGAGGTCGGTGCCGAAGTGACCGGTCTGAAGGCTGGTGACCGCGTCGTCGTCAACCCGCAGGGCGCACCCTCCGGCATCATCGGCTGCGGCGGCAAGCACGGGGCCATGAGCGAGTACCTGCTCATCGAGGACTGCGTCGTCGGCCAGAGCGTCGCGGTGGTACCCGACACGGTGCCCTTCGACGTGGCCGCACTGAACGAGCCGATGGCGGTCGCCCGGCACTGCGTCAATCGCTCCGAGGCGAAGCCGGGCGACAAGGTCGTCGTCTTCGGCGCCGGGCCCATCGGACTGGGGGCCACGATCTGGCTGAAGCTGCGCGGTGTGCAGCACGTCGTGGTAGCCGACCTCATCCCCGAGCGGCTGGAGACCGCGCTGGCCGTCGGCGCGGACGCCGTGATCAACTCCGCCGAGGAGGACGTAACCGCCCGTCTGACCGAGCTGCACGGCGAGGCGGCCAACGCGCTGGGCCAACCGCGAGCAGGCACCGACATCTACATCGACGCGGCCGGCGTCCCCGCCGTCTTCAACGCCACCGTCGACGCCGCGAAGTGGGGGGCCAAGCTGGTCATGGTCGCCGTACAGAAGAAGGGCGCCGGCATCGACCTCGGCGGGATGCTCCGCAGCGAACTCACCCTCATCGCCTCCCAGGGCTACCCCACCGAGATCTTCGAGGTCACCGCCGAACTCGTCGAGCACCACGAGCGGTTCGCCCGGCTCATCAGCCACAGCGTCCCCTTCACCGAGGCCAGCCGCGCCTTCGAGCTCGCCCTGACCCCCGGAGCGGCCGAGAAGGTCGTCGTCACCTTCGACGGCCGGCCGTAAGTGCCCTGCAAGACGTCCGAGTTCCTGCCGCCGACCGGAGACGGCGGCAGGAACCCAAGACGGCCTGCTGCCTCAGCCTGTGCCTCGCGGGGCAGGAGTGGTGCCTCTGTCCGCCGCCGTCCGCAGCACATGCCGTTCGACAGGATCAGGGATCGATCCGGCAGCACCTCAACCCGTTCCGTCAGCGGTCAGTTGATTCGCCCCCCAACCCGGTCACCTCGCCGGACAGGAACCCACCCCATGACCAACCGCCTGCGGCAGTACCTGCGCAGCCATCCTCGTATCATCGACGCGGCACTAGCCGCCGCGGTCTTCGCCTTTTCCTTTCCCGGTGCCGTGGTCACACTCCCGGGCCATGAGCTCGGGGTCCCGTGGTGGCCTGGCGTGCTGCTGGCGGGTGTCTCCTGCACCGCTCTGCTGCGGCGCCGCAGCCATCCCCGGTCCACGGTCGTGCTGGCCACGCTCTGTGCCCTGGCCATGGCCGTTCTGGGCCATGTCCTCACCGTCCTGCTTCTGGGACCCCTCATGATCGCGCTGCACGCGCTGGCCGTCGGCACCGACCGGAAAACCGCCAACACCTTCACCTTCACCGGTATCGCACTGCTCGCGACCACCTCACTGATCGCCGGCTCCGCCGACGAACCGCTGGTCCTGAAGCTGATCGGACCCGCCGCCTGGCTGCTGCTGCCCACCGCGCTCGGTACCGCGAGCCGGCTGCGGGCGGCGTACCTGGAGGCCGTACAGGCCCGCGCCGAGCATGCGGAACGCACCCGCGAGCAGGAAGCGCGACACCGCGTCACCGAGGAGCGCATGCGCATCGCCCGGGACCTGCACGATGTCGTCGCCCACCATCTGGTCCTGGCGAACCTCCAGGCCGGTGCGGTCGCCCGGGCCCTGCCCGACCAGCCCGAGGAGGCCGGGCGGATCGCCGCGGACCTCTCCGGCACCACCACCGCGGCCCTGCGCGAACTCAAAGCCACCGTCGGCCTGCTGCGCGCCGCGGACGACGCCGACAGCCCCTTGGAGCCAACGCCCGGGCTCGCCCAACTCCCCGATCTGACCGAGTCGTTCAGGAAGGCCGCCTCGCAGTCAGCGTCACCACCGAAGGTCAACCGCGGCAGCCGTCCGCCGGTGCGGATCTCACGGCGTATCGCATCGTGCAGGAGGCACTCATCAACGTCACCAAGCATGCCACCGCCCACTCGGCCGAGATCCGACTCACTTACTCCCCCGACCGGCTGAGCATCGCCATCACCAACGGCACGGGTACCGGACCAGCCTTTTCACCGGCCCCGGACAGCGGCTACGGCCTCATCGGTATGCGAGAGCGTGCCCTCTCCGCGGGCGGCCGCCTCCGTGCGGGCCACCGGCTCCAAGGCGGCTTCGAAGTCGTCACCGAACTGCCTCTGCACCCCTATGGGGTCGACCCGGCCCCGGCGACATGACAGCCGGACACGACCATCCGACATGACCGTCCGCCCCTGCCGACGGGTCTCCGGAAACTAGAGGGTCCCCTCCCCCGGTCCCCCTGCCGGTGCGGCACCGTCAGGGGAACGACTGAGGGGACCTGGAGCCGCCTCAGCCGATCTTGAGCTGGTCCGTGCCGTGCCCGATGTGCGCGACGACGAGTCCGGCGGCCGACACCTCGGCGTACTCGGCGGTGTGATAGCGGAGGACGTCACCGGCGTCCGGGCCCTTCTTGGCCTCGACCGTCCAGCGCAGCTCGCGGAAGAAGAACCACCTTGGCCCGGTCTTTCATGCACTTCCTCCTTGTGAGGCCGGGAGACCCCGGACGGGTGGGGGGCGACCACATGCAATCGAGCCCCGCTGACCTGTTGCGGTCAGGTCGCCGACAAAAGGCAGACGTGACGTAGATCACGCGATCGAGGGCGACCGGATCGCGCGATCCCGCCCGAAAGAGCTTGCGTAACTCAAGCAATCCTGTCTATGGTTGCCTAACTCAAGCAACCCTGCTCGTCCGACGGAGGCTCTTCCCCATGTCCGACACCCTTGCCCGACACGCCAAGGCCGGGCCTTCCGCCCAGCCGAGGTCGAACGCCGTGGTGGCTGTTCTGGCCTTCGCCGGGATCGTGGTCGCGCTGATGCAGACGCTGGTCATCCCGATCGTTCCCGAGCTGCCGAAGTACCTGGACGCCTCGGCGTCGAACACCGCATGGGCGGTCACCGCCACCCTGCTCGCCGCCGCCGTGGCCACTCCGGTCGTCGGCCGTCTCGGGGACATGTTCGGCAAGCGCCGCATGCTGCTCGTCAGCATCGTGCTGCTGATTTCCGGTTCGGTCGTCTGCGCCCTGAGCGACTCGCTCGTCCCGATGATCATCGGCCGGACCCTGCAGGGCCTGGCAGCGGCCGTCATCCCGCTCGGCATCAGCATCATGCGTGACGTACTGCCCGCCGAGCGGCTCGCCGGCTCCACCGCACTGATGAGCGCCTCACTCGGCGTGGGCGGCGCGCTCGGCCTGCCCTCGGCCGCGTTCATCGCCGACAACTACGACTGGCACGTGCTGTTCTGGACCTCCGCCACCCTCGGCGTCGCCGCCCTCGCGCTCGTGCTGCTGATCGTGCCCGAGTCGACGGTCCGCACCGGCGGCCGCTTCGACCTGCTCGGTGCCCTCGGCCTGGCCGCCGCTCTGGTGTCCCTGCTGCTGGCCATCTCCAAGGGCGGCGACTGGGGCTGGACCAGCGGCACCACCCTCGGCCTGTTCGCCACCGCGCTCGTGGTCCTCCTGATGTGGGGCCGGTACGAACTGCGCATCTCCCAGCCGCTGGTGGATCTGCACACCACCGTCCGCCGCCAGGTGCTGTTCACCAACCTCGCCTCGGTCGCGCTCGGCTTCTCGATGTTCGCCATGTCGCTCGTCCTGCCGCAGGTCCTCCAGCTGCCCGAGGCGACCGGCTACGGCCTCGGCAAGTCCATGCTGGCCGTCGGCCTGATCCTGGCCCCGCAGGGCCTGGTGATGATGGTCATGTCCGCCGTGTCCGCGGGCATCACCAGGGCGAAGGGCCCGAAGGTCACCCTCATGATCGGCGCGATCATCGTGGCCGGCGGCTACAGCCTGAGCATTGTGCTCATGTCCGAGGTCTGGCACATCACGCTGGTCGCCTGCATCATCGGCGCCGGCGTCGGCTTCGCCTACGGCGCCATGCCCGCCCTGATCATGGGCGCGGTGGACCCGTCGGAGACGGCCGCCGCCAACAGCCTCAACACCCTGATGCGCTCCATGGGCACGTCGTTCGCCAGCGCCCTCGCCGGCGTCATCCTGGCGCAGATGACCACCGACTTCGGCGGCTATCCCCTGCCCTCCGAGAACGGTTTCAAGACCGTCATGGCCATCGGTGCCGGTGCGGCCGTCCTCGCCTTCTTCCTCGCCTCCTTCCTCCCGCGTCAGCGGGCCGCCTCCGCGTCGGCCCAGGTGGGCGAAGGCTCCGCCGAACCGGCGGAGGTCTCCGGGGCGAAGTCCTAGCACGCACCAACCACGCGCGTATGCGGCCGGTCTCCGGCCGCGTATTCCACCCAGCCCAACCCCTCGGTCGACCATCAGAAGAAGCCGACGAGAAGGAGAACAGCCAATGGCCACGTACGTCCTGGTCCACGTTGGCCCCCACGGCGGCTGGTGTTACCAGCGCGTCGCGAGGATCCTGCGGTCGGCCTGGGCGAGCGTGCGCACCTGCTCCGCCCCGACATCAACCTCGGCCTCCACATCAGAGACATCACCGCGGTACTGGAGTACGAGGACCTCCGCGACGTGATCCTGGTGGGCCACAGCTACGGCGGCATGGTCATCACCGGCGCCGCCGACCGCGTCGGCCACCTCGTCTACCTGGACGCCGCCACACTCCTGAACGGCGTGGAACTCGTCCTCTTCCCGGAGACGGGGCCGATGCCGTACTGCGGGGTGACCGACCCTGGCGATATCGCCTGGCTGCAGCCGATGCTGACTCCCCACCCCTGCCAGTGCATCGAGCAACCGCTGCGGCTGGAGAACGAGGCGGAGCTGTGGGAGATCCCGCAGACCCACATCGTCTGCACGGCGACCCTGCCCGGCCGGAAACCCGGCACGCATGGAACAGGCGCGCGCGGCGGGCCGGCCCTGGGACATCGACACCGGCCATGACCTGATGATCACCGAGCCCGCGGCCGTCGCCGACCTGCTGCTGCCGGCGGCGACCGCATGACAGACATGACCAGTCCAACCAGTTTCCCCAGTTCCCGACAGTGAGGAGTTGCCGATGACGACAGCCGAGTCCCATGAGCCCGTGAGGTCCGCCGAGCCTGAGAGCTGTACCACCGCTGGCCGGGTGCGCGGGCGGTGGGAGGGCGGCCTGGCCGTCTTCCGCGGCATCCCGTACGCCGCACCGCCGGTGGGTGAGGCACGGTTCCAGGCCCCCCGTCCCGTGCCCGGCTGGGACGGGACGCGGGAGGCGCACGCCTTCGGCCCGCCGCCCCCGCAGGAGGCGGCGTTCCAGGGCAGGACCGGGGCTCCAGACCTGCCCGGGGGCGACGACTGGCTGACGGTCAACGTCTGGACCCCCGACCCGGGCCCGACCGACCGGCGTCCGGTGATGGTGTGGATCCACGGTGGCGCCTACAAGCTGGGCTTCTCCGGCAGCCCCGGCTACGACGCCCGCCACATCGCCCGCGACGGCGACCTGGTCGTGGTCACCCTTAACTACCGGCTCGGCATCGAGGGCTTCGCCCACATCGACGGCGCCCCGGCCAACCGCGGCCTACTGGATCAAGTCGCCGCCCTGGAATGGGTGCGGGAGAACATCGCGGCGTTCGGCGGCGATCCCGGCCAGGTCACCGTCTTCGGTGAGTCGGCCGGAGCCGGGTCCATCGCCGCGCTGCTGGCCATGCCGCGCGCGGCGGGGCTGTTCCGGCGGGCCATAGCCCAGAGTGTGCCGGGCACGTACTTCTCCGACGACTTGGCCCGGGACATCGCCACCGCCCTCGCCACCGAGGCGGGCCTGCGGCCCACGGTGGCCGGCCTGGCCGGGGTGGACCCGCGTCAACTGCCTGCGGCGGGCGAGATCTTGGGCGCCAGGATGCGCCAGTACGAGGACCGCTGGGGGCAGCTCGCGCGCACGCAGTCTCTCTTCTCACCCGTCGTCGACGGCGAGGTGCTGCCGGCCACCCCCTGGCAGGCGCTGTCCAACGGCACGGCCAGAGACGTGGAGCTGATCATCGGACACAACCGTGACGAGTTCCGGCTCTTCGTCGCCCTTTCCGGGCAGCTCGGGAAGATCGGCGACGACCAGGCGACCGAGGCGCTGCGTGTGTTCGGGCCCGGCCCGGACGGAGAACGGGCCTACCGCGAGGCGTTCCTGGGCGCTTCCGCCGGCGAGCTGTACGAACTCGTCCAGACCGACTGGCTGTTCCGTATGCCCTCGCTGCGCCTGGCCGAGGCCCAGGTCACCGGGGGTGGCCGCGCACACGTGTACGAGCTGACCTGGCAGGCCCCGGGCAACGGCGGCGCCTTCGGCGCCTGCCACGGTCTGGACGGCACACTGCTGTTCGGCACCTTCGACGCCCACCTCGGTCCTCTGCTGCTCGGACCGGAACCCTCCGCCGAGGCCCGGTCGCTGTCGTCCCGCTTCCGCGCCACCTGGACCGCCTTCGCCACCACGGGCGACCCGGGCTGGCCCGCGTACGATCCCGACCGCCGCCTGGTCCAGGTCCTCGACTCGGATCCCGTGGTCACCGCCTACCCGGAGGAGACTTCCCGGCGCCTGTGGCAGGACCACGACTTCCCGGCACTGCCACTGATCAAGTAACAAAAGTGGCAGGGCAGGGCCCTGCTGTAGCGAATTTCAGGGGCTTGGGAGGACGTGCCGGTCTGGTGGACGCCTGCGCAACAGCGCCTACCACGCTACCGGCCATGGTCTCGGGCCTGGACAGCGGTCATCGCGGTTGCCTGTTCTCTGATCTGCCGACACCGCCTGGCGGGCCACTGCATCAGGAGCTCCGAGGCCAGCCAACGGTCGCAGCGTTCGTGCCGAGCCCCCGACGGTCCCGCAGGGTCCGCCGTCCGGAGGCTCGGCGCTGTTCGTCGCAGACCGTGCACGACCTGCGCGACGGGAAGCTGATCAGAGCTCACGTCACCCTCCTGGAAACGGCGCTGGTGCCGCTGGGCCATGCGGTCGGCGAGGTGGTCGGACAGGTGCTGTCGCAAACCCACCGGGACCGCGGGGTGGACCTGCGCACCGGGGTGACCGTGACCGCGGTGACCGAGGACGAGGTGCGGCTCGCGAATGCGAACTCGTCGAGGCCGACGAGATCTTGGTCGTCATCGGCTCGCTGCCGCACACCCCGAGGCGGCGCACGTGTGCGCGGCCGGTGGCGTCGGCCGCTGGTCCAACCCACTGTCCGCGCGCCGGTTCGTGGCCGCCTGCCGCACCGGCTACCGGCTCACCGGAGCCCTCGCGGTCGGCATGCTGCCCAGGGGGATCCAGTACGTGAGAGCTGCCAACGCAGTGGGCTTCGGGACGCCCCGGAGCCCACGGTGTAGCCAGCTACACCCTCGGTTCGGGAGTGCGCTTCCTCGTACGAGTGAGCGGGCGACGGCATCGTTGGACCCAGCTGATCCCAGCTGACCCCAAAGGTTCATGGCTCCCCCATCCGGAAGGAAAACCCATGAAGTCGCTGCTCTCGTCGAAGCCGGAGATGAGGTGCGAGGCGCGGCGCACGGAGCGGATGGGGACCGACACGGTCGATGCACAGCGGCCCCCGGCTACTCCCGGTCCGCTCGCCTCCTTCGCCCGTTTCGTACTGTGCGGCGGCGGTGTAGGGGTCGCCTCCAGCGCCGCCGTGGCGCTGCTTGCCGGGGTGATGCCCTGGGCGGCGGCGAACGCGCTGATCACCGTCGTCTCCACGCTTCTGTGCACGGAGCTCCACGCCCGTTTCACCTTCGGGGCCGGGCCGCGTGCCGGATGGCGCGAGCACTGGCAGTCCGCGGGGTCGGCCACGGCAGCCTACGCAGTGACCTCCACCGCGATGCTCATCCTGCACATGGTGGAGTCGTCGCCCGGGGTGATCGTCGAGCAGGTCGTCTACCTCAGCGCCTCCGGGCTCGCCGGATTCGGGCGCTTCCTGGTGCTGCGCCTGCTCGTCTTCGCCGCCTGCCGGCCCCGGACCACGGTGCGGGCGCAGGGCCCGGCGCCTGTTCAGAAAGCGAGCACGACGGTGTCCTGGCCCATCCCGGTTCCGGCGTAGGCGAGGGATCTGCCGTCGGCACCGACGAGGCGGACGGCACCCACGAGGCCGCAGCGGGAAAGGCACACGTCCCGTTCCCACCGCAAGCCGCCAACTGGCATCGAAACACCGCGGACCGACTACCGCGGTCATGCACAAACCCCATCGAGGAAAGGACACTTCCATGGCCGCGAACCGCCGACGTGGACGCCGTATAGCCGCCATCACCACCACCGTGGCCGCAGTCACGCTGACCGCCGGACTCATCACCAGCTGCGACAATGCCGGCGACTCACTGGACTGCTTCCAGAACGCCGACACGATCGCCGACAGCCTCAGGGCAATCCATAAGGCCGGCCAGGACGCTGCGAACGACCCGTCGCGGACCGCCGAGTCCATCGACATCATCGACAAGAACCTGGACAAGATCAGCGACAAGACAAACACCGACAAGGCCGACAAAGCGATCGACGATCTCAACAAGGCGATCGCGGACTACAACAAGGCCATTTTGAACGGCGACACCAACCCGGACTCCAGCAAGATCGACGACGCGGCCGACGAACTGACGGACATCTGCACGCCGTAAGAGGTCCTCATGGCTTCGAAGCGAGCGCGAGTGCCGGACGCCGAGTCCGGCACTCGCGCGGGCGGTGACCAGCACATCTCCCACGATGGAAGTGCGTGAGGCAGCGCCATTGCGCTTACTCAGCGGCACTGGACAGTTCACTCGGATGCGCCCAGCGTTCACTCATGCCATCAAGCAGCCGCTGGATCTCGCCGAAGCCGGGTGGAGAAGGCGAAGTGAACGGCAGGTGCGCGCCGTTCGGCCTCCGCCTCCAAGTCGCGGTCGAAGGGCTGGACTTGACCGCGCCGCACCCACAGCAGCCCGCCAGACGCCAGGGGGCGTGAGGGTGCACAGGAGCCTTTCGGCTGGGTCACAGGGTGCGACCCAGGAGGTCCAGCAGGGCCGTCCAGTGGCGTTCCGTCGCCCCGGCGTGGCACATGGCAGTGTCGGCCTGGGTGAAGCCGTGGTGGGCACCGGTGCAGACCTCGCTGCGGTGGCGGACGCCTGTGGTGGTGAGGGCCTTGTCGAGGCGGTCGATCTACTCCGAGGGCAAGGTGGAGTCATGGTCGGTGTGGCCGAAGTAGAGCTCCGCGGTGATGCGGTCGGCAAGCAGGTGAGGGCTGTCCAGTGCCTCGGTCGCCAGGTACGCGCCGTGGAAGCAGGCCGCGGCAGCGACCCGATCCGGGTGAGCACCGGCGGTACGCAGGGCCAGAGCGGCACGCATGCAGTAGCCGGTGAGGCCCGCCGGGCCGTCGGTCGCCAGGGGGGAGGCGGCCAGCCGGTCTAGGTGGGTACCGGCGTCCCGCATGGCCGCCTCGGGGGTGAGTGTCTCCGCGGCCGGGCGGAGGCTCTGGATGATCTCCGGGCGCCGGCCGGGTTGACGTGGCTGGCCGGACACCTCCTGCTGGTACGCCAAAACGGTCGCGGTACGCGCCGCTCTCGCCTGCACCCGCAACCGGGTGACGCCGTAGAAACCACCGCGCAACCGTCACCAGGACGCACCCCACCCGCCCACATCGACTCTGTTGTGGACTTCGGCGATCTTGTCCAGCGGCTACAGGTCCGCGACCTTGGCCATGAGGAAGCCGATGGCGGCCGCAGCGGTGAGATCGCGGGCCGCCTTGCGTTTCGCTTCGGCGGAGAAGTCGTCGCTGCCAGGCAGGCGCAGGATGACGTTGTTGAACAGCAGGGTCCAGAAGGGGACGCGGGGCCGGTGGTCGCGGGTGGCACAGGCGGCGAGCGCGTCGTCCAGGTCGGGGTCGCCGGGCAGGGACACCTCGACGATCCTGTGCACTCCGCCTCTCCCCATGGCCCTATGGCTGGCTGAGCTGTTTTCCAGCTCATGGGCACCCGTTGCAGTCGGTGACGGCCTGGGCTTGAGGAGGCTCTTGCCGCACGACGGCATCCGGACGCATCCCGGGGCCCAGCCGTCCCGCTGACCGGGACACATGACAGCCGCGCCGACAGTTCAGTTCGTCCGTCCGCGGCAGCGACAGCGCAGGTCGCAGCGGTGACGTGAGCTGCCGCGCGCCAGCCACGGACCCCAAGGCCCCATTATTCCGCAGCCGCATTGATTGTACCGACCGGCAGGTCTATCTTTCGGGCAGCCGACATCGTGCCGCACATCCCCACTCACCCACCTGGGCCAGAGCCGCTCTCTGGCACCTCCGCACACCCACGGAAGGCCACCGATGTCCCAGACACAAACCACTCCCCTGCCTGCGCCCGAGAGATCCCGGTCGACCACGCGCAACGCGCTCGTCGTCGTCGCGCTCGTGTGGACCGTCCAACTGGTCGCGCTGATAGCCGCGTTGTCCGGCGTCGCACAGGCCGACGTGGCAATCCACTTCCGGACCACGGAGATCGCGTGGTTCACCCTGATGACCTTGCTGACCGGCACATTCGTTCTGCCGTTCGCGGTCAAGGCAGCAGCCCTGTTCGGCAAGAAGAAGGTCCTGCTCGTCGCCACCGGGCTCGGCTTCGTCGGCGACCTCATCGCCGCCGTCGCCACCGACTACCGCACTCTGCTGATCGGGCGCGGCATCGCGGGCGTCTACGTGGCCACCGCGCCGCTGGCCTATGCGATCACCCGTGACGTCTTCCCGCGCCGCTGGGTCGGAATCGCCAGCGGCATCCTCGCCGGTGGCGTCGGTCTCGTCGCCTTCGGCGGGCCGTTCCTGTCCGGCTGGCTCCTGGACGACTACGGATTCCGCGGCGTGCTGTGGTTCATGGCCATCAGCACCGCCGTGAGCTTCGCCCTGGTGGCTGCCTTCGTGCCCGAGAGCCCGGTCCGTGAGAGGGGCGGCCGGATGGACTGGATCGGCGGACTCCTCCTCGGCGGAGCGGTCACGGCGATCGTCTACGCCGTCGGCCAGGGCTCGCACTGGGGCTGGAGCAGCGGAAAGTTCGCCGCGTACATCGTCGGGGCGCTGATCGCCCTGATCGCCTTCGTGCTCATCGAGCGACGGGTCGCCGAGCCCCTGTTCCCGCTGGCCATGACCCGGCGCCGCCAGGTGTGGACCGTCCTGCTGGCCACGTCGGTGGCGGCGGGATCGCTCAGCGCCGTCGGCGTCGTGATCCAGATGCTGATCCTGATGCCGAAGATCCCGAGCGTCTCCGAGGGCCTGGGCTGGTCCGGCACCCACAACGCCATCGTCACCAGCCCCATCAGCGCAATGATCATCATTGCGGCCGTCGGCACCGGCTGGCTGGCCCGCCGGGTGGACGCGCGCGTCCTGCTCGGTGCCGGCTCCACCCTCACGGTCCTCGGCTACGGCATCGGCACCCAACTGCACCACAGCGCCCCACAGATCGTGGGCATGGGTCTGATCGCCGGGCTGGGCACGGGCATGGTCATGGCCATCGTGCCAATCATGATCATCGAGGCGGTAACGCCCGAGGAACAGGCCCTGGCCAACGGTGCCCAGACTCTCGGCCAGGGCGTCGCCCAGATCGTGGTCTCCCAGCTGGCCTTCGTGGTGATGGCCCAGCACGGGGCGGTCATGCACAGCACCCAGTTCTACCTCGACACCGGTTTCACCAACGGTCTGTGGCTCGTGGTCGGGTGCTGCGCCCTGGGCGCCCTGCTCGTCCTCCTCATCCCCAGGAGCAAGCGCCTCGACGAGGTCGAGGTCGGCCAGGCGGCCTGACCCCACGGCCTCGGCGCGCACCGCACGGGACCGGCTCCGCCCGCTTCGCCCTCCGTGCCCCGTCAGGCGGGGAGGACGGAACACGGGGCCGGTCCCGTGCCGCTTTCCCTCGCCGCGTACCGCTCCCCCACCGCTCCACGGCCGATGCCGCACGGCATGCGGAGCACGGACCGTGGCCCTGATCAGACCGGCTTCACCGGCGACCGAGCAGCCATGCTTCCCGACCGGCTCGCGCCGGAACGCCGGTTCGCACCGGCCGTTCCCGAACCCCCTTCTGCGGGACGCCCTCCTTCGAGCGACAACCCTTCGATCACACAGCCCGAAGGCCGGGCGCTCCGCCCGGCCTTCGGCCATCACCCTCCATGCCACGGCGCCGCGGCGACACGCCCCCTCGGCGTGTCGCCGCCACCCGCCTACGAGTTCGCGGAATCCGCGGCTGGCGCGAACTGGTGCTGCAGGAACGCGCCCGACCACGCCATCAGATCCGACGGCACGTAGTAGCCCTTCTCGTCGTTGACGGCGTCCCAGTTGCCCGCCACGTCCTCGATGGTGGCGGGGCCGCCCTGATGGACGTATCCCTCGGTCGAGGCGATGAAGAGGCGCGCGAAGCGGCCGGCGCCGGCCGTGTAGATCTCGCCGCTGACCGGGCAGCTCTCGTGGGCGAGATACGCCACCATCGGGGCGACCGCGTCGGACGGCATGTACGGCTGACCGGGGACCGCCTCCGCGGGCTCCTCCTCGGGCCCGCCGCCCATGCGGGTCATGGCCGCCGGCGCGATCAGGTTGACCTTGATGTTGTGCGGCTCGCCCGCCAGCTTCGCGCTGCGGGCGAGTCCGATCGTGCCGCCCTTGGCCGCCGCGTACGACAGGTTGTTGGGCAGTCCGAACACACCGCTCGACGTCGTCAGGACGACCCGGCCATAGCTCTGCTCCACGAAGTGCGGCCAGGCGGCGCGCATCGTGTTGAACGAGCCCACGAGGTGCACGGCGAGGTGGTGCTCCAGGTTCTCCGCGTCGACCTCGGGCAGGCCTGCCCATCGGATGATCCCAGCGTTGTTGACGAGGATGTCGATGCGGCCGAAGTGCTCGATCGCGGTGTCGATGATGGCCTGTCCGCCGGTCGTCGTCGAAACGTCGTTGGTGTCGGCCACGGCCTCACCACCCGCTGCGGTGATCTCCTCGACGACCTTCTGCGCGGGGCTGACGTCCGAGCCGTCGCCCTCCATGGACCCACCCAGGTCGTTGACGACGACCTTCGCCCCGCGCGCCGCGAGAAGGCGGGCATGGGCCCGGCCGATCCCCCGGCCGGCGCCGGTGATGACCGCGACGCGTTCTTCGAAGCTGAACTCGCTCATGCCTGACTCCTGTTGTACTGCAGGTGTGGTTAGGGATGCGGGCCCCGCCCCTACGGAAGGGACCCGCGGGTCAATGGCGGGGCGTCCCTGTCACCAGGTCACCGGCAGCTCGCCGATGCCGAAGGCGAGCGCGTCGGCCGGACGGAACGCGAGCTCGTCGCGGTCGACCGCGAGGCGCAGGGTCGGGATGCGCCGGTAGAGGGTGCCGTAGACGACTTGGAGCTCGATCCGGGCCAACTGCTGGCCCAGGCACTGGTGGACGCCCCAGCCGAAGGCGTGGTGGTGGTTCGCCTTGCGGGTGAGGTCGAGCTTCTCCGGCTCGGGGAACGCCTCCGGGTCCCAGTTGCCGGCGGGCAGTGGGACGACGATGCCGTCGCCGGCCTTGATCTGCGCGCCCTCGAACTCGAAGTCCTCGGCGGCGATGCGCCGCTGTCCGAAGGTCGCGACGGTCAGATAGCGAAGGATCTCGTCGACCGCGTTCGCGGCCTTCCGGGTGTCCTCTGTCTCACGCAGCCGCGCGATCTCGTCGGGGTTCTCCAGCAGTAGCGCGGTGCCCAGCGTGATCATGTTGGCGCTGGTCTCGTGACCGGCGATCAGCAGGATCATAGAGAGAAGGGTGGCCTCGGGAAGGGTGAGATCGCCCTCCTTGATCCGCGCCGCGAAGTCCGAAAGCACGTCCTCGGCCGGCTCGTCCATCTTCTTCTGCAGCAGTCCGGCCAGATAGCCGCCGAGCGCCTGGTTCGCCGCGTTCTGCTGCTCGGCCGTCTTGTCGCTGCGGGTGGCGAAGGAGGCGTGCTCCTGGAAGAAGTCGTGGTCCTCGTAGGGCACACCGAGCAGCGCGCAGATCATCAGCGAGGGCAGCGGCAGCGACAGCGCCGTCACCAGGTCCACAGGCTTGGGGCCGGCGAGCATCTTGTCGATGAGCTCGTCGGTGAACCGCTGGATGTCCGGCCGCAGGGCCTCCATGCGGGGGCGGGTGAACGGTCGGGTCATCATGCGGCGGATGCGGGTGTGGTCGGCGCCGTCGGCGTTGAAGATCGTCAGCGGGTGGTGATGGGCGGTCGCCGCCATGGCCTTGTTCGGGTACGGGAATCCCGCCCGTTTGTCGTCCGAGCTCACCCGGGGATCGGACAGGATGGCACGCTGCGCCGCATGGCCCGTGACCAGCCACGGGGTGCTGCCGTCCCAGATCCGGGCCCTGGTCACGGGACCCTTCTCGTTCAGGGCGCGCAGCCCGCGTGGCGGCGCGAACGGGCACTTGGCGTCCCGGTCGTCCTGGTAGAAGTACGTCGGCTCGTCGTTGGCGTGCCGGGTGTCTTCCTCGGCCATGGATTGTTCCTCCGGTGATGGGATGGGGGGAAGGGATGACGTTCGGGGGCGCTATTCCCCAATACGGATGGCCAGGGCGGGGCACACCGCTGCGGCGTTGCGGACGTCATCGGCCAGCTCGGCCGGCGGGTTCTCGTCGAGGAGGATGACGATGCCGTCTTCCTCGCGCTGGTCGAACACGTCCACGGCGGCGGCCACGCACTGTCCTGCGGCAACGCACTTCTCTTCGTCGACGATGACCTTCATGGTTCACTCCTGGTGGTTCCGGGGTGGGGGGTGGGGTGGTTCAGGGGGCGGTAGCGAGGGCGTCGACGATCTCCTGTCGGCGCAGGCGGGTCTGCTTGGGCATGTTCCAGCCGAGGACGCCGGTGACCCGGCCCTCGCTGCGATACTGGGCGACGAAGCGCCGGGCGGCCAACTCTCCCTCTACGACGTCTACTTCGGCGTCGGCGGGCAGGAAGCCGTGGACCTGGAGCTTGGCGTCGAACTGGTCGGTCCAGAAGTACGGCACCGGCACGTACGGCTGGTCGTCGCCGAGGATGTTGGTGGCGACCGCTATGGCCTGCTCGGTGGCGTTGGTCCGGTTCTCCAGTCGCAGGAGGCGGCCGAGATGCTCGTGGTGCCAGCGGGCCACGTCGCCCACGGCGTAGATGCACTCCGCTGCGCGGCAACGCGAGTCGCACACCACGCCGTTGTCGAGTTCGAGGCCGCTGTCCGCCAGCCACTCGGTGGCCGGGGCGGCGCCGATGGCGACGACCACGACGTCGGCCGGCAGCTCTTCGTCGGTGGTCAGCCGCACACCGGTGACCCGCCCCGCCTCGGAGGTGAAGCCCGCGACTCCGGTGCCCAGTCGCAGTTGTACCCCGCGCTCGCTGTGCAGCTCGCCCAGCACGCCCGCGACCAGCGGGCCCACCTGGAGGGCCATCGGCGCCGCCAGCGGACCGGTGAGGGTGACGTCCAGGCCCTGGGTGCGGGCGGTGGCGGCGATCTCGGAGCCGAGGACGCCCTCACCGACGACCACGACGCGGGAGGCGCCGAGCAGCTCCTTGCGCAGGGTGAGGGAGTCGTCGAGGGTGCGCAGGACGTGCACGCCGGACAGGCCTTTCTGGCCGGGCAAGGTGCGCGGCCGTACACCGGTGGCGATCACGATCGCGTCGGCCTGCAGCTCACGCCCGGAGGCGGTCACCACCGTGCGGGTCGCCGTGTCCAGGGAGACCGCCGGGTCGCCGAGGACGAACTCGGCGTCCAGACCGTCGAGCACGTCCTGCGTGCGCAGGGCGGCCCGGTCCGGTTCCCAGGCTCCGGAGAGCACCTGCTTGGACAGCGGCGGCCGGTCGTACGGTGCGTGCGTTTCATCGCCGAGCACCGTGATCCGGCCCTTGTAGCCCTTGCGGCGCAGTGCCTCCACGGTGGTCAGTCCGGACGCGGAGGCGCCCACCACCAGGACGTGGCCGGGGGCCCTGACGTCGTCCTCGATGCTCATTCGTGGCTCCAGTGCAGCGTTGGTGCGGTGTTCGGTGCGAGAGGGACGGAGTGGTCAGTAGACGTAGCGCCCGCCGTTGACGCTGAACGTCTGGCCGGTCACGTAGCCCGCCTCCTCCGAGGCGAGGTAGGCGACCGCGTGGGCCACGTCCGCGGGCGTGCCGGCCCGCTTCATCGGCATCGTGGCCGCGGCGGCCTCCACGTCGATGGGGCCTTGGCGCACCAGCGGGGTGTCGATGAACCCCGGCGGGACGTGGTTGACCGTGATCCCCTTCTCGATGTACTCAACCGCCAGCGCCCTGGTGAGGCCGATGACGCCGCCCTTGGAGGACGCGTAGTGCGCCATGGCCGGTGCGCCGGTCTGGGCGGACGAGGAGGAGATGTTGATGATCCGGCCCCAGCCGGCCTCGAGCATGTCGGGGACCAGCTCCTGGGTGACCAGGAACGGGCCCTTGAGGTTGATCCCGATCATGCGGTCCCAGGACGCCTCGCTGATGCTGGTGAAGGGCTCGTAGGCGGTCGTCCCCGCGTTGTTGACCAGGATCGTGACCGGTCCGAGCTCCTCGCGGGTGCGCGCCGCGGACCGAGCCACGGCCGCGGCGTCGGCCGCGTCACCGGCGACCGCGACGGCCGTGCCGCCTGCCGCCTGGATCTCCGCGGCGGTCTTCTCGGCGCCCTCGGTGTTCAGGTCCCAGACCGCCACGGCGGCCCCCTTCGCCGCGAGCACGATCGCGATCCCGCGTCCGATTCCCCGCGCGCCGCCCGTGACGACCGCGACCTTTCCCTGCAGTGACATGTGCGCTCCTCGTGTGCTTTGGTGTGCGGTGCCGGCGACCGACGTCCCGGCCGATGGCCGTGCTCAGCCCTCGAGCGCCTCGCGGGCGGCAGTGCGCGCGGCGACGGCCCGCGGGAAGCCGGTGTAGCCGCTGGAGTGGTAGATGACCTCGGCGATCTCGTCCTGGGTGAGACCGTTCGTCAGCGCGATGCGGACGTGCGTCTTCAGCTCGGTCTCCGCCCCGAGGGCGATGAGGATGCCGAGCGTGACCAGGCTGCGATCACGCGGGGCGAGGCCCTCCCGGCCCCACAGCGCCCCCCAGACACTGGTGAGACCGATGTCGACGAGCTCCTCCCCGAGGCGGCCGTCCCGCAGGTCGACGTCCCCCTCGGGAAACACTCCCGGCAGGGCGGCCCGCATGGCCTTCCAGCCCGCGGCCCGCAGATCGGTGGTTTCTTCGACGGTCTTGTCACTCATGACTGACTCCCGTTGCGCTGCTTCGCGTCCCTGAGCGAAAGTTAGACCAGACGGTCGGTACAATCAATCTCTCAGGCGAGATTCACATCCATTGAATGAATCCAACCCCTCCTCTACTCTCACCTCAATATTCGACTGACCGGTCGACATATGAATCAAGGCTCACGCGGGAGAGCACATGAGCGAAACGACGAAGACCGGCCCGGCGGACCAGGGCCTCGAAGGCCTCGTTGACGTTCTGGTCATCGGCGCCGGCGTCACCGGCATCTACCAGCTGTACCGGGCCCAGGAAGCCGGGTTCTCGACGAAGCTGCTCGAAGCCGGCAGCGGTGTGGGCGGCACCTGGTACTGGAACCGCTACCCGGAGGCGCGCTTCGACTCCGAGAGCTACACCTACGGCTACCTGTTCTCCAAGGAGCTGTGGGAGGAGTGGGAGTGGTCGGAGCGCTTCGCCGGTCAGCCGGAGATCGAGCGCTACTTCAACTACGTGGTCGACCGGTTCGACCTGCGGCGCCACATCTCGTTCGGAGCGAAGGTGGCCTCGGCGGTCTGGGACGAGACGACCGGCACCTGGACCGTGACCACCACGGACGGCACCGCGGTCCGGGCACGGTTCGTCGTCGCGGCGACCGGCAACCTGTCGGTGCCGTTCATCCCGGGGATCCCGGGACGCGAGGACTTCCGCGGCGCGCAGCACCACACCTCCCGCTGGCCGAAGGTCCCCGTCGACTTCACCGGCAAGCGGGTGGCCCAGATCGGCACCGGATCCAGCGGTGTGCAGATCATCTCCGCGATCGCGGACGACGTGGCCCAGCTGACGGTCTTCCAGAAGGACGCCGACTGGCTCACGCCGCTCAACAACGGGCCGATCACGCCCGAGGAACAGGCCGAGCTCAAGGCGAACTTCGAGTCCATCCGCGAGACACTGAACACCTCGCCGAGCGGGTTCCTCCACCAGATCGCCATGCGTTCGGGCCTCGACGACAGCCCGGAGGAACGCCAGGCGTTCTACGAGGAACGGTGGAACGGGCCCGGCTTCACGAAGCTGACCGAGCACTACATGGACATGCTGTTCAACGAAACCGTGAACGCGGAGTGGTGCGCGTTCATGGCCAAGAAGATCCGCAGCATCGTCAATGACCCCAAGACGGCGGACAAGCTGATCCCCAAGGGCCACGGCTACGGCGGACGTCGGCCCCCCTTCGGCACCGGCTACTACGAGACGTACAACAAGCCGAACGTCTCCCTCGTCGACATCAACACGACGCCGATCACCCGCATCACCGAGGACGGCATCGAAACCGCCGCCGGTGTCGAGGAGTTCGACATCATCATCTGGGCGACCGGCTACGACTTCGGCACCGGCGCCCTCAACAGGCTCGGTGTACAAGGCCGCCAGGGACTTCCGCTGAAGGAGTACTGGTCGGACGGCCCGCGCACCTACCTCGGGGTGGCGACGGCCGGCTTCCCGAACTTCTTCTTCCCCGGCGGGCCGCACGGAGCGACGGGCAACAATCCGCGGTACGCCGGCGACCAGGTGGAGATCGTCACGGACGCGCTCGTCCACGCGCGCGACAACGGATACGACGCCGTCGAGGTGTCCGAGACCGCCGAGACGGAATGGACGGACAACATGAACAACAGCAAGATGTCTTCGTTCCTCGAGAGCAGCTACTTCTACGGGGGCAACATCCCCGGCAAGCCGGTCAAGCAGCTGCTGAACCCGACGGGCCGGTGGGCGCTGCAGGAGGCGATCACCGCCATCAAGGGGAACGAGTACGCGACGTTCGTCTTCTCCAAGGCCGAAGCGCCCGACGCCTGAACGCCCGGACGCCCGTGCCGCCCTGGACGTGGGTGGCACGGGCGTCCGGATCCGTTGCTACGGAAGTCCTACGGCAGGAACGTCGTGACCCTGTGCTGGAAGAGCCACTTGCCGCCCGTCCGGCGCAGGGTGTCGTCGTAGCGTCCGACGAGCTGTACGGCCCAGCCCGACTCGCCGCGCTGGAAGAACGCCAGGTTGCTGACCGCCGTGGCCTCCTCCTCGGTGAATGAGGTGACCACCGTGTTGGCGACCAGATGCAGCTGCGGCTGGGCCGGTGCGAAGGCCGCGAAGCCCTTCCTGATCGCGTCCCGGCCCTCGAACGTGGCCATGCCGGCTATCTCGGCGACGCCGTCCGGCGCGAAGAGCTCGGCGATGTCGTCGGTGCGGCCGGCGTCCAGCGCCTGCGCGTAGGCGCCGATGGCGGCCTGCACGCCGGCCGCGACCAACGCCTCGATGTCAGCAGAAGTCGTACTCATGTCTCTCCAAAGTCGATGGGGGTGGGGGTGCCGCTGGACCTGGTACGCCGTCTAGACCTGGTACGTCGTCTTCCTGCGCTGCAGCAGCCAGGTGCCGTCGACCCGGCGCAGGGTGTCGTCGTAGCGCCCCACGACCTGCGGCGCCCAGCCCGAGTCGCCGCGCTGCAGGAAGACCACGTCGCTCACCGCGGTCGCCTCGTCGGGCCCGGAGGAGGTGACGACCGTGTTGCTCACCAGGTGCAGTTGGGGCCGGGTGGGCTCCCAGCCCTTGAAAGCAGCGCGCAGCGCGTCGTGCCCCTGGAGGGGGTCCGTGCCCGGAAGCTCCAGTACCGCGTCGGATGTGTACAGCGCGACGATGTCGTCGGTGCGGCCGGCGTCCTGGGCCTGGGTGTGCGACCCGATCACGGCACGCACACCCGCCGCGACCCACGCCTGTGTGGATTCGCTCATCACTTCTCCAAGATGTTGACGTTTCGACCGCCCAGTCTATTACTCAGTATCTGGCAATATGAAGACCCGCGCCCAAACGTACAGATTTGTTGACCGCCCGGTACAATCCAAATAGCATGCGGACGACTGTCGACGGGGACTGTCGCCTAAGGAGGCGTTTATGATGACGAAGCGTTGGAAGCAGCGGCCGCCTGGTTCGACGTGGGGCGATTTCGGTGAGGACGACGAGCTGGGGCGCATCAACCTGCTCACCCCCGAGAAGGTCCTGCAGGGTGTCCGGGAGGTCGAGCACGGGATCAGCTTCAGCCTGAGCCTGCCGCTGGACTATCCGGGCGGCACGTCGCTGAACCAGCGCCGCTACCCGCCGATCCTGCGCCCCACCGAGGACCTCCAGCACAAGCAGGACGTCTTCTACAACATCAAGGCCAGGGAGCACTTCTCGCCCGACCTCATCGACGTGTGGTCGGACGACGTGGTCACCCTGTGGCTGCAGTACTCCACCCAGTGGGACGCCCTCGCCCACCAGGGCGCCGAGTTCGACGCCGACGGCGACGGGGTCGCCGAGGCGGTCTACTACAACGGCTACCGGGCGGACAGCGACCTCGTCGGACCCGCCGAGGACGCCAAGGGCGACGGCAGCGGAAGCCTGAGTTTCGCGCGGCACCTCGGCCTGGAGCACATGGCCCAACACGGGGTGCAGGGCCGCGGTGTCCTCATCGACATCGCCCACCACCTGGGCACCGGCTACCAGGCGGTCAACTTCCAGCAGCTCCAGGAGATCATGGCGGCGGACAACGTCGTGGTCGAGCCCGGCGACATCCTCCTGCTGCACACGGGCTTCGCCACCCAGGTCCTCGCCTGGGAGAAGAACCCCGACCCGGTCGCCATCCACCAGACGGCGGCCTACCTCGACGCGGACGACCCGAAGCTGCTCGAATGGGTCGCCGAGTCGCAGATCTCCGCGATCGCGTCGGACAACTACGCGATCGAGGCCGTGGGCGTCACCCAGGCCCAGGGCCCGCACACCCTGCTCCCGCTCCATCATCTGTGCCTGTTCAAGCTGGGTGTGCCGATGGGCGAGCTGTGGTACCTGAACGACCTCGCCGCCTGGCTGCGCGAGCACGGCCGCAGCCGCTTCCTCCTCACCGCTCCCCCGCTCAACCTGCCCGGCACCCAGGGCTGCCCGCTCACTCCGGTCGCGACCGTCTGACGGACGGGCGGGACCGGATCCGTCACCGGCCCTGACTGGTCCTGCCGATGAGGCGGGGCCGGCGGCGGACCACACAGGAGATGCCCCAGGACCTTGTCCTGGGGCATCTCTTCGTCCTACGGCCATTGACCGGTGGGCGCGCCCACCCCGGGCAGGCCCACCGGTCTATGGCTCACACCGCAGCGATCCGCCGCAGGGTGTCGGCGATGGTGTCGCGCGACGGCAGCCACAGCCGTTCCAGCGACGGGGCGTACGGAGCGGGCATCGCCGGCGCCGCGACCCGGGTGACGGGCGCGTCCAGGTGCCAGAAGCCCTCGTCGACGGCGAGGGCGGACAGTTCGGCGCCGACACCGAAATCCTTTACCGCCTCGTGCGCGATGACCAGCCGGTTGGTCTTGGCGAGGGAGGCGAGAACCGTCTCCCGGTCCAGTGGGGCGATCGTGCGCAGGTCGATCACTTCCACGCTCACACCCTCCGCGGCGAGCGACTCGGAGGCGGCCAGGGCCTCCTGGACCATCCGCGACCAGGAGACGAGCGTGATGTCGGTGCCCTCACGGACCACTTTGGCCCGGCCCAGCGGGATCAGGTGGTCGACCGGCGGCTGCGGGCCCTTCAAGCCATACTGCAGCCGGTTCTCGACGAAGACGACCGGGTTGGGGTCCTGGATGGCGGCGCGCAGGAGGCCGTAGGTGTCGGCCGGGTTGGACGGCATCACCACGGTCAGCCCGGGGATGTGCGCGAGCAGCGCCTCCAGGCTCTGCGAGTGCTGACTGCCCGAGGAGCGCCCGGCGCCGAACTGGGTGCGCACCACCAGCGGCATCGAGGCCCGGCCGCCGGTCATGAAGCGCAGCTTGGCGGCCTGGTTGAGCAGCATGTCCAGGGCGACGCCGATGAAGTCCATGTACATGATCTCGACCACCGGCTTCATCCCGGCCATCGCCGCTCCCACGGCCGTACCGAGGATCGCGCTCTCACTGATCGGCGTGTCACGGACCCGGCCCGGGAACGCGTGGGCCAGACCCCGGGTGAGCCCGAAGACGTTGCCGCCCGCGCCGACGTCGATGCCGGCGACGAACACGGTGGGATCGGCGGTGAGTTCGTGTTCCAGCGCGAGCCTGACGGCGTCCATGGAGCGGAAGACCTCGCCGCCGGCGGGCGGGGCGGCCGGCTCCGGCAGGGCGGGGCGGGGCGCCGAGACGAAGTCGTACAGGGTCTCGGGAGCCGGCTCGGGCAGGCTCCTGGCCCACTGCACCGCCGAGTCGATCTCCTTGTCGATCTCCTCGTCGACCGCGTCGGCCTCGGCCGTCGGCACTCCGGCGGCCGCCAGGTGCCGGCGCGCCACCAGCAGCGGGTCGCGCTCCTTGGCCGCGGCGACCTCCTCGGCGCTGCGGTAGCGCTCGGGGTCGCCTTCGTAGTGGCCGTGCCAGCGATAGGTCTCCGCCTCCACCAGGACCGGGCCGCCACCGCCGCGAAGCCGCGCCACCACGTCGGTCATCATCCCCGCCACCGCGAGCACGTCGTTGCCGTCGACATGCGCGTACCCGATCCCGTAACCCGCCGCGCGGGCCGACAAGGTGGCCCGGTGCTGCTCGGAGGCGGGCGAGAACTCCGAGTAGTGGTTGTTCTCGCACAGGAAGACGACCGGCAGGTCCCATACGGCGGCCAGGTTCACGGCCTCGTGGAACATCCCCTGGGCGACCGCCCCGTCCCCGAAGAAGGCCACCACCACGTCGCCGGCCTCGCGCAGCTTGGCCGCGGTCGCCACTCCGGCGGCGATGGGGAGTCCGGCGCCGACGATGCCGTTGGCGCCGTAGATGCCGAGACCCGGGTCGGCGATGTGCATCGAGCCGCCGCGGCCGTGGCAGGTGCCCGCCTCCTTGCCCATCAGCTCGGCCATCATGGACGCCGAGTCCAGGCCCTTGGCCAGCACGTGGCCGTGGCCGCGGTGGGTGGAGGTGATGCCGTCCCGGGGTCCGAGGGGCCAGCAGGCGCCGACGGCACTGGCCTCCTGACCGATCGACAGATGGAGGAAGCCGGGAATCTCCGTCGCCTTGTACAGGTCGGACGCCCGCTCCTCGAAGCGCCGGATACGGCGCATCCGCCGGTACATCTCCAGGAGCTGATCCGCGTGCGTGGCTCCTGTCGTGGTCTGCTGTGGTGCCTCAGTCGTCATGCGCGTCCTCGCATTGCTCGCGTGGGCGGCACGCGACCGCACCGCCTGACTCCTACTTTTAATGTACCGTCTGGTCTAACAAACTGTTCGTCGGCGGGGAGAGACGAAATGCCCAGACCACCGGGCCACGGGCCGGACTACGAGGTCCGGCGGCAGAAGATCATCGACGCGGCCGCCGAGCTGTTCGCCCGCCAGGGCTACGCGGCGACCTCCGTCAACGACCTGGGCCGGGCGGTGGGGCTCGCCAAGGGAGCTCTGTACTACTACATCGGCTCCAAGGAGAATCTGCTGATCGAGATCCAGTCCCGGGTGATGACCCCGCTGCTGTCCCGGGCCCGGGAGATCGCGGCCCTCGACGCGGATCCGCTGGTGCGGCTGCGGCTGCTGTCGGAGGCGCTGCTGACGACCATCCTCCGCAGGCTCGACCACATCTGGGTCTACGAGCACGACTACCGCAGTCTCACCGGCGACTACCTGCAGACGCTGCTCGGCCAGCGCTCCGAGTTCGAACGGCTGGTCAGAGGACTGCTCACCGAGGCCGTCGAGCAGGGCCGCTTCCGTACGATGCCGCCGCGACTGGCCACCCTGCAGTTCCTGAACCTGCACAACCACACCTACCAGTGGGTGAAGCCGGACGGCCGCTGGGACGCGGCCCAGCTGTCGCGTGAGTACTGCGGCACCCTGCTGCGCGGTTTCGGCGCGCCGGGCGCGGTCCTGCCGGACGTGGAGGAGGAGGCGGACGCGTTCAAGCGCGACCGCCCCGATCTGCCGCTCGATCCCGAAGCCGAGTGGCAGTCCGCCGAGGCGACCGGGTGACCGAGGGGCCCGCAGCGCACACCGCGGGCCCCTTCTCCTCTTACGCCTCCTTCACCAGCGCCCGGGCGATGACGTCGCGCTGGATCTCGTTCGTGCCCTCGCCGATCTCGAGGATCTTGGCGTCGGCGTAGAACCGCGAGATCTCCGACTCTCGCACGTAGCCGTAGCCGCCGTGAATCTGCAAGGCCTGGGACGCGGCCCGGTTGGCGACCTCGGAGGTGTACAGCTTCGCCATGGCGGCTTCCTTGCTGTACGGGCGGCCCTGGTCGGCGAGCCAGGCGGCGCGGTAGACCATCCACCGGGCGGCCTCGTACTCGGTACCGATATCGGCGATCTTGTGCGCCACCGCCTGGAACGAGGACAGCGGCCGGTCGAACTGGTGCCGCTCCGTGGCGTGTTTGACGGCCAGTGCGAGCGCGGCTTTGGCCAGGGACAGGCCCAGGGCGGCGACGCTGATACGGCCCTTGTCGAGGACGGAGAGGAACTGGCGTAGCCCGCCCCCCTCGTCGCCGATGAGGTGGTCGTCGGAGATCCAGCAGTCGTCGAAGACCAGTTCCCGGGTGTCCATGGCGTGCCAGCCGAGCTTCTTCAGCTTGGCCCCGTAGGTGTAGCCGGGGGTGCCGGTCGGGACGTAGAAGGTGGCGAAGCGTTTCCGCCCGTCCTCGTTCTTGCCCGTGGTGGCCAGCAGAGTGACGCCCTGGCTGATGTCGGTACCGGCGTTGGTGATGAACATCTTGGTGCCGTTGATCACCCAGCCGCCGTCGCGCCGCTGTGCCGTGGTGGTGATGCCCGCGGCGTCGGAACCGGCACCGGGCTCGGTCAGGCCGAACGCGCCGATGGCCTCGCCCCGGGCCAGCGGGGCCAGCCAGCGCTGCTTCTGCTCCTCGGTGCCGTAGGCCAGCAGCGGGAGGGTGGCGATGGTCGAGTGCGCGTTCCAGGAGGAGGCCACCGACTGGTCGGCGGCGCCGAGTTCCTCCATGACGGCGACGTAGGAGACGGTGTCGGAACCCGCGCCTTCGTACACCTCGGGCACGAGCATGCCCATCAGGCCGAGTTCGCCGAGCTTGGTGAAGATGTGGGTCGGGAACTGCTCGTTCTCAGACCACTCGGCCGCGTTCGGGGTGATCTCCTTGGCCGCGAACTCGCGGACCATGTCCTGCAGGTCCCGCGTCTCCTCCGGCAGGTCGAAATCCATGTCACAGTCCCTTCGGGGTCAGCAGCACCTTCAGGTGCCTTGCGCGGTCGGCTGCCAGGTCCGCGAAGACCCCGGCTCCTTCCGAGAGCGAGAAACGTCCGGTGATCAGGGGCGAGGCGTCCAGGCGCCCGGTGCTCATCAGGTCGATCACCCGGGGGATGTCGAAGTTGTAGCCGAGCGTGCCGACCACGGACCGCTCGTAGAAGACGAGTTGGCCCATGTCGAACTCGACGCTGCCATGGCCGACGCCGGCGAGCACGACCCGTCCGCCGCGCCGGACGGTGGCCACCGCCTGGGCCGCGAGCGCGGGGACACCGGTGGCGTCGATGACGACGTCCGGGCCGATGCGGCCGGTCTTCAGGAACACCTCACGGCGTACGTCGGTCTCGCGCGGGTCGAAGGCTTCGGTGACACCGATGTCGAGGAGCTTCTCCCGGCGTTCCTTCAGGGGTTCGCTGACATAGAGACCGGCGGCGCCCGCGAGGCGGGCCGCAAGGACGACGGCGAAACCGATGGGACCGCCGCCGACGACCAGGACGTTGTCGCCGGGCCGGACACCGGCCCGGGTGACGGCGTGCAGGCCCACCGCGAGAGGTTCGGCGGCGGCCGCCATCTCGTCGCTCACGTTGTCGGGCAGCCGGGTGAGGCCCGCGATCGGCACGGTGACGCGATCGGCGAAGGCACCGGGCGAGGCAAGGCCCACCGAGCCGCTCTTGGGGCATATGTGGTACTCACCGCGCACGCACCAGAAACAGACACCGCACCGCCACACGGGGTCGGCGGTCACCCGGTCGCCGATCGCGATGCCGGGTACCGCCCTGCCCAACGCGACCACGGTGCCGCTCAGTTCGTGGCCGAGGGCGAGGGGCGGCCTGGCACCGGTGAGCGGGTGCGGATCGCTGCGGATCATGTGCGGTCCTTCGAGGAACTCGTGCAGGTCGGTACCGCACACCCCGCACCAGGAGACCTCGACCACCGCCTCGTGCGCTCCGGGCTCCGGTGGGCCGGGGACATCCTCCAGCCGCAGATCGCGTGCGCCGTGCCAGCGCAGTGCCTTCATCCTCTCCACCCCTTTCTTGTCGTACGACCGTCCCAGCGCGCCTAGTTGTCCCGCTCGGGTCCTTCGAAGCGCGCCTTGCCCGGGCCGTGTTCGAGGAAGGACCGCAGGCCGGTGGCGGCGTCCGCCGTCCCGAACACCCCGGTGAACAGGGACCGTTCGAGCGCGAGCCCGGCGGACAGACCGCTGTCGGCACCGTGGTCCACGGCCTCCTTGATCGCCTCCAGAGCCGCGGCGGGCCCCTCGGCGAGCCGCCGGGCGTACCGCAGGGCCGTGTCGTACACCTCGTCGGCGGGCACAACCTCGTCCACCAGTCCGAGGCGCAGCGCCTCCTCGGCGCCCACCCGACGGCCGGTCATCAGTAGGTTCTTGGCCCGCGACGGCCCGATCAGCCGGGTCAGCCGCTGGGTGCCGCCCGACCCCGGGATGATGCCGAGCTGCACTTCGGGCTGGCCGAGGAGCGCGTCGCCGGCCGCCACCCGGTAGTCGGCGGCGAGGGCCAGTTCGAGGCCGCCGCCGAGGGCGTACCCGGTGATCGCGGCGACGACAGGCACGGGCAGCCGGGCAACCTCGTCGAAGGTCCGCTGCAGCGCCCGGTTCCAGCCCCGGACCTCTTCGGGTCCCATCAGGGCCAGCGCCTTGACGTCCGCTCCCGCGGCGAAGAGCCGTTCACCGCCGTAGAGCACCACGGCCCGCACCGCGCGATCGTCCGCCAGCTCGCGCACGGCGGCGGCCAGCTCCGCGCGCTGGGCGGTGTCGAAGGCGTTCATCGGCGGGTGTTCGAGACGGACCGTGACGACGGGTCCGTCGGTGTCGAGACGGATGCGAGGCATGAGGCCCTCCTCGGTGTGGGAGCGACATGGAGCCCGCCTGGATGGTTGTCGACCAGTGGGCTCCGTCGTAAAGTGCGGCTCAACGTTTTATAGACCAAGAGGTACACTAAATCTTGGTAGCGGGCAACCGACCGGTCGGGATAATCCCGGCCGCAGAGCCGGAAGAGTCGCCGTGCACAATTTCTCGAGCATCCTCGATTACCACCTGGCCCAGCGGCCCGACGCTGTGGCCGTGACG
The DNA here is from genome assembly GCF_043201895.1 of Streptomyces sp. NPDC048254. Lineage (NCBI taxonomy): Bacteria > Bacillati > Actinomycetota > Actinomycetes > Kitasatosporales > Streptomycetaceae > Streptomyces > Streptomyces sp. NPDC048254. The sequence continues at coordinate 74,313 of NZ_JBICZJ010000023.1, forward strand.
CAGGAGGAGCGCCGCCTGACGGTGCGCGAACTCCATGAACGGGTGAACCAGCTGGCCGCGGGCCTGACGGAGCTGGGCGTCGGGCGCGGCGACGTCGTGGCCCTGCTCCTCTACAACCGGCCCGAGTTCCTGGAACTGCTCTACGCCACGAGCCGCGTCGGGGCGGTCTTCCTGCCGCTGAACTATCGCCTGTCCGAAGAGGAATGGGCGTACATCCTGGACAACGCCCAGGCGAAGGTGATCGTCACCGAGCCGGAGTTCGTGGGCGCCACAGACCGCATGGCAGGGAAACCGGTCGGCCTCGAGCACCGCGTCCTGGTGGACGGCGGGACCCCGTCCGACCAGTGGACTGGTTACGAGGCCCTCCTCGACCGGCACCGGGGCGCCCGGGTGGAGCCGGTGGACGTCGCAGCGGATGACCTCCAGCGGCTGATGTACACCTCCGGCACCACCTCACGGCCCAAGGGCGTGCGCATCACGTACGGGAACGTGCAGGCCAAGAACCTTGCCCACATCGTCCACTTCGGCCTGACCGCGGACGACACCACGCTGGTCTGCGGGCCGCTGTACCACGTGGGTGGACTGGACATGCCCGCCCTCGGGGTCCTGTACGCGGGCGGAAACGTGGTGCTCCAGCGGAAGTTCGACCCTCAGGGCGCCCTGCGCGCGATCCAGGAGCACCGGGTGACGAATGCCTGGCTGGCCCCCGCGATGGTCAACGCGGTCCTGGAGGTGCCGGACCGGGAGTCGTACGACACCAGCTCGATGCGCTTCATCCTCGGCGGCGGCGAGAAGACCCCCGAGCCGGTCCTGCGGCGCATCATGAACGCCTTCCCCAACGCCTGGTTCGCCGACGCCTACGGACTGACCGAGACCGTCTCGGGCGACACCTTCCTCGACCGGCAGCACGCGCTGTCCAAGCTCGGCTCGGTCGGCCGTCCCGTGCCGCACACGCGCGTGCGGATCGTCGACGACACCGGCGAGGAGGTCCCGGCCGGCGAGCTGGGCGAGATCACGGTGCGCGGCCCGAAGGTCTTCGCCGGCTACTGGCGTGACGAGAAGGCCACCGCCGCCGCCCTCAAGGACGGCTGGTTCCACACCGGGGACATCGGGCACGTCGACGAGGACGGCTTCCTCTTCATCGACGACCGCAAGAAGGACATGATCGTCTCCGGCGGGGAGAACATCGCCACGCCCGAGGTCGAGCGGGTGCTGTACGAACACCCCGCCGTCCTGGAGGCCGCAGTGGTCGGCCTGCCCCACCCCCGCTGGGGCGAAGTCCCGCGCGCCTTCGTGGTGTTCCGGCCCGGAGCGGGCGCCGGACCGGACGAGTTGCGGGAGTTCTGCCTGGAGCGGCTGGCCAAGTTCAAGGTGCCGGTCCGCTTCGACGTCGTCGACGAGCTTCCCCGTACCCCCTCGGGCAAGGTCCTCAAGCGGACCCTGCGCGACATCCCCGTGGAGGGCTGACCCATGGCTGACGTCAACACCGACCTGCGCCTCGACGGCAGGACCGCCTGGGTGACCGGCGCGGGCAAGGGCCTCGGCCGGGCGGTCGCGGTCGCCCTGTCCCAGGCCGGGGCCGACGTGGCGGTGACCGCCCGTACGGCCGCGGACCTGGAGAGCCTGGAGGCCGAACTCGCCGGGCACGGCGGCAAGGTGCTGGTGCTGCCCGGCTCCGTCGCCGACTCCGACGCGGTCCGCACGACGGTCGAACAGATCACCCAGGCGACGGGACGGCTGGACGCCGTCGTCAACTGCGCCGGCATCAGCCCGCACTTCACCCGCAGCGAGTTCGTCACTGACGAGGACTTCCGGCGAGTGCTCGACATCAACCTCCAGGGCACCTTCTCCTGCTGCCGTGAGGCCGGGAAGGTCATGCTGGAGCAGGGGTCCGGGTCGATCGTCAACGTCTCGTCGGTGCACGCGAGCACCGGCTTCGAGCGGATCGCCGCGTACGCCGCCAGCAAGGGCGGCGTCGAGGCGCTCACCAAGTCCCTTGCCGTCGAGTGGGCCGGCCGTGGCGTGCGGGTCAACGCCCTCGCACCCGGCTACTTCCGTACGGACCTCAGCTCAGGCCTGCTCGACAGCCGCTGGGGCGAGCGGATCGTGGGCGGCACCCCCCTGGGCCGGGTGGGCAACGTCGAGGAACTGGGCGGCGCCGCGGTATTCCTCACCTCGGACGCCTCCCGCTTCGTGACGGGGACGACCGTCACCGTGGACGGGGGCTGGACGGCGTGGTGAACGCGCCGCGGCCGGCCGGCTGACGTGGCCGGAACCGAGTCAAGCCGCCCCAGGTCTCGCTGGGGCGGCTTCCTGCCGCCCGGCCTACCCGACGACGGACGGCACGTCCCGGCGGTACGACTCCGACGCGCCGAAGAGCTCCTCGGAGACGGAACGCACCACGTTGACCACCAGCGGGGCCACGAGCTCCAGCGAGGAGCGGCCGTCCCCGACCACCGAGATAGCCCCGACCGGTCCTTCTGGCCCGCGCAGCGCGAGGCCGACGCAGCCGAGATCGGGGAAGCACTCTCCCCGGTCGATCGCCAGACCGTTGCGGCGGCGCACCAGGCCGAGCTCGCGGTGCAGTTGGTCGAGACGGCCGATGCTGTGGTGGGTGCGGCGCTCGATCACCTGCGCGTACCGCGCGTCGATCTCCTCCGGACTCAGCCAGGCGAGCATGGCCTTGCCGAGCCCCGTGCAGTGGGCGACCGCCCGGCCGCCGACCCGCGACGGGATGTCCACCGCCGCGCGTCCTCCCACCTTGTCCAGGTAGTAGATCTCCGGCCCGTCCAGCACGGCCAGGTGGACGACCATCCTGGTGCGCACGGCCAGATCCAGCAGGTGCGGTGCGGCGGCGGCCCGCAGCGCGCTGCGTCCGATCTCCCGGCCTCCCAGGCCGAGAGCCCGGGTGCCCAGCGTGTACCCGGCCACCGTGTGACACAGCCAGTCCAGTCGGACCAGCTGGTCGAGTATCCGGTGCGTGGTCGAGCGGGGCAGGTGCGTCCGGCGGGAAACCGATTCAAGAGTCAGGTGGGTCTGCGGACTCTCGAAAAGGTCCATGATCAACGTCACGCGCTCCATCATCGACGGAGGCAGCGCAGCCCCGTCGACCTCGGGGGATCGCATGCTCAGGCGAAGGGCAGACGTCATCGTCGGTGCCTCTCTGCTCAAACTGAAATCAATTCTAGTTCGGCGCCGGCGTCAAGGTACCAACGCCTCGGACCGCAGAGATAGAGTCGTGCACCGATTAATTGGGACGTTCGGTCTATTTGATGACGGACGCAAAAATGTACCGCTTCCCGGAAGAACACTTCCGGGGAGCGGCACGTCCGGTCGGCGTCAGCCGCGGGCGGTGAGGTCCAGGGCGATGTCCACGATCATGTCCTCCTGTCCGCCGACGAGGCCGCGCCTGCCGACCTCCTCCAGGATCGTGCGGGCGTCGAGGCCGTACTGCTCGGCCGCGGTCTCGGCGTGCCGCAGGAAGCTGGAGTAGGCGCCCGCGTAGCCGAGGGTGAGGGTCTCCCGGTCGACGCGCACCGGCCGGTCCTGGAGCGGGCGGACCAGGTCCTCGGCGGCGTCCTGGAGGGCGTACAGGTCACAGTCGTGCTTCCAGCCGTAGAGGTTGGCGACGGCGACGAACGGTTCGATCGGGCAGTTGCCCGCTCCCGCACCCTGTCCCGCGAGCGAGGCGTCGACCCGGGTCACCCCCTCCTCCACGGCCACCACGGAGTTGGCGACCGACAGGGAGAGGTTCTCGTGGGCGTGGATGCCGATCTGGGTCGCCGGGTCGAGGACGTCCCGGTAGGCGCGGATGCGGTCGCGTACGCCGTCCATCGTGAGCCGGCCGCCGGAGTCGGTGACGTACACGCAGTGCGCGCCGTAGGACTCCATCAGTTTGGCCTGCTCCGCGAGGGCCTGAGGGGGTGCCATGTGGGCCATCATCAGGAACCCGGAGACGTCCATGCCGAGTTCGCGGGCGGTGGAGATGTGCTGGGCCGCCACGTCCGCCTCGGTGCAGTGGGTGGCGATGCGCACCGAGCGGACGCCGAGGGTGTAGGCCCGCTTCAGTTCGACGATGGTGCCGATGCCGGGCAGGAGCAGCGAGGTGAGGACCGCGCGGTCGATGGCGTCCGCGGCCGCCTCGATCCACTCCCAGTCGGTGTTGCTGCCGGGCCCGTAGTTGAGGCTGCCGCCGGCCAGGCCGTCGCCGTGGGCGACCTCGATCGCGTCCACACCCGCCCGGTCCAGTGCCGCGGAGATCTTGGACACGAACTCGGGCGTGATCCGGTGCCGGATGGCGTGCATGCCGTCCCGGAGGGTCACGTCCTGCACGTAGAGCGTTGAGGAGTCGGTCACTTGGTCACCTCGGTGATGGCTCGCTGGGCGATGCGCTCGGCGACGCGCAGGGCGGCCGAGGTCATGATGTCGAGGTTGCCGGCGTAGGCGGGCAGGTAGTGGGCGGCGCCCTCGACCTCCAGGAAGACGGAGACCTTGGTGGCCGGCTTCTCGGAGACGTCGTCGGGCAGCAGCGTGTGGATCGGGTCCTCGGCGGGGACCGGCGTGAACTGCACCTGCTGCTTGAGCCGGTAGCCGGGCACGTACTCGGCGACCGCGGCCACCATCTCCTCGACCGAGTTCCGGACCGCGTCGTGGTCCGCGGCGCCGATCAGGCAGTACACCGTGTCCCGCATGATCAGCGGCGGCTCGGCCGGGTTCAGGACGATGATCGCCTTGCCGCGCCGGGCACCGCCCACCTTCTCGATGGCGCCGGAGGTGGTCTCGGTGAACTCGTCGATGTTGGCCCGGGTGCCGGGTCCGGCCGACCTGGAGGAGATCGAGGCGACGATCTCGGCGTAGGGCACAGGGGTGACACGGCTGACCGCGTGGACGATCGGGATGGTGGCCTGGCCACCACAGGTGACCATGTTGAAGTTGTCGACAGCGTTGTCGGCGCCGGTCAGGTGCTCGTCCAGGTTCACCGTGGGCACCACGAACGGGCCCAGGGCCGCCGGAGTGAGGTCGACGAGCCGCTTGCCGTACGGGGCGAGCTTCTTGGCGTTCTCGACATGCGCTTTCGCGGAAGTGGCGTCGAAGACGATCTCGATGTCGTCGAAGCCGTCCATGCCGATCAGGCCGTCGACGCCCTCATGGGTCGTGGGGACCTTCAGGCGGGCGGCGCGCGCCAGACCGTCCGAGGCCGGGTCGATGCCCACCATCGCGGCCATCTCCAGGGTGTCGGACAGGCGCAGAACCTTGATCATCAGGTCGGTGCCGATGTTGCCGGAGCCTATTACGGCCACCTTGGTCTTCGTCATCCTTGTCGTTCCTTGGGTGAGAAGGTCGCGGTCACCGAACCCAGGCCCGACATCTCGGCCCGTACGGTGATGCCTGGCGGAGTGGGGACGAGCGGACCGAGCGCACCGGAGAGCACGACCTGTCCGGCGCGCAGCGGATCGCCGAACTCCCGGGCGGTGCGCGCCAGCCACAGCAGCGCGGCGAACGGATCGCCCAGACAGGCCGCGCCGTCGCCCTCGGACGCGAGCTTGCCGTCGGCATACAGCCGCATGGTCACGCCCCGGGGCTCGAACTCCCCCACACCGACCTGCTGTTGACCGAGAACGAAGAGGCCGCTGGAGGCGTTGTCGGCGACCGTGTCCGTGATCGCGATGTCCCAGTCGGCCACCCGGCTGTCCACGATCTCCAGCGCGGCCACGGCGTGCCCGACCGCCGCCCGGACCCGCTCGACGTCGAGGTCGTCGTCGTCCAGGTCCTCGGCGAGCACGAAGGCGATCTCCGCCTCGACCCTGGGCTGGAGCAGCCGGTCGCTGGGGACGGCTGGCAGTCCGGTGACGTCCATGTCGTCCAGCAGGACACCGAAGTCGGGCCGGTCCACCCCTACTTGGCGTTGCACCGACTCCGACGTCAGTCCGATCTTACGGCCGACGACCCGCGCTCCGGCGGCGATCCGGTCGCCGATGACGCGCCGCTGAACGGCGTACGCGAGGCTGATGTCGCTCGCGCCGAGCAGGTCCCGTACGGGCGCACAGGGCTGGCGGTCATGGGCTGCCCTGGTGAGTCGTACGGCCGCCTCGGCCACCGCGGCTTCACGGTTCGCGACGGCCGTCGGTTCCCAAACGTCTGTCATTGCCATCCTCAACTCGTGTCGGCCTTCAGCCTGATCCGCCGTGCCGGAGGGCAGCCGAGAGCGTTCCGCTCACCGGGACTTGCCGACGCGTGGGTCTCGATGAGCGAGATGGCACAACGACGGGCCCACACCGCCTCGTTAGCGTCGTCCGGCGAACCGCTGGGCGCGCCCCGTTCGTTCCCCCCCACGCCCCACCCAGCACGGTCGGCACTCATGAGGAGGTTCGGATGAGCATCAACGAGGATGCCTACGACGTGATCGTCGTGGGGTCCGGTGGAGGCCTGGTCGGGGCGTACGTGGCGGCGTCACGCGGCCTGCGCACACTCGTCATCGAGAAGAGTGACCGGGTCGGCGGCACGATGGCCTACTCCGGCGCGGGCGTGTGGTTTCCCGGCTCCGCGCCACTGAGCCGGGCCGGCCTCGGGGACGACGTGGAGGACGTCCGGGCCTATCTGCGGGAGATCGTCGCGGACCCATCGCGGGAAGCGCTGCAGGACGCGTATCTGGCGGCCGGGCCGCGGCTGATCGACGAGCTCGAACAGAACACCTGGTTCCAGGAGTTCGTGCACGGGCCGGTTCCGGACTACTTCACGTCGGTCCCGGGAGCCTCGCCCACCGGGCACACCATCTTCCCACCGCCCCTCGAACTGGCGCAGCTCAAGGAGCACACCGGGATCGTCCGCGGGTCGCTTCCCACCGAGCGGTGGGGCTTCGACGAGGGCCCGGTCGTCTCGGGCGGCCGGGCGCTGGCCGGCCGGGCGCTGGCGGCGTTCCTGGAGACCGGCAACGGCACGCTCCGGCTGAACACCGCGCTGGAGAACCTGCTCGTCGAGGACGGCACGGTCGCCGGGATCGAGGCCGTCAGCGACGGCGTACCGGTCCGGATCCGGGCCGCACGGGGCGTGATCCTCGCGGCCGGCGGTTTCGAGCACAACCGTGAACTGCGCGAGAAGCACCAGTCGCCCCTCACCGGCGAGTGGTCGAACGGCGTCGAGTCCAACACGGGTGACGCGCTGCGAGCGGGCGTCGCCGTGGGCGCGGCCACCGACCTGCTCGACGAGGCCTGGTTCGTGGCGGGGCTGGTCCAGCCGGACGGCCGGCCCGTCTTCCACACGGGCACCCGGGGCGGCATCTGGGTCAACGGCGCGGGCGACCGCTTCGTCAATGAGACCCGGCCGTACGACCAGGTCGGGCACGAGATCCTCCGCCTGCACCGGAGCACGGGCGTCAGCCACATCCCCGCCCACTGGATCTTCGACCAGCGTCTGATGGACCGGGACAGCTTCGGCGGACCGCCCGACGAGCCGGTGCGCCCGGAGTGGCTGGAGTCGGGCGCGCTGAAGAAGGCCGACACGCTCGAGGAGCTGGCGCGGCTGATCGGTGTCCCGTTCGACGCCCTGAGCCGGAGCGTCAAGGAGTTCAACGGGTACGCGCACACCGGCGTCGACGAGAGGTTCCACCGCGGCGAGAGCGTGTGGGACCAGATGTTCCACCACATCGTCCCCTTCGCGGCCGACCCCCGGCAGAACTTCCCGGCGAAGCCGGAGACCGAGTGGCCCAACCCGCTGCTCCTGCCGATCGACACGCCGCCGTTCTACGCGGCGACCATCCTCCCGGCCGACATCGGCACCAAGGGCGGCCTCAAGACCGACCGGCACGCGCGCGTGCTGCGCCCGGACGGGCAGCCGATCCCCCGTCTCTACGCGAGCGGCAACACCGCGGCCGCGATGTCGGGACACGTCTACCCGGGCGCGGGGACCCCGATCGGTTCCAGCATCGTCTTCGCCTACCTCGCCGTCCTGGACATCGTCGGGCCGACGGACTGAACATGCGACTGTGACCCAGGACACTCACGGTGTCCTGGGTCACAGTCGCGTGTTCATGGCGCCGCGATCAGCCGCGCGGCCAGCCGCAGGTCCGCCTCGCCCTGCTCGGTGGAGATCTCCTGGGTCAGCATGGCCACGAACACCCCCCACCAGCTGTAGACGAGCAGCCGTATGCGGCTGCGTCCCGTCTCCGCGTCCGCACGGTCCCCGAGCAGGCGCAGGAGCCGCTGTCCCAGCGATCTCTCCACGATGTCGATCTGGGTCGGGACGACGCTCGCGTACTCCGTGAACGACGACAGCGCCACCGCCGAGGCCAGCAGCGGACTGCCCAGCAGCTTCCCGCTCAGGTCGATGAGCGTCTGAGCCACCTCGCCCGCGGGGTCCGTCACCTCGCCGCCCGCCGGTCCGGTGTCGCGGCCCCCGAGGAACTGGTCGATGTGCCATTCGAGGACCGAGAGGAACAGGTAGGGCTTGGAGGGGAAGTAGCGGTAGAGCGTGCCGATCGCGACGTCCGCCTCCTTGGCCACGTCGTGCATCTGCACGCTCGCCAGCCCCTCGCGCGCGCCGAGTTCGGCGGCCGCGCCCAGGATGCGGACTTTGCGGGCGGCCTGCCGGCTCGACGTCGGAGCAGCTGGTTGCCGTACCTCTGCGGGTCTCGCCACGTCGTCCCCCATGTCGTCGGCTGCTCCCGCCTTCGGCACTCAGCCGGCCTCCGGGCGGGTCAGGAAGGCCAGCACCGCGCTCTCCCAGGCAGCCTTCTGCTCGATCATCGCCCAGTGCCCGCAGTCCGGAAGCACGTGCAGTTCGGCCTTGGGGATGGTGCGCATCGGCAGCAGCGCGCTCTCCAGCGGCGTGACCCGGTCGTCCCTGCCCCAGGTCAGCAGGGTGGGCGCGGTGACCTTGTGGAGTGCGGCCCAGATCGGCTGGTCGGACTGGGACTGGGCGGCCTGGATCGCGGCCATGGCCTGACGACCGTAGATCCGGCGGGACGCCTCCAGTGTCTGAGGCTCGGTGGCGCTGACCCAGCGCTCCTCGATCAGCTCGTCGGTGAGCAGGGCCGGGTCGTGGACCATCGCCCGCAGCCACTGGAGGAGGTTGTCCTTGGTGGGGTTCTCGGCGAACTCGACCAGCAGGTTGAGTCCTTCGCTGGGCGCCGGGGAGAGAATGTTGCGGCCCACGCCGCCGATGGTCACGACCCTGCGGAACAGGTCCTTGTGGGCGACCGCGAGCCCCACGGCGATGAACCCGCCCATGGAGTTGCCGATGACGTCGACGCGGTCGAGGCCGAGACCGTCGAGGAAGCGCAGCACGGCCTTGGGGCCGGCCGCCATCGGGTTCTCGGCCGTCGGGTCGCTCACCCCGAAGCCGGGGAACTCCAGCGCCAGGCAGCGGAAGTGCTGCGCGAGCACGGGAAGGTTGCCGCGGTAGTTGCGCCAGCCGGTGACGCCCGGCCCCGACCCGTGCAGCAGGAGCAACGGGGGTCCGTCGCCCGCCTCGTGGTAGCGCAAGGTGCCTTCGTCGGTGGGGAGTTCGCGCAGGGTGTCCTCGTAGCTGAGAGTCATGACGGTCACCGTCGCACCCGTGAGGGGCTCGTCGTCGTACGTCTCCCGATCAGTGGGACGGTCCCGGCGACGGACGGGCCGGGCTGTCTAACGTCGCGAACGTACCGATTGCCGGGGGCCCGACGGGCCGCCCCGGATCTGACCAAATGTGAGGGGAGGGCCTGATGGGTGTTCGCTCACTCGGGTACCTGCGTCTGGAGTCCAACGACCTCGACAAGTGGAAGACGTTCGGAGCCGACTTCCTCGGTCTGATGCCTGTCGAGGGCGGCGACTCGGAGTCGCTGTCCTTCCGGATGGACGATTATCCGGCCCGGATCGTGGTCTCTCCGGGCGCCCAGCCCACGATGACGGCGCTCGGCTTCGAGGTCCTCGACGAGCGGGAGCTGGCGAGTCTGGTCGCGGACGTCGAGAAGGCCGGGATCAAGGTGACGGCCGGCACCGAGGCCGAGGCGGCGGAGCGGAAGGTCACCGGCTTCGTCAAGTTCAACGACCCGGGCGGCAACCCGGTCGAGCTGTTCTACGGCACGACCCTCGACCATGTGCCGGTGCAGACCCCGCTGGTCTCGGAGTTCGTCACCGGCGACATGGGCTTCGGGCACGCCATCATCTCGGCCGAGGACGCGCGGGCCACGTTCGACTTCTACGTCACCGTCCTGGGCTTCATCGAGCGCAACACCATGCGCTCCCCGGGCGGCACGACCTGGTTCATGGGCTGCAACCCCCGCCACCACACCCTCGGTGTCACGCCGATGCCGGGTCCCGGGCGGCTGCTGCACTTCATGGTCGAGGGCGCGTCCCTGGACGACGTGGGGCGGGCCCTGGACCGGGCCGCCAAGTACGAGGTGCCGATGATGCACTCGCTCGGCAAGCACACCAACGACCACATGGTGTCGTTCTACGTCTGGTCGCCGGAGAACTACGCCGTCGAGTTCGGCTGGAACGGCCTGAAGGTGCCCGAGCCCGTGCCCGTCTACGAGATCACGGACGGCGCGTTCTGGGGCCACCACTTCACCCCGCCGCCGCAGCCGGCCGGCTGAGCGCATCGGGAAACGACTGAGCCCCACGGTCCCAGGCCGTGGGGCTCAGTCGCGTCACTCGACGGTGATCGCCCGCTCCGGGCAGGCCAACTCCCCGTCGCGGGCGTCCTGTTCGAGACCCTCCGGGACTTCTCCGTCGAAGGGCAGCGCGTAGCCGTCCTCGTCCAGGCGGAAAAGCCCGGGTGCCGCCGCCGCGCACCGTGCGTGCCCCGAGCAGGACGACGTATCGATGGTGATCTTCACGTAACCACTCCTGTTCTACGGCTTGTTGGTCGAGCCCGCGTCGACGGTGAACTGCAGACCGGTGACGTACCGCGCCTCCTCCGAGGCCAGGAACAGGACGGCGTTGGACACGTCCCGCGGTTCGACGTAGGGGGCGAGGGGGTTCATCGCGGCGAGGGCGAACAGCGGTTCGCGCGCGGCGAGTTCCTCCACCGGCAGGCCGACGGTGATACCTGTCTCGCTGACGCCGGTGGGGTGGACGGTGTTCACCCGGATGCGGTGCGGGGCGAGTTCGTTGGACAGGGCCTTCATCAGGCCCACCACTCCGTGCTTGGCGGCCACGTAGTGGGCGTACGGCACATGGCCGCGGATACCGGCGGCCGAGCTGGTGATGACGATCGAACCGCCCTCCCCCGCCTCGATCATCCAGGGGATCGCGGCCCGCGCCGTGTTCCAGGCGCCCTTGAGGTTGACGTCGACGACGACCCCCCACGCCTCCTCCGACAGTTCCCAGGCCGCGCCGATGCTCATGACGCCGGCGTTGGCGACGACCACGTCGAGCCGCCCGAGCTCCTCGCGCGCCGCGTCGACGGCGGCCCGCATCTCGGCGATCGAGCGGACGTCGGCCTGTACGGCGACGCACCGCCGGCCGGTCTTCCTGACCAACTCGGCCGTTTCTTCGAGCTGTTCCTTCGTCGCCAGCGAGTACGGCAGCTCCTCGCTGATGTTGTGGCAGACGTCGGTGACGACGACGTCCGCCCCCTCCTCGGCCAGTCGTACGGCATGCGAGCGGCCCTGTCCTCGCGCCGCTCCCGTGATGAGCGCGACCTTGCCCTCCACACGTCCCATGCGGCCTCAGCCCTTCTTCGAGTGGTCGATCAGGTCCTCGGCGGCCTCGCGCAGGGCGCGCAGCCGGGACTGGAGGAGTTCGCGCTCGGCCGCGTCGGACTCGCCGTCGCCGAGTTCGGCCAGGCGTGCGTCCGTGTCGGCGATCTCGGCGAGGAGGCGGCCGTGGGCCTCCTCGCGGGTGAGCAGGTCGAGGTCGGTCCAGTCGGAGCGCTCGGTCTCCGGGCGACGGCTCATGCGGGGAGGTTGTAGAGGCGGCGGGTGTTCAGCTCCACGATCTGGTGGACCTCGTCGTCCGGCACGTCGGCGAGGACCTCGGCCGCGTACGCGCGGCTCTTGGGCCAGTAGGAGTCGGAGTGCGGGTAGTCGCATTCCCAGGTGATCTTGTCGATGCCCACGTGGTGGCGGTTCTCGATGCCGAACCGGTCGTCGATGAAGCAGCCGTGGAAGTGCTTGTGGAACAGCTCCGAGGGCCGCACGCTCTGGTTGACGTTCTGGTAGAAGCGGTGCCGCTCCCAGGTGCCGTCGCTGCGCTCCAGCAGGTACGGGATCCAGCCGATGCCGCCCTCGGAGAGGCCTATCTTCAGCTTGGGGTGCTTGTGCAGCACCGGGGAGAAGAGCAGGTCGGCGGTGGCGTACATGGCGTTGCAGCCGAACAGGGCGATCGTCACCGCGAACGGGGCTTCCTCGGCCGTCTTCGGCGGCTTGCCCGAGGTGCCGAAGTGCAGGCACAGGGGCAGGTCGGTCTCCTCGGCCGCCGAGAACATGGGGTCCCAGTAGTCGGTGTGGAAGGAGGGCAGACCGCGCGGGGCCGGGTTCTCCGGGAAGGAGATCGCCTTGGCGCCCTTGGCGGCCGTCCGGTGGATCTCGGCGACACAGGCGTCGACGTCCCACAGCGGCATGATGACCAGCGGGATCAGCCGGCCCGGCGCACTGGCGCACCACTCGTCCAGCACGAAGTCGTTCCAGGCCTGCACGCACAGCAGGGCCAGGTCGCGGTTCTTGCCGTCCAGGAAGACATGGCCCGAGAATCCCGGGAACGACGGGAAGCACAGCGCACCCCACACGCCGTCCAGGTCCATGTCGCGGATCCGGGCTTTCGGGTCGTAGCAGCCGGGGATCATCTCGTCGTAGCGCGTCGGTTCCAGGCCGAACTCCTCGGGGTCCTTGCCCGCGACGGCGTTGAGGCCGATGTAGGGATAGATCCGGCCCTCGTAGACCCACACCTCGGCCGGCGTCTGTCCCTCTCCCCGCGGCTGCTCCACGATCCGCGGCCCCGCCTGCCGGTACCTGGCCGGCAGACGGTCCGCCCACAGGTGTGGCGGCTCGATCAGATGGTCGTCGGTCGACAGCAACTTCATCCACGGCTGCAACGGCATCCTTGCGCTCCCTCGGTCTCGGGGACTCTCTAGCACCGGGCACATTGTGTGCACTGAACACGTCCCACTCAGCGGAAGCGATCACCAATATCCCGCATGATTCGGCGATCATCGAGACGCTCAGGCTTACTGCACCAGTATTCAGGCTACTCTTTTATTCGACGGAAGGAGACCCCATGGGTCGAGTGCAGGACAAGGTCGTCTTCATCACCGGCGCCGCCCGCGGACAGGGCCGGGCGCAGGCGATCCGGCTCGCCGCGGAGGGAGCCGACATCATCGCCGTGGACCTGTGCGAGGACATCGCCACCAACGGCTACCCGCTGGCCACCGACGAGGACCTGGAGGAGACGGTCCGGCAGGTCGAGAAGGCCGGGCGGCGCATCGTCGCGCGCAAGGCCGACGTACGGGATCCGGCCGCGCTCAAGGCGGCCGTCTCGGAGGGGGTGGCCGAGCTGGGGCGGCTCGACGCCGTCGTCGCCCAGGCCGGCATCTGCCCGCTGGGTCCCGGGCAGACCGCGCAGGCCTTCCTCGACGCCGTCACCGTCGACTTCAACGGCGTGGTCCACGCGGTCGACGCGGCCCTGCCCCATCTTCCCGACGGCGCCTCGATCGTCGCGACCGGATCGATCGCGGGGCTGATCCCGGCGACCACCGACAACCCGGCCAACGGGCCCGGCGGGCTGGGCTATTCGTTCGCCAAGCGTCAAGTGGCCGCTTTCGTGCACGACTTGGCGACGGTCCTCACGTCCCGGCAGATCCGGGTCAACGCGCTGCATCCCACGAACGTCAACACCGACATGCTCAACAGCGACCTCATGTACCGGTCGTTCCGGCCCGACCTGGAGAATCCCACGCGCGAGGACGCGCTGCCCTCCTTCCCCGCGACGACCGGGTTCGGCATCCCTTATGTCGAGCCGGAGAACATCGCCGACATGGTGCTGTTCCTGGTGTCGGACGAGTCGAAGTACGTCACCGGCATGCAGATGCGGGTGGACGCCGGGGGCTACGTCAAGCGCCGCCCCCAACTGCCCGCCTTCTGAGCGGGGTTCAGACCTGCGCGGTCATGTCGATGACCACCTTGCCGGTGGTGCGCCGTTGCGCCACGTCCGTCAGGGCGGACGCCACCTCGGCGAGGGGGTGGACGCGGGAGACGAGCGGGCGCATCCCGTCCCGGACCATCCGGGCGAGCGCCCGGTCGCCGGCGGCCACCGCGTCCGGGGCGTACTGGCGCAGCATGCGGATCTCGAAGCCCCGTACGACCGCGTCCTTGAGCAGCACGAGGTTGAGCGGGATCCGGGGGATCTTCCCGTCGGCGTACCCTACCGTGACGAACCGGCCACCCCGCCGCAGTGCGCGCAGGGCGGCTTCCGCGTGGTCGCCGCCCACGGGGTCGACGACGAGGTGGGCGCCCTCGCCGCCGGTCAGCTCACGGATCCGGGTCTTCAGGTCCTCGTGGACGTAGTCGACGGCGGCCTCCGCGCCGAGCTTGCGGGCGACCGCGAGCCGCTCCTGACTCGACGCCGCCGCGACGACGCGCATCCCGAGCCGGGTCGCGATGTCGACGGCCGCGGAGCCGACCCCGCCCGCGGCCCCGAGGACCGCTGTCCACTCCCCCGCCGCGCCCTGCCCGACGGTGACCAGGGAGTGGTAGGCGGTCGCGTACGTCACGTGGAAGGCGGCGGCATGGACCATGTCGAGCCCGTCGGGGACGGGGCGCAGACCCACGACGGGTACGACGACCTGCTCGGCGAACGCGCCCGTCAGCACCGCCCCGGCCACCGGCCTCCCGACCGGGGGCCCGGTCACCCCGGGCCCCAGCGCGGCCACGACGCCGGCGAACTCGCTGCCGGGGGTGAACGGCAGCGGTGCCGGCACCTGGTAGTGGTTCGCGACGAGCAGGACGTCCGGGAAGTTGACCGCGGCGGCGTGCACACGGACCAGGACCTCGCCGGGGCCGGGTTCGGGGGCGTCCAGTTCGACGACCTCCAGACCGTTCGGAGGCCCGTACTGCGTACAGCGTGCGGCTCTCATCGTGCCCTTCCGGTGGTCGGCATCGCCGGGTCGCGGGGCAGGCCCAGAACCTGTTCGGCGATGGTGTTGCGCTGGATCTCGGCGGTGCCCGCCCCGATGGTCGAGGCGCGGGTGCGCAGGAAGCCCCACACCCAGCGTCCGCGCTGGACGGCGTGCGGGTCGCGCCGGCCGAGGACGCCGTAGGGCCCCAACAACTCCAGGGCGAACTCGTGCAGTTCCTGCTCGAAGGTCACGATGAACAGCCGTGACGTCGAGGAGGCGGGCCCCGGTTCGCCCTTCGCCATGATGTCCGCGATGGTCCGCATCCCGGTGAGACGCATGATCGTCACGCGGATCTCGAAGTCCGCGAGGCGGTCGCGGACCAGGGGGTCGGCACTCGCCCCTCGTTCGTGGGCCAGCTCGATCAACTCGTCGAGCACGCGCCGGTACAGGGCTGCCTGGTTCATCGCTCCGGCGGCGCGTTCGTGGCCGAGGCTCGTGCGGACCAGTGGCCAGCCGCCGTTCTCGGGTCCGATCCGGTCGGCGACCGGGACGCGTACGTCGTCGAAGAAGATCTCGCAGAAGTGCGCGTCACCGGTGAGGTCCCGCAGCGGGCGGACGGTCACGCCGGGGGCGTGGGCGTCGATCAGGAGGTAACTGATACCGTCCTGCCGGGAGTCGGGCGGTCCGGTGCGGACGAGGGTGAAGAGGACGTCGGCGATGTCGGCCGAACTGTTCCACACCTTCTGGCCGTTGACGACGTACTCCGCGCCTTCTCTACGTGCCGTGGTGCGCAGCGCGGGGAGGTCCGAGCCCGCCTCCGGTTCGGAGTAGCCCTGCGCCCACACCGAGTCGCCGCGCAGCATGGGGCGCAGGGAGCGTTCCTTCTGCTCGGGCGTGCCGTACTTGATGAGGGTGGGCGCGGCGATGCCGAGTCCCGTGCCCAGTGGTCCGGGAACGCGGGCGCGTGCGTACTCCTCCTGGTAGATCACCTGCCGGGCGAAAGACAGGTCCATGCCACCGTACTCGCGCGGCCAGCTCGGACCGGCGTATCCGGCGTCGTACAGCGCGGCCAGCCATTTCCGCTGCCACGCGAGGCGCTCGGCGGCCTCCTTCGGGCGTCGGCCGGGGTGCTGCTCGGTCAGGAAGGCCCGCAGGCGGGTGCGGAACTGCGCGTCGGTCTCCTCCGCTGTCATCGCGGGGCCATGCGGATGGCGCCGTCGAGGCGGATCGTCTGGCCGTTGAGGTAGGGGTTCTCCAGCATCTCGACGGCGAGGCGGCCGAAGTCGTCGGGGTCGCCGAGGCGCTTGGGGTGGGGCACGGTCGCGGCGAGGCCGTCGCGGATGTCCTCGCGCAGTCGGCCGAGCATGGGGGTGTCCATGATGCCGGGGGCGATGGTGTTCACGCGGATCTGCCAGCTGGCCAGGTCGCGGGCGGCGACGAGGGTCATGCCGTGCACGCCCGCCTTGGCGGCGGTGTAGGAGGTCTGGCCGATCTGGCCGTCGAAGGCGGCTACCGAGGCGGTGAGGACCACGGCTCCGCGGTCGCCGTCGACGACCTCGTTGCCGGAGAGGCGGGCGGCGGCCAGGCGCAGCACGTTGTAGGTGCCGATCAGGTTGACCCGTATGACCTCGGCGAAGGTGTCGAGTTCGCCCGGGGTGCGGTCGCGGTCGATGATCCGGGTGCGGTCGCCGCCGCGCCCGGCGCAGTGCACGACGAAGCGCAGCGGACCGAGGTCCTGTGCGGTGTCGAGGGCGGCCGTGATCGAGGCCTCGTCGGTGACGTCGGCGGCCACGAAGCGGGCGGCGTCGCCGAGGTCGGCGACCGCCTTGACGCCCTGTTCCTCGGAGATGTCGGCCAGGACGACACGGCCGCCGCGGTCGACGACGCGGCGCGCGGTGGCCAGTCCCAGGCCGGAGGCGCCGCCGGTGACCAGCGTCGACGATCCGTCGATGTTCACATCAAACTCCTTACAAGCCCAGGGACTTGCTGATGATGGTCTTCAGGACCTCGCTGGTGCCGCCGTAGATGCGCGTCACTCGCGCGTCGGCGTACAGCCGGGCGATCGGAGACTCGAGGATGTAGCCGTATCCGCCGTGCAGTTGCAGACAGCGGTCGACCACGCGGCCCTGTGCCTCGGTGCAGAACAGCTTGGTCTTGGCAGCGTCGGCCGGGCTCAGTTCGCCGGCGACGAGCGCGGTGACCGCCGCGTCCAGCAGGGTCTGGGAGGCTTCCAGCTCGGTCGCCATGGCGGCGAGTTCGAACTTGGTGTTCTGGAAGTGGGCGACCGGTTTGCCGAACACGGTGCGGTCGCGGACGTAGGTGATGGTCAGGTCGATCGCGGCACGCGTCTGGGCGACGGCACCGACCGCGATGGCCAGCCGCTCCTGGGCGAGGTTCTGGCCGAGGAGGGTGAAGGCGGCGCCTTCCTCACCGAGGAGGTTGGCGACGGGCACACGGACGTCGTCGAAGGCCAGCTCCACCGTGTCCTGCACGGCGAGGCCGATCTTCTCCAGCGTGCGCCCGACGGTGAATCCGGGCGTGCCCTTCTCCACCACGAGCAGGGACAGTCCGGCGCGCCGGTTGTCCGCGTCGGTGGCGGTGCGGGCCACGACGATCATCAGGTCGGCGTGGTGACCGCCGGTGATGAAGGTCTTGGCACCGTTGAGAAGGTAGTGGTCGCCGTCGCGGACCGCCTTTGTCGTGACACCGGCCAGGTCGGAGCCCGTACCCGGTTCGCTCATCGCGATCGCGGTGTACAGGTCGCCCGAGGCCAGTCCCGGCAACCAGCGGGCCCGCTGCTCGGCGTTCGCGAGACCCGTGAAGTACGGGACCACGATGTCGAGATGGGTACGCAGGCCGCCCAGTGTGACGCCCGCGCGGGCGCACTCCTCCTGGATGACGACGTTGAAGCGGTAGTCGTCCTGGCCGCCTCCGCCGTACTCCTCGGGTACGGCCGTGCCGATGATGCCGAGCTTGCCCATCGCGGTGAACAGCTCGCGGGGGACGAGACCGGCGCGTCGCCAGTCCTCGTAGACCGGAAGCACCTCGCGGGCGAGGAAGTCGCGGACCAGGAGGCGGAAATCCTCGTGGTCCTGCGCGTACAGGGTCCGGCGCATCGAATCTCCTTCGATCGGGACCCTATTGAGTATACGGAATTAGGCGACGCGGTCCAGGAGATTCAGCGTTTTACCGGCGCATGATCAGTGCCACCAGGGAATGAGTGCATCCAAATGGCGCCGCATCCGGTGGCGGGCGACCCCCGCGTCGCCCTGCACGATCGCGTCGAGGATGCGCTGGTGCACGTGCTGGACCTCGTCGGCGGCCGTGTCTCCGGGCAGCGGCTGGTCATGGCCGGATGCGTGCCGGCGGAACAGCTCGGTGATGATGGCGAGGAAGAGCGACAGCACCGGGTTGTCGGCCAGGGCCGCCAGTTCGGAGTGGAACAGGTCCGCCTTGCGCGGGTCGTCGGCCGGGCCCTCGGTGGCCCACCGGACGGCCTTCGCCAGGCGCTCGGCGACCACGGCGTCGCCTCCGGCGTGCCGCGCGGTCACCCGGGCCACGATGCCGAGCTCGATGGCGTTGCGGACGATCCGCAGGTCGTCCGCCGCGACGCCCTGGTACTCCAGGAAGAGCGCCATCGTGTCGATGCTGGCCTGCGGTTCGGGCTCGGTAACGACGAGTCCGCCGCCGGGGCCGCGGCGCATCCGGGCGACCTGGTGGTACTCCAGCAGCCGTACGGCCTCCCGCAGGACGGCCCGGCTGATCTCGTAGCGGGACAGCAGATCCGTCTCCGAACCGAGGACCATGCCGACCTGCCAGCCCCGCGCGGCGATGTCGTCATGGATGCGGGCGGCCACCACCTCGGCGAGCTTGGCCCGCGGCCCCTCGACCAGTTCCGGCTCGACCACACTCCCCGAGATCCGCTGCCCGCGGCGCACCCGGTGCTTCTCGATCCAGCCGGCCACCGACTCCAGATGGGCGGTCAGCTCGGTCTGCGCGCGGGCCCCGTCGTCGGCGACGACGGCGTCGACGACGGCTTGGTGCTCGCGGTGCGAGGTCTCCTTCGCCATGTGCATCTCCGCTTTGGAGATGCGTCGGGAGGTGTGCGCGTACCGGGCGGTGAGTCGGGTGAGCACGTCGATGAACAGGTGCAGCACCGGGTTGCCCGACAGCTGCCCGAGCACCGGGTGCAGGGGGTCCTGGGAATGGACCGACGGGTCGTCCCAGTGGGCGAGTTCGGAGTCGAGGGTGGCGCGCAGGGTGGTGATGCCCTCTTCGGTGATCCGGTCGGCGGCGAGGCCCGCGGCGATCGGTTCGAGGAGCTGGCGGGCCTGGAGCAGGTCGGTGACGCTGGTGCCGACGTATTCGAGGTAGATCACCATGGCCCGGGTCGCCGGTCCCGCGTCGGGGGCGCAGACGATCAGGCCGCCGTTCGGGCCGCGCCGCATTCTGGCGACCTGGTGGTGCTCGACCAGCCGTACGGCCTCGCGCAGCACCGCACGGCTCACCCCGAGCTGCTCCCGCAGGTCCACCTCGGAGCCCAGCGAATCACCCACGGGCCAGCCCTGACGGATCACGGTCGCCTCGATGCGCCGCGCGGTCTGCGCGGCCAGCTTCCCGACCGGAATACCGGTCTCGCCGTCGGCGGGCTCGCGGTCGACGGCAGTCGCCATGGGCCAACTCCTCTGCGGGGATATTGCGGATCCCCAGTCTATTCGCCACGGACACCGGGCACTGGCAGACGGGCCAACACCATGGTTAAAGTATACTCATTTCGCGCCATGGTCGCAGGATGACCCGCCCCGTGGCCGCAGGACGACAAGGAGCCGACAGCGATGCGACTGGAGTCCACGCCCGAGCTGGAGGTGTTCCGCCGGAAGGTGCGCGCCTTCGTGACGGAGCACGCGCCCGGCGTCAAGGCACACTCCGGGGTGCGCGCCCCGGAGCCCGAGCTGATGCCGGCGATCCGGGAGTGGACCGCGAGGCTCTACGAGGCGGGCCTCCTCGGCATCGACTGGCCCGTCGAGTACGGCGGCCGGCCCGACGCCCATCCGCTCGAACCGTCCGTCGTCGCCGAGGAGATCGCCCGCGCCCGCACCTGGCCGCCCGTCGGCGCGGCCTCCCTGGCCTCGGCGGCCCTCATCGAATTCGGCACCGACGGACAGCGGGCGCGATTCCTGCCCCGCATCCGCAGGTGCGCAGACGTGTGGTGCCAGCTCTTCAGCGAGCCCGAGGCAGGCAGCGACCTGGCGGCGCTGCGCACCCGGGCACGCCTTGAGGGCGAGGGAGAGAAGGCGGTGTTCGTCGTGGACGGCCAGAAGGTGTGGACGACCAACGGCCAGCACGCCGACATGGGGTACCTGCTCGCCCGCACCGACGCCGACGCCCCGAAGCACAAGGGCATCACGGCGTTCGCACTGGACATGCGCAGCCCGGGGGTCGACGTGCGGCCCCTGAGGGAGATCACCGGGACCACCGACTTCAACGAGGTCTTCCTCGACGCCGTCCGGATCCCGGCCGCGAACGTGATCGGCCGGGTGAACGACGGCTGGCGGGTGGCGATGAGCAGCCTCGGCCGGGAACGCTCCGGGGTGGCCGCGCGCGGCGCCGAACTGGCCGCCGTACTGGACGACCTGGTGCGGCTCGCGGAGCGGACACCGGTCACGCTCGACGACTCCGCCACCCGGCAGACTCTCGGCGAACTCGCCGCCCGGGTCCACGTGAACGCCGCGATGATCGGCCTCGCCCAGTCACGGATGCTGCACGGCACGGAACAGCCGGCCGACGCCCTCCTCGGCAAGATCTTCTTCAGCGAACTCAACCACGACCTCGCCGACTTCGGCCTGCGCCTGCAGGGCACCGACGGCCTGCTCACCGAGGAGGACCCGGGGGCGACGGCCGACGGCTGGTGGCAGGACGCCCATCTGTACTCGCGCGCGTACACGATCGCGGGCGGAGCCAACGAGGTCCTGCGGACCCAGATCGCCGAGCGGGGCCTGGGTCTGCCACGCGAGTCCCGTTGACCTTCGTCCGTCCGTCCCGCCCGGACGGTTTCATTGATTGTACCGACCGGTCGGCGTAATGTTTCGCCGACGCAACGCGAAGGCGAGGAACCATGGCTGAGAACGTGTCCGGAACCGACATCGCCGAGGAACTTCCGGAATTCCCCTCCCCCCGGTCGGGCCAGTGCCCGTTCGCGCCGCCGCCAGGCCTGCTCGAGCTGCACGACTCGGGTAAATCCGTGCAGCGCGCCAGGACCTGGGACGGCACCGCTCCGTGGGTCGTCACGTCCCACGCCGCGCAGCGCCAGTTGATGACCGACCCTCGGCTCAGCGCCAACATCGGCGCGCCCGGCTACCCGCACACGACCGAGGCCATGAAGGCGCACGCCGCCCAGACGCAGCCGATGATCAACAACGCCGACGGGGCCGAGCACACGCGCTGGCGCCGGATGCTGTCGAACTCCTTCACCCGCCATCGGATGGAGAAGCTCCGCCCGGAGATCCAGCAGATCACCGACGACCTGATCGACAGGATGCTGGCGGGACCGAAGCCGGTCGACCTCAACGAGGCCCTGTCCCTGCCGCTGCCGTCGCTGATGATCTGCGCGCTGCTCGGGGTGCCGTACGAGGACCACGACTTCTTCCAGAAGCACGCCGGCGTCACCAACGCGCGCTTCAAGACGCCTGAGGAAGCCGCTCGGTCGACGGCCGATCTGCGCCACTACATCACCGGCCTGATCGAGGCCAAGACGGCCGATCCCGGCGAGGACGTGCTGTCCGACCTCGGTGCCAAGGTGCAGGAGGGCGTACTCACCATGCCCGACGCCGCCGCGCTCGGGCACATCCTGCTGGTGGCCGGCCACGACACCAGCGCCAACATGATCACGCTGGGCACCGCGCTGCTGCTGGAGAACCCCGAGCAGCTCGCAGGGCTGCGGGAGCACGACGACGACCCGAAGTACGTGCAGAACGCCGTCGAGGAACTGCTGCGGTACCTCACCATCCCGCATCTGCTGGCCCGGCGGGCGGTGCTGGACGACATCGAGTTCGAGGGTGAGACCATCCGCGCGGGCGAGGGAGTCATCGCGTCGCTGCCCGCGGCCAACTGGGACCCGCAGGCGTTCCCCGAGCCCGAGAAGCTCGATCTCACCCGCGCCGCGGCGCATCACCACGCGTTCGGCTGGGGCCCGCACCAGTGCGTCGGCCAGCAGCTGGCCCGCATCGAACTGCATGTCGTCTTCAGCACCCTGTTCCGCCGGGTGCCGACCCTGCGCCTCGCGGTCGACGTCTCGGAGCTGAGGTTCAAGGAGGACTCGCAGGCGTACGGCATCTACGAGCTGCCCGTCACCTGGTAACCGACCACCCGCACAAGGAGTCACCTCCATGACCACCATGAAGTCCGTCCTGAGCGGCGCGAAGAACGAGATCGAGGTCGTGGAGGTCGAGCGCCCCGCGCCCGGCCCCAAGGACGCGCTCGTCCGGATCCGCGCCTGTGGCATCTGCGGCACCGACACGTTCTTCGTCCAGATGGGCGGCACCCCCTACAACAACCCCGACGGCTCGGTGGTCCCGCTGCCACTCGGCCACGAACCCGCCGGCGAGGTCGTCGAGGTGGGCGCCGAGGTCACCGGCCTGAAGGTCGGCGACCGGGTGGTCGTCAACCCACAGGGGGCGCCGTCCGGCATCATCGGCTGCGGCGGTTCGCTGGGCGGGATGAACGAGTACCTGCTCATCGAGAACGCCGTACCGGGCGAGAGCGTGGCGGTGTTCCCCGACGAGCTGCCCTTCGACGTGGCCGCGCTCAACGAACCCATGGCCGTCGCCCGGCACTGTGTGAACCGCTCCGCGGCGAAGCCCACCGACAAGGTCGCCATCTTCGGCGCCGGGCCCATCGGGCTGGGCGCCGCCATCTGGCTCAAGCTGCGCGGCGTCGAGCACGTGGTGGTCGTCGACATCATCCCCGAGCGCCTGGAAACCGCGCTGGCGGTCGGCGCCGACGCCGTCGTCAACTCCAGGACCGAGGACGTCATCGCCCGGCTGACCGAGCTGCACGGCGAGGCGGCCAACGCGCTCGGGCAAGCGCGCGCGGGCACCGACATCTACATCGACGCCGCCGGCGCCCCGGCCGTCTTCCAGGCAGTCGTCGACGCCGCGAAGTGGAAGGCGAAGCTGGTCATGGTCGCCGTACAGAAGAAGTCCGACGCGATCGACCTCGGCGGGATGCTCCGCAGCGAGCTCACGCTCATCGCCTCGCAGGGCTATCCCACCGAGATCTTCGAGATCACCGCCGAACTCGCCACGTACAAGGACCGGTTCGCCAAGCTCATCAGCCACCGGGTGCCGTTCGACGAGGTCGACCGGGCCTTCGCGCTCGCGCTGACGCCCGGGGCCGCGGAGAAGGTCGTCGTCACCTTCGGCCCCGCCTGAGCGACTACTCCGCCTTCCTCAGCAGCATCGCCCCGGACGGCACTCCCCCGCCCGCCGTCACCACCGCGACCCGGGCGTCGTCGACCTGGCGCCCGTGCGCGTCGCCGCGCAGTTGCAGCATGGCCTCGCGGACGAAGCCGTAGCCATGCAGACGGCCGGCCGAGAGCTGGCCGCCGTGCGGGTTCAGCGGGAGGTCGCCGTCCAGGGCGATGGTCTTGCCGCCGGCGATGAAGTCGGTCGCCTCGCCCGGTCGGCAGAAGCCGAGGCCCTCGATCCAGGACAGGGCGTTGAAGGTGAACCCGTCGTAGAGAAGCGCCACGTCGACATCGGCGAGGGTGAGGCCGGTGCGGGTCCACAGATGGGCGGAGGGCCCCAGGGACTGGGGCGTCCGGGTCAGGGTGTCCTGGTCCCAGCTGAGCCGTTCGAGGACGGCCGTCCCGACGGACTCGACCAGTACGGGCGGGCGGGGGCGATCGTACGCCGTCTCGATCGCCGACACCACGACGGCCACCGCTCCGTCGCACGGGACGTCGCAGTCGTAGAGGCCGAACGGGGTCGTGATCATACGGGCGTCGAAGTAGTCGTCGAGCGTCAGCGGGTCGCGGTGCACGGCTTCGGGGTTGCGGGCGGCGCCCGCCCGGGCGGTGACGGCGATCGCGCCGAGGGCCTCGCGGCCGACGCCGTAACGGTGCATGTAGTGCGAGGCGTTGCAACCGATCCACTGGGCGGCCGACATGGCTCCGAAGGGCGCACGGAACTCGAACATGCCGGTGGCGCGAGCACCGGAGGTCTCCCACCGGCCGGACCGGACCATGGCGGCGTGGGAGGACTCCCAGACCGTACGGAAGCACAGCACATGGCGGCACAGGCCGGCCGCAACCGCCAGCATGCCCGCGGTGATCGAGCCGATCTGGCCCGGCACCTCACCCGCGCCGTTGACCCAGGTGGGGCTCAGTTGCAGGGCCTCGGTGAGGGCGGTGACGCCGCCTTCGCTCATGCCGTCGGGGCGTGGGCCGGGGTACGTGGAGAGCCCGTCGACGTCGTCGAGATCGAGCCCCGCGTCCGCGACCGCGGCCAGGCAGGCGTCGACGGTCAGGGACAGCGGATCGACCATCAGGCGGCGGCCCACTCGTGACTGCCCCACGCCGGTGAGCGCGACCCTGTCCTCGTACTTCCGCGGGGAGGCCATGGGGCGTGCCCGGACTTCGCGTGGTTCGGGCAGGGGGCCTTCGGTGGTTTCCGGGTCCGGCTCGAACAGGGGGATGTACACGTCCTCTTCGAGCTGCTCGAAGAGGACGCGCACCCGCATGCCGACACGTACCTCGTCCGGGTCGCAGCCCACGATGTTCGTGGTGAGCCGCGCCCGGTCGTCCTCGGCGAGTGCGACCACGGCGACGACGTACGGCGGCGGGAACTTCGGCAGCCAGGTCTGGTGGTTGACGCTGAAGCCGACGACCACCGCCTCTCCCGAGACGGGGGCGAGTGCCACGGCACGGCTGCGGCACGAGGGGCACGCCGGCAGCGGCGGGTGGAAGTGGCGGTCGCAGTCCGCGCAGTGCGGGATCCTGAGCACCCCGTCGGCGCCCGACCGCCAGAACTCGGCGCTGGCGAGCGTGGGTTGGGGCAGGGGCCGGGTCATCGCACCAGCTCGATGATGGTGGCGTTCGCGGTGCCGCCGCCCTCGCACATGGTCTGGAGTCCGTAGCGGAGATCCTCGCGCCGCATCCGGGCCAGCAGGCGTGTCATCAAGATGGCGCCGGAGCCGCCGAGCGGGTGGCCGACCGCGATGGCCCCTCCCAGCGGGTTGAGCCGCTCGGGGTCGGCGCCGGTCTCGGCCAGCCAGGCCAACGGCACCGGTGCGAAGGCCTCGTTGACCTCGTACACGCCGATGTCGTCGATGGAGAGTCCGCAGCGGCGCAGCACCTTCTCGGTCGCGGGGATCGGGCCGAGCAGCATCGTGATCGGGTCCGCGCCGCTGACCGCTCCGGAGTGGTAGCGGGCGATGGGGGTCAGGCCCAGTTCGCGGGCGCGCTCCGGGGTGGTGATGAGCAGGGCGGCCGCGCCGTCGGAGATCTGGGAGGAGTTCCCGGCGTGGATCACGCCGTCCTCCTTGAACGACGGCTTGAGACCGGCGAGTTTCTCCACCGAGGTGCCGCGTCGCAGCCCCTCGTCCACGGCGAACTTGGTGCCGTCGACCTCGATCGGCACGACGTGGTCGTCGAAGGCGCCGGCGTCGATCGCCGCGGCGGCCTTGGCATGCGACTCGGAGGCGAACTCGTCGAGTCGTGTACGGCTCAACCCCCAGCGTTCGGCGATGAGTTCGGCGCCGACGCCCTGGCTGAACTCGAAGCCGTCGTAGCGGGCGATCGCGGCGGGGCCGTACGGCTGACCGGTGGTCCGGTGCGAGCCGAGCGGCACCCGGCTCATGGTCTCGACGCCGCCCGCGACCACGAGGTCGTACTGGCCCGCCATGACGGCGTGCGCGGCCTGGTCGACCGCCTGCTGGCTGGAGCCGCAGGCCCGGTTGACCGTGACGGCCGGGACGTGTTCGGGCCAGCCGGCGGCGAGCACCGCGAACCGGCCGACGTTGCTGGACTGGTCGCCGATCTGGGTGACACAACCCCAGATCACGTCGTCCACGGTGCCGGGGTCGATGCCGGTGCGCTCGGCGAGGGCCTTCAGCACCTCGGCCGACAGATCCGCCGCGTGCACCGGGGCGAGCGAGCCGTTGCGCTTGCCGATGGGTGTGCGTACGGCGTCCACGATGACGGCGTCTCGCATGACAACTCCTTGGTCGGTCAGGTCATTCGGAAAACCGCACACCCAAGTCGCGGAACACGGCCTCGGTGTCGGCACCGACCGTCGGTGCCGTACGCCCCGCGCTCGACGGGGTCGCCGAGAACCGGGGCGCGGCGGCGGGCTGGACCACGCCGTCGCGGGTGAACAGGCTGCCGCGCGCGGCGAGATGCGGGTGGGCGGCCGCCTCCGTGAGGGTCAGGACGGGCGCCACGCAGGCGTCGGTGCCCTCGAAGACCGCCGCCCACTCGTCCCGGGTGCGCTCCGCGAACCGCTTCGTCAGCAGCTGCCGCAGCTCCGGCCAGGCCGAGCGGTCGTGCTGCCGGTCCGGGTCCACGTCCAGGCCGAGCAGCTCCACCAGGCTCCGGTAGAACTTGCGCTCCAGCGCGCCGACGGCCACATGGCGGCCGTCCCTGGTCTCGTACACGGCGTAGAAGGGCCAGCCGCCGTCGAAGCGGTTGACGCCCCGTTCGTCGCTCCACTCGTCGCGCGCGAGCTTGGCGAAGGTGCTGGCGAGGAGGTGGGCGGTGCCGTCGACGATGGCCGCGTCGACGACCTGACCGTGCCCGGTGCGGGCGGCCGCGTGCAGGGCGGCCAGTACACCGATCACCAGGTAGCAGCCGCCGCCTCCGAAGTCGCCGACGAGGTTCAGCGGGATCTGCGGCGGGCCGTCCGGGTCGCCGATGGCACCGAGCGCGCCGGTCAGCGCGATGTAGGTGATGTCGTGACCGGCCGCGGCCGCGAGGGGTCCGTCCTGGCCCCAGCCGGTCATCCGGCCGTACACGAGACGGGGGTTGCGGGCCAGGCAGTCGTGCGGGCCGATGCCGAGGCGTTCGGTGACGCCGGGGCGGAACCCCTCGATCAACACGTCGGAGCGCTCGACGAGTTGGAGGAGGGCGGCGGTCGCGACCGGGTCCTTCAGGTCGAGTACGACCGACCGCTTGCCCCGGTTGAGTACGTCCGCCGGGCCCCCCGCGTCCGGTTCGTCCGCCCGCCCGGGCCGGTCCACGCGGACGACCTCCGCGCCGAGGTCGGCCAGGAGCATCCCGGCGAACGGTCCCGGTCCGATGCCGCCGAGTTCGACGACACGGCAGCCGGCGAGAGGTCCTGCCGGGACGGTCGGCGCCCCGTCGCTCGCGGCTCCCGCCGTCACGGTCAACGCCCCTTCCAGACCGGCGCCCGCTTCTCCGCGAAGGCCGCCGCCCCTTCCCGGGCGTCCTGCGACCGGAACACCGGCTCGGCGATGTCGAACTGCCTGCCCCACGCCTCGTCCAGGGTCCAGTCGGCGGTGGAGCGGGCGACCTCCTTGGTCGCCGCGACCGCCAGGGGGCCGTTCCTCGCGATGGTCCCGGCGAGTTCGAGTGCGCCGTCGAGAGCCCCGCCCTCGTCGGTGACCCGGTTGACCAGACCGTACGCGGCAGCTCGCTCGGCGTCGATCGGCTGACCGGTGAGCAGCAGCTCCAGGGCGATGGCGTACGGGATCCGGCGCGGCAGATGGAGAGCGGCACCCGCCCGCGCGACCAGCGACCGGGTCACCTCCGGCACGCCGAGCCGTGCCGTGCGGGCGGCCACGACGAGATCGCAGGCCAGCAGGAGTTCGAAGCCGCCGGCCAGGGCCCAGCCCTCGACCGCGGCGATCAGTGGCTTGCGGGGCGGGGTCATACTGATCCCGCACAGGCCGCGGCCCTCGATGGCGGGCGTCTCGCCCTTCAGCCACGCCTTGAGGTCCATGCCCGCCGAGAAGGTGCCGCCCGCCCCGGTCAGGACACCCACCCGCAGCTCGTCCGACTCGTCGAGCTCGTCCACCGCGGCCGCGACTCCGGCGGCCACTCCGGCGTCCAACGCGTTCTTCTTCGCCGGGCGGTTGATCGTGATGACCTGGACCGCGCCGCGGCGTTCCACCAGCACCTCGTCGGACACGCCTACCTCCTCGAATCGTGCGATTGATCGCCGGTCACGGCGAATTGGGCCAGTTCATGGGCGACCATGCCGTCCAGGTCGTCCGCGGGCGGTGCCGGGAGTTCGACGGCGCGGTCGCGGGTCGGCAGGAGGACGACGGCCGTACCGGGGGTGGTGACCTCGCCCCGCTGGTTCTCGCACCGCACCTCGATGTGCACCTCGGCCCGCCCGTCCACCTGCCGTTTGTCGACGACCGTGCCGTGCACCCAGGTGGTGTCGCCGTGGTAGTTGAACTTCCGGTGCTCGCAGCGGAGTTTCCACAGCCAGCCGTCGTCGCCGATCCAGTCGGTGAGCAGATGGCACAGCCAGGTCTCGCGCATGCCCCCGTAGTCGTAGGGGCCGGGCAGGCCCAACTCCCTTGCCCGTTCCGGCTCCCAGTGCAGGCGCTGCACGGTGTCGGGGACGTTCAGCGGGTTCGGCGGGTAGAGGCCGGGCGCCTTGCGCCGGACCTTCGCGGCGATCCCGAACGCGCCGGGCGGGGTGAGCTGCATGCCCCAGCCCAGGTGCCAGACGACCACGTCGGTGGTGGTCAGCGGCCCCTTCACCCGGGGTTGGAGCTCCTCGCCGATCTCGACGTCCTCCCAGTACCGCGGCTGGGCACCGCGGCGGCTCTCGGCCGCGTACGCCGCGTCGATCTCGGCGAGCTGGCCGGGCGTGTAGGGCGGTTGGGCGAGTTGTTCCTTGGCCCGCTTCTTCGAGGTGTGCCGCTCGGCGTTGATCCACGTGCCGCGCCTGAGGGCGTGCATCTCGCCGCGCCCGTTGGCGTAGAGGTAGTCACGGACCACATGCGCGGTGCGCCCGCCGAAGCGGCTGGGCTTGAGGTGCACGCCCACCTGGGCCTGCAACACCCGACAGCGGTCGCCGAGTTGGAGCGGGCGCCACCACTCGAACTCCATGACCGCCTGGTAGGACCCGAGTCCGGCGAAGGGGTCGCCCTTCAGCAGCGCCTTGGTCTCCGGGTCCGGAGCGGGGGCAGCGTCCTCGCCCATCGTGTACAGGAAGGTGGGCGGGGCGACGAGCGAGCCCCAGCGGGTGCCGGACGCGTGGTCCGGGTCGCAGTAGAGGGGGTTGTCGTCGCCGTAGCCGTACGCGAAGTGGCGTACGCCGTCCCAGGTCACTTCGTAGTTGTGCGGGGGGTTGCGCTGGGGCTGCGGGACGCCGAGGCGGCGGCGGGAGCGCTCGACGGCCTCGTCGGTGAGCACGCCGAAGCGCTCGTCGGTGGTCGTCATCGCTGGTTCTCCCTGGTGAGTCCGGCACGGACCAGTTCGAGGAATTCGACGCGGCTCACCTTGCTCGACGGGGTTCGGGGCAGAGCGTCCAGGACGACGATGTGCACCGGGACCTCGTACGGGGTGAGCCGGCCGCGGCAGAGGGCCACGAGCTCGGCGATCTCCGGAGTGGGCTGGTCCGGCTCGACCTCCACCGCCGCGACCGGCACCTCGCCCAGCCGCGCGTCCGGCAACCCCGCCACGGCCGCCTCCCGCACGGCCGGGTGCGTCTCCAGCACACGTTTGACCGTCTCGGGCTGCACCTTGAAGCCGCCGCGGATGATGGCGTCGTCCGCGCGCCCCTCGATCCAGACGAACAGGTCGGCGTCGATCCGCGCCAGATCGCTGGTGCGCACCCACGCCCGGCCGCCCCGGGTGCTCTGCTCGGTGCGCACCTCCAGCCGGCCGGTCCTGCCGACAGGCTGCTCGGCTCCGTCCTCGCCGGTCACGCGCAGTTCGACTCCGTCGAAGGCGCGCCCGGCGCTGCCCGCCTTGCGCTGCCACCACCGCTCGTGCAGCGGCAGCGTCCACCCGACCACCGCTCCGGCGAACTCCGTGGCCCCGTAGGTCATCAGGACGGGGATGCCGTACGTCCGGAAGAACCCGTCGGCCAGTTCGGCCGGGCAGGGCGCGGTGCCGGAGGTGATGACCTGCAGGCTCGCCAGCCGCTCCTTCGGCACGGCCGCGTCGAGCACGGCGCGGATGGCCGCCGGCACCAGGCTCGCCGCCCGCAGCCGGTGCCGTTCCACCACGCTCACCCACGGTTCGACGGCGAACTTCGGCATCAGCAGCATGCGGCGCCCGGTCGCCAGGCAGGCGAGCGCCCGCCACAGCCCGCCGATGTGCACGAGCGGTGTGGCCACGAGCGCCGCCGACCGCGACAGGAGCCGGTCCGGCTTCGGGGTCTGACCGCCGGAGACGAGCGCCTGGTCGAGCTGGCCGGTGCGCAGGTGGACGCGTTTCGGGGGGCCGGTGGTGCCGGAGGTGAGCATCTCCACCACGACTCCGGGGTTGGCCGGCGCCGCGACGGACGGTGTGCCGCCCGCGGGGCGCAGGGTGCCGTCCGTGCCCAGCTCCAGGGCCGCTCCATGCGCGGTCACCGTGGCCAGGACGCCCTCGCGGGCGAGGGCGTCGGCGCCACAGACGACGACGGGCAGCTCACAGCCTGCGATGTCGGCGGCGAGCCGCGCGGCCGGCTGCAAGGGGCTCAGCATCACCAGGCAGCGTCCGGAGGCGATCACCGCGGCGACCACGGCGACGTGCTCGGGCCGGTTCTCGAGTACGACACCGACGCGGGCGCCGTCCGGCAGGCCCGCCGCGTCCAGCGCCTCGCCGACCTGCCGGGCGGTCTCCTGGACCTGCCCCCATGTCCACCACTCGCCGTCGTGCTCGATCGCCTCGGCGTCGGCGGCCGCTTCGGCCAGCAGCCGGGACAGGCGGTCGCGAATTCCCACGTGCTCAGCCTTCTTTCGCCGTGGCTACAGAGATTCCGACCAGGTCGGCCAGCCGCCCCCGGTGTGTCGCCGGGCTGCCGAAGAGCTGCTCGGACGACTTCGCGCGCTTGAGGTGGAGGTGCGCGTCGTGCTCCCACGTGTAGCCGATGCCGCCGTGGATCTGGATGTTCTCCTTGGCCGCGTGGGTGAAGGCGTCCGCGCAGTAGGCCGCGGCGAGGGCCGCCGACACCGGCAGATCACCCGCGCCTTCAGCCGCGGCGGTCATCGCGTGGTACGCCGCCGACCGGGCGCCCTCGACTTTCAGCAGCATGTCCGCGCACTTGTGCTTGACCGCCTGGAAGGACCCGATGGGGCGGCCGAACTGCACCCGCACCTTCGCGTATTCCACGGCCGCGTCCAGACAGGCCTGCGCCCCGCCGACCTGTTCGGCGGCCAGTGCCACGACCGCGAGGTCGAGCACCGTGCGCAGATACGCGGTGGCGTCCCCCTCCGGGCCGACCCGCAGCGCCGGGGCGCCGTCGAGGTCGATGCGCGCCAGCCGCCGCGTGGGGTCGAGCGTCTCCAGGCGGGTGCGGGTCACTCCGCTCGCGCCGCTGTCGACGGCGAACAGTGCGGGGCCGGTGTCGCCGCGGGCCACGACGAGGAGCAGGTCGGCGCTGTGACCGTCGACGACGAACATCTTCGTGCCCGACACCCGCCAGTGGCCGGCGCCGTCGGCACGGACGGCCTCGGCCGCCACGTCCTCGACGTTCCACGACCCGCTCTCCTCGGCCAGCGCCAGCGTGCCGGTCAGCGAGCCGTCTGCGATCGCGGGCAGCCAGCGTGCCTTCGCCGTGTCGTCGCCGGACGCGGCGAGGGCCTGTCCGGCGAGGGCCACGGTGGAGAAGTAGGGCGACGGCAGCAGCACCCGGCCGAGTTCCTCCAGGACGATCCCCAACTCGACGGGCCCGCCGCCGAAACCGCCGTACTCCTGTGGCAACGCCAGTCCGTGCAGGCCGAGTTGACCGGCCATCCGCTGCCACAGCCGTGGATCGTGGCCCTCGTCGGACTCCATCCAGCGGCGCACTGCCTCGCTCGGAGCCTTGTCGGCCAGGAAGCGGCGCAGGGTCGCGCGGAGTTCGTCCTGTTCCTCGGTGAACGTCAGTGCCACGTCGGCGCCTTCGAGCGGAGGTAGGCGTCGAAGTCGGGGATCCGGGCGCGGTCGACGATCTCGATCCGTACGCCGGAAGGATCCAGGTGGTAGGCGAAGACCGACGGGGCGCCGTCGACGATCGCGCACGCCTCCAGGGGGAATCCCGCCTCCTCGAGCCGCTTGGAGGTCGTCGGGACGTCGTCGCAGAAGTAGCCGAGGTGGTGGGTCGCGATGCGTTCGGCCGCGGTCCAGGGGGTTCCCGGGACCTCCTGGACGAGTTCGATGTGCGGTGCGTCGAGCGAGTACGCGTACCTCAGTCGCAGTGCGCGGTCGCCGTCGGCCAGGCGGGCCTGTAGGTCGCCGGTCATGGTCTCGGTCCAGCGGTAGCCGGCGATCTCGGCCATCCGGGACTTCCACGCCTCGATGTCCGGGACCACGATCCCGGTGTGGTAGAGATCCGTCGCGCTGAGAGGAGGGGTCATTCCCGGTCACCACTCCAGACGCAGCGACTTGATGCCGTACATGTTTCCGTGCTGCCACAGCTCCTGGCCGGGGGCGACCCGGTAGTCGGAGATCCGCCGGTGCCACTCCTCGACCGCCACGTTGAGTTCGAGGCGGGCCAGGTGGGAGCCGAGGCAACGGTGCGGGCCCGAGCCGAACGCGATGTGGTTGGTGGCCTTGCGGTGCAGGTCCACCTCCAACGGGTTGTCGTACCGCTCGGGGTCGCGGTTGGTGACCGCGAGCGGGAGCATCACCATCTCGCCCGACTTGACCGGGCAGCCGCCGATCTCGACGTCCTTGGTCGCCTTGCGGGCCGGGACGACGAACGAGTAGACGCGGAGGATCTCCTCGACCGCGGTCGGGATGAGGGAGGGGTCGGCGAGGATCTCCGCCCGTTGCTCGGGATGCGTGGCGAAGTGGTAGAGCGCCCAGCCGATGGAGATGGGGACGGTGTCGAAGCCCGCCTGGAACATCAGGATGCAGAAGGCGTGCATGTCCCGGTCGTCGATCGGCTCGCCGTCGATCGTCCAGGCCATGGCGTGGGAGAGCAGATCGTCGCGCGGTGTCTTGCGGCGCAGCGCGATCTGTTCCTCGAAGTAGGCCGACACCTCCCGCATGGCGGTCATCTGCCGGGCACCGTCCGGGTCCTCGCCGTGGGAGAGGTGCAGCAGCTCGTGGGTCCACCCGAGGAAGGTGGGCAGGTCCTCCTCGGGCAGGCCCATCAGGCGCATGAAGATCAGGGTGGGGAAGCGGCGCGCGAACTCGTCGAGCACGTCGGCGCCGTCGCGGCCCCTGAGCTCGTCGATCATCACCCCCGCGACCTGGCGGACCTCCGGCTCCCGGGCGGCGACGGTGCTCGGGGAGAAGTAGCGGCCGAGGAGGCGGCGCCACACGGAGTGCGTGGGCGGGTCCAGCATCTCGGGGATCCACAGGAACTTCGGGTCCGGTTCGAGCGCGGTCACCGACTTGTTGGAGAAGGTCCGCCAGTCCTGGAGCGCCTCCTGTACCGCCGGGCCGTCCGTGACGACCCAGTAGCCGCGGGCCATGGTGCTGCGGAAACCGGAGTGGCTGCCGGCCATCTCGTCCCAGCGCTCCTGATGGCTGAGGACCGGGCCGCCGAGCCGGTTGTCGAAGTGGTAGGCGGGCAGGTCGTCGTACGTTCCGTCGGGTTCGAGCGTCGTACTCATCACGGCTCCTTTCTCGAACGTCCGCCAGGTCTCGTGCGTCCGTCGGGTTTGTCGTACGTCCATCAGGGTTTGTCCTACGTCCGTCAGGGTTCTCGTACGTCCGTCAGGTCGCCGCGCCGTCGATCTTGAGGGCGATCAGCTCGTCCTCGCTCAGGCCGAGGGAGCGCAGAATCTCGTCGGTGTGTTCCGCGAACTGGGGTGCTCGGGTCAGTCCGGCCGGGGTCTCGTCGAACTGGACGGGGTTCGTGACCAGTTCGCGGTCGACGCCGTCGGCGTCCACGACCGGGGCGATCAGACCGTTGGCACGCAGGGACGGATCCTGGCCGACCTCCCAGGCGTTCTGTACGGCCGCCCACTGGCCCTCGCCCCGGGAGAGGATCTCGACCCACTCCGCATAGGGGCGGGAGGCGAGGAGACCGGCTACGATCCCGGCGGCCTCGGCGGCGTTCGCCATCAGCTTCTCGGTGCTGTCGAAGCGTTCGTCGGCGCCGAGCTCCTCACGGCCCGCCAGCTTGCAGAACTCCGCCCAGTACCGGCCGGGTTGCAGCATCGACAGTTCGATCCAGCGGCCGTCCGAGGTGCGGTAGGCGCCGACGAGCGGATTGGTGGCCGAGCCGTACCGGGGCTGGGTCTTGACCGGGAGCGGGCCGCCGGCCATCAGCGCCATGTTGACCGTGAACTGCGTGGCCCAGGCACCGACCCCCACCAATGACACGTCCACGACGGAGGGTTCACCGGTCGTGGAGCGGGAGAAGAGGGCGGCGGCGATGCCGCCCGCGATGGTCATGCCGCCCATCGCGTCGCCGTAGGCGCCGGCCGGCATCCGGGTCATCCGGTCCGCGTCGGGCGGGGTGACACCGGCGGCGCTTCCGCCGCGCGCCCAGAACGCCGTGCTGTCGTAGCCGCCCTTGCCCGCTTCCTCGCCCCGGACACCGAAGCCGCTGCCGCGGACGTAGATGATGTCGGGGTTGATCGCCCGGACGTCTTCCACGTCGATCCGCAGCTTCGCCCGCGCCTCGGGCAGGAAGTTCGTGAGGAACACGTCGCTGTTGCGGATCAGTTCCTCCAGCACCGGGCGGGCGGAAGGCTTCTCCAGCGCGAGGCCGACGCTGCGTTTCCCGCGGTTGGGTCCCTCCATGATCGGGAAGAACGACGACCCCTTGCTGACGGCCTCGTACCCGAGCACCCGGACCAGCCCGCGCTGGGCGTCCCCGCGTTCGGCGTGCTCGATCTTGATCACATCGGCACCCCAGTCGGCGAGCACGGCACCCGCCGCCGGGACGAAGGTGAACTGGGCGACTTCGAGCACCCGCACGCCCTCCATGGGCCTCTGCATCGGACCAACTCCTCCGCGGCTCAACTTGCTATTGCGCATACCCAATGCGCCAAGTCTGCCCCAGAGTATGGACCGAGGGCAACAAAAAGTATACTGTTTTCGCCATGCTGGATTTCACGATCGAACCTGACTTCCAGGCCAAGCTCGACTGGGCAGCGGCCTTCGTGCGCGAGGAGGTCGAACCACTCGACCTCCTCTTCCCGCACGGCGGCGACCCGTACGACACCCGCAACGAGAAGGCCCGCGCGATTCTGAGGCCACTGCAGCAACGGGTCAGGGAGCAGGGCCTGTGGGCGTGCCACCTCGGCCCCGATCTGGACGGCCCCGGCTACGGCCAGGTGAAGCTGGCCCTCCTCAACGAGATTCTCGGCCGCTCCTACTGGGCGCCGACGGTGTTCGGCACCGCGGCGCCGGACACCGGGAACGCCGAGATCCTGGCCATGTTCGGCACGGAGGAACAGAAGGCGCGGTACCTGCGGCCCCTGCTCGACGGCGAGATCGTCTCCACGTTCTCCATGACCGAGCCGCAGGCGGGCGCGGATCCCAAGGAGTTCGTGTGCGGCGCCCACCGCGACGGGGACGAGTGGGTCATCGACGGGGAGAAGTGGTTCTCCTCCAACGCCCGGTACGCGGCCTTCCTGATCGTCATGGCCGTCACGGATCCGGACGCGCCGCCGCACAGGCGCATGTCGATGTTCATCGTCCCGTCCGAGACACCGGGCATCGAGATCAAGCGCAACGTCGGCACGATGGACGAGCGCGAGAACCTCGACGAGGGCATCCACGCCTACATCCGCTACCACCAGGTCCGCGTGCCGCTGGACGCCATGCTCGGCGGCCCCGGTGAGGGCTTCGAGGTAGCCCAGGCCCGCCTCGGCGGCGGCCGGGTGCATCACGCGATGCGTACGGTGGGCAAGTGCACCCGTGCCTTCGACATGATGTGCGAGCGCGCACTGTCCCGCCGTACGCAGGGCACGCTGCTGGCGGAGAAACAGGCGGTGCAGCAGTTCATCGCGGACTCCTGGGTGGAGTTGCAGCAGTTCCGGCTGCTCGTCCTCAACACCGCGTGGATCATCGACACCCAGCCGCACGGCGCCGCCCGCACCCAGATAGCCATGTGCAAGGTCCAGACGGCCAAGGTGCTGCACGACATCATCCAGCGGGCGGTGCACGTGCACGGCTCGCTCGGCACCACGGGCGAACTCCCGCTCGCCAAGTGGTGGATGGCCGCTCCGAACCTGGCCCTGGCCGACGGCCCGACCGAGGTGCACCGCACCACGATCGCCAAGCAGCTGCTGAAGAACTAC
This sequence comes from Streptomyces sp. NPDC048254, assembly GCF_043201895.1. Lineage (NCBI taxonomy): Bacteria > Bacillati > Actinomycetota > Actinomycetes > Kitasatosporales > Streptomycetaceae > Streptomyces > Streptomyces sp. NPDC048254. The sequence goes on from NZ_JBICZJ010000023.1 coordinate 110,712, forward strand.
CGGCCGGCCGAGGGGCTGTTCCCCAGCGAGCACATCCCGCCGAAGCTGGATGCCGCCCGCAAGCGGTACGCGCACATCATCGAGGACGACAGCCTGTCGGGGCGGGCGGAGGCGTGACGAACGGGCGCGACGACAAGTCCATCGACCTGTTCGACCTGTCCGGCAAGGTCGCGCTCGTCACCGGCGGCAGCCGGGGCCTGGGCCTGGAGATGGTGCGGGCCTTCGCCACAGCGGGCGCCGACGTGGTGATCGCCAGCCGCAAGCTCGACGCGTGCGAGACGGTCGCGGCGGAGGTCCGCGACCTCGGCCGGCGCGCCCTGCCGGTCGCCGCGCACGTGGGGCGCTGGAACGACCTCGGCCGGCTCGCCGACACCGCGTACGAGGAGTTCGGGAAGGTCGACGTCCTCGTCAACAACGCGGGGATGTCACCGCTGGCGCCCTCGTCGGCGGAGACCAGCGAGGAGCTATTCGACAAGGTGATCGGGGTCAACTTCAAGGGCCCGTTCCGGCTCGCCTCGCTGATCGGGCAGCGGATGTCCGAGGGCGACGGCGGCTCGATCATCAACATCTCCTCCTCGGGCGCGCTGTTCCCGCAGCCCCGGTTCGGCCCGTACGCCGGCGCCAAGGCCGCGCTCAATGCGCTCACCACGGTGTTCGCCCTGGAGTACGGGCCGACGGTGCGCGTCAACACGATCTCGGCCGGCCCGTTCCTCACCGACATCTCCAAGGCCTGGACGGAGGAGAAGCGTCAGACGACGCGCAGCGCGGTCGGCCGGCCGGGACGGCCGGAGGAGATCATCAGCACGGCACTGTATCTGGCGAGCGATGCGTCCAGTTATACGACGGGGTCGCTGATCAGGGTGGACGGTGGACTGTACTGAGCGTTCTTGGAGCACGGGCCTTGGTGGGCTGGTCGAACCACTAGCCCAGCAACGCAGTCGCCTCTTCCAGCAACACCGGCAGCGCCGGCCGCATCCGCCGATGCATGTCCGTCAGCCGCCCGGCCTTCCGCCCCCGCTTGATCAGCAGGGCGGTCGCCGCGGACTCCTTGTACTTGGTCAGCGCCTCGAACCACGCCAGGTCCGGCAGCGACTGCCCCCGCGTCTCCTGGTACGCGTCGATCAGCTCCGCCTTCCCCGGCATCCCGGTCGGCTCCTGCGACGGGGCCGCGGGGTGCCGGGCCTCGTCCGTGAAGAACGTCAGCCACGTGATGTCGACCCGAGGATCGCCAAGCGCCCAGATCTCCCAGTCGATGATCGCGTTGACGGAGTCCGCGTCGCACAACGTGTTGCCGAGCCGGTAGTCGCCGTGGGTGAACACCGGCATCATCGCGGTCGGCATCGTGGCGTGCAGCCGGTCCGCGACCGCCTCGTAGCCGGTGCGCAGGTCCTCGGGCACGGTCGTGAACGCCCGGGTCCAGCGGTCGATCTCGGCGCCGAGCGTGACAACCGGCTCCACGGCCAGGGCCGTTCGCCTGGGATCCGCCCGGTGCAGACGGGCGAGCATCCGGGCCGCGTCGAGGGCACGGGCCCGTACCTCCCCCGGGGGAACGGTTCCCCGGGGCACGAGCACCGGCTCCACGCAGGCCCCGGGCACCAGCTCCATGGCGACGAAGGGCTGGCGGGCCGTCGGCTCGCCCTTGTCGCAGAAGAGCACCTTCGGCACCCGTACCCCTGGCACGCCCGCCAGCACCTGCATGAGCCGCGCCTGGCGCAGCACGTCCCGGTTGCGGACCGGTTCCAGGCCGGGCGGGGCCACCTTGAGGACGACGCGTTCGTATCCGGCGGGGACACCCGCGAGCGCGGCCACGTATGTGAGGCTCGACGTGCCGCCGGCGAGCGTCTCGACCGACTCCACCGTGGCCTCGGGAGCCCACCCGCGCAGCGCGACGGCCGTGCGCTGCGTCAACTCCGCGATCGGATCGGCACTGTTGGCGATGACGGTCATGGCCTCATCCCTGTCGGCCGACGGCCTCACGGCCTTCGGCGGTCAGCGCCTCGACGATGTCGCGGCGTACGAGCTTGCCGGTCGGCGTACGGGGAAGTTCACGCCAGTTGGTGATTCGGTCCGGTGTCTTCGAGCCGCGCAGCGTCCCGCGCACCTGCGCGCGCAGGGCATCCGCGTCGACCGTCACACCGTCGCGCAGGACGACGACCGCCTCGATCCGCTGGCCCCACTCCTCGTCCGGGACGCCGACGACGACCGCGTCGAGGACGTCCGGGTGGCCGAGCAGGACGTCCTCGATCTCGGCGGGCGCGATGTTCTCGGCGCCTCGGATGATCGTGTCGTCGGCGCGGCCCTCGATGTGGAGATAGCCGTCGGCGTCGACGTGGCCCTGGTCGCGGGTGTGGAAGAAGCCCCGCTCGTCGACGACGGAGCCCTGTCCGGCGTACTCCCCCGACACCTGCTCGCCGCGCACCCAGATCTGCCCGGTCGCACCCGGGCCGACGACCACGCCGGACACGTCACGGACCTCCAGCTCGACGCCTGGCACGGGCAGTCCGGCCGAGCCGAGCCGGACCCGCACGACGGGGTCGTCGCTCGCCACGGCCGTCCGGTGTTCCCGCGGCCCCAGGACGGTGATCGTGGACGAGGTCTCGGTGAGTCCGTAGGCGTTGACGAAGTCCACGTGCGGCCACTCGCTCAGCGCGGTCTCGATGACCCGCACCGGCATCCGGGCCCCACCGTAGGCGAGCGCGCGCAGCGAGGGCACCGAGCGGTCCAGGCCGTCCGTGTCCATGATGCGGGCGAGCATCGTCGGCACCACCATCGCGTTGGTGATCCGCTGCTCGCGTACGAGGCCGAGCCAGCCGTCCGGCGTGAACTGCTCCAGGGTGAGGGACCGGCGCCCCGCGTACAGGTTCGTCAGCACGTTGGAGACGGCGGCGATGTGGTACGGCGGCACGCTCACCAGGGCTGCCTCGTCGGGGTCGGCTCCGGCGAACTCCACCGTGCCGAGCACGTACGACACCAGATTGTGGTGGCGCAGGACCACGCCCTTGGGCGCGGAGGTCGTCCCGCTCGTGTAGATGAGGACGGCGGGTGCGTCAGTGGGCCCCGGATCGTCGCCGGCGGGGTGCTCGGCGGCCTGGGCCAGCCAGTCGGCCGGGCTGCGCACGGGCAGACCGGCGCGGCGCAGCGCCTCGCCGTGCTCCGGGTCGGCGATGCCCAGCGCGCGGGGGTGGTTCGCCAGCAGCGCGTCGAGTTGCGCGTCGCCCAGGCGGTAGTTGACCGGGACCAGCGGCACTCCGGCGCGGGCCGCGGCGAACAGCGCGACCGGAAGGGCCGGGCCGTTCACCGCGAGGTACACGATCGCGTCGGCGTCGGCCGCGCGCACCAACTCCGTCCCGCCGAGTGCCAGTTCACGCAGTCGGCCGGCGGTCAGGCCGTCGTCCGCGCGCCCGATGACGACCCGGTCGCCGAATCCCTCGGCGGCCATGTCCAACAGCATCGATATGTTCACGGGCCGCCCGTCCGCTCAGTCCGAGGCCGGGAGCGGCTTGGCGCTCTTCATCGGCATCGGGACGCCGCCCACGGCCAGCGTGCCCGGCCCGGGCTTCGTGCACAGCAGCTCAAGACCGAGGTCCTCGTCGGCGTACCGCTTGCCCAGCAGCGTGCCGCCCATCAGATCGGGGTCGGGCTCCCCAGAGGCAGCCGGCCCGTTCCCCTCGACCATGGCGGCCCCGCCGCACGTGACCTCCAGGTCCTCGTCCGGGCACCGCACGACGACCACCGCCGTCGTGTCGACCGTACTGGCGAGCATCTGCCCCACGCGTGGCCTCATCGCAGTGTCCTCCGCGGCTCTCGTGGTACCGAGTAAGGGGTACCGAATAACCAGAGAAAAGTATACTACTTACCTCGATCACGTCGAGATCACGTCGCGAACGGAGCTGCCGGATGGAACTCGAAACCGTCCTGTTCGAGGTGACCGACCACGTCGCCACGGTCACCCTCAACCGACCCGAGGCCATGAACGGCTTCAACCAGCGGATGCTGGAGGAGTTCGCCACTCTCTGGGAAACCGTCAAGTCCGACGACGACATCCGCGTCGTCGTGCTGCGCGGAGCGGGTGACCGGGCGTTCTGCACCGGCATGGACGTCAAGGAGGGCATCGACCGCCACCCCAACGTCTGGTCGCAGACCGACCCCGGGGAGCACCTCTCGCCGAAGCTCAACCAGGTCTGGAAACCCCTGGTGTGCGCGGTGCACGGCATGGCGGCCGGCGGCGCCTTCTACTGGCTCAACGAGGCCGACATCCTCATCTGCTCCGAGGACGCCACCTTCTTCGACCCGCACGTCAGCTACGGCCTCACCGCGGCCCTGGAGCCGATCGGCCTCGCCCGGCGCATCCCGCTGGGGGAGGCGCTGCGCATCGCCCTGCTCGGCCTCAACGAGCGCGTGTCGGCAGCGCGCGCCCTGCAGATCGGCCTGGTCAGCGAGGTGCTCCCGCGTGAGCAACTGTGGGACCGGGCCGACGAGATCGCCCGCATCATCGCCGCCAAGCCGCCTGCCGCGATCCAGGGTTCCGTCCGGGCGATCTGGGAGTCGCTGGACTCGACCCGCACCCAGGCGCTGCGCACCGGACTGTCGTACACCCAGATCGGGAACCCGATCGGGAAGGCGGAGATCGACCGCTCCACGGTGCCCCGGGGACAGTGGACACTGCGGTGACACTCCCCTACCCTCCTTGAAATAAGTGTACTTTTTTAAAATTCAGCGATCGGGAGGCACTCATGCGGTTCGGCATGCCCTGGCCCGGCCGGGACGTCGGACGGGAGGCCGAGCGGGCCGGCGTCGGCGCCTTCTGCGCCGGGGAGTTCGCCGACCACGACGCCTACCTCACGGTGGCCGACATCGTGGCGCACACCGAACACGCCCTGGCGGGCCCCGCCATCGCGTACGCGTTCGCCCGCACCCCCTACGCGCACGCCACCGCCCTGCGCCATCTGCACGCCGAGGCGCCGGGCCGGCTGTTCCTCGGCCTCGGCAGTGCGGCGTTCCGGATCAACCGGGACTGGCTGGGCGTGCCGCCCGAACGCCCCGTGGCCCAGATCGCCGAGACCGTCGGTGCCGTACGGGCCTGGCTGCACGCGGAGAACGGCGAACGCGTCCACTACTCCGGCAAGTTCTACGAGCTCGACGCCGACGTCCGCGCCCCGGTGCTCGGCAGGCTCGACATCCCCGTCCTGCTCGCCGCGTTCAACACCCGCATGGCCACCACCGCGGGCCGGACCGCCGACGGGGTCATCGGGCACGGGCTTTTCACGGGCTCCTGGTGGAACGACGTCGTACGGCCCTCCGTCGAGCGCGGCGCGACCGCCCGCGACGACACCACCGCACGTCCTCTCGAACACGGCTGGATCATCACGGCGATCGACGACACGGCACCCGAACGCGCCGTCGCCGATGCCCGCCGGATGATCGCCTTCTACCTCACCGTCAAGACATACGACCCGTTCGTCGCCCACCACGGCTGGGAAGAGCCCGTCGCGCAGCTGCGTGCCGCGTTCCGGGCAGGCGACACTGACGGCATGGCACGGGCGGTCACCGACGAGATGCTCACCGAGATCGCCGTCTGCGGGACGACCGCCGAGGCGAAGGACGCCCTCGCGCGCCGCGCCGGCTCGCTCCCCCGCGACGTCGGCTACTTCGCGCCGCCGAGCTTCATGGTGAGCCGTAGACACAAGGCCGCCTACGCCCAGGCGTCCCTCGTGCTCGTAGGTGCCGTACCGGAAGCGGCCTGACCGCCACCAACACGCGTACGGCGACCGGCCCCGGAGGACGGCAGCGCTCCGGGGCCGGTGTGCCACTGGCTCAGGCGTCCCGCTTCAGACGTCCTGGGGAAGCGGTGCGAGCTTCTTGGTCTTGTCGAATCCCACGATGTCGGCCAGGGTGCCGCCGAGGATGGCGGCTCGGTCCTCGTCGTTCACGCCCTCGAAGTTCTCCGCGATGCAGTCGGCGCTGCTGCGGAAGGTGCCCTCCGCGTGCGGGTAGTCGTTGCCCCACATGACGGTCGACAGGCCGGTGATGTGGCGCGCCTTGACGGCCGTCGGGTCGTCCGCGAACTGCACGTGGATCTGGCGCCGGACGTACTCGGTCGGCTTGAGCGGATAGGGCCACTGGTCGTTGATCGCGAACAGCCGCCCCATGGAGGGCTGTTCGTTCGGCGCACGGTTGTCGTCCCAGAAGCCGAGCCACCAGTCGGGGTCCTGACCGGTACCCGTCTTCCACGCCTTGTCCATGTAGCCCATGAACGAGACCAGCCAGCCGGCCGTGTACTCGATCAGGTTGAAGTGCAGGTCGGGGAAACGCTCGCACACACCGCCGCCGACCAGGCTCGCGATGATGCCCTGCGGACCGGCCACGGCCGACCCGACCGCGCTGCCCATGGTCCGGCCCGCCACCATGTCGTCGGTCAGGTTGCCCTTGCCCATGTTCATGGCCGTCATCAGGCCCCGCACGGTCACCGCCGTCTCGGACACGTCCTCCCTGACCCGCACCCCGCCGGTAGCCACGTGGATGAACACGGGCATCCCGTGCGCCTGCGCAGCCGCCCACACCGGGTCGTACTCCCGGGAGTAGTACGGCAGCGGCGGGATCTCCGGGATGAGGATCGCGCCGAGCCCCAGCCGCGCGCACCGCTCGATCTCCGCAACGGCCTCGGGCACGTCGGTGAGCGGGATCGCGGCCGTCGGGCGCAGCCGGTCCTTGTAGGGGAGGTAGCGCTCGACGAGGTAGTCGTTCCACACCCTGGCATGCGCCATGGAGAGTTCGTGGTCGTCCGTGAACAGGACGAACAGCGAGAGGTTCGGGAACATCACCGAGGCGTCGACGCCGTCGAAGTTCATGTCCCGGAGGATGTGTTCCGGATCGCCGTCCGGGGTCTCCCCGCCGGTCTGCCGGTACTTGGAGATGGTCCAGCCGTCGAACCCGATCGTGTGCAGTTTCTTGAACTCCGTGTGCCCGCCCGGAACGATCGGCTCATCGAGCGTGAACTCCTCCTCCCACAGAGCCCGTTCCCTGAGGCTCCTGGGAAGCCGGGTCTTGAACAGGTCGACGGGCTCGATGATGTGCGAATCCCCGGACACGACAAATTCCTTGAACACAGGCGGTACCTCTTTCGAACCTCGTCGTTCGTGGCAGAACCCAACCCGCAGATGAGGCCGAAGTTAGCTGTACCGACCGGTCCAGTCAATGATTCAGCACACGGAATAACGAATCCCGCAGCTGCGAAGGCTGACAGATCGCTGCCCCGAAGCTGACGACACACTCCACCTTCCCCGGGCGGCGTAAATCAGTACACTCAAATCGATACGACTGCAGGCGATCAGGAGACGGCACATGACGACTGCGTTCTCGTTCTCTTCGCAGCTCTACATCGACGGGCGCCGGATCCAGGGCCGGTCGGACACCCCGATACTCGTCCGCAATCCGGCTACCGAGGAGTCGGTGGCGGAGGTCCCGGGCTCGTCGCCGACGGATGTACGGCAGGCCGTCGAGGCGGCCCGGCGCGCCTTCGACGAGGGCCCGTGGCCGCGGATGAGGCCCGCGGAACGGGCCGCCGTCCTGCTGCGTATGGCGGAGGCGATGGAGCGTCGGCTGCCGGAACTGGTGGCCGTCAACATGGCCGAGGCGGGCTCGGTCCGCGCGCTGGCCGAGACGCTGCAGACCCGGGTCCCGGTGGCGCACCTGCGCGACATGGCCGAACGCGTGATGCCGGCCTTCGCCTGGGAGCGTCCGATGGACCCGACGATCGCCCCGGGCATCGGCATCTCCCAAGGAGTGCTGCGCCGTGAGGCGTTCGGCGTGTGCGCGCTGATCTCCGCCTACAACTTCCCGTTCTTCCTCAGCATGATGAAGGTGATCCCCGCCCTCGCCGCGGGCTGTACCGCCGTACTCAAGCCGGCACCCGCAACACCCCTGGAATCCCTGCTGATCGGCGACTTCGCCGATGCCGCCGGACTGCCGCGGGGCGTGCTCAACATCGTGACCGGTGATGCGGAGGCCGGGCGCGAGCTGACCACCCACCCCATGGTCGACCTCGTCAGTTTCACCGGTTCCGACACAGTCGGGCGTACGGTCTACGCCCAGGCCGCGGCCTCCTTGAAGAAGGTCGTCCTCGAACTCGGCGGCAAGTCGGCGGGCATCGTCCGCGCCGACGGCGATCTCGACGGCGCCGTCCGGTCGGCCCTGTCGGGCATCACCACCCACGCCGGCCAGGGCTGTTCCCTGCTCACCCGCACGCTCGTGCACGAGTCCGTCCATGACGAGCTGGTCGACCGGCTGAGCGCGGCCCTCGCCGCGGTCAGGGTCGGCGATCCGGCCGACGCGGCCACCACCATGGGCCCGCTGATCAGCGAGGCACAGCGGGACAAGGTCGAGAAGCTGATCCGGGTCGGCGAGAAGGAGGGGGCGCGACTCGTCTGCGGCGGCAGGCGTCCGGCCGGCCTCGACCGGGGCTACTTCGTGGAACCGACCCTCTTCGCCGGCGTCGACAACGACATGACCATCGCGCGCACCGAGTTCTTCGGACCGGTCGGTGTCGTCATCCCGTTCCGCACGGACGAGGAGGCGGTGCGGATCGCGAACGACAGCCCGTACGGCCTCGCCGGCGCCGTCTGGAGCGCCGACACCGTGGCCGCGTACGACATGGCGTCCCGCATCCGGGCCGGCGGTGTCACGATCAACGGCGGCAGCGCCGGCGTGAATCCGCGGGCCGCCTTCGGCGGGTACAAGCAGAGCGGACTGGGCCGGGAGTGGGGCGAGTTCGGACTGGACGAGTATCTGCAGACCAAAACGGTGAGCTGGGCGGCACGCTGAGGCGCGTGCCGCCCGTCCCCTACTTGACGGTGACCTTCACACCGGATATCTGCTCCCCACAGGCCGGTGCCCCCGCCGGATCCGGCACGAACTTCTCGCCCTTCAGAAGGGAGATGAAGGTGCAGTCGCCCGGGCCGCCTACCGAGTAGGATCCCTTGTTCCTGAAGTCGGCCGGCTGCGGGAACAACCCCCCGGCGGTCCAGCTCTTGTCGGCGCGCAGTGCGGCCATCAGCTCGTTCTGGCTCGCGCTGCAGCCCGCCTTCTCCAGCCCGTGCAGCAGCAGGTCCGCGCTGATCCAGCCGACCGCCTGGGAGAACGAGGGGATGCCGGAGGCCGACTTGGCGTACTTCTTGAGCGCCTCGGACCAGGTGCGGGTCGCCTCGGTGTTCTTCTCCACCGGTGCGTACGACGTCATGAAGCCCACCCCCTGGGCGACCTTCAGCGTCGGCGGCGACTTCAGGAGGTCGGCCCCGTAGCCGGTGGCCAGCAGGATCGACTTCATCTTCACCCCGGCCCGGCGCAGGCCGGTCGCGAGCGCGAAGCCGGTCTCGGGGATCACCGGGGCGTACAGCACGTCAGCGCCGGACTTCTTGATGCCCAGGACGATCGGGCCGACGTCACTGCTGCCGAAGGGGATGCGCTCGTTGACGTAGCCCCGGTCCAGTCCGGCGTGTTCGGCCGACACCGCGGCTCCCTCGGCCGCCTTGGCGGAGCTCGGGGTGTTGTAGGCGACGACCGCGACCTTGGTGCCGCCGAGCTTCTTCCAGTACGCGCCGAGCGTGGTCGCGGCGCGGTCGTAGTCGGTACCGGACATCGCCGGGAAGAGGTTGTCGTACTTCGGGTCGAACCACTGCTCGCCGCCGTCGAAGGCGCCCCCGAGGAAGGGTGTGCCGCCGGCCTGGGTGCCGGCGTACTGCCCGGCGCCGTAGAAGTACGTGCTCACCGGCAGTACGGCGTAAACCTGCTTCTGCTGCACCAGGCGCTGAGCCGCGGTGAGTGCTCCCTGCGGGGTGGACTGGTCGTCGCCCATGACCACGTCGAAGCCGCGCGAGGCGCACTTTCCGCCCGCCGCCTTGTAGGCCGCGAGGCGGGCCTTCACCCCGCTCTCGGTGTCGGCGTAGTGCGCGGCGGCCGCGCCGCTCAGCGAGGTCAGCACGCCGACCTTCACCGGTCCGCTCGTGCTGCTCGCGCCGGCGGAGCCGCCGCTGCCGCAAGCGGCGAGCAGCAGTGCCGCGGCGCTGGTCCAGGTTGCGATGGCACCGACTCTTCTCATGTGCTCTCCTCCGTCCCCGGCCCGTCGAACGACGGTTCCGACAGGTGGTACGCGAGGCACAGTGGAGCATATTAAGTATCCTTTGTCACCGGCTAGCGCGGCGAAATGCCCCCTGAGGGTTGACGTGAAGTCCTTATGAGCGCACTTTAATCCGTACCCGCTGTTCTCCCGAGCACGACCTTCCAGGAGGCCGTCGTTGCTCTCCTACGTTGTCGCCGGCCTCGCTCTCGGGGCCGTCTACGCCATCGCCGCGGCCTCACTGGTCGTCACCCATGTGTCGTCGGGCGTGTTCAACTTCGCGTTCGGGGCCATGGCGTTCGCCGTGGCCCGCTTCTACTACTTCCTGTACATCGAGCAGGGCTGGCCGCTGCCGCTCGCCGCGTTCGTCGCGATCGGGTTGTTCGGCCCCGCGCTGGGCGTGCTCCTGTACGCGGTGCTCTTCCGGCATCTGCGGCTGCGCTCGCCCCTGGTGAAGATCGTCGCCACGATAGGCCTGTCGGTCGCGCTGCCACCCTTGGTCAACCTCGTGCTCGGGCAGCTGGTGAACGTCACCGCTCCGGGCCTGGCACCTCAACCGGTCGCCGTCTACCGACCGTTCGGGGCGGTGGTCGACATGAACCAGCTGATCACGTACGCGGGCCTTGCCGTGGTCCTGATCGTCGGCACCGTCCTGCTGCGGTACACCGACCTCGGCCTCAAGGTCCGCGCGCTGGTCGACTCCGAGGCGCTCACCGCGATGTCGGGGGTCAGCCCCGCGCGGGTGTCGGTCGGGGTGTGGGCGTTCAGCGCGCTGCTGGCAGGTCTGGCCGGGGTGCTTGTGGCGCCCACCGCCGGACTGTCGGTGGACGGGATGACCTTCCTGATGGCGGCCGCCTTCGCGGCCGTGGTCGCGGCCCGGCTGCGCAGCCTGCCGACGGCCGTCGCGGTCGCTCTCGCCATGGGCATCGTCACCAGCGTGATCCAGCGCTATCTCGATCCGCAGAGTGCGCTGGCCGCGCAGATCGTGCCCAGCGTGCCGTTCCTGTTCATGCTCGTCTTCCTGCTCGCCCACGCGGTGCGCGGCCGGGCCGGCGACGCGCCCGCCGGCGGGGTGCTGGACCGCGCGGTTCGCGCGGAGAACGCGGGTGCCCCCGCCGCCATGACCCGGTCGGGGTACCTCGCTCCCCTCGCGGTACTCGCCGTCGTCGCCTGCCTGCCCCTGATCCTCGACGACTTCTGGACCGGGCAGACGGCAACCGGCATCGCCCTGGCCACCACGCTGCTGTCCTGCACGCTCGTCACCGGTGAGGGCGGCATGATCTGGCTGTGTCAGATCACCTTCGCGGGATTCGGCGCCCTGCTCGCCGCCGACCTCACCACGAACTCCGGGTGGCCACCGCTGGCGGCGGTCCTGGTGAGCGCGGTGTGCGTCGTCCCGATCGGGGTGGTGCTCGGCCTGCTGACGATCCGGCTGGGCAACCTGTACGTCGCCCTGGTGACCCTGACCTTCGGGCTCCTCGCGCAGAACCTGGTCTTCATGCGGGACCGCTTCTACAACTCGGGGCAGGGCATCTACATGCCCCGCCCCGAATGGGCCCTGGACAACCGGACCTTCGCCCTGCTCGCCCTGGCGGTGTTCGCCGTACTCGGCCTGTTCGTCGTCAACCTGCGGCGCTCCACGGCGGGGCTGGCCGTGACGGCGGTCCGCTGGAGCGAGACCGGTTCGCGCACGCTGGGCCTCGGCATCGTGCCGGTCAAGGTGCTCGTCTCCGCCGTCGCCACCTTCGTCGCCGCGGTCGGCGGCGGTCTCCTGGCCCTCGCCTACCAGTCGGCACTGCCGGACTCCTTCAACCCCTTCACCGGGCTGGTCTGGCTCGCGGTCCTGGTCACCGTGGGAGCGCGGCCGGTCGTCGGCGCCCTCGTCGCCGGTGTGGCGTTCGCCGTGCTGCCGAGTGTGTTCCAGACGTATCTGCCGACGCGCTGGGCCGAGATCCCGGTCATCCTCTTCGGGTTCGGCGCGGTCATGCTCGCCCGCAACCCCGAGGGCATCATCGCTATGCACGCCCGGCAGCTGCGCGAGCTGAGCCGGTGGCGGCAGGGACGGCGCGCTCCCGCCGAGGAGCCTTCGACGCCTCAGGGAGAACTCGTATGAGCACCGCCTCCGTTACGACACCTGCCCGCATCGAGGCCGGCGGTGTCACCGTCCGCTTCGGCGGTCTCGTCGCCCTCAGCGAGGTCGACCTGGCGGTGCCGCCGGCCTCGGTGGTCGGGCTGGTCGGCCCCAACGGAGCAGGCAAGAGCACCCTGTTCGCCGTACTCTCCGGGCTGCTGGCGCCCAGTGCCGGGACGGTTGTGATGGACGGTCTCGACGTCACCCGGGCCAGCGCGCAGCGACGGGCCAGGCGGGGGCTCGCGCGCACCTTCCAGCATCCCGAACTGTTCCCGGGGCTGACGGTCCGCGAGCACGTGGTGCTGGCGTACCGGCTGCGGCACATGCGCCACCGGATCTGGACCGACCTCGTCACCGGGGGCGGCTTCCGGCGGGCGCCGGTCGACGAGGACCGGCGGGTCGACGCGCTTCTCGCGGCACTGCGGCTGACCGATCAGGCGCACCGGCCGGTCTCCGGGCTGCCGTTGGGCACGAGCAGGCTGCTGGAGATCGCCCGGGCGCTCGCCGTCGACCCGGGCGTGCTGCTCCTGGACGAGCCGTCCTCGGGGCTGGACGCCCACGAGACCGACGAACTGGCGGCGACGCTCTCGCGCGTCGTGGCCGACCACGGGGTGTCCCTGCTCCTGGTGGAGCACGACGTCGAGCTTGTGCTGGGGATGAGCGACGTGGTCCACGTCCTCGACTTCGGCGTCAAGATCAGCGAGGGCTCTCCCGCCCAGGTACGGGAGGACCCCGCCGTACGCGCCGCGTACCTGGGCGCGGGTCACGGCGAGGAAAGGACTTCCGCATGACCACCGCCGCTTCTCCCCTGCTCTCCGTCCGCGATCTGACCGTCCGCTACGGAACCGCTCTGGCGTTGCGGGACTTGGCCTTCGACATGCCGTCGAACAGCGCGCTCGCCGTGCTGGGGCCGAACGGAGCGGGCAAGAGCACGCTGGCCAGGGCTCTTTCGGGGCTCGTGCCGCCCGTCGCCGGAACCGTCCGGCTCGACGGCCGGGATCTCACGGGGCAGGCTCCCGACGCGATCCGGCGGGCCGGGATCGTCCATCTCCCCGAGGGCCGCGGGGTGTTCCCCACACTGACGGTCCTGGAGAACCTCCGGATGGCCACCGCCCGCGACCGGCGCGGGAGGTCCGCGGCCCTCGAGAGGGCCTTCGAGATCTTTCCCGTGCTGCGGGAACGGCAGCGGCAGGCGGCGGGGACGCTGTCGGGCGGCGAGCAGCAGATGCTGTCCCTCGCGCGGGCCCTGATGGTCGACCCGCGACTCGTGATCGCCGACGAACTGTCCCTGGGCCTCGCGCCGAAGATGGTCGACGTGGTGTTCGCGAGCCTGCGGCGGGCCCGGTGCGCCGGCGTGGCGGTGCTCATGATCGAGCAGTTCGCGAACCGGGCGCTCGACTTCGCCGACCACTGCCTTGTCATGCGGCGCGGCCGGATCGTGTGGGCGGGCGACGCGGACCTGGCCGGACCGGAACTGCTGCGCCGCTACCTCGGAGAGGCCACAGCGGCCTGAGCTTGTCCGAGCGGTCACGCGGTGTCCGTGCGCTCCGAGAACCGGCGCGCCACATCGGCCACGTCGTGACGCCGCCGTAGCTTCGCCTGCGCCTCCAGCGCGAGGGCGTGGGCGAGGCTGGTGTCCTCCCCGGCCGCCAGCAGCCCGAGCGTCTCCGCCACGGCCCCGGGATGCGCGGCCCGTACCAGGTCGGCGATCTCGCGCGCCCGGTCGAGCAGACAGTCGTGCGGTACGACCTCGGTCACCAGGCCTGCCGCGAGCGCCCGTTCGGCGTCGATCGGCTCGCCCGTCAGCATCATCCGGCGCGCGAGGCGCGTGCCGACCGCTCGCGGCAGCAGCGCGCTCATCCCCCAGCCCGCGGTCAGTCCGATCGCGGCGTGGGTGTCGGCGAAAGTGGCCCGCTCGGAGGCCATGAGGAACGAGCACGACAGCGCCAGCTCCAACGCCCCCGTGTAGCAGAGGCCGTTGATCACCCCGAGCACCGGTGTGCGCGCGGCCCGTACCACCTCTGCCGGGTCGGTGCGGGCACCCCGCGGGGAGCCCGTGCCGTTGCCCAGCGCCTCCTTGAGGTCGATGCCGGCCGAGAACGCGGGATCGGCGCCCGTGAGGACGACCAGCCGGGTCTCCGCGTCGGCGTCGGCCGCCCGCACCGCCTCGATCAGCCCGCGCCGCATCGCGATCGTCAATGCGTTGCGCGCCCGCGGCCGGGCGAACGTCAGCCACAGCACGCCGTCCGCCCAACGGCCGTCCAGTCCCTCGGCTCCGGCCTCGATCACCGGCGTTCACACCGTCAGGACCATGGCCGAGCCCATGCCGCCGCCCGCGCACATGGCCGCGACCGCGGTCCCACCGCCCCGGCGGCGCAGCTCGTGCGCCAGGGTCACGACCATGCGCGTGCCGGTGGTCGCGATCGGGTGGCCGAGGCTGCACCCGCTGCCGAACGGGTTGACCCGCTCCGGATCGAGGCCCAACTCGCGGGTGGTGGCCACGGCCACGGCGGCGAAGGCCTCGTTGACCTCGAACAGGTCGACGTCCTGGACGCCGAGCCCGGCGCGGTCGAGTGCCTTGCGGATCGCGGCGATCGGAGCGAGCCCCGTCTCGATGGGGTCGACTCCCACGCTCGCCCAGGACCGCAGGGTCGCGATGGGGGTGAGTCCGTGCGCGGCGGCCACGTCCGAACCGGCGACGACGACCGCGGCCGCGCCGTCGTTGATGCCGCTGGAGTTGCCCGCGGTGATGGAGAACCCCTCGATCTCGGGGCGCAGCACCTTCAGCGCGGCCAGCTTCTCCGCGCTGGTGTCGCGGCGCGGATGCTCGTCGGTGTCGAAGACCGAGGTCGCGCCGTCCCGGCCGGTGACCTTGACGGGCAGGATCTCGTCGGTGAACCGGCCTTCGTCGATGGCCCGTACGGCCCGCTCGTGCGACCGCAACGCCCAGGCGTCCATCTCCTGGCGGGTGAGATCGGACAGCCGGGCCGTGTTCCAGCCTACGAGGACCCCCATGTCGTTGTTGGGTGCCTCGGGCGTCGGGACATGGGTCGGCGCCATCCAGGGGTCCTGCCAGTCGTCGGTGCCCGGAATGCGCCGCCGGGCCACCGGCGCCGTCGACGATGAGTGCGTCCCGCCCGCGATCACCGCCCGGTCCATCCCGGCCCGCACGCTCGCCGCGGCGGTCGCCACGCTCGCGAGTCCGGAGGCGCAGTGCCGATTGTGCGCCAGGCCGGGGACGTGCGTCAGCCCGGCCTCGATCGCCGCGTACCGGGCGATGTCCCCGCCTCCTGCGAGGGATTCGCCGAGGACCACGTCGTCGATCAACTCGGGGGGCAGCCCGCTGCGGTGCGCGGCCTCGCGGACGACGAGCGTGGCGAGTTCGAAGGCGTCGGTGTCCCGCAGGGTTCCTCGGCGGGCGGTTCCGATCGCGGTGCGACACGCGGAAAGAAGAACGGCATCAACCATGGAATTCAGAGTACTTAAATAAGCGCCAGACCGGCAGATGTCTCGCGAGATCGCGCAAGTATCTCGACCAGGTCAATAAAAGAGGATACCTTGCTCTGGTGAACTTCGAGCTCAGCGAGGAGCAGGACATGCTCCGCGAGGCCTCGCGCGACCTGCTGTCGGACCGGGCCCCGATCGAGCACGTGCGGGCGTGGACGGATCGCGACGAGGACGTCGATCCCGAGGTGTGGCGGCTGACGGCCGACCTCGGCTGGCCCGGTCTGGGCCTGCCCGAGGAGTACGGCGGAGCCGGCCAGGGCATGGTGGAACTCGCCCTGGTCGCCGAGGAGATGGGGCGTGCGCTGGGGCGGGGTCCGTTCACGCCCACGGCGATGGTCGGGAGGGCGGTCTCCGCCGCGGGGTCGCCCGAGCTACGGGCCGAGGTACTGCCCGAGCTCGCCGCGGGATCGGGCTGGGCCACCTGGGCCTTCGCCGAACCACACGCCCCGTGGTCCCTCGACGGCGTCCACGCCACCGCCCGGCCCGACGGGGACGCGATCGTCCTCGACGGGGTCAAGACGGCGGTGCAGGACGCGGGCGGCGCCCACTGGCTGCTCGTCACCGCACGCCACGAGGGGGTCCCGGCGTCGTACCTCGTCGACCGGACGGCCCCCGGTGTCGCCGTCCGCCGGCAGCAGGTCCTGGACCTGACCCGCTCGTTCTACGAGGTCCGCTTCGAGGGGGTGCGCGTCCCGCACGAGCGCCGCCTGGCCGCCGGGCCCGACGGGATCCAGCGGCTGCTCGACGAGGCGTCGGTGCTGCGGTGCGCCGACGCGCTCGGGGCGATGGAGCGCATGCTGGAGCTCACCGTCGAACACACCAAGTCCCGTGTGCAGTTCGGGCGGCCGATCGGCACGTTCCAGGCCGTCAAGCACGCGTGCGCCGACATGGCGCTGCTGGTGCACGGCGCCCGGGCCGCCACCTCCTACGCGGCGATGGCCGCCGACGCGGGCGCCGACGACGCGGACCGCGCGGCCTGCGCCGCCGCCTCGTACGTCGCGGCCGGGGCCAGCGAGATCGCCGCCCGGGCGCTCCAGCTGCACGGCGGCATCGGTTTCACCTGGGAGCACGACCTCCACCTCCTGCTGCGCCGCGCCCGGGCCGACAGCGTGCTGTACGGCGACGCCGCCGTGCACCGCGACCGGCTGTGCACCCTCCTGCGGCGGTCTCCCCCGTCCACCTGAGCCGAACGATCCGAAAGGTTCCCGATGGAGATCAAGGGCAAGAAGGCCGTGGTGTTCGGCGGCGCCTCCGGCATGGGCCGGGCCACCGCCGAGCTGCTCGCGGCCCGCGGCGCCGAGGTCGCCGTACTCGACCGTCCGACGTCGGCCGGTGCCGAGGTCGCCGCCGCGTTCGGCGCGAGCTTCCATCCCGTCGACGTGACCGACTTCGAGGCGACGGAAGGCGCGCTGGACGCCGCCGTGGAGGCGCTCGGCGGGTTGCACGTATCGGTCACCACGGCGGGCGGCGGCAGCGTACGGCGCACCCTCGGCAAAGCGGGTCCGCACGACCTGGAGACCTTCCGCCGGGTGCTCGACCTGAACGCCGTGGCCACCTTCAACATCAGCCGGCTGGCCGCGGCGCACATGAGCCACAACGAGCCCGAGGAGCCCGACGGCGAACGGGGAGTCATCGTCAACACCTCCTCGATCGCCGCCTTCGAGGGGCAGATCGGGCAGGTCGCCTACTCGGCCGCCAAGGCGGCGATCGCCGGGATGAGCCTGACCATGGCCCGCGACCTCGGCTCGCTGGGCATCCGCGTCGTCGCCATCGCGCCCAGCCTGTTCGAGACGGGCGCCACCGAGAAGATCCCCGCCGAGACGCGGGCCGCGCTGGTGAAGGACGCCGCGTTCCCCAGGCGGCTGGGGCACCCCGCGGAGTACGCCAAGCTCGCTCTCGCCGTCGTCGACAACCCGATGCTCAACGGCCAGTGCCTGCGTCTCGACGCGGGCCAGCGGTTCGGCCCGAAGTGAGGATGTGCTGATGGAACATCACGGCAGAGTGGCGCTGATCACCGGCGGCGGCCGCGGCTTCGGCAAGGCGTTCGGCGAGGCGCTGTCAGCCTTGGGCGCACATGTCGTGCTGGCCGACATCGACGGGGCGACAGCGGCCGATGCAGCGGCGGAATTCGCCGCCAAGGGCCTGCGCGCGACCGGAGTCACCTGCGACGTGGCCGACGAAGAACAAGTCGGCGCCGTCGTAGGCGAGATCACCGAACGCCACAGCGGACTCGACATCCTGGTCAACAACGCGGGCCTGCACGCCGCCTACAACAAGCCGTTCACCGAACTGGGCCTCGCCAACGTGCGTCGCGTGCTCGATGTCAATGTCATGGGCGTCATCATCTGCTCCCTCGCAGCCCACGAGGCCATGCGAGGGCGGCCCGGCGCGAGCATCGTCAACATCTCCTCGTCGGCGGCCTACGCGAACCGGAGCATCTACGGCGTCTCCAAACTCGCCGTACGGGGCCTGACGGTGTCATTCGCGCGGGAGTTCGCCGCCGACGGCATCCGCGTCAACGCGATCGCACCGGGCCTCATCCTCACCGACACCGTACGGGCTCAGCTGACCCCCGCCGAGGCGGAGCGGGTCCTCGGGGAGCAGATCCTGCGACGGGAGGGGCAGGAGCAGGACATCGTCGAGGCGCTGCTCTACCTGGTCTCGTCGAAGGCGGCCTTCGTCACAGGCGAGACCCTGCGCGTGACGGGCGGGTTCGCACTCTCCGTCTAGAACCCGCACACGCAGGTGGCCCCGCGACGACCGTCGCGGGGCCACAGCTGTCCTACACGGTGGCCGGTTCGGCCTCCGGCCGTTCGGCCAGTTCCGTCTCCTCGGACGTGATCGCCTTCAGCAGCACGTACGGCGTGGCGATCTTCCAGAAGACGTACGCGATCGAGGGGAGCAGGTACGCGAGCAGTCCGTTCCAGGCGAGCGGTCCGGTCTTGTTGAGGAAGACGAAGGCGCCCGGGATGAGCAGCACCCCCAGCACCATGCTGAGCCACCCGTACCAGCGCGGGAAGACCGGCTTGGCGCGGCGGTGGTCGATGAACGCCATGTACCCGATCGACCAGACCTGGAGCACGAAGATACAGGCGTTGCCCACGAACATGAGCCAGAAGGTGTCGGTCATCGCGGACAGGACGTCGGCGGAGTGGATCTCCGGCCGCCAGGCCGCGGCGGCGAGGATCGCGAGCGGGAAGAAGAAGCCGAGCGGGGCCACCACGCCCGTGGTGAGTTGGATCATGGAGAGCAGGCCCCAGCCGCCCTCGACCCGGCGCATCTGCATGCTCGTCACGACGACGTACGGGTACTCGAACGGGACGAGCAGGACCATTAGGGCGACACAGGTGAGGATCCCCGTGCGGTGGTCCTTGAGGAACGTGACGATGTCGTCGGGGCTCTCCGTCGGACTCATCGGAGGGGTGAGCTGCCCCACGGCGAAGGCGGCGAAGAATCCCACGAACAGGATGACTCCGCACCATGCCGAAACGCGTTGCAGTCTGAAGTAGAGGTCTTGCTTCATGTGCGGCTCCCTTGTGTGCCTGCCGGTGTCTACCGACCGATCTCGTCCCAGCCCACGAGCCTGTCCAGCAGCAGGCCCGCACTCGACAGGTAGTCGCCGTAGCCGCCCCGGAAGAACAGCAGCGGGGTCTGGGGCGACTCGACACGCAGGTCCCGGACCCGCCCGACGACCAACAGGTGATCACCGATCTCGACGACCTGCTCCACCGCGCAGTCCACCCACGCGACGATCGCGTCCAGCACCGGATTGCCCAGGGGCGAGGCCTGCCAGGGCGTGCCCTCGAACCGCTGCGCGGCCGGACCGGTCGCCAGCTTCCGTGACAGCCGTTCCTGGTTGCCCGCGAGGGCGTTGGCGCAGAAGTGGCCCGCGGCCCTGATCGTCCGCAGGGTCATGGAGGAGCGGTCCGCCAGGAAGGACACCAAAGGCGGGTCGAGTGACACGGAGGTGAAGGTGCCGACGATCATGCCATGCGGCCGTTCCTCGGGATCCGTGGTGGTGATCGCGACCACGCTCGTGGGGAAGTTGCCCAGCACGTCACGGAAGCGTCGGCCGTCGATCGCGTCCACGTCCACCGTCCGGGAATGCGTCGCACCGTCGCTCATATCAGGATGCGCATCGACTCGGGCAGCTCAAGTCCCATCTGTGCCAGGGCGTTGGCGTGGTACGCGGTGCCGGGCACGTGGATCATGTGCTGGAGTCCGACGTGGGCGTCCCGCCAGAACCGCTGCATCGGATTGCCCCGCCGGATCGCATTGCCGCCGGACCGGGCGAAGATCTCGTCCAGCGCGGAGACGGCACGCCAGGCGCAACGGACCTGATTGCGCCGTACGTTGGCCCGGTCCTCGACGCTGATGGGCTTGCCGGCCTCGACCTGGTCGTACAACCGGCTGATGCCGTCGATCAGTTGGACCCGCGAGGCGGCGATCTCGGCTGCAGCCTCCCCGGCGGCGTAGAGGACATACGGGTCGTCACGGACCTGAACGCCAGTCACGGCGACCCGGTCCTTCTGCTGGGCCAGGTGGACGGCGAGGGCGCCCTCGCAGATGCCGATGACCGCGGCCGTGATGCCGAGCGGGAACATCGAGCTGAACGGCAGCTTGTACAGCGTGTCGGTCAGTCCGACCGCCTCGGCGGCCGTCCCCTCCTGCACCGCTTCCTGCCTGATGGTGCGGTATTCGGGGATGAACGCCTTGTCGACCACGACGTCCTTGCTGCCGGTGCCGGACAGTCCTACGACGTTCCAGGTCCCGTCGATGATCTCGTAGTCGTCGCGGGGCAGGACGACGTGCAGCACGGTGATGGGACCGGCGGGCTTGCCCTTGCCGTCGCCGAGAAGCGCGCCGAGGAAGTCCCAGCGGCAGTGGTCGCTGCCGGAGGAGAACGGCCAGCGCCCGCTCAGTACGTAGCCGCCGTCCACCGGGTCGGCGATGCCGTTGGGCATGTACGGCGAGGCGATCCAGGTGTCCGGATCGTCGTCCCACACCTCGTGGGCGAGCCGCGGGTCCATCTGGGCCAGCTCCCACGGGTGCACCCCGACCACACCGCACACCCAGCCGGCGGCCCCGTCGTGCCGGGCGACCGCCATCACCGCTTCCGCGAAGTCCCGGGGATGGGCGCCGAACCCGCCGAACTCCTTGGGCTGCAGAAGCCGTATGACCCCCGCGGAACGGAGCAGTTCGACGGTCCGGTCGCTCAGCTTTCCGAGTGACTCGTTCTCGTCGGCGAGCCCGGCCAGTTCGCCGCCCAGCTCCTCGACACGGCCGACCACTTCATGCGTCACGCCGCACACCTCCTGGTGACTGATCCCTCGCATGTGCCGCGCGTCCCGGCGGCCAGACGGCCTCAGTGTCGGGGGCCGGGACCAGCACCCGCTGAGCGGTTTCCGCTGACCGGGACTCGGCCGCTTCAGCGCGTGACGCGCGGGCGCAGTGCGGCGGTGGAACGGCCCTTGAGAGCCGAGAACCACACGCCGGCACCGTAGGCGAGGTCGTCCAGGCGACGGGCGAGGCCGTACCGCAGGGGATCGAGAGTGGCCTGATCTCGCCGGTACTCAAGGACGATGTCGGCCAGAGCGGCGACCGCCGTGGCCCGGCGCACCCGGCGGGAGACCGCGCAGCCGACTGCCGTGAGCGGCCACCAGTGGCGGGTCAGCAGCGCGGAGGTCTGCGCCAGGGTGGCGAGGGCTCCGTTCCCGGCGAGCGGCACGGCCAGCCGGTACGGATACCGGGTGCCGTCGAGCCTGCGGGCGATCCGTACCGTGACGACGCCGAGGACCGCCCCCGCGGCCGGGACCGACCAGCGCCGCTGTGCGAGCAGCGCGCCGGCGAACGCCATGCTCCACGGGGCGAACACGGCAGGGGCAATGTACGCCGGGTGCCGCCGGGCCAGGGGCTGGGCCCCGGTGCCGTACACCGCCTTGCGCAGGAACCAGTCCCCCAGTCGCACGCGGTGC
The DNA here is from genome assembly GCF_043201895.1 of Streptomyces sp. NPDC048254. Classification (NCBI taxonomy): domain Bacteria; kingdom Bacillati; phylum Actinomycetota; class Actinomycetes; order Kitasatosporales; family Streptomycetaceae; genus Streptomyces; species Streptomyces sp. NPDC048254. The sequence continues at coordinate 132,436 of NZ_JBICZJ010000023.1, forward strand.
TCGTGGGCGGCCCGGACAGCGGGCTCGTACCGCACGCGTCGGCCGGCTTCGATCAGCCGCCAGCACAGGTCGACGTCCTCGCCGACCCGCATCCCTTCGTCGAAGCCCTCCCCCAGCGCGTCCACCCGTGCCACCACGCAGGCCGAGGACGCCCAGGACACAGGGGTGCCGGGGCGCACGGCGGCCGGGCGGTCGCCGAGGTCGAGGGAGGACCGGGCGTTCTCGTACCGTTCGATCCAGGTCGTGGCGGCGTTGGGCAGGCCCGTGATGCGGGGTACGGCCATGGCGACCCGGGGGTCGGCGAAGTGCCGGAGCAGGGTCGGAACCGTGTCGGGGTCCAGCACGATGTCGGAGTCGGCGAAGACCACGTACGGGGTGGTGACCAGGCAAAGCCCGGCGTTGCGCGCGCCGGCAGGTCCCACGTTCTCGGCCAGGGTGACCAGCCGGGCGCGGTACTTGGCGGCGACCTCGGCCACGGCGGCCGGGCGTCGCGAGGCGTCGTCGACCACGATCACGGGGGTCTCCGTGCCGATGCTCCCCAGGAGACGCTCGAGTTGGCGTGGACGGTCGCGAACCGGTACGACGACGGTGTACCGGGCGTCGGCGGGCGACGGGAGCGAGCCGGCGACGGGATGGGCCATGCCGGTGTCGAGGAGCCGGTCCGCGAGGAGCGCGCTCGACGCGTCGCGCACGGGCAGCGTCCTGCCGACGAGGAGCCGCCGGGCCTTCGGGGTCAGCCTCAGCAGCCGGGTCGGGAATCCGCCGAGGAGGGCCCGGCCGCCGTCCACCACCCGGGTGTGCCGGTCGAGTCGGACGACGAAGCCCAGGGGAAGCGTCATCGGCGTTCGGCCTCCGCGAGGCGGCCGCGGCCGTCGACGGCCCATGCCGTGATCCGACGGACCGTGGCGGACACCATCGCGTCCATTGTCCGGCGCCCCTCCTCGGCCGAGGCCCCGGCGGGATCGCCGAGCACCCCGGAGGGCGAGACCGCGCGGACACCGTGGGCCATGAGGTCCGGCAGGAGGACGGCCAGCGGTCGTGTGTCACCGGCGACGGCGGCGTCGAGCCGTACCCGCTCCGGTGCCAGGTGCAGCATCAAGGAGGTCTCCGTACGGCCCGCGTGCGCGTCGCCGCCCGGTGTCTCGCAGCCGGTCCAGGCGGCCTCGTGACCCTCGGCGCGCAACAGGGCGAGGCCGGTGTCGAGGGTGGCCGCGTTGCCGCCGTGGCCGTTGACGAACAGGACGCGGCCCGCCCACAGGGACAGCGAGCGGGCCAGCTCCACGATCACCTCGCGCAGCGCCTCGTGCCCGACGGAAATGGTCCCGGGGAAGTCCGCGTGTTCCCCGCTCGCGCCGTACACCAGTGCAGGCGCCACCAGGCACGAGCCCCGGGGCAGGGCGTCGGCCGTCCGTTGTGCGACGACGAGGGCGACCGTGGTGTCGGTGTCGAACGGCAGGTGCGGGCCGTGCTGTTCGGTGGAGCCGACCGGGACCAGCACAAGCGCGCCGGACGGCACGGCCGGCCAGACGGTGTCGCCCAGGGCTCGGCGCACGGCCGTGTTCAGCCGGCCGAGGCGAGGTGCTCCCCGCCTCCCAGGGTCAGCGGAAAGCCGGGGGGTATCACCAGGTCCTCGGGCGTCAGCTCGTGGACGGAGGAGTGCCCGAGACCCAGGACGGCCGAGTCGAGGCCGCCGCGCAGGATGTCCAGGACGTTCTCGACACCAGCCTGTCCGTTCGCCGCCAGGCCCCAGAGGTAGGCGCGGCCGATCAGGACGGCACGGGCGCCGAGGGCGAGTGCCTTGGCCACGTCGCCGCCACGGCGGACACCGCCGTCCAGCAGGACCTCGACCTGGTCGCCGACAGCTTCGGCGACGGAGGGGAGGATCCGGATGGTGGCGGGAGTGGTGTCCAGGTTGTTGCCGCCGTGGTTGGACACGGCCAGGGCCGACACCCCGGCGTCGACCGCCCGCTTGGCGTCGTCGACCCGGGTCACGCCCTTGAGGAGGAAGGAGCCGCCCCACTCCTCACGCAGCCATTTGACGTCCTCCCAGGTGGGTGGCGGGGTCTGCATCCACTCGCCGTAGGCGCCGAAGAAGGTCGGGGCCGCACCGCCGGGTGCCCGCAGGTTGGGCACGGTGAGATCGGGGACGCGGCCGGACCTGGCGAACTTCCACAGCCACCCGGGGTGGGGCAGTACGTCGGGGGCGAACCGCAGCATGGTGCTGAGGTCGAGCTTCTCCGGGATGTCGGGGCTGCCCCAGTCGCGTCCGTGGGAGAAGGACCAGTCCAGGGTGACGATGAGCGCCTTGGCGCCTGCGGCCCTGGCCCGGTCCATGCGCTGCACCATCGTGTCGCGCGTGCCGCTCCAGTACAGCTGGAAGAAGAAGTCCGGCTGGGCATCGGAGACCTCCTCCACCGGCTTGCTCGCGAACGAGCTGAGGCCCATGATCACGCCCCGGCTGGCCGCGGCACGGGCCACGGCCACCTCACCGTCCGGGTCGACCGCCTGCACGCCGGTCGGCGAGATGAGCACGGGCAGTTTGGTGGGCACGCCCAGGACGGTCGTGGACAGGTCACGCTCGGCGTGGTGGCCCACGACGCGCGGGGCGAAGCCCAGTTCGGCGAAGGCGGCGACGTTGTGGTCGATCGTGCGGCCGCGCTCCGAACCGGCCACGAGCGCGCCGTAGACCGAGCTGGGCAGTTGCTTCTTGGCTCTGCGCTGAGCCTCGGCGACCGTCTCGAACCAGGGGTTCCTAGGCATGCGCCCCGCCCTTTCCCGTCGGTGTCAGATCGAGCCCGGCCAGCGGGTCCTCGGCGCAGTCGCTCACCGGAGGGCGGCGGGTGAGGACGAGGTCCACGGTTGTGCGCGAATGGTCGCCGGCCGGCTTGGGCACCGGGGTTCCGTCGCGGTGTGCCAGCAGCTCCTCCCCGTATCCCTGCACGCACTCGGGGTCCGGGCCGTCCAGCGGCAGGCCGGTGAAGAACTTCGCGGCCATGCAGCCGCCCTTGCAGGTGTCGTAGAAGGCGCAGGAGGCGCAGGCCCCGCCGTGCTGCGGGGTGCGCAGCCGCCGGAACAGCTCGGAGTCGCGCCACACTCCCGAGAAGCCGCCCGGCTCGCGGACGTTGCCGGCCAGGAACTCCTCGTGGATGGCGAACGGGCAGGCGTACACGTCGCCCACCGGGTCGATCAGGCAGACGACCCGTCCGGCGCCGCACAGGTTGAGACCGGGCAGGGCCTGGCCGTAAGCGGAGAGGTGAAAGAAGGAGTCCCCGGTCAGCACGTTCTCGCCGTGCGCCAACAGCCAGTCGTACAGCTCGCGTTGCTGCGCGGCCGTCGGATGCAGCTTGTCCCAGACGTCGGCGCCGCGTCCGGAGGGGCGCAGCCGGGTGAGGCGCAGCTGGGCGCCGTAGCGGTCTGCGAGTGCTTCGAAGTCGTCCAATTGCGGAATGTTGTGGCGGGTGCAGACGACGGAAATTTTAAAGTTCTTCATGCCGGCGGCGGCGAGGTTCTCCAGCGCCCGCAGCGCCGCCGCGTACGAACCACTCCCGCGCACGGCGTCGTTGACGTCGGCCGTGGCGCCGTCGAGCGAGAGCTGGACGTCGACGTAGTCGTTGCGGACGAGGAGCTCGGCGGCTTCGGGCGTGATCCGGACGCCGTTGGTGGAGAACTTCACCCCCACGTGGTGTGCCGTGGCGTAGTCCAGAAGGTCCCAGAAGTCGGTGCGGACGGTGGGCTCTCCGCCGCCGATGTTGACGTAGAAGACCTGCATGGCCTCCAGTTCGTCAATGACGGCCTTGGCCTGTGCGGTGCTCAGTTCGCGGGGGTCGCGTCGGCCGGAGCTGGACAGACAGTGGGCGCAGCTCAGGTTGCAGGCGTAGGTCAGTTCCCAGGTGAGGCAGATCGGCGCGTCGAGCCCGAGCTCGAACAGGTCGACCAGCCGGGGCGAGGTGGTCATGGGGTCCTTCCGACCAGCATCGACGACTGGACCAGGACCGCGAGGGCCCGGCCGTAGCGAGGCAGCTCGTCCTCCCCGAGGCCCGCGGACCGGCAGGCGGCACGAGCTGTGGGCGCGCCCCCGAGGGCCTGGACGGCGGCCAGGAGCCGTCGGTCCTTGAGGAACGAGAGTCGGCGGGTGCCGAAGTGGTAGAGCAGCGCGCCGAAGGGTTCCGGCCGCACCGAGACCTGCGGATGCAGGTCCCAGGCACGGTCGAGGTCCATCTCTGTCATAGGGCGGCGCCTAGTAGACGCCGCACATGCCGTCGATGGAGATCTCCTCCAACAGATCCTCGCCTTCGATCAGCGGCGCCGAGGCTGCGGCGAGGTCGGGCTCGGGCTCGGCCTCCGTGGCGGCCTGTTCGGACAGGACGGAGCGGAGTTCGTTCATGCGACTCTCCCTAGGCATCCCACTTGGTCGAACACGGCTGACGGTAGGTCACCGGGACAGCGAGTACGAGGGCCGGTCCCGGCTACCGGGACGAGTCGCCACGCGGGACGGTCACGGCGTTTTCAATCGCTTGCCCATGGAACACACCGAGCACGGGCACAGCCGGGTACGCCGCCCGGACGTCATCGTGGTGGGCGCCGGGGGCAGCGGTGCCGTCCTCGCGGCGCGGCTCAGTGAGGACCCCGGCCGCACCGTGCTGGTGCTGGAGGCGGGCCCGGCGCCGCGTCACCCGTCGGCGTTCGCACCCGAGTTGCTGAACGCACGGCTCGTACCCGGCGCACAACCCGGACACCGGGCCGTCCAGCCGTACGCCGTGCACCTCACTCCGACGCGTCCGTACACGGTCGTCCGGGGGCGCTGGCTCGGCGGCTCGACCACCGTCAACGGCGGGTACTTCGTCCGTGCCCGGCGGGACGACTTCGACCGCTGGTCGGCTGTGGGCGGCGCGGCCTGGTCGTACGACCGGGTGCTGCCGTTTCTCCGCGCTCTTGAGACCGACCTCGATTATGGTGCCGACCCGCTGCACGGCGACCGCGGACCGGTGCGCGTCCGGCGCGCGAAGCATCACCACCCCGCAGTTGACGCGTTCCGGGCTGCCGCTCGCCGACTGGGCTTTCCCGAGGAACCGGACAAGAACGCCCAGGACGCGCCGGGGTTCGGTCCAGTGCCGTCCAACGTTGTGGACGGGGTGCGCGTCAACACCGGCATCAGCCATCTCCTGGGCGCGTCCGGCCGTCCCAACCTCCTGGTGGAAGGGGACAGCACGGTCCTCAAGGTCATCGTCGAGCGCGGCCGCGCGACCGGTGTGGAAGTCGAGCGGAACGGACACCGCAGGATTGTGCACGGCGGCGAAGTCGTGCTCTGCGCGGGGGCGTTCGGCTCCGCCCACCTGCTGCATCTGTCGGGTGTCGGGCCACGCCGCGAGCTGGAGGCCCTCGGCGTTCCCGTGGTCAGGGACGCTCCCGCTGTCGGAGCCGGGTTCGGCGATCATCCGCAGGTGGTGCTGGAGTGGCTGCCCCATCGGTCGATGCCGGAGCCCGCCTGCTCGTGGCTCGGTGGAGTCCTGCACCTGTCCTCGTCGGACGGGTGTCACCCGGGCGATCTGGAAATCCTGCAGTCCCTGGTCCCCGTGGCCGGGCTGGCGGGCGGGAGGGTGGCCGTTCCCGGCGCACCGCTCGCGTTCCTGGTCTCCGTCCAGACACCACGACTCAGCGGTCGGATGCGCATCCTTTCCGCCGATCCCGCGACGCCTCCGAGCCTCGACTACGGCTATTTGTCGACCGCGGAGGACCGGCGGCGCATGCGTGAAGCGGTCCGTGCCACCGCCGAATTGGTCGGCACAACCGACTTCGCCGCGGTCTCCGGCGGGCTCACGGAACCATCGGCGGAGGTGCTGGACGACGACCGACTGCTCGACGAGTGGATCCTGGGGCATCTCGGCACGTCCCAGCACACGTGTGGCACGGTTCCCATGGGCCCCGCAGACGATCCCGGGGCAGCCGTCGACCCCTGCGGAAGGGTGCACGGTGTCAACGGTCTGCGTGTCGCGGACACGTCGATCTTGCCGACGCCCCCGTTGCGAGGCCCGGCGGCCACCGCCGTCCTCATCGGCGAACTCGTCGCCGACGCCATGCGGCGCGGGCTGACGTGAACCAGTCGCGGCGGCGCTACCCGCCGGGAGCCAGTTCACCGTATCCGGCCGCGAGCTGTGCCGGATGGCCATGGCGAGCAGGCCGCTCAGGTCGGCGCCCTCACCGATCAGCCACCGCTGATACGCGGCGACGCATGCGGGCAGGTCAGTGCCGCCCCCGGTGACCAGTCCGGCGGAGCCCGGCAGCCGACCGATGGTTCGGCGCCGGTCACTCGCCCCGGGACCGGACGCCGGGATGGTGTAGCCGACTACACCCCGGATCGGGGAGGGCACTACCTCGCGGCGACGGGCTGGTGACGGGATCGTTGAACCCACAAGGTCAACGGCTCCCCGTCCGGGAAGCCCCACATCGCTCTCCCCGAAAGGAAACCCCCGTGAAGCTGCTGTCCTCCCGGCCCGTGCTGTGGTCCCTCTTCCTGTTCAACCTCACCGTCGCAGTGGCGGCGCCCCTCGTCGTCGACGGCACCCAGGGCTACCTGACCAGCGCCGGCATGGGCGTGGTCTCCCTCGGGGCAGGCATGGGCCTGCTCCGTGGTCGCCCGCCGAAATCCCGCGTCGGCCACCAGGTCGTGCCGGAGGGGGACGCTCGGCAAGTCGCCCACAAGGACTCCGATGCCTCGGTCTTCGACTCCGTCGACTACGGCGTCGTCGGCGACCTCTTCGATGTCGTCCCGTAGTTCACCGACGAGATCGAGGCCTCTGGCGCCAACCGTTCAGGGATCTGTGACCACGGCGGTCCTGTCCCTCAGACTGGACCGATGAGCCTGGTGTACAGCGACGAAGGACTGATGCTCCGATCCGACGGGCGGGTGGAGAACCCCGTGCGGTGCCTGGTTCTCGACGACTGGCACGACGCCGATGCAAGCCAGGTCGAGGCCGAAGCCGCCCGGCTGGCCGACTCCTTGCCCCTGACGTTCGGTATCGCGACCCGGCAGCCGCCGGACCGGCTGCGACCGCTGTTGAAGGCAGCGACGCTGACCTTGGTGGCACGCTGTGTCAGCACCGACGCACCGGAATGGGTACCCGTCGACGATCCGCCGGTTTCGTTCGAGGAACTGGCACGGCTCGTCACGCGTCGGCCTCTGGCGAGCCTGGCTCTGGGGCAGTTACTGCGGCAAACGGCGCACCTCAGCACCGTTCAAGGCCTGGCGGCCGAGGCGGCGACGTACTCGATGCTCCTCGGCGGGACGGAGTTCGCGTCCTGGCTCGCCGACCGGGGCACGCCCCGGGTCTCTCGGGAGGACGGGGAACTGGTCCGCGTCCGGAGGGACAACGATCGGCTGTCTGTCCTGCTGGACCGCCCGCATCGGCGGAACGCGCTCAGCTTCCGGATGCGGGAGGAACTGTTCGAGGCCCTGGAACTCGCCCTTCTCGATGACACTGTCGCGCGGGTCGAACTGGCCGGTGCCGGGCCGGTGTTCTGCAGTGGCGGCGACCTGGCCGAATTCGGGACGGCGACGGACCTCGTGGCGGCCTATCTGGTACGGCTGGACCGGGCACCCTGGCGGCTGATGGACCGGATGCGGGACCGTGTGACGGTCCGGGTGCAGGGCGCGGCGGTGGGCGCCGGGGTGGAGATGGCCGCCTTCGCGGGACACGTGGTGGCCTCCCCCGGGACGCTCTTCCAACTCCCCGAGATCGCGATGGGGCTGGTACCCGGCGCCGGCGGCACGGTGAGTGTGCCGCGACGGATCGGCCGGTGGCGGGCGGCGTGGATGATGCTGAGCGGGGCCCGGGTCGACGCCGTCACCGCCCGGCAGTGGGGGTTGGCCGACGAGATCAACGACGGCCATGAGCGGTGAGGTGCTCCTGCGCGGCGTGGAACTGCACCCGCGCCAGGGTCCGGTCGACTGCCGGATCCGGCGCGGTGTCGTCGCCGAGTTGGGCCGTCGACTGCGGCCGCGGTCGGACGAGTTCGTCGCACGCTGCGACGGCGGCGCGCTGCTGCCCGGTCTGGCCGACCACCATATTCACCTCGCGGCCATGGCCGCACAGCGTGCCTCGCTCGACGTGTCCGCCCTCTCCCGGGAGGCTCTCGAGTCCTCCATCGCACAAGCCGTGGCGGGTGAGGACGGCTGGGTGCGAGCGGTCGGGTACGACGACGTGGTCCACGGCGATCTGGACCGGACCGTCCTGGACTCATGGAACCGCGTGCTGCCGGTGCGCGTCCAGCACCGGTCAGGAGCGCTGTGGCTCGTCAACTCCCCCGGTCTGGAACGGCTCGGGGCTCTGTCCGCCGCCCACGACGGCATCGAGCGTGATACGGCAGGCCGACCGACCGGGCGGCTGTGGCGCGCCGACGCCTGGCTGCGCGAGGTCGTCGGCGGGCGGCCTCCGTCCCTCCGGGCGGTGGGCACACGACTGGCCGCCCTCGGTGTCACCCATGTCGCCGACGCGACACCGGACGGGGGTGCCGCCGGGGTCGTCCAGGCGGCTGTGCGGCGGGCGGAACTCCCCCAGCGCGTCATGGTGATGGCCGCCGGATCCGATCCCCCGCCCCATCCGCGGCTGAGCGTCGGTCCGCTGAAGCTGGTGGTCGCGGACCACGCTCTCCCGGACGTCGACGACCTCGTCGGGCGGATCCGTCGGGCCCATGCGGACGGCCGTCCCGTCGCTGTGCACTGCGTGACCCGTACGGCTCTTGCGCTGACCGTGGCCGCGCTCGACCGAGCGGGCGGCCTGGACGGGGACCGCGTGGAGCACTGCGCCGTCGCCGACCGTGCCGCTGCCGATGAGCTGGCCGCCCGACGGATCCGGGTCGTCACACAGCCGACGCTGGTCGCCCTGCGGGGCGACGACTACTGGGAGCGCGTCGATCCCGGGGACCGGGCGGACCTGTGGCGATACGCCGGCCTGCTGCGTGCCGGAGTCCGGGTGGCCGCGAGCAGCGATGCCCCGTACGGCGATCCCGACCCTTGGGCGTGCCTGCGGGCCGCGTCCGAACGGCTGACGCCGTCCGGGCGTGTGCTCGGGGCCGACGAGCGGATTCCGGCGGAGGTGGCCCTGCGGGGCATGCTCTCGCCCCTGGATGATCCCGGAGGCCTGGCACGGCGGGTCGCGGTGGGGCGACCGGCTGACCTCGTTCTGCTGGACCGGCCGTTGAGGGAGGCGTTGCGGGCTCCGGACGCCGACCACGTGCGCGCCACCTTCATCGAGGGGCGGATCGTCCACGGAGCTCAGTACCTCGGCTGAGGTTCCGGATCGTGTCGGTGCCCATCGTGCCCGCCGCCCCTTCCGGTACCGGCGCGCGCGGCGGTAGAACCTCCTGCGTCCGGCCGAGCGCCGGGCACTCCACCACCGCCCCGGCCGCGGATGTCCGAATCGGATGCGGACCATGATCGGCCCGAGGAGCCCCGGCGAACGCCGCCGCCACGTTCCGCATCGAGACGTCGATCAGCTGTCCCCCGCCGCACGCCAGGGCACCCATCGCGCCCAGTGCGGCGACGACCCCCGTCAACGGATCGGCGACCGCGTCGGCGCAGAACACCGGCTCACCGTCCGCCGACCGGCCGACCAGCCCGCCGGCGACGGCCGCGTCGTCGCCGAAGGCGACCCGGTCGGGGTGCCTTCGTCCGTACCCGGTGATGCTCACCCACACCTTGCCCGCCCGATGGTTGAGCCGTTCCGGAGCCAGCCCCAAGTGCGCGAGCGCACGCGGCCGGGACGCCTCGATCACCACGTCGGCGGCCCGGATCAGGTCGGCGAGTGCGCCTTGCCCCTCGGGCCGGGTGAAGTCGACAGCGATGCTCTCGTGCCCGGCGTGCAGCCAGTCGTAGAACAGCTGGTTCCCGGCGCGGGCGCCGTCGGGGCGCCGGGTGCTCTCCACCTTGACCACTCTGGCTCCGGCCAGTCCGAGCAGGCGGGCGCACAGGGGTCCTGCCCAGAGCGAGGAGAGGTCCACGACGAGGGCACCCGCCAGCCGTGCGTCCCTGTCGGGTGCGGCGATCATGGACACCTGCCAGGGCACGTCCACGAGGCGTGGCTCGAGTGGCAGGGCCGCGGCGGGAACACCGAACATTCGGATGCGGTCGGCGAACTCTCTCGCCTCGGCGCCGCGTACGGTCGCGGCGAGCTGCTGCCAGGGGGCTGTGACCGTCTCCCCGCCCAGCATCGCCGGGACGAGTTCGACGTCGTCCGGGCGGCTCAGGGTCACCGCGCACCATCCGTCCGAAGCCCGAAGCAGCCGGGTCGCGCCACCCGCGGAGATACGGCCGCGCCGGGTGAGGTTCATCGCGCCTGCCCGGCCGCTGAGCACGAGGGCGGGATCGAAGGGGAGCGGGCGGCCGGCGAGGTGCGCCAGCGCGGCCCCAGCCTCCCGCAGGAGGTCCGTCATCGGTCCGGGCGACAGGACCGGCGGACCGTCAGCCTCGCCGGTCAGCTCCATGGCACCAGAGGCCGCCCAGTCCAGGAGCGGACATCCGGTGGCAGGCGCGGCAGCAGGCGGGCCCGGAAGATCCCCCAAGGTGTGCAGCCACCGCCGTACGGACTCGGCAGAAACGTCCGCCATCACTCCCACCTGCCGATCCCGGGCAGCAGGCGGCGAACCGGCTGCCTCCGGACGGCCCCCGCTGGGAGTCCACCGGCACCGCAGGCGGGATCGTCCGGACAGTGAGCGAAGCGGAAGCGGACCAGGTCCAGGTCCGGAGCGACCCGCCGCTGTTCGAAGACCCCGTCGATGTCCGCCGCGCTCAGCGGCCACCCGTGTCCCGGCCGCTCCGACGCTGCGGCCGGCTCCAGTGCCGTCAGAGAGGCCGCGGGTCCCCGCGGATCGGTGGTGCCCCCAGTCATGTTCCGAGGGTAGCCGCGGCGCACTGGGGCAAGCAGCGCGTCCGCCACCAGGACCCCAGGCCGTCGAGCGCCAGGTGGGCCATCACTTCCGCCCTGGCGTCACTTCAGCGCAGCTTCCGGCCGGTGCTGCCAAGCTCCCCCTGACATGAAAAGAGTATACGGTTAATCGGCCGCCGGGAGCGACTTCAAGGAAGCCGGCGCGTCAGAGCCGTAGGGCTCCGACACCCTCTGCTCCGCGCCCCGCTCGGGCTCCGGACGCCGCCAGAAGGCCGCGAGCTGCGCCGCCGCGGCGGCGAGGCCCAGTCCGGCCGCGAGGGCGGCGCTCCGCGGGCCACTGAGCCTTGCATCCAGCCCGAGCGCCCGGTCCACGCTGAACCGACCCGGCCCGAGCCCGGCGAGCGCCACGGATGCGGTGCCCAGATTGAGTACGAACTCGTAGCCCTCGTTCACCACGAAGAACCCGTTGGGCAGGTGCACAGACCGCGCGGCGACGCCCATCGTTCCGACGACCGCCGACGCCGCAAACGGGGTCGCCGCTCCGGCCAGCAGGGCGGCGCCCGCCCCAACCTCGACGACCGAGCTGGCCGCCGCCTGCAGCCGCGGCCTGCGGAACCCCACGGATCCGAACCATCCCGCCGTGCCGTCGAGCGTGCGGCCGTGCCGCACCCCGTGCGCGATCATCGTGCCGCCGATCACCGCGCGCAGCGCGTAACGCGCCACATCGACGCCATTCATCAGTTGCGGTCTCCTCTCCTGTTTCGGGCCGACGGTGCGCCACTTCGCCACGTACGGGCCTACGACGCGGACGGCGTCGGGCGTGCTGACGGAACGAGTTCACGGCGCCACCTTCATCAAGGGCGACTTATAGAGTGTACTTTATTTGCCGTACATGGGAGGGATGGAGGTCGGGATGCGCATCGGAATGCCCCTGAGCTACAGCGGCGGTTTCAAGGAGACCGTCGCCGTGCTCCGCGACTACGAGAAGGCCAGGCTGGACATCGTCTTCGTCCCCGAGGCCTGCTCCTTCGACGCGATCAGCCAGCTCGGCTTCATCGCCGCTCACACCGAACGCCTCGAGATCGCCTCCGTCCTCCAGATCTACACCCGCACGCCCACTCTGACCGCGATGACGGCCGCCGGCCTGGACTACGTCTCCGACAGCCGGTTCACCCTGGGCATCGGCGCCTCGGGACCACAGGTGATCGAGGGTTTCCACGGGCAGCCGTACACCGCTCCCCTGGCCCGCACCCGTGAGATCGTGGAGATCTGCCGGTCGGTCTGGCGCCAGGAGAAGGTCGTGCACTCGGGCCGTCACTACCCGATCCCTCTCCCGCCCGACCAGGGCACTGGGCTGGGCAGACCGCTCAAGCTCATCAGCCACCCGGTGCGCGAACGGGTCCCCATCGTGTCGGCCGCCATCGGACCGCAGAACGTGGCCCTGGCCGCCGAGATCGCCGAGGGCTGGATGCCGATGTTCTTCCACCCGGAGAAGGCGGACGAGGCGTCGGGCCCGGCGCTGGCCGAGGGATCGGCACTGCGGGACCCTGCCCTCGGGCCACTCGACGTCGTGGTCTCCCCTCCATTGGCCATCGGCGAGAGCACCGACGACCTGATCGCTCTGGCCCAGCCCCAACTCGCCCTGTACATCGGCGGGATGGGGGCCCGCGGCCACAACTTCTCCTACGACCTCGCCCGCCGCTACGGCTACGGCTACGAGGCCGAGGCGGCCACCATCCAGGACCTCTACCTCTCCGGCCGCAAGGACGAGGCCGCGGCCGCCGTGCCCGCCGACCTGCTGCGGGCGACCTCGCTGATCGGCCCGGCCTCCTACGTCGCCGAACGGATCGCGGCCTTCAGAGCCGCCAGGGTCACCACCCTCCAGGTCCGCCCCCTGGCCCACGGCACGGCACAGCGCCTGGCCGACATCGAGGCGCTCAAGGCCATGCCTCCTGAGCCGGTTCTACGGACTCGAGTGACCTCATGGCCCCTTCCCGAGGAGGTCGGCGCGCGGGTGAGGGGGCGGCGCCTGTTCAGCAGCCGGTGCCGCCCGACCCGCCACGCGCCAGGCGGCACCACCCGGCAGGCCGCCCTTTCACGCCAAGTACAGCCGAAGCGTCAGCCAGTCGGAGAGTCAGACCCCGAGCGGTGCCGTGCCTGATCCTCACTGTCAGTCGTCCTGCACGGCGGCGCACAGGCCACCGTCGACGACGATGTCGACGCCGTTCACGAAGCTCGCCTCCTCCGACACCAGGAACGCGGCGACAGCGGCGACCTCCTCGTACTGGCCGACGCGGCCCAGAGGCGTGCACTGTATGAGCTGCCGTACCGACTCGTGCCGCGCCGCCTCCAGCCGGGTTTCCGGGGTGTCGATGGCGCCGGGCGACAGGGAACACGCGCGAGCACCCACCGGCCCGAGCCGTACCGCCTCGGCGCGGGCGAAGCGGTGCACGCCGTACGTGGCCCACGGGTACGCCCACGCGGGATCCTCGACGGCCGGGCCGATCGCATCGCGGATCCGGTCGAGGATTCCCTCCTGCAGTGGATCGTCCAGAACGGCCGCGACCGACGGGTCGGGGACGATGTGAGCGATCAGCGGGGACACCGAGGCGCAGTAAACGAACGCCGTGCCGACGGTGGCAAGCGGGCGGAGGGCCTCGGCGAGCAGTGCGGTTCCGACGAAGTCGACCTCGAGGATTCGGCGCCAGTGGGCTTCCTCCGGCGCGACGCTCTCGGCGTGCGTGACTGCCCGGAGCGTGCCGAGCTCACTGACCCGCTCGGCCAGTCGGTCAAGGTCCTCCCGGTCGGTGACGTCCACACCGAACGGCTCGGCGACGGCCTTCCCGCCGTAGCCGGACAAGTCCTTCGCCACCGCGGCCGCGGCCGCTTCGTTCCGGTCCGCGAGCAACAGCACGTCCACCATGTCGGCAAGGCGCCTCGCGCACGCCTCTCCCGTCCCGCGACCGGCGCCGGTGGCGATACCTACCGTGGTCATGCGTTACTCCTCACTGGAGACACTCGTCACAGGATGAGTGTCTCGCGGGTGGCGGCGTCCGGGCCTGTCCGGGTGCCCTCCGACTTACGCCTGTCGCGGAGGCGCCTCCCCCATTGCGGCCCCGAGGGGCGTCACAGCCGCGTCGGCACCGACCTCGCCAACGGCTGTCTGCTGGTCTTGCTCTCGCGGGCGGCTGTGGGGGGCCGGGGAAGCCCGCCGCGGCAATGTCGTACACGAAGCCGACGGCCGAGTCCCCATGGTGCCGCAGGCGCAATCCTGGTCCCTGACCGCGCCATGGACCTCGGAGAACCCGGTCGGCCTGTGGCTCGATCATGCCGGTCGCGAAGACGTTTTGGCTGATTACCTAGGGTGAAGCTGCCACGCGGGGGCTTCGATCCATACAGGAAAGCACCCCGCGCGAGTGCCACCCTGAGTCGCCCACCCAGCCGGGGCATGACTCAGATCACATCTCGTTGGCGGGTGAAGGGTCCCCGGCAACCGTCTCGCGCGACCGGCCGCCTGGCGAACTCATGGGTGCCGCCGCCGGAATCGCGGATGAGTCTCTATCGGCAGCGCCGTGGCGTTTGAGCAGCTGAGCGAGTGCGGGCAGCCGATCGGACCACTCGAAGCTCCGTCATCACGAAGATCAGCGGTCAAGGGATCACCTCTCGTAACGTCCCGGCGGCAGCGGCTGCTCGGCCCAGATCGTCTTCCCCGCGGAGGTCTGCCGGCTGCCCCACCGCTGCGTGAGCTGGGCGACCAGCATCAGGCCACGTCCGCCTTCGTCGTAGACGTGCGCACGGCGCAGATGCGGTGAGGTGGAGCTGCCGTCGGACACCTCGCAGATCAGTGCGCGGTCGCGAATCAGCCTCAGGCGGATGGGGGGACCACCGTAGCGGATCGCGTTGGTGACGAGTTCGCTGACGATCAGTTCGGTGACGAAGACCTCGTCGTCCAGCCCCCACCGCACCAGCTGCTCGGTGGCGTTCTTGCGGGCGACGGCGACGTGTTCGGGATCCGGTGGCAGGTCCCAGGTGACCGCCTGGTCCGCACCCAGAGCACGGGTACGGGCCAGCAGCAGAGCCACGTCGTCACTGGGCCGCTCGGGCAGCAGGGACTTCAGCACCGCGTCACACGTGGCCTCCAGAGAGCGGCTTGGGGCCCTCAGGGCTCGGCGCAGTTCCGCGGTGCCCTGATCGGCATCCCGGTCGCGATCCTCGATCAGTCCGTCCGTGTACAGGGCGATCACCGAGCCCTCGTCGAGCTCGAGTTCCCTCGCCTCGAAGGGTAGACCGCCGATCCCCAGCGGGGGCCCTGCGGACATCGCGACGAGTTCCACTGCGCCGTCGGGACGCCGCAATACCGGCGGCGGATGCCCGGCGGCAGCCAGCGATAGACACCGCGACACCGGGTCGTACACCGCATACAGACAGGTCGCACACAGTTCCGCGATATCCTCGCCATCACTCTTTTCCGTCGCCAGGTGAACGACCAGATCGTCCAGGTGGGTCATGAGTTCGTCGGGTGGCAGGTCTACGTCAGCGAGGGTCCGCACGGCGGTACGCAGCCTGCCCATGGTCGCCGAGGAGTGCAGGCCGTGCCCCACCACGTCCCCAACGACCAGAGCGACTCGGCCGCCCGACAGTGAAATCACGTCGAACCAGTCGCCACCGACCCCGGCCCCGGAGCCGGCCGGGAGATAGCGGTGAGCCACCTCCACAGCCGCCTGACCGGGCAGTCGCTGCGGCAGCAAGCTGCGCTGGAGGGTCAGTGCGGTCGCCCGCTCACGGGCGTACCTGCGGGCGTTGTCGACATAGACCGCGGCACGGCTGGCCAGCTCCTCGGCGAGGGCCACATCGTCCGCAGAGTATGCATCCGGGCGCAGGGCGCGGACCAGGACTGCGACGCCCAGCGTCGTGCCCCTGGCCCGCAGCGGCGCCGCCAGCAACGAGTGGACGGCCACGCCATACTCCTGGACCCTGGCGCTGCGTGCGTCGTGCCCGCTGACCCATCGGTCGAAGTCCGGATCTCCGGCTCCGCTGAGCACCGGGAGCCCGTCCGTCAGGGCCCGGACAGGCGGCGAGAAGGGCGGATACGTATCCACCGAACCGAGGCCCACGACAGCCTCCGGCGTCCCCGCGGTGCCGGACCGGTGCGCGACCCGGCGCAGAACGACGCCGGGTTGCCCCGCGCCTGGATCCGGTTCCTGCGGCCTCAGGACCCAATCGAACAGGTCCACACTCGCGAAATCGGCGAAGCGCGGCACAACCAGTCCTACGAGTTCCTCAGCGGTCTGCACAACGTCCAGGGTGGTCCCGATGGTCTCTGCTGCCTCGTTCAGCTGGGCCAGCCGCTGCCGGGCCCAGTGCTGTTCGCTGCTGTCGAACGATGCAGTGCCGACCGCGACCACCTCGCCGGATGCGTCCCGTATCGGCCACATCTCCACGTTCCAGGCGTGTTCCCGGCCGCCGGGCTCGGGAGAGCCGTAGCCCTCGAAGTGCACTGGGGCCCCGGTTCGGACCACCTCAGCCTGATGACGCAGGTAGAGCTCGTAATCGACGTCAGGGGCCCCCTCGGTGACGTCCCGCCCCACCAGCTTGTCCTCCGCACGTCCCACCTCCCGGCCGGCCGTGGCGTTGAGACGCAGAATGCGTCCCTCGGTGTCGAAGGCGCACAGTGCCACCGACGCCTGCTGGAAGGTCTGCTCCGCCACCGAAGGCTCCAGCAGGGCGGGCACCGACGCGGTGACCAGAAAAGCCGTCACCCCGGCTCCGTCGTCCCGCAGAGGGCAGGCTCGCAAGGCCAGCTCCACAGTATGTCCGTCCCTGTGCCGGACGCCGACCACACCGTGCAGCGCGGTCACCGCATCGCCTGGAGGGTTATCCGCGAGCAGCTTCCTCGCTTCCCGTCCTACGACCTCCTCAGGCGCGTAGCCTGTCAGCTCTCGGGCCCCGTCGCTCCACCCGATAACGATGCCACCCTGGTCGACGATCGCCACCGAGTCGACATGCACCATATGGCACATGATGAGCCGCTTGTCTTGCTGTATCAAGCCGTGGGCGCCAGGGCTTGCAGGCAACATCCCGGCCAGCCCCCACCATGCGCCCGCAGTGAGCCAGGGTCACAGAAGCGGCGCCTACCGGGAGGTCTCCCGACGCATCCTCCACCTCCACGAAGCCGACCGCGCGGCCGCTGCCAGCTCGCGCTCCAAGGCTGTCCCGCCCAGTGTGACTCTTTCCCGAGCCGCTGTGACGGCCGACGACCGGGCCGCTTTCGGCGAGGGCCTCACCGTCGGTCGGCACCACTCACGAGGCCGCGGAATCCGCGCTCCGCTGGAGCTGATGGTGAGGAATGCGCTGGGCCATACTCGGTCAGAGGGCATGAAGCAACCCGTCTCGTCCTTGATGGTGTCCCGTCCGAGTACCGATTCATGTACTTGCTTCCCACCTGGCACCGCTCCCTCTGGGCTCACGTCCCAGTCTCCAGGTGTCCACGATCAAGGGGAAGCTTCACCCCAGCCACGTCCTCGAAGGCGGCACGGCTGTCCCGAGGTCGTCCGCGGGCGGATCCGGTCGTGGACTACTGCGGTGCCAGTCATCGTGCGCGTCCCGGCCTTGTTCGCACGGACGGCACGCGACCGCACCGCCTGAGTCTTTTGACGTACCGTCTGGTCCAGTAAAACCAAGCGATGCCCCGGAGCCCGCTTCCCCCGGATATGCCGAAGGCCATCCGACGCGGTCCCGGGAGTCGCTCCCAAATCCACACGTCGTCACGTCAAGCGGGGAGAGGACCCATGCCACGACCGCCGGGCCACGGACCGGGCTTCGAGGTCAGACGCCAGAAAATCATCGACGTCGCGGCAGCTCTGTTCGCCCGGCACGGATACGCGGCGACCTCCATCAACGACCTGGGCCACGCGGTCGGGCTCGCCAAGGGAGCCCTGTACTACTACATCGGCTCCAAGGAGAACCTGCTCGTCGAGATCCAGTCGCGCGTGCTGGGGCCGCTATTGTCCCGCGCCCGGCAGATCGCGGACCTCGACACGGATCCCCTGCTGCGGCTGCGCCTGCTGTCCGAGTCGCTGCTTACCATCATCATCCGCAGGCTCGATCACATCTGGGTCTACGAGCACGACTACCGCAGTCTGAGCGGTGCGGAGCTGAAGACCCTGCTGGGCCAGCGTTCCGAATTCGAACAGTTGATCTCGGGGCTGCTCGCGGAGGCCGTCGAGCAGGGCACCTTCCGTGCGATGCCACCGCGGCTGGCCACCCTGCAGTTCCTCAACCTCCACAATCACACCTATCAATGGGTGCGACAGGATGGGCAGTGGGACGCGGCATTCCTGTCCCGCGAGTACTGCGCGACCCTGTTCCGCGGATTCGGTGCGCCCGACCACGCCCTGCCGAAGGTAGAGAAACAGGCTGCGGCGTTCAAGCGCGATCGGCCCGACCGGCCGCTCGACCCCGAGGCGGAGTGGAAGTCCCTCTCCGCCGCGGAATGACGAACGGGCCCACGATGCGTTACTGCGCACCGGGGGCCTTCGTCATGTCTCCTCGACCCGTTTCCCGGCCTGGACATAGCGCTGGATCGGGTTCATCCCCTCCCGGACCTCAAGGATCTTGGCATCAGCGCAGGAGAGGGATATACCCGCCCCCCGTAGGTAGCCGTAGCCGCCGCATCGGATCGGATGTGAGACGGTCCCGCAGGAGGCGCCCACGAACGTGACCAAGCACGCCTCCACTCGCTCCGCCGAGGTGCGGCTCGCCTGCACCACGGCTTCTTCACCGTCCCCAACGGCGGCAGCGCGGTGCGGACCGCCTCCACCGCGACGGACGGCGGTTACGGGCTCATTGGCATGAACGAGCGGGCCCGTTCGGTCGGCGGCCGCATGCACGCGGGCCCGCGCCCGCAGGGCGGATTCGAAGTCGTCACGGAACCGCCTCTTCTTCTCGAAGGCGTGCCCCCCGCCCGGCTGAATCGGCGCGCGCACCCGTGGCAGGGCGGAGCCGTCATGGTTCTCATGACCCGGCGCTCTGCTTCTCCCGTTCCAGGACGCTCACGCACCGGCCCAGCAGCGCGACCAGCGTCGCCCGCTCCTCCTCCGTGAACGCGGCGGCCAGTGCCCGCTCCGTCCGTACAGCCCTGGCGTCCGCGTCGGCGAGAACGGCACGGCCCCGGTCCGTGACGCGTGTCTCCAGGACGTTGCGGTGCCATTCGTGGGGGGGTGCGTTCGATCAGGGCGCGGCCCTGAAGGTTCTTCAGGACAGTGTTCATGGTCGGGGAATGTGACCCCGCACAGCCGGGCCAGGGCCGCCGCCGAGATGCCGGGGCTCCCCGCGAGGCAGAGCAGCGCCGAGTACTGCGCGACGGTCAGGCCCGCCGGTTTCAAGACGGCGGACTTAGTTGCGCTGAGAGCCTGCTCGGCCCGCTTGAGGTGGGAACCGAGGCGTTCGGACGCTTTCGCGCAGAACAGGACCAACACCGTCAGCCGCTGGCGGCTCGCGACGGACGGCTGCTCTGCCCACCTTGGAGCACAGCGTCGCGGACCCCGCGCTACAGATTCCGACCACGCTCGCGCGCAGCCGGGGCGGCCTCCTCGTCGTCCGCTCCCAGTTCGACAAGGGCGGGCGTTCGGGCCGGGAGTACCGGAGACGCAGTTCAGCGTGGCGCGCTTGGACGGAATTTGAGCCGACGCCCTGGCCCGCCGATGCCCTGTCCGGCTTCGGCGGCGTCAGCGGTCGAACACCGTCGCCCGCACGACGAACAGAGCGCCGCCTGCAACGCCGACGACGCAGGCGATGATGCGACCGGCCCAAAGGCTCCCTGGCGTGTCACGGGCTCAGCAGAGCGACAGTGGCTCCGTGAACAGCCCTTTCAGGTGCGTGACTCCGCCCCGAAAACGACCTGCCCGCGAGGCGGACGACCTCCAGAGCGTAGTCCCTGCTCGAGAGAGCCCTCGATGTCGCCCCGCTGCAATGCCCTTGCGGACAGATGACCCGCCGTCCTTCCCGGTCGAAGAAGTGACGTCACCAGACCGCGAGGGCTTGGTGCTGCGCAGTGTCGTCCCGAGCCTCCCGGCAAAGCTGCTGGCGGCGCTACGCTGCTAGGTCGCGCTGGAGACGCGGCTCGACACTGCTCGGATCCGGGCGGCTCGCCAGGTGATCGACCCGATTTTTCTCGACACTCCGCTGTACCGCTGCGCGGCGCTGGAACCCGGACTCGGGTGCACGGTGAGCATCAAGCTCGAAACGGCGAACCCGGTCCGCAGCTTCAAGGCCCGCGGCACCGAGGTGGTCACGAGCCTGCTCGCCGACGATGGCCCCCGGGCGGTGGTGTGCGCCAGCGCGGGCAACCTCGGCCAAGCCCTCGCATGGTCCGGCCGCTGCCGGGGGTTCGACGTGACCGTCGTGGCATCCCGCTCTGCGACGGTGGCCAAGCTTGATCGCATCCGCGCGTTGGATGCCAGGTTGGAACTGGTGGACGGCGACCACGCGATGGCTCGCGAACGGGCGGCGGCCATCGCGCGGTACGACGGCATCCGGCTGCTCGAGGACAGCCTGGACATCGAGCCCGTGCGAGGGCGCGGCGACTATCGGCCTGGAACTGGTGGGCACTGCGCCGTCGTTCGACACCGTCCTGATCGCTCTTGGCGGCGGGGCGCGGGCCACCGGCGTGGGCCATGTCATGAAGGCACTGGCACCCGAAGTCGAGGTGATCTGCGTCCAGCCGCTGGGCGCACCGGCGATGACCCACTCGTGGCGCCAACGCCGCGTCGTCACCACCAACTCGACCCACACCATCGCTGACGGCATCGCCGGCCGTCGTCCCATCCCGGCCTTCCTGCACGATCTCCTCCTGGTCGCTGACGACGCCGTCCTGGTCCAGGAGGCGTCGCACGCACGGTAAAATAATTGTGTAACTCAAGCAAAATTCATGCAATCCTTTAAAGTCCAGCGGCGCACTCAAGGGCTCACCACATTGGTGCGCACAAGGCGTCGACATCGTGTGCACCCTTCCCATGGAGCATCCGGCGGTCAGGGAAGTCGCAGCTCACGGAGCTGGCACAAATCGCCAAGTAGGGGTGCCGCCTGAACGCGGCTTGCGTCACGAGGGGACTCGATGACTGACGTCGGCAGCGGTGACGGTGCACGGGAGAGCGCCCACCTCAGACTCGCCCGTGTGCTCGACCGCCGCTCCACGACCGGCGGCAGGTGTGGTGTAGTGCGCTACACCTGAAATGGGGAGCATGCTCCACCATGGCCAGGGCCGAGACCGTCTAGCGTTGTCGCATGTGGAAAACGGTGCGCCGCGCCGCCTGGGCCACAGTCCATCTCTTTGTGGCCGCGGCAATGGCGTTCGGTATGTGGATCTTCATCACCGTGCTGCTGATCACCGCGATCGGTACGGTGGCGGTCGTCGGTGCCTGGTTGCTGCCCGAGACGGTGCTGCTGATCCGGCGGATCGCGGCGGCCAAGCGGAGCCTGACCGCCGCGTGGACCGGCGTGAAGATCCCCGAGGTGTACCAGCCCCTGACCGGGACGATGCGCGAGCGGTTCGTCAAGGCCGTGCGCGACCCCGGCACCCACACCGATGTGCGCTGGATGGTCGCCTACTGGTTCTACGGCGCGCTGTTCGCCCTCACGCTGCCGCTGTGGCCGGTGGGTCTGGTCATCGACGGAGTGTGGTGCGGGCTGCTGCGCCGCGAGGCGGTCGTCCTGCCGCTGATCGTGCGGCTCGCGGACCTGGAGGCCGACTGGTCGACCGCTCTGCTCAAGCCGTCTCCGCAGGCACAGCTGACCGCCCGGGTCGCGGAGTTGGCGGCGACCCGCGCCGACGCGATCGCCGCGCACGGCGCCGAACTGCGCCGTATCGAGCGGGACCTGCACGACGGGGCGCAAGCGCAGCTGGTGGCGCTGTCCATGCGGATCGGACTCGCCAAGCGCGCCTACGAACGTGATCCTGAGACCGCTCGCAAGCTGCTGGACGAGGCCCAGGAGCAGGCCGAGAAGGCGCTGACGGAGCTACGGCACGTGGTGCGCGGCATCCACCCGCCGATCCTGGCCGACCGTGGCCTCGTCGGCGCGGTGCGGGCACTGGCGGGCGGCAGCGGGCTGGACGTGGCCCTGGACGACGGCAGCCTCGACCAGGGGGTGCGGGCGCCCGCGGCAGTGGAGGCGGCCGCCTACTTCGTGGTGGCCGAATCGCTGACCAACATCGCCAAGTACAGTGGCGTGACGCGGGCCGAGGTGCGGCTCGTCCGCGTCCGCCGCGGTCTGCGGGTGTGGGTCGGGGACCAGGGCCGGGGCGGCGCCGACGAGTCCGCCGGCTCGGGACTGCTCGGCATGCGGCGACGGGTCGCCGCACTCGACGGGACCATGAAGGTGTCCAGCCCCGTCGGCGGGCCGACAGTGATCGAAGTGGAGTTGCCATGCGTGTGGTGATCGCTGAGGACAACGCCCTGCTGCGGGAAGGGCTCGTGCTGCTGCTGACCTCGGCCGGGCACGAGGTCGTAGCCGTCGTCGGCAGCGGACCCGAGATCATGCCCGCGCTGCTGGAGCACCACCCGGACGCCGCCGTCCTCGATGTGCGGATGCCGCCGGGCTTCCGCGACGAGGGCCTGCGGGCCGCTCTCGAAGCACGGGAGAAGATTCCCGGTCTGCCTGTGCTGGTGCTCTCGCAGTACGTCGAGGAGTCCTACGCCACCGAGCTGCTCAGCGGCGGGACCAGCGGGATCGGTTATCTGCTCAAGGACCGGGTCGGCCGCGTGGACGAGTTCCTCGACGCGCTGGAACGCGTCGCGGCCGGTGGCACGGCCCTCGACCCCGAGGTGGTCACCGAACTCCTCACCCGTCGCCGCGACTCGCCGCTGGACACACTCACCCCGCGCGAGCGGGAGGTGCTGAAACTCATGGCAGAGGGCCACGACAACGCCACCATCGCCAAGACGCTCGTGGTCACCGAACGCGCCGTGCACAAGCACATCGGCAACATCTTCCTGAAACTGGGCCTGCCGCCCAGCGACAGCGGCCACCGCAGGGTCCTCGCCGTCCTGGCCTACTTGGCCCACGCACCGCACGCATGACGTGGTACCGAGTCCGGCACCTGCCCGACTCGGTACCACGTCACTGCGGTGTCCGCCGGAGCGTCCACAGCGATGTCCGCATCACCCGCGACTGAGCTGCCGCTCTTTCTCCCGAAGGTGATGGCGCGAGGGACATGTGGGTGCCGCAGTCACGGCTGTCGGACTGCAGGATCACGGGTGACCTGGTCAGGTGGGCGACGGTGGCGCCGGTGCATCTGACGTCGCGGACATCGGAGTGGTCGCGGTCGGAGCGGGCGCAGCCGGCCGGATCACCGTGGTCGTGCCGTACGACTGACTCCCACCGAGACCGCCCGGTGCCGCAGGCGAGCTGGAGTCCGGCGGTCAGGGTCCGGAGCTGAGTCGTCATCAAGGCGTCCCGTCGTGATTCATCGGCTCGTCGCTGTCGTAGGCGACCAGCATGTGCCCCTCGCCCGGGGCCTCGTAGACGAAGTCGCCCGCGGTCGCCGTCCAGGGCCGCTCCAGGTAGCCCCACTTGCCGGAGATCGTGTACGCGAACACCTCGTGCGGATGGTAGTGCCGGTTGACCAGCCCCGCCTCCTTGGCCCGCAGGATGTCGGCCCACGAGTTGTCCTTGACGTTGATCCACAGCGGGCGCGAGCTGACGGTCTCGGTGAAGGGCACGTAGTAGCGGTCGTCGTCCGTGGCCACCTTGGGCAGATGGACCTCGGGGAGAGCGTCGGGGCGGAAGGAGTTCTCGATCGGCCTGAGGTCCTTCCAGAACTCTCCGGTGGGCATGTCGGGCATGTGAACGGCCTCCTTCGTCGGGATTTCTCGGAGTGAATCCCGGAAGGACCGGTGGCGTCTTTCCCGCGGCAGACCTCAGCGTTTGCAGATTCCGGACATCCGCCCGTGGTGGGCACGACCAGGCTCGCACCGTCATGACCGTCATGCTCGTACGAGCTCGTGTCCGTGGCGGTCCAGCCTCGTCCGGCCTGGTGACGACCGTGTGCGAGGTGCCGTCGGCATTGAGATCAGCATGGCCTTGACGAAGAGGACCTGCCGCCTTTGCAGGAGTGCGGGGTGGTACGTACGTCGTCGGGGACACCGCTGCTGCAACTGCCCTTGCCCAGGCGCGGCGAGGGTCCGCGGGCTCTCCCATCACGAGGCCCGTGACGTACACACTCCAAGATCTGCACGAGCGTGACGGACGGTCGGCTGCTGGTCTCTCCACCCGGCGTCCTGGTCCGGGCATGGCGCACCGGGGCCCGGCGGGTCAGCCGAGGCCGTCCGCTCCGACCTGCACGGCGGACTCGTCCAGTACGGCGTCGGAGACGAGCTGTGGACTCCCGTCGAGGCCGAGGACGGGCGTGGCCTCCTGTACCAGGACTCGATGACGGCGTTGTCCCAGAAGTCGCGTCGGCGTCGTCGTGGACGTTCCAGCGGTACGTCTCGTGGTCGGGGTCACCGGTGTAGTAGCCGGAGGTGTAGATCTCCACGCGGTGCCCGTCGGGGTCGCGCAGGTAGAGGTAGAAGGCGTTGGAGACGCCGTGACGTCCCGGGCCGCGTTCGATGTGGTGTTCCTTGCGTATCGAGCCGAACAGGTCGGCGCAGCGCAGGACCTGATGGGACACGTGGGTGGCTATGCCGAGGTGGTGCAGGCGGGGTCCGGAGCTACAGGTGAAGGCGACGTCGTGGACGGTCTGCTTGCGGTACATCCAGGCCGCGTACAGCTCGTGCTCGTCGCCCTCGATGGTCTCCGAGCAGCCGAAACCCAGCGGCTTGTAGTGGGCGTAGGCGGCGGGTATGTCGGGGGTACAGATGTTGAAGTGGTCCAGGCGGGCCATCTCGGCGCCGTGGCGCAGGTCGTAGCACTGAATCAACCGCTCGGCGTGCTCGATGTCGTGGAAGAACTCGACGGGGAAGCCGAGCGGGTCGACGACGCGGACGGCGTCGCCGACACCAGGCGTGCCCTCCCCCTTCGGGATGCGCCGTACCGGGCGGCCGAGTTGGCGGAAGAACTTCTCCGCCCTGTCGACGTCCTCGGGGGTGCGAACTCGGTAGGCGATGTGGTCGAGGGCGGCGGGCTCGCCCTTGCGCAGGACGAGGGAGTGGCGGGTCAACTCGTCGGTGCCGCGCAGGCACAGGGTGCCGGCGTCCTCGTGCTGGATGTGGAAACCGAGCATCTCGACCCAGAACCAGCGGGATGCGGCGAGGTCGGTGACGGCCAGTTGGGCGTAGGCGGACCGGATGACGTCCGGGGCGTCGGGGTGCGCGGTGGTCATCAGGCGACTCCGAAGCGGGGGGTGTGCACCTCACCGAGGGCGACATGGACGATCTTCGACTCGGTGTAGAAGTCGATGGAGTGGGCGCCGCCCTCGCGGCCGACGCCGGACGCCTTCACTCCGCCGAAGGGGGTGCGCAGGTCGCGCACGTTGTGGGAGTTGATCCTCGGAGCTCCCGGTGAAGTCCCGCGCGTAGTGCTTCCCGCCGACGCGGGGGTGGTTCGATCTGCCGGTCGACGCTGCCGATGATGATGGCGTGCTCCCCGCCGACGCAGAGGTGAACCGCGCCCGCGGGTTGCGCCGGAACGGGGTGCGGAGAGGTCCCGCCCGCGCGGCCCTGACCGCGTACGTACAGACCGTCGTCCCCGCCTAATACTCCAGTCGCAGTTCGCTATCGCCGCTGCTCAGAGCCCTCATTTGGAGTGTACTCGGCTGACGCATCGTCAGGTGGCGGGAGTTCGTGACCTTGGGTGCGACGGTGGTAGTGGCAGCGGCGGGCCGTGGCTTGGTGACGGCGGCGCCAGCGGGACCAGTTCAGCGCGTGGCCGGTGTGCCGCAGGTGCGTCGTCGTGGGGTGGCCAGTTGCCAGGAGTCGCCGGATTTCCGCCACGGTGAGCGGTGCGAGGGCGTCGGAACCGTTTCTGCCCCCCCTTCGGTCCCCGCGGCGGCGGCCGTCGCGGCGAGGAAGGCGTGGGCGAGCATGGCCAGGGTGATGTGCCGGTACCAGCCGGGATACCGGCGGACCTCGTACTGATCCAGGCCGCACTCGTTCTTCGCGGCCTGGAATGCCTCTTCGATCGCCCAGCGCGCCCCGGCGATCCGTACCAGCTCGGCGACGGGAGTGCCGGCCGGCGCGTAGGCGAGGTAGTAGGCGATCTCGTCCGGGCGGGCCAGGCTGCGGCGGGCCAGCACCCACCGGTCATGGGTGGGCTCATCACCGTCGAAGTCGTCGATGGCGGGCAGCCGGGCTGCGGCCCAGTCGTAGACGCGCGGCCCCTTCGCGCCGGCCCCGCAGGAGTGGCGTTCCCAGGCATCCTCGGGTGCCTGGGCGATGGCGAAGTCGATACGGCCGACAGCTTGTACGTGCTGGGACTTCGGCACGGCCAGGACATAGCCGACGCCGGCCTCCTCCAGCATGCGGCGCAGCCGCCACTCCTGGCCGTAGGCCGAGTCCGCGGTCACCCTGGCGATCGGCAGCGGCGAGGCCAGAGCCCGCATGATGACGGCCTTCGCGAGATCGCCCTTGGTGGCGAACGCACGCCCGTCGGGAATCTTCGCCTCTGCGCAGCGGTCCGGATCGCAGGTCCAGGACTTCGGCAGATACAGCTCACGGTCCACCAGCGCGCGGCCCCTGGAGGGGGCATAGGCGGCGAACACGCCGATCTGGCAGTCCTCCGTGCGGCCCGGGGCCCGCATTCCAATAAGTGCTCGACATAGGGGCGTTGGTGGGAATCTGAGATATGACCCCGTGTCTGTCAGACCGCGTTGCTGCTCGTGTTCTGCGGGCCAAGTTCGATCAGATCCTGCCGCACCTCGATGAGCGCCGCCGTCGGTTGTACCTGGCCAGTGAGGCGACGGCCCTCGGCCGCAGCGGGATCGTCCGGGTCGCCGCCGCCTCCGGCACCAGCACTGCAACCATCGCGCGAGGTATGGCCGAGTTGGCCGGCTGCTCCTCGCCGACCCTGCGGGTCCGGGCTCCGGGTGCGGGCCGCAAGCGGCTGACTGACACCGACCCTGGTCTGCTGCCTGCGCTGGAGTCGCTGATCGAGCCGCATACCCGAGGCGACCCCGTCTCCCCGTTGCGGTGGACCACGCTGTCGTTACGGGCCCTGGCCTCAACCCTCACCGCACAGGGCCACCCGATCAGCGCTTCGACCGTCGGACACCTGCTGCACACCCTGGGCTACAGCCTGCAGGGAACCGCGAAGACAACAGAGGGCATCAGCCATCCGGACCGCGATGCCCAGTTCACCGACCTGAATGCCACCGCCGCCGCGTTCCTCGACGATGCCCAGCCGGTGATCAGCGTCGACACCAAGGCCAAGGAATGGCTCGGCAACCGGGACCGGCCCGGTCGCACCGGGCGGCCGGGGAAGAACGCCATCAAGGTGGACTGCCACACGTTCACCACCAACGACCAGCCCATGGCGATCCCCTACGGGATCTACGACATTGCCAACAACAGCGGATGGGTCAACGTCGGCACCGACCACGACACCGCCCAGTTCGCAGTGGAGTCCATCCGACGCTGGTGGCAACACCGCGGACGGGCGGACCACCCGAATGCCACCCGGCTCCTGATCACCGCCGACTCCGGCGGCTCCAACCACCCCCGCCGCTGGACCTGGAAAAGCAACCTCGCCACCTTCGCACGAGACAGCGGCCTGGAGATCACGGTCTGTCACCTACCGCCGGGGACTTCGAAGTGGAACAAGGAAGAGCACTGGATGTTCTGTCACATCACCGCGAACTGGCGGGGGCGGCCGCTGACCAGCTACCAGGTCGTCCACGACACCATCGCCGCCACAACCACCAGGACCGGCCTGACCATCGGGGGGCACCAGCCGGAACTTCGGCAGCCCCTTTTTGACGTCGATGCTGCCGACGCCGGGCTGGGGTCATCTCGGTGTCCCAGATCCGCGAGAAGTACCGGTCCAGGACAGAGAGATAGATGTTGGCCAGCAGCGGGGAGGCGACTCCTCCTTGCGGAGTGCCCGTGAGGGTCTCCGCGAACCCACCGTGCAGCTCGACAACTCCGGCCCGCAGAAACGCGCTGACCATCCGCAGGACCTTGCGGTCCTTGATGCGTTCGGCCACCAGGTCCATCAGGACGTGGTGGTCGATGTTGTCGAAGCAAGCCTTGATGTCGCCCTCGACGACCCACTCGTAGTTCGACGGCTTGCTCGTGCAGTGGTGGATTTCGGCGATGGCATCCTGAGCCCGCCGAGCAGGCCGATACCCGTAGCTGGACGGATAGAAATCGACTTCGAAGATCGGCTCCAGGATCAGCTTGAGGGCCATCTGCACAATCCGGTCGCGCAGGGTCGGGATACCCAAGTAGCGAACCTTTCCGTTCTTCTTGGGGATCACCGCCTGCTTGACCGGAAGTGCCGTGAGGGACCCGACCTTGAGAGAAGAGCGAATCTCGTCCAGGAATGGAATCACTCCGTGACGTTCCTCGATGTGGTACCGGGTTACCCCGTCCACACCCACTGTCCTGGCACCCCGGTTGCCGGACACCCGTTCTCAGGCCACCAGCAAGGTGGCCCGATCACAGATCAAGTTGAATACATCGCTGAACCGGCGCTCCGGTTCATTTCTGGCCCATTGGTGCAGCTTGAGCTGATGATCGAGTACCCGCCGCTCGGCCGTCATGATGCCCGGCCAAGGTATCGGCGGCGCGTCGTTATTCAACAACGTCCCTCCCCGGCAGCAGCCCTGCTGCTATCACGCTGTCGCCCTTTCCCGTGCGACCGGCTTTCCCGGCCTCTGAGTACTACGGCAACTCCGCCACGATCTGGCGTCATCAGCGGGCGTCGCGCCTGCCCGCCGTCCAGCCGGCTGCCGGACGGGAAGGGCGATGCCAGATCGCTTCCCACGTTCACTGAGAATCTCTGCGACGGCTTCGGTGGCCGGCTTTACCCCGGCAGTATCGCCACGGACCGCACATCGCAGTCTTGGTCCGGGCCTCCCGGCGCCCACACGATAAAGACACCGGAAGAGGAGAGGCCACCGGATAGAGCACTCTCCAGCACTGCGGCGCGGCCCATCCACCAGATTCGGCAGACCGCTGACGACTCACGGGGCTTCAACCACCGGTTCAGTCTCCTTACACCCATTCCGTCTTCGCTTGCGGGCACGAACCGCCTGGTGGTGTCGGTTCGCCCCTACGTTGTCGAGGCCGCTTCCAGCTTCACCCCACACCCGGGGCTCAGCCTGCCTCCAGCTTCAACCAGTCACTGCGATGACCAGCGGCGGGTTCTCCCTCCCGCTCGATTCCTCAGCGCCTCGTGGCGCACACCCGGGGTCGTCGATGATCAGCACCCCGGCCGTGTCCCGAGCTTCTCGGCGACGTATTCCTGCAGGTCATCGCGGACCTCATCGGGATCCCAGCAAGCCGGCTCAGCAGGTGCTGCAACCCTGCGGGGGTGTGGTGACCGGCGTGCTCGGCCAGCTGCCAGCTGTTCTTCCGGCCCACCGGTCCGAGCAGGCCGTGCACGTAGGCCCGCATCCGCCGCCGAAGATCCACCCGCCCGAAGCGGTGACCGATCCGCACCAGCAGCTCTTCCAGTTCCGCCGACCAGACATCGGGCCGCACATCATCTTGCACGACAAACACAACGGCCCGCCGCACCCGAAGTCACGAACTCCCGCCACCTGACGACACATCAGCCAACTACACTCACGAACACACCCCTGACCAGCAGAAATAGCGAACTGCAACTGGAATACTAGAGACCACATGGACGCCAGCAGACGCTTCGGACAACCTGTGCCATGTCGTACCGCAGGACTCGCACGCCAACACCACAGATCACGGACCGAGATCCGGACCAGGTGCGGACCAAGTCGGCTCAGCAGCAGATGAATCCACCCTTTGTCGTAGGTCAGAGGCGACGGTGAGCGTGTACCACCAGCAGACGAAGAACCTGCTGGTCGACCGCCCTTGCGGCGGTGTATGCGCCGTGACAGCGCAGAGCTCCAGGTCACCCGCCTCGCCCCTTGAAGAGGCGGAGGCTCTGACCAGCGGCGTGTGCAAGCCAGCGGGGCACACTCGGCACCTTCGCGTCCCGTCACCCAACGAGCAGCCTTCGAGAGAAGAGGGCCCGCAACATAGCCCAGGATCGACGGTTGGCCAAACCGGCGAACATGCGCACCATTGTGGGTGCAACGAGAGGCCGCCGACGGTCCAGAAAAACAGCAACCGAAATAAATATGCCCGACACCCGGAGGAAAATGTCTGGAGAATTTATGACCGTCCAAGAAACCGCCGAATATCTAAATGTATCGACTTCCTGGATATACCGAAATGCCACCCGCTCTGGACTCACGCCTTACAGATTCGCTGCAGGCACCAACGCAAAGATTCGATTCAGGGTTTCGGAGGTCGAGGCTTGGATTCGACAACAACGCCTCCACTAGGGCCGCACCGAAGACAAACGGGAATTCGGGTCACCGGAACCGCCATTCAGACAGGCCACATTGAACGGATTTTGCACTTTTGCCTTCTTCACCGGTTCGCGGCATGGGATCATTCTTCAAGGATTGCGAGCATCCGCAATCTCGATGGTCGAAATGCCCCCACCTCTACAAGGTCCGCTACCGTTCGACTACAGGAAAGCAGGTACAGGAATCGGGATTTGCAACCCAGGAAAAGGCTCTGGGGCGGCTAGCAGAGATATACAAAGAGAAGCGTTCTGCAAACAGGTCACGGTCCAAATCGGAACGCGTCCAAAGGTACGGGACTATGCGCTTCAAAGAATATGCCATCGAGTGGAAATCTGGCCAGAGGAACCTGGGATCAGCCTCGGTGCGTCATCTTGAATCATTGCTGCAGCAGCACCTCTTCCCTCTGCTGGGTAGTCGGCGGATGAGCACGTTTGACCACAAGGTCGTCGAGAACTTCATGCACGCCATGGAGCGAAATGGTACTGGTCTGGCAACTCAGTCCAACGCGTTCGATAAACTCAAGGCAATTCTGCTAGACGCCCACAGACTTGGGTTGTTCGACGAGAGTCCCCTGGCCGGCGTGAAGGCCCCGCTCTACGACCCAAAACGCGCCGTGATCCCGTCTCCCGGGCAACTACAAACGATACGCGCCGCCGGCAATGATCAATTCCGGCTGATCGCCGACTTGATGAGCGGCTGCGGCCTGCGCAACGCCGAGGCGACCGCAGTGAATCTCCGCAATATCGTGGCCGATGATGTCTACCGGATCAGCGAGCAGGTGAACCAGACCACTGGCCATTACGCGCCCCTAAAGCACCGCAAGTCCAGCGAGTACCGCGACGTTCCGCTGCCTGCCGTGATCCGGAAGACGGTCGAATGGTACGCCGAGAAGTATGGGACGACAGACGGCTATCTACTGCGCCACCCTAACGATCCTTCACGGCCGTTCCCCCATTACAGCCTCAGCAACCAATGGAGGCGTATTAAAGTGCGGGAACGGGTGGAAATCCCCCCAGGGATGGTGCTTTACAGCTTTCGGCACTTCTTCGCCTCCAACTGTTTGGCCCAGGGGATCCCCATCACCGACGTCGCCGAGTGGATGGGACATAGGAGCATCGACGTGACCTTCAAGATCTACCGGCATCTCATGCCGGGCTCGATCAGCTCCGCCGCCCAGGCCCTCAACCAGAATCTCGTCTTGGCAACCTGACCGCGGCCAAGGCGAACCAACGTTTGCCCGGGACTCCCCCACGTTCTGCGACCCCAGCCCAGGTACACGAAGCACGATGCACCTGTGCCAGAGGCCATCCGCAAGCACCCTCCGCCCCACCAACTCACGAGAGCCCGACAGCAACGGCACGTGGGCCGAGACTCCAGTATCGGCATCTGCAGGTCCGTGCAGCGCATGTTCTCGATCTGGCCCCAGACGCACAGGTAATCACCCAACCAGCTGATGCGCCCAAGCGCTTCTGCAGCGGCACCTTCCTCCCCATCACAAAGCTCAAGCAGCAAGGCCCACATTGAGGAGCTGTGCGGCGGAGCTGATCGAGCCCGGCATGAGATGCCGGTAGATCTTGAAGGTGACGTCGATGCTCCTGTGGCCCATCCACTCGGCAACGTCCGTAATCGGAATGCCGTTGCTGAGACAGTTCGACGCGAAGAAGTGACGGTTCCCGTAGAGCACCATCCCCTCCGGAACGTCCACCGTGCCCGCAGCCCTGATCCGCCGCCACTGATTGTCCATCGCGTAGTGCTGGTACGGCCTGCTGGGATCGGTTGCCTGGCGCAGCAGGTAGCCGCCGACCGTTCCGTGCTTCTCGGCGTACCACTCGATCGTCTCCCTGACCCGGACGGGCAGGGGAACGTCGCGGTACTCCCCGGGCTTCCGGTGTTTGAGCGGCCCGTACTGCCGGGTGGCCATGATGACCTGCTCGCTGACCCGGTACACGTCGTCGGCCACGATGTTGTCGAGGTTCACCGCGGCCGCTTCGCCGTTGCGCAGGCCGCATCCGCTCATCAAGTCGACGATCAGCATGAACGCGTCGTCGCCGGCGGTGCGTATCGCGCGCAGCTGTTCCGGGGAGGGGATGACAGCCCGGGCCGGGTCGTACTGCGGCGCTTTCACCCCCGCCATGGGGTTTTCGGGGTAGATACCGAGACGTTGGGCATCGAGCAGGATGGAGCGCAGTTTATCGAAGGCGTTGGACTGGGTGGCCAGCCCGGCACCGTTGCGCTCCATGGTGCGGATGAATCCGTCGACGACCTTGTGGTCGAAGGAGTTCATACGCCGGCTGCCGAGCGCGGGGTAGAGGTGATGCTCCAGCAGCGAGTCGAGGTGCTTGACCGACTGGACGGCCAAATGCCGCTGGCCGGCCTTCCACTCCTCGGCATAGTCCGCGAAACGCATCGCCCCGTACCTGCGGATACGCTCCGCCCTCGGCTGCCCATGCTTCGCCGTCTGCTTCTCTTTGTAGACCTCGGTCAAACGCTCGATGGCCAAGTCCTTGTTCGCAAACCCGGACTCTTCTACCTGTTTACCGGCGGCCGACCGGTACCGGATCGCATAGGGGTGGGGGCACTTCGCCCACCGCAACTGCGGATGCCCGCACTCCTTGAAGAACGACCCCATCCCCCTGGGCAACGAACTCTGTGCCACGTCGAACCGACTCCCCACGACCGATGCTGACCTTTTGCTGGCCAGCAGGGGTCTCGATCCCGCCTGACCAGCAGGAACAGCGATGGGGTTCGATATGTG
This sequence comes from Streptomyces sp. NPDC048254, assembly GCF_043201895.1. Taxonomy (NCBI): domain Bacteria; kingdom Bacillati; phylum Actinomycetota; class Actinomycetes; order Kitasatosporales; family Streptomycetaceae; genus Streptomyces; species Streptomyces sp. NPDC048254. Next base: position 165,560 of record NZ_JBICZJ010000023.1, read on the forward strand.
GTGGAACTTCGTCGGACGTACCCAGGACGACATCAAACAGGCCCGCGAGGACTGGATGGGCGGGTCGCGATTCGGGGAGGTGAAGGGTTACGACGGAGCGCCTCTCCCTGCCCCCGAACTGCCGCCGGTGCCGCTGAAACCACGGGGTCGAGTGCGCTGAGCTGACACTTTCCAAAGCAGCACCTGGTGTTTTCGCGCGACGACGGCGGGATTGTCCGGCTTCGATTACCTGGCTGCCTCAGGCGGCGAGGACCGGCGCTCTGTTCGTGGGGCCATGGAGTGTGGCGCCGGCCCAGCAGCGGGATCGGCGTGGCGGCCGGCCGTCGAGACCGCCTCGGCGCCGCCCGCCCCCCTGGTGACCCGACATGCCCATCCACGGGACATGACGCTGTACGTTCCGGTTGTCAGTGGGCCGGTGGAAGCCACCCAGGGGGTGGGGGAGGGGCGTAGGGTCCCTTGGGCATGGAGTGGAGCCAGTAGGCGATCTTGACACGGGTGTCGGAGGTGTCGGGGTGGTCCTCCCCGAGACTGCGCGCTTGATCGGCCGCGACCTGGTGCAGGAGGTTGGTGGCCCGGACGGTGTCGCCCAACTGCCCGATGGAGACGGCATGTCCCACTCGCGCGCTGAGAGTGGCGCGGTGGTCCTGACCTAGTACCCAGGCGAGGTCGTCACCGACCTCGGAGTAGATCTGGGCCGCCGCCGCGTGGTCACCGATCTGGTTGGTGTATGTGGCGAAGTTCAGGCGGCTTTGCAGGGCGTCCAGGTTCTCGCGAGGCAGGACTCGCGCCTCGATCTCCACGAGGTCGCGGTAGAGCCGATGCGCGCGGGACGGATGACCCAACGCGCCCGTCCACTCGGCCAGCCACCGGTGACAGTTGAGGGTGTCGTTGTGCTCGGCCCCCAGGACGTCGGTCATGTCCTCCAGCAGACCTTGCAGAAGGTTGGCGGCTTCCTGGTTCTGTCCGTCGTCGTGAAGCGTTAAGGCCAGGTTTCTTCGAGGGATGAAGGTGCTGGTGTCCCGGCGTCCCGTTCGGGCTTCCAATGCCTGGCAGACCGATCGGAACAGCCTGATGGCCGTTGTCCTGTCGCCCGAGTTGGACAGGTGGGAGGCGTGGTAGTGGCGAACGTCCACGGATTCGGGTACGTCCGGACCGCAGACGCGCTCCATGTCGGCGAGGAGTGTACGGGAGAACTCGGCGGCCGCGGTGAAGTCCCCTGTCTGACCAATCGCGTCCATGTGGTTCTTGCGTTCACGCAGCGTCGCCGGGTCGTCCGGCCCGAAAAGATGCTCTGCGACCTCCACCGCCTGGCGGTACAGGTGAGCGGCGGTGGAGGCCTCGCCCTTCGCGAGCGTGTTGCCCGCCAGGGAGTTCAGACAGACCAGGACGCGAAAGGATTCTCTGCCGAGCGTGTGGGTGTAACCGTCGATGAGTTCCTCATAGAGAGCGCTCGATTCGTCGATCTGTCCTGCCATGCTCTTGAGGTAGGCGAGGCTCTCCCTGGCTCGGAGGGTGTCCTCGTGGTTGGGGGACAGGATGCGTGCACGAATGGAGTGGACGTCGGTCAGGATGGCGAATGCCTCCTCGTCCTCCTTACCGCGGAAGAGGTTGTGCGCCAGAGTGATGCGGCTGCGCAGGGTGCCTGAGTCCTCGGGGCCGAGCACGCGGGTGCAGTCGGCGACCACCTCGCGGGACTGGTTGATGGCGACGGAGGGGTCCGATTGGTCGTCCTGTCCCAGCCAGTTCGCCAGTGTCTGCCGCAGGTCCAGGGTTTCCACGTGGTCGGCGCCCAGACGCAGAGTGCGGCGCGATACGGCTTCGCGGGCCAGCTCGACGGCAGCGCGGGCATCGGCCGCACCGGCTTCCCGGATCTGTTCGGTCAGTTCCTCCACGGAGGCGAGAGAGCTCTCGTCGTCTGCGGGAGTGCCGGCCGTCCCCGTGCGGTTGCGGCTGATTGCGATCATCGCCGCCGTACGTTCGGAGGCCTGCTGCGGCAGGGGCAGTCCCGCTGAACTGAACAGTCGGCGCAACTCTGTGTAGACGGCTCCCACGGCCAGCAGGTCGGGACCGCCCGGGATGCCGCGTTCGAGGACATTCAACAGGGCGCCGGTGAAGGACGTGTAGGTGTCTCCGACGGGTGCCTGCGCCAGGGCCATGGCGGGAACCGATGTCATGACGTAGGTGCCGTCGATGTCCACCTGCCCGATGATGGAGTTCTCGGTGGCTGACATGACTCCTGAGATCGCCAGCCCCGAGTGACAGCTGTCAAGGATCAGTATGCGCGAACGCGCCCGTGTTCGGGAGAACGCCTCCCGGACCAGGCGGTAGGGCAGTCCCGTCCACTCGGCGAGCTTGGGATCGGTCCCGGCCAGTGCCAGGTACAACTCCCGGTCCTGTCCGGCGATCAGGCCGTGCCCCGCGTGATAGACGAGGAAAACGTCCTTGGCGTCCGCGGCCGCGCTCAGCAGCGGTTGGGCGAGAGCCCCCTGATCCCGTGGATTCTCGATCACCAGGCATCGGTCGGAAGCGAATGAGCCGTAATCCTGCTGAGTCAACGCGGCGTGCAGGGCGTGGACGCCCCGTCCGACCGACGGAAGGTCCTCCAACTCCTCGGACACGTAGTCGCTGACCCCGATCAGCACCGCACGCGACCCGACGGCATCGGGCAACCGGACCATCTCACTCATGCCACGTCCCCCTCGCGCCCATCTGCGGTGCCCCTGCTCGTCCCTGATCCGGCTGCGCCCGCCTGGTACGAGGGCTGCCCATCGGCGATCGCCGGAGTTCCGGGCGCCTGTTCCACTTGAGGGGGCGGAGCGTCGAGGTTCAGGTCCACGATCGCTTTGATGATGGTGTCGGCATCCCGGATACGGTCACCGTCGATCTCCACTCGGCGGCCGTCCGAGCCGGTCAGCCGGATGCGCACCTTGCTTCCCCTGGGCTGCCGACACCACACCACCAGGGCCTGCGCCAGGACGGTGCCGACCCCACCGGCACCCAACGCGACCGCCAGAACCTCGGTCAGCCCTCCGCCCGCCATTTGCCCCGGCCCGGCTGGCGAGCTCACGGACTCCACCCGCCCCCGCAGAGGATCTTGCAGGTTCAGCCACTTGAAGAGATCTTCCACAGCCCCGTCGTCGTCCCCGACGACCTCGACAAGCACACGGGAATCCACGCACGCCCCCCTCGCCCCTGTAACGCGTATCACGTGACTTTTCACGATAGCGACACGGCCGCTGATCTAACCCTCTTTGCGGCATATTGATCTGGTCCGGAATCCGGGACATCCGGTCGGTGCCCCCTGCGGCAGGTCACCACGCGCCCCGGGTCCCACACCACCGAGCCCGGCGACCGTGGAGCTGTGGGCAGACCCGGGCCTGGTTCTCCACCTGGACGACACCAAGGCCGGTGAGCAGCTCCTCGTTGTCGAGGGTCGCGCCGCCGAGACCGGCGATGCCGAGCGTGCGCGCGGTGCACAGCCCGCCGGACTCCCACTCCCAGGTCCGACGCCGCGTCTCGGTCACCCGGTCGGCCACCATGTCCATGGCGGTCTCCAGGTCCAGGGGCTCCCAGTCGCCGGGGAACGGCCGCCGGTACAGCACCTCGTGGCGACGAGCCGGGATGGTGGTGAGCTGCAGCGTCACCGAGCCTTTGGGGCACAGGCGCCCTCGGCTGATGGGCGAGTCCGGATCACCCTCGATCTGGACGACCTCGTCGTCCTTGACGTAGACCTGTTGTCCGCAGCCCACCGCGCAGTAGGGACATACAGAACGCACCACCCTGTCGGCGGTGTCCGTGCGCGACCTGAGGCGTTCGGTCCGCGCCGACATGGCGGCCCGGCCCCGGCCCAGCGGGTCGGATCCAGTGAGCTGAACGGAAGACGGGCCAGTCACTGATCCACGTGCGCGCACCCATGGTGTGTCCTTTCGGCGGCCGGAATGCCCGGCGGCGTGGGTGGGTGTCACTTTCAGACTGGCCCACCGGGATGGGTACGGCGCGCGGGGCGGCCACGCAGGGCCCGGTGGAGTCCGCTGGGTTGCCGTACAACAGGTGACCGTTCGCGTCCGTTAGGGACCGGGTCCTACGACATCCCGGCATGGAGTCCTCCCGCACCGCGGCGGGGTGGCCGACGTGCACCGGACGCTCCACGCCGTTGCGCGAGGCAACAGCCGCCCCTCACGTCGGCCAGAGGCAGGCCGCTACGTCCGCCAGCCCACGGGGGCTGTCGTGCACGCTGACGGCTCCCGTCCTGTGGGCCAGGGAGGAGCCGTTCAGATGGCGTAGGCGTGTGCCTTCAGCGGGTCATGCGTGGCGGTGCGAGCGCCGGTTGCCGGTGACGAGGCGGTAGAGGAAGAGCAGGATGAGGGAGCCGACGATCGCTGCGATCCAGGTGGACAGGTCGAAGAACCCGTCGATGGAGTCGACGCCGAAGATCACCTTGCCGAGCCAGCCGCCCAGCAGACCGCCGACGATGCCGATGAGCATGGTGACGATGATGCCGCCGGGGTCCTTACCCGGCATCAGGGCCTTGGCGATGGCGCCGGCGAGCAGGCCGATGATGATCCACGCGATGATGCCCATGGTGCGTCTCCGCTTCCTCGGATAGGGGGCTGTGTCAGCTCATCGTGTGCACCGATCGGGCTCGAACAAACGTGTCGTCCGGGTCGGCCATGCCGACCGGCGTCGTAGTCCGCGGCTGGTTCGCCTTTTCGGGACGATTTGTCACGGCCTCGAGAAGCCTCGCATCGGCTCAGATGCGAGCCTCTGGATCACGGCTACTCGGCGCTCATGAACGTCGCACCGCGAGAGCGGGATCCTGCCGAACGCCTGTGCTCACAGCCGCGGGGCAGATGCTGTTCAGGGCTGCATGAGGATCTTGACCGCGCCGTCCTGCTTGCGCTGGAACATGTCGTACGCGCGCGTAGCGTCCGTGAGGGGAAGCCGGTGCGTGGCGAAGTCGTCGACACCGAGCGAGTCCCCGTCCATGAGGTAGGGCATGATCGAGTCGGTCCAGCGACGGACGTTGGCCTGCCCCATGCGCAATTGGATCTGTTTGTCGAACAGGGTGAGCATCGGCATCGGGTCGGCCATACCGCCGTACACACCGCTGAGCGAGATCGTGCCGCCGCGGCGAACCAGGTCGATGGCCATGTGGAGGGCGCCGAGACGGTCGACGGAGAAGCGTTCGGCGAGCGGGGCGCTGAGCCTACGGGGCAGTAGCCCGGTAGCGGTCTGGGCCAGCTTGGCGGCCGCGCTGCCGTGGGCTTCGGTGCCGACGGCGTCGATCACGGCGTCCGGGCCCCGGCCTCCGGTCTCGTCCCGGATCGCCTGGACCAGTTCCTTCTCGTCTTCATAGACCCGCAGGTCGTAGGCTGCGGTGCCCCTGCGACTGGCCCGTGCGAGCCGTTCGGACACGAGGTCGACGCCGAACACCCGTTCCACGCCCTGGGCTTGGGCGATGCGGCAGCACATGTCGCCGATGGGGCCGAGCCCGAGGACGGCGAGAGTGCCGCCGGGCGGCACCGTGGCGTACGCCACGGCCTGCCAGGCGGTGGGGAGCACGTCGGAGAGGTAGACGAAGCGGTCGTCGGGGGGCCCGTCGGGCACCTTGATGGGCCCGAACTGCGCCTGTGGTACGCGCAGGTATTCGGCCTGGGCGCCGGGCACCGCACCGTACAGACGGGTGTATCCGAACAGGGCGGCACCCATTCCCTCGCCGGTCACCTGAGTGGTCTCGCACTGGGTCATCAGGCCCGCCGAGCACATGAAGCAGTGCCCGCAGGAGATCTGGAACGGCACCACTACGCGGTCGCCCGGGCGTAGGTTCGTGACCTGTGCGCCGGTTTCCTCGACCACGCCCATCGGTTCGTGGCCGAGGATGTCGCCCGGAGTCATGAACGGCGTGAGCACCTCGTACAGGTGCAGGTCCGAACCGCACAGACCGGTCGACGTGATACGGATGACGGCATCCGTCGGCTGCTCGATGCGGGGGTCGGGTACATCCTCCACCCGGACGTCCCGCCGCCCTTGCCAGGTCACTGCTTTCATGGCTCACGCTCCCTTTCTCACGTGCGCGCAAATTGCGTCGCCGGCCCTTGGTCGTCTCCGTCGCAATGCGCACGGAGACGAGAGCCGTCGGGCCCGATAGGAGATCCACCGCCATAGGTGGCTTCGGCGTCGTACTCGTAGAGCGGATCCCGCCGACCGTGACCCGCCCTATGGGGTGAGAAGCCAGCCCCGGGCTTCCCCCGGGGCCTCGACTTCGGGGGCCTTTGGTGTCAGGCCGTCGGCGGGTTGTGCCGAACGGGCCCGGAGGGAGCCCCGCCGCTGCCGGGAATCAGCCGCTCAAGCGGCTGCGCAGCATTGCCTTGCCCAGGTCCGCGCCCTTGCGGCTGTCAGCCTGTGCTTTGGTGAACAACTCGACCAGTTGCGCGTCCTTCGCCCGCTCGGCGTCCTTGATGTAAGTGTCCAGCCGCAGAGCGTTGTCCATGCAGCTCTCGACGTACCAGAGAAGGTTGTAGTCCTTGTCGGCAGTTCCGGTGATGTTTCCGGTCTCCGTGGCACTGGCCATCGTCATCACTCCGTCCGTTGCTTTGATGCGGGTGTCAACCTGCCGGCCGTGTCGGCCGGACTGGCCGAGTACCCCGGAGGCACACGACGCACCACGGGAGCCGGTCGCCATGGCGACCGCACCCACCCGAAAGTGCCGCGGTTGCCCGGCACCGCCAACTGTGCGGCGGCGAAATTCCCACCGCTGTCCGCGGCGGCCTCCATGTCATCGGGCCGGGAGCGGAGCCCTGGAACCTCGGTGCGCCCGCTACGGCCTGCCGGGTCCCGCCGCCGCTTTCGCCCTTCTCCGGGAGGCTTCGGCACTTCCACGTGCCGCCGCGTGTCCTGATCTCCGTCGCCGTCGCGCTCGGCGTGGACAAGCTCGTCGCCGCGGAGTCAGGCACCGCCCGCGGGCGCGCGGTGAACCTCGCCGTCCGGGAAGTGGCCGGCTACCTGGGGAACACGCCCACCGTCTGCCGTGCCTCGTACATCAACCCGAGGGTCATCGAGCTCTTCGAGGAAGGCCGGACCATCGCCCCGTCCTGGATCGCCTGGGCGTTGGACGTCCGGTTCGGCGAGGAGCTGGTCGGACGGTGTGAGACGCTCCGGTGCCGGTCGGCGTGCGAGGGCGGCGCGGCGGCCCGAGGATGGCCCGAGGACGTCGCGGCAGCTCAAGGACGGCGGCCCGTAGGCGGCTCGTCGACGCCCGGGGGGAGCGGCAGGTCCTCGAGTGCTGAGATCAGGGTAGTTCGGCGCCCTCGACGCTGAGCAGTTCCATGAGCTGGGGCCGGTGCAGGCCGGCGATGTCCTCGAGCAGGTCAGGATGGCGCAGCAGCGGCGCGGCTTCGGTGTCCCGCTTCCCGGGATCGGTGAGCCGCCGCAGACCGCCGGTGGTGTGGTGCCGGCTCGCTGGGAGGGCCTGGTGGGCGGCGCGGGCGGCCAGGACGGGGTCGGCCAGGAGACAGGCCGCCCAGCTGACCACCGTTTCGTCGATCCAGGTCCGCCACGCGGTGTCGTCGGGCTGCGGCTCGCATCCGGTGAGCCAGTCCAGCCGGTGGGATCCGCTGGGTGCGAGCAGGTGGAGCAGCTGCACGTCGACACGCGTGGGGTAACGCAGGGTGGCGGCGAGTGTGACGGCCTGCCGGGCCTGGGCCTCGGCCAGCGCCCGGCTGAGCGCCCCGCCGGGGGCGGGGTAGGCGGCCAGGAGCCAGCGGGTGGAGGCGGCTATGACAGGAGTCAGATCGTCGGTCACGGCGGTGGGTCCCTAGGGGAGCGTGCTCGCCTGTGTCCGGCAGATCGGTCCCGCGAGCTGTTTCGCGGAGCCACGCTGCCCCGCTTCGTGACCCAACAGCGTAGGCAGCCGGACCCGAGGAGGGAATGAGCCGCGTCACAGGGGCCCGCGTCCGCGTCACGGGCCGGGACCGAACGTGCGTGGTCCCGGCCCGGGGACAGCCTGCCCCGCCGGCGGTCAGGACCTGCCGCGGCCGGTGATGAAGTCGCGGGCCCGGTCCACCAGGCCGGTGCCCGGAGCGAGGAGCTTGTTCGCGGGCGGGGTGTTCGGAGCGGCGGGGTGCGGGCGGGTCGGGGCCAAGGACTTGGCCCGGCGGATCTTGTCCCCGAGCTCGTTCAGCGCCTCGGGCGTGCACGCCTGCCGCAGCATCGGGAAGAGGTTGTCCTCCTCGTCCTGGACGTGGGCGGCGACCTCGTCCATGAGCTGCTGCAGCAACGGGCTCATCCGGGGATCGTCGGTGTCCGTCTTCTCCAGCTGCTTGAGGAGCTTCTCGATCCGGCCGTGATCCGCGATCTCCTTGTCCGCGATCCGGTCGCCGCCCTCGATGTGCTCGCGCACCGCCGGGTAGAGGTACTCCTCCTCGGCGATCGAGTGCCGTACCAGTTCGATGGTGACCTCGTCCACGAGATCACGGAGCTCCTGCCCCCCGCCCGCCATCCCCTGGATCCCGGCGAACATCTCCTCGACCTCCCGGTGGTCGGTCATCAGTTCCGCAAGCGCGTCTCCGCCATGCCCCATCGTCCGTCCGCCTCTCGCTGATCACGCCCGGGGCGGGTCGATCCCGCCCAGCTGTCAGTGGTTCCCCACCGGGATTGGCCCGGCGCCTCCTGGGGCGAGGTCCACCCGGTCGGACGCCTGCGTCGTTTCGGGAGTAACGACCGGCCCATCACCGTGCGTATGCCGGGGGATGCGGTAGGGCCGGGGGTCGGTCACTTGCGCCGCTGCCTCCGCCCCGAAGGAGCCGCTGGAGCCGCGGGCTACCAGCGCGGGCGGGTCTGATTCTCACTCGGCCTGCTGGGGGCACTCCCAAGGTGGTGCGGGGAAGGAGGGGCGTCGTCGCCGGTCGCCCGGGGCACCTCGTTCGGCTCGCGCATGTTCTGCTCCGCGCGCACCGGCCCGGAGGGCGGCAGTGTGGGGGTGGTCCCCACGGCGTGGTGGTCGGGACTCCTTGCGCCGGACGCCGATTCCGAAACGTACGGCGGCCACCAGCGCGGCCGCGACGAGCAGACCGCGGACGCCGATGACCACCGTCCCGGCGGCTAATCCCAGGCCGAAGGGGCGTGGCTGACGTGGCCCGCGCCTGGTCACCGGTAGCGTCGCGGCGGAGCGGACAGACACCGCGTATCGGCCACGCCGGTGAGCGTCGCCACTCCGCAGGAGCCGGCGGTCTCCCGGGCGGCGGGCAGAGCGCCCGCGAGGCGCTTCCCGCGCTCGGCCCGGCTGAGGAGGACCATGACCGAACTGTCGCAGCGGGTCGGCGAGAAGGCCGGGGCCTCCGCCGCTCCGGCGCCGCTCGGGCGCAGACTGCTGGGCTGGGCCACCACCACCGACCACAAGGTGATCGGTCGGCTGTACATGGTGACAGCGTTCTGCTTCTTCCTCCTCGCCGGCCTGCTCGCCCTCGGCATGCGCGCGGAACTGGCCCACCCCGGGCTTCAGCTGATGAGCCAGGACGTCTACAACCAGCTCTTCACCGTCCACGGCACGATCATGATGCTGCTGTTCGCGACCCCGATGTTCGCCGGGTTCGCGAACGCGGTGATGCCGTTGCAGATCGGCGCCCCGGACGTGGCGTTCCCCCGGCTGAACGCGCTGTCGTACTGGATGTACCTGTTCGGCGGGCTGATCGTGGTCTCCGGGTTTCTGGTGCCGGGGGGCGCGGCGTCGTTCGGGTGGTTCGCGTACGCGCCGCTCAACAGTGGGTACTACTCCCCCGGCGCGGGCGCCGACCTGTGGGTGATGGGGCTGGTGGTCACCGGCGTGTCGACCACGCTGGGCGCGGTCAACTTCGTCACGACGATCCTGTGTCTGCGCGCCCCGGGCCTGACCATGTTCCGGATGCCGATGTTCACCTGGAACGTGCTGTTCACGTCGATCCTGGTGCTGCCGGCGTTCCCGGTGCTCACGGCCGCACTGCTGGCGCTGGAGTGCGACCGGAAGTTCGGCTCGCACGTCTTCGACGCGCACAACGGCGGGGCGTTGCTGTGGCAGCACCTGTTCTGGTTCTTCGGGCATCCCGAGGTGTACATCGTGGCGCTGCCGTTCTTCGGGATCGTCTCGGAGATCATCCCGGTGTTCTCGCGCAAGCCGCTCTTCGGCTATCTGCCGATGATCGGGGCCACGACCACCATCACCATGCTGTCCGCAGTGGTGTGGGCGCACCACATGTTCGCGACCGGGGCGGTGCTGCTGCCGTTCTTCTCGTTGATGTCGTTCCTGATCGCGGTGCCGACCGGGATCAAGTTCTTCGCGTGGATCGGGACGATGTACCGGGGTTCACTCTCGTTCGAGACCCCGATGCTGTGGTCGGTGGGGTTTCTGGTGTCGTTCCTCCTCGGCGGGTTGAGCGGGGTGCTCCTCGCGTCGCCGCCGCTCGACTTCCATGTCACCGACTCGTACTTCGTGGTGGCGCATCTGCACTATGTGCTGTTCGGCACGGTCGTGTTCGCGATGTTCGCCGGGTTCTACTTCTGGTGGCCGAAGTTCACCGGGAAGATGCTCGACGAACGGCTCGGCAAGGCGCACTTCTGGCTGCTCTTCCCGGGGTTCCAGCTGACGTTCCTGGTACAGCACTGGCTCGGTGAGCAGGGCATGCCGCGACGGGTCGCCGACTATCTGCCGGCGGACGGGTTCACCCTGCTCAACACCCTGTCCTCGGCGGGCGCGTTCCTGCTCGGGATCTCCACACTGCCGTTCCTCTACAACGTCTGGCGTACGGCCCATCGTGGGCGGCAGGTCGAGGAGGACGACCCCTGGGGATACGGACGCGGCCTGGAGTGGGCCACCTCCTGCCCGCCGCCCCGGCACAACTTCACGGCGCTGCCCCGGGTGCGGTCGGAGTCCCCGGCGTTCGACCTGCACCATCCGGGGATCGTCCGGCGGGCGGAGCAGGAGGGTCTGCGGTGAAGGTCGAGGCACTGCTCTTCGGCGGGGTGGCCGTCTTCTTCGGTGCGGCGGCCGCGCTCTACGGCATGTGGTCCGACGCCGATCCGGCCGGTACGGCGGCGCTGATCGTGGCGTTCGGGATGGCCGCGCTGGTGTCGTTCTTCTGCGCCACCCAGTACGTCCGGCACGGCCGGCGCCCGCAGGACCGTACGGACGCGGAGGTGGCGGACTCCGCCGGGCCGCTGGAGTTCTTCCCGCCGCACAGCCCCTGGCCGATCGTCACCGCTTTCGGGTTCGCCGTCGCGGCGGTGGGGGTGGTGTTCGGGCTGTGGCTGTTCCTCATCGGCTTCGGCGTTCTGGCTCGGGGGGTCGCCGGGCTGGTGTTCCAGTACGTGAACCGGGGGGTTGATCAGGAGGACTGAGCGGCCTGCGCGGGGCGCCCGGCCGGAACGACGTGACCGGGCGGTGGCCGCTCTCGTAACCGCCGGCGAGGGTCTGCCGTACCTCCCCCGTCTCCTCGCCCTCGGCCAGCAGTTCCTGCTCGGCGTGCAGCAGCGCACGACACACCGTGCGGGTCACGAAGAAGGCGGCGACCGGGGCCACGACCAGGGCGACCCGGAAGATCCACGTCAGGGCGTTCACCGAGATCCGGAAGCTCTGGGCGATGACGTCGTTGCCGCCGGCCAGCAGCAGCACGGCGTAGAAGGTGACGCCCGCGGCGCCGAGGCCGGTACGCACCGGCCGGTCGCGTGGCCGGTCGCTGAAGTGCTGCTCCTGGCTGTCCTCGCCGGTGAGCCGTTGCTCGACGAAGGGGTAGGCGTACAGGACGACGAAGAGCAGCGCGGGCAGCACGACGGCCGGCAGCAGGACGTTCCACATGAGGGTGTGCCCGGCGAGGTTCGTCTCCCAGGGCGGGACGAGGCGCAGCGAGCCTTCGAGGAAGCCGACGTACCAGTCCGGCTGGGAGCCGGTCGACACCTGGTCCGGCCGGTAGGGGCCGTACACCCACACCGGGTTGATCTGCGCGACACCGGCGAGCACCACCAGCAGCCCGGAGACGGCGAGGGACAGACCCATCGAGGAGGCCGCGAACTGGGGGTAGAGCGGCTTGCCGGTCACGTTCCTGTTCATGCGTCCGGGGCCGCGCCACTGGGTGTGCTTCAGGTGGAAGACCAGGATCAGGTGCACGGTGACCAGGGCGATCAGCGCGCCCGGCAGCAGCAGGATGTGCAGGGTGTAGAGCAGCGGAACGATGTCGTGGCCGGGAAACTCGGAGCCGAACACGAACATGGCGAAGTACGTCCCGACGAGCGGGATCGACAGCATGATGCCCTGGGCGATCCGCAGACCGGTGCCGGAGAGCAGGTCGTCCGGGAGCGAGTAGCCGGCGAAGCCCTCGGCGAGGGCGAGCGTGAAGAGGGTGACGCCGATGGCCCAGTTCAGCTCGCGGGGTCGACGGAAGGCTCCGGTGAAGAAGACCCGCAGCAGGTGCAGGCCGATCGCGGCGACGAAGACCAGCGCGGCCCAGTGGTGGGTCTGCCGCATCAGCAGGCCGCCGCGCACCTCGAAGCTGATGTGCAGGGTCGAGTCGAACGCGCCCGACATCAGCGTCCCGCGCAGGGGCTCGTAGGGGCCCTCGTAGACCACCTCCCGCATCTCGGGCTTGAAGAAGAACGTCAGCCACACGCCGGTCAGCACCAGCAGGATCAGGCTGTAGAGGGCGATCTCACCCAGCAGGAACGACCAGTGGTCGGGAAAGGACTTGCGCAGCAGCCGACCGGCCCCGTCGTGGACGGGCAGCCGGGCGTCCACCGCAGCCGCGAACCGTTCCCCGCCCCGGCTTTCCTCGCCCTCGTCCGGTCCCCTCCCCCTCATCCGGCCCCCGCGGCGCTTCGCGTGCATCGCACTGACCTCACGTGACGCCCTCCTCAGGACCGTATGCCTCGCACTCTGCCCATCCCTTGCCCGGGAGGCGCGGCGCGAGTGCCCCGTCGCCGTGAAACACCCGCGCGGCAGGGCCTCGGCACCCGATCGGATGAGCCGCCGCGGTTCCCGGCGCGAGGGTGCCGATCGCGCTGCCATCGTCGACGACCGGAGGCGCAACGGGTCACCAGACGAACTGGGAGGCTCCGCATGCCAGGTGGAGGACCTGCGACTGCAGGGCCGGCCCGCCGCCCGTCGACTTCGCTCCCCTCCCGGTCGTCATCGACATGGCCGAACTCGGCACCACCGTTCTACCGCGCCGGCGAGCTCCGCAAGGTGTCGTGCGGCGCGATACATCGCAGTCAAGGCCGCGCAGCGACCAACCAGGTGGGAGCCGTCCTGAAGCACGCCGGGATCAAGTTCGCGCTGGCTGGTAGCGTCGCGGTACCCCGGGTCCTGGGGTTGCTGCCGACGGACCAGAGGCGGCTGCCGTTGGTCCGGTAGCGGCAACGGATCGGCGGCCCGTTCCGCGCCGACGTTGGCGGCTGGCTGTCATCGTCGGCTCCCCTCGCCCACCGCGGCGCGCAGACGGCGCCGCAATTCCTCGGCGTACGGCAGGACGACACCACCCGCGGTGATCGCGGCGAGCCCCGCGAGGTACGCGGCGGGCAGCGGATGCTCCTTGGGCAGCAGTCGCCAGTCCTGCGGGTCAGGCTTCTCCGCCTCGATGAACGAGCGCACCGTCACCGGCGAGCGATCAAAACTGCGGTCGACGTGTACCGGCACCGTTCACCGAGGCTCGCCCATGCCAGGCGGGGAGCGGAAGCGGTTTAAAGCGACAGCTCGGTCGTGGAACCGGGAACGGGACATCCGAGAAACCATCCGCCACATTTCTCTCTCTTCTTCGATGTCCTGTGGCAGGTCAAGGCCCATGGCCCGAGCCAATGGGTGGCGCCCCAGGTTGACCAGTGCGCGGACGGCTGCCGCCCATTCATCAGTCGCTGCAACCGCGACCCGATACCACAGCAGGCACCTGCTGGGAACCTCACGTAACTGACCGAGGCTGGCCGTTATCACAGCAAAATGGCCAGCGACCACCATGACCGCCCGCTGGAAGGCTCCTCAAGATGCGCCTGAAGACACCTCGGTCCGTTCACCCCCAGGACCGTCATCCTCGCCGGCTCCCCACACCCGGATCCACCAGCGAATCGTCGTCACCCTCTCCGCACATGGCTCGGGGCAGGGGTGCCTATCGCCGCCTCCAGAGTCGCCTGGCCGGCAATCCGCAGAAGAGGGTCTCGCCCAGCGCAATGCACGCGGCGACGACAGCAACCCCTCACCTGTCCTGGGAATGAGACGTCCCGCCACTCCGCACGTTCTCTCCTCTGCCCCCACTCCCCTCCGTCCGGCCACGCACCAGCATGGCCAACACCCTCGATCTCTCGGCTCCGACGTGCAGCTCCTTGCGCAGCGTCTCCGCCGAAGACGGCCGCTGATGCAGCTCCCGATGCTGGAGATCGAGCCTCCTCGCTCGCGCCAGCAGCGGATCCTCATCCAGTTCCGCCCCGCCCGCATCCGCCCCATCCCGGTCAAGCCACCGCTCGGTCCCGTCCAGACGACGACTACCAGTCCGGTGAACCAGGAGTTCCACCGACAGCAACAACGCCACCGGCGGCCGGCCGGCCACCAGCACCGACCGCCACTCCAGCCCCGGCGCCGCAGCCACATTCGCAGCCACATTCGCAGCCAAGGAGACAGCGATACCCAGCAAGAACGCCGCCCAGACCGCCCACTTGGCGCGACGGCCGACATCGCTCTCCTGCTTCAGCAGACCCAGCGTGGGCAACAGCAGCAGCCCGTCCACCGACAACGGCCACAACGACGCACTCACCCGGTCCGCCCCGCCCTGCACAGCGAACGACCGCTGGTGAATATATGACGCATAAGCCGCGACTCCTGCCACAACCAGCGCACACAGGGGCCGCACCCATGCCTCGACATCGAGGGCCCGGCGAGCGTTCCTTCCGTTCTAGTGGTTGTCGCAACACCCCAGTTCAGGGGATGCGATGGACTTCGAGATTCGGAAGGTACGGAGCCCTCAGGGCCGCAAGAAGCT
>NZ_JBICZJ010000024.1:0-164582 GCF_043201895.1 Streptomyces sp. NPDC048254
ACAAGCGCGACTACATCTTCAACGGCACCCTGACCGTCACCGCGATCGTCATCTGGCTTCGCGACATCGTCCAAGAGCCATCAGAAGGGCCCTAGGGCTGGAACTTGTCGTCTGCTGCACCAAGGAATGCCGCTCAGTGCACTTTTCGTGCCTTGAAGCTGCTCGGGATGCGGATCATCGAAGCTGGACACAGCGGGTCCGGGAAATCGCCGAATTCGAGGCTGAATTCGAGAAGGCCGTACGGCCGCCCTTGGTCGAGGGACTCGCCACACCAAGGCTGCCGGATGCCGGTATGCGCAGCCCGGAAGGACCGCAGCTTGCTATCGCGCCCCGCGCAGAGCAGAGCCGTCGGCATGGGTGCCGCAGAGCCGGTGGGTGAGCACGGCGTGTCGGCGATGCGCTCTGTTCAGGACGGCGGCCGCGATCGCGACCCCCACCATTGGGGCCTGCAGGTAGACCCACAGGAAGCCGAGCCGCCCGGAGAGCACAGCAGGCCCGAACTGGCGTGCCGGGTTTTCCGATCCTCCGGTTGTGGTGCCCAGCAGGGCGATCGCCGCGCCGATCAGGAAGCCGACCAGCCAGGGAACCAGCAGCGCCAGTTTCGGGGACCGCAGGAAGAGCCCGACGAGGTAGATGATGACCCCCGTGCTGACGGCCTCGGCCAGGAACAGCCCGCTGGCGGACCAGCCGACGCCGGGCTGCAACGCGGCGTCCAGCACCGGCGGGTTACCGACCACCGGCCCCAACAGCGCGCGGGCGGCAAGGACTCCGAGTACGGACCCGACGAGTTGAGCGACGATATACGGAAGGACCGAAACTCCCGGGAAGACTCCGAGGCGCCACATGGCCAGGGAGACCGCTGGGCTGATGTGCCCTCCCGAGATCCGGCCCGGTCGACTGCGAATGAGCCCTACGAGAAGCAGGCCTACAGACAGTCCGGTGATCAGCAGTTTCAGGTGGATCTGCGGGATCGCGTCGGAGATCGGTGAGGGCCCGGCGATCCAGCGCACGATCGTGACCACACCGAAGAGGAGCACCGCCGTCAGGAGGCATTCAAGGGCACTGTGTCCTGCGATGACCGCCGGAGTGGGTGCGGTGGCCGTCTGGTTGGGTGCTGTTCGTCGGCTGGGTGGTGTGGCGGCTTCAGTCATGGGTCTTGGAATTGCCTGTGAGCGTACGGGGCCGGATCGGTGCGGTAGGGCGGGCCTCCGACTGGCCGTGGTCCTCCAGCGCACCGCCTGTATGGGGAGTGGGTGTCAGCCGCAGGATCTGGGTGGTGGCGAAGGGCAGCAGGTCGTCGTGTCGGTCCGGTAGTGCGATCACCAGGGTGCTGTGCGGCAGGGCGCGGCGCACGCCCGTCAGCATCCGCACGGCCGTACGGTCGTCGAGGCCGGCCGTCGGTTCGTCGAGCAGGAGGACCGCGGGCGTCCGCAGGACCGCTCTCGCGATCACCAGGCGGCGTCGCTGCCCCTGCGAGAGCGCACCGCCCAACGGGCCCGTCGGAGTGCCGAGGGGCAGCTGCTCCAAGGCGGCGGCCGCCAGCGCGGCCCGAAGCGTGTCGTCGTCCGCGCCCGGGGCGGCCCGCCGGAGGTTGTCGGCGACGGTCGCGTCGGCAATCCAGTCTTCGGCTTCGACGAGCGTGAGTGAATCGGCGATCGCATGGGCGGGCAGGGACTCGACAGGTACGTCACCGAGCAGCACAGATCGGGGGTTGGCGGAGGCGATGCGTCCTGCCAGGGTCCCTAGCAGGGTGCTTTTCCCGCTGCCGTTGGGCCCGGTGACCATGACGACGCTGCCGGGCTCGATCACCGCGGACCACCGGGTGCGGGCGTCGCCGATACCGACGGGCACGTGGCGTGCCACCAGGGCTCCCGCCGCGCCCGCGAGCGGCGCCCCCGGAGCGGATGTGGTCGGCAGCTCGTCCGGGAGGGCGCGGTTCGCAAGATCCGTCAGCCGCTGGGCGGCGTCGGTGGCCAGACCGTGGTCACGGAGCACCTGAGGGAGCGTCTCCATCAGCTCGTACGTGGCCGCGACCAGCAGCACTTCGCCGATGGCGTCGGCAGCCGGCTGCGTGAAGACGGGACCGGACAGTGCCAGGACCAGGACCGTCGTCTGACCGGCCACGGCCAGCAGCCGTAGCAGCAGCCGGGACCGGCGCATCACCGACGCAGCCGCGGCCTCGGCACGCCGGGCCCGGCCGACCGCATCCGCGACCTGATCACGGACCAGATCGACCGCGTCCAGGCAGCGCAGCTCCGGAAGCGCGGAGCGTGCGCTGAGCAGCGAGGTGCGTGCGGCGGCCCACGCTTGTGCGGCCGTCTGCTGATGGCTGCGGGTCCGCCGCTCGGCGGTCACTGCCGTGGCTGTGGAGAGCGCGAGCAGCAGCAGTTCGGTCGCACCTGACGGCGGACTCGCCACCATGAGCAGAGAGACGACGACGGCGGCGGTCAGGCCGATCCCGGCCAGCGGCGGGACGACCTGGCCGGGGATCCCGCCCACCGCGGCGACGTCGCTGGTGAGCCGAGCCATCAGGGCGCCGTCACGGTGGCCGCGCAGTTCGCGTGCCGGGACTGTGGTCGCGGCGCGGACCAGCCGTGAGCGCAACGAGACGGTCGCGTCGAGCAGGGTGCGATGGCTGACCAGACGCTCCGAATAGCGCAGACCGGTGCGGCCCAGGGCCAGAGCGCGGACCGTCCCCGAGGGGTACATCCACGACCAGGTGGTGTTCGCCTGTGCGGAGACCACCGCACAGGAGGTCAGGAACCAGCCGGACACCCCGAGCAGACCGGCGGCGCACAGTTCGGCGGTCCCCGCGAGCACCGCCGCCAACAGCAGGTCCCGGCGTGTCCGTTGGTCCGCCGCTGTCCACAGCAGCCTGAATGCGGTCACAGTGTCTCCCTGATCGGGGACACGCGCCCCTGGTCCAGCCGCACGATGTCGTCGGCGATGTCGAGCAGTGCCGGACTGTGCGTCGTGAGCAGCACGGTGCGGGTGCGCGCGAGCGTCCGGATCGCCCCGATGACGCGGGCCTCGCCCTCCGGGTCCAGATGGGCGGTGGGTTCGTCCAGGCACAACAGCGGCGTGTCGCGGAGCAGCGCCCGGACCAGCACCAGTTGTTGCATCTGTCCGGAGGACAGTCCCCAGCCGCGTTCGCCGACCCGGGTTGCCAGCCCCTGGGGGAGTGCTGCCAGCAGGTCCTCGAAGCCCAGTGCCACGAACGCCGCGGTCAGCTGTGCGTCGTCGGCGTCGCGCCGGGCCAGCAGCAGGTTGTCGCGCAGCGTGCCCGGGAGGAGGTAGGAGGGCTGTCCGGCCCATGCCGTCATGACCGGGGAAGCTTGCAGGGTCGCGGAACCGATGGTGTGCAGGCACCAGCCGCGGTCCGGTTCGCGCAGGCCCGCCGCCACGGAGAGCAGGGTTGTCTTTCCGGCGCCGCTGGGCCCGCCGAAGGCCACGATCGAACCGGGCCGAACGGTCAGCGTGACGTTGTCCAGGGCCGCGTGGTCGCGGCCCGTGTATCGGACCCCTACGTTCCCCAGGATGACACCGGCCGGGCCCGACAGCCCCGGTCGACGCGCAACGGGCACTCGGGCCGGGCGCCCCTCGGCCGGTGCGGCCGGAACCCGGTCGATGAGGTCCGCGATCAACTCGGCTGCCGCGGAAGCTTCCGCCCGGGCGTGATACCCGCGGGCCAGTTCCCGGGCGGGGGCGAAATACGCCGGGGTCAGGACGAGGACGAACAGCGCCGTGCCCAGGCTCATGGTGGAGGGGACCACCGGCAGGTCGAGGTAGCCGAGGAGGGCGAGTCCGCAGTACGTGGCGACGACGGCCATGGCCACGGTGATGAGAAGCTCGATCCACGCGGTCGAGAGGAACGCCACACGCAGTACGGTCTGGGTGCGCCTGGCCAGCTCCCGGTCGGCTGCCTCGGTGGCGCGTACCGCTTCTTCACCGGCTCCGAGGCCGACGAGCGTGGGCAGTCCGCGCAGCTGGTCCAGCAGGTCGGTGCTCAGCCTCCGGGTGGCGGTGAGCTGGGCGTGCACGGCGGCGCGGGTGCCCAGGCCGATCACCTTCAGGTTGAACGGCAGCAGTGGGGTGGCCAGCACCAGCATCAGTGCGACGGCCCAACTTGCCACCAGGACAGCGGTCAGGATGATGCCGCTTCCCAGCAGCATCGCCCGCCGGGCCGGGATGTACGTCGTCAGCCATGGGCTCAGCCGGCCCACCTCGCTGTCCAGCGCCTCACCGAGCGCGGCGTCGGACACCTCCGCGGGGGGCGTGCCCGTGGACGGGAGTGTGGCCAGGAGCAGGCGGGCGCGAAGGTGGCCCTGAACGGCCGCCGCCCCGTCGTCGGCGACTCGGTCCGCCGCGGCCAGCAGGACCGCGCGCAGCACCAAGCCGGCGGCGACCAGAGCCGCACCCGAGAGCACAGGAGCCAGGGCCACGCCCCCGTGCGGGGAGTGCAGTGCGGCCTCGGCCGTCCAACCCAGCCCCGCCGCCCACATCACATGGCCCACAGCCGCCAGCCCGCGCAGGGTGCCGGCTCGCCGGAACGCGGGTTCGCCGACCGCCGCCCATTGAGTCAGCAGTTCCGCCGCCCGCTGCTGGTCTTCGTCGTCCCGGCCGAGCCGGGCCAGTTGGTCGGGGACGTCGGTCACGGTCACTGTTCGCCCGCCTGGAGGTCGAATTCGCCGGCGGCAGACGAGCGGCGATCGGACCGGATCCACACGGCGAGCGCGGTCACGGCGAACAGTGCGACACCGACCCGGTCGATCCACACCCGCACCCCACCGAAGATGTCCTGTGAGACGGCGGCCACCGCGACGGCCAGGACGGTCAGGAGCACGCGCCGGGCGACAACGACCGCCCACGGACCCTCGCTCGCGGGTGGTGCCAACGGCGCGGACTGCTCGGCGGCATCCGCGGTGTCCGACGGGCCCGCCGCGTCCGGGTACGCCGGTGGCTGGGCGAACTTCCCGCGGAAGACCCACCACGCGTAGATGTTGTAGGTCAGGACGACCGGCATGCACCCGCCCACCCCGATGACCAGGAACAGCTGCGACCCGTGCGGGCTGGCGGCCGCGTGCACGGTCAGGTCGGGCGGTACGACCACGGGGGCGGTGGCGGCGACGAGCGCGAGCAGGCCCGCGGCCTCCGTTCCGGCCACGGCGGCGAACGGACGCCAGTCGGGCCGGCGGCCGAAGCCGTACCAGGCGATCGCCGCGCAGACCACGGCCACCACCACCGCGAGGCCGAACAGGGTCGCGCGGAGCGGCTGGTCGAAGGGCAGGTGCTGCGGGTCGGCGAGCGGGAGCCCGAATCCCAGGACCAGGCCGGCCACCGCTACCGCGAGGATCAGCGGTCGGCCCAGTCGGCCCGCTCGCTCGTGGGCGGTCCCCATGGTCTTGTCCTGCAGCCAGGCGGCGCCCGCCAGCAGATAGACGGCCACAAGCCCCAGGGCGCACAGCATGCTGTAGGGCGTCAGCCAGTCCCAGGTGCCCCCGGAGAACACCCCACCACGGTGGGGCAGTCCGGACAGGACGCCACCGGCCACGAGGCCCTGGCACACAGTGGCCACCAGCGACGAGATGCCGAAGACGAGGCCCCAGCCGCGCCGGTACCCGGAAGCGGCGCTCTGCAGCTCGATGGCCGTGCCCCGCAGCACGATGGCGAGCAGCATGACGATGAGCGGCACATAGACGCCGGGCAGCACGGTGGCATAAACCCCGGGCAGGCCCGCCCACAGCACCACACCCGCCAGGATGAGCCAACTCTCGTTGGCGTCCCAGGCGGTCGCGATCAGCTCGTTGTACTCCTCGCGCCGCTGGTCGCTGCGGTCGAACAGGCTCAGGATGCCGATGCCGAGGTCATAGCCGTCGAGCAGGACATAGGCGCCGAGTGCGAGCAGGACCAACGCGTATGACGCGAAATCAAGCATGGCTGGTCTCCGTGGGGTGGACGGCGGCGCTGGCGTCGGTCACCAGGTGCTCGGGGCCGGTGCGCACCGTGCGGACGATGTAGCGGATCCACAGCCCGAGCAGCAGCGCGTAGACGGCGACGAACCCGATGAGGCTGGCGATCGCCGCGCCGAGGGAGAGGTGGGAGACGGCGTCACTGGTCCGGATCAGGCCGTAGACGACCCAGGGCTGCCGGCCGGTCTCCGCGGTGATCCAGCCGCCGCTGATGGTCACGACACCGGCGGGGGCCATCCAGACCATCAGCCGGTGGAACCGCCGGGCCGTGAACAGCCTGCCGCGCAACCGCAACACCACTCCGGCGAAGGCCATGCCGAACATCGCCAGGGCGGTGAAGTACATCGCACGGAAGCCGTAGAAGGCGGACCACATGTTGGGGCGCTCGTCCTTCGGTGTCTGCAACAGTCCGGGGACATGCGCCTTTCCGGACAGGTCCTTACCGATGACGGCGCCCAGGTGCGGTATCTCGACATGGAATGTGTTCTCGCCCTTGTCCGTGTCGGGCACCACGAGCAGGTTGTAGCCGTTGTTGTCGGTCTTCCAGTTGCCTTCGAAGGCCTCCAGTTTGGCGGGCTGGTGTACACCCATGAACGCGGCGGTCGCGTCGCCCACGTACAGCTGTATGGGCATCAGGACGGCCAGCACTCCTAGGGCGATGGACAGGGTGCGGCGTGCGAAGGGCAGCGCGCGCTGCTTGACCAGGTACCAGGCGGCGATCCCGCCGATGAACCAACTGGCGCTGATCAGCACCGCGAGCAGGATGTGCGGGTACCGGTAGGAGAATGCCGGGTTGAACAGCACGTGCCACCAGTTGCTGGCCCGGAACTGACCGTCGACCTCGGTGAACCCTGCGGGGTCCTGCATCCAGCTGTTGGCGGACAGGATCCACGTCGTGGACAGCAGGGTGCCGACGACGAGCATCCAGCAGGCCAGCGCCATGGTCCGGGGGCGCACGCGGCCGTCGCCGTACAGCATGATGCCGATGAACCCGGCCTCCAGGAAGAAGGCCGTGATGACCTCCATTCCGATCGTGACACCGAGGATCGGACCGACCGCATGGGCGTATCTTCCCCAGTTGAGGCCGAACTCGAAAGTCATCACGGTACCGGCGACCACGCCGAGACCGAAGCCGACCGCGAATATCTTCTTCCAGAAACGGAATATCTGGAGGTACAGCGGATTCCCGGTCCTGAGGTGGGCCGTGTACATCACGGCCAGGAAGACCGAGAGTCCGACGGTCAGTGCGGGAAAACTCATGTGGAAGACGGCGGTGATGGCGAACTGCCATCGAGAGATCTCCACCACTGCGGGCGAGGCCACGGCGTTTCCTCTCGGTCGAACGAGTCCTGGGGGGCACCGTAGGGCCGGTTGACGGGCGTCCTTTGCCTCCCGGCGCATCTCTGGTGTTCTGGCAGCGCAATACGCACCATGCGGTGCGGCACGGTTCAATTCCGGCCCGAAAGCAGTGCGCTCATGGGTCATGGGCGGTGCGTTCTCGGTCAACCGGCTTTTGCCGGCCGCCCCTACGGTGTCCGTCGGCTGTGCCCGTACGGCGCCTGAGACATTGCCGGATGAAAGGTGTCCGCGTCCTCATTCCGGCATGGACTCCCATGAGCGCTGCACCGTCATCGAAAGACCGCCCAGGACCGGATTCGGCCTGGGCTCCGTTCGCCGCGCGTGTCTTTCGCGCACTGTGGATCGCGCAGCTGGTCTCCAACATCGGCAGCTGGATGCAGACGGTCGGCGCCCAGTGGTTGTTGATCGGCCACGGCGCGGCGCTGGTGACACTCGTCCAGACCGCCTCCGGCCTCCCCGTCGTACTGCTGGCGCTGCCCTCGGGTGTGCTGGCCGACCGTTACGACCGCCGTACGGTGCTGCTGGCCGCTCAGTTCGCGATGCTCGCCGTCTCTACCGGGCTGGCGGTGCTGGCCTTCGTGGGCGCCCTCACCCCGGTGTTGCTGCTGGGCCTCACCTTCCTCCTCGGATGCGGAACCGCCCTGATGGGCCCGGCCTGGCAGGCGATCCAGCCGGAGCTGGTGGAACGCCGCCGGCTGGCGCAGGCGGCTGCGCTCGGCGCCGTGAACATGAACCTGGCCCGCGCCCTCGGCCCGGCCCTTGGCGGCGCGGTGGTCGCGGCAGCGGGCGCAGGCTGGGTCTTCGCCTTCAACGCCGCCTCCTACCTCGGCATCGCGGCGGTTCTCCTGCTGTGGCGGCGGCCGTCGGCTCAGGCGCCCGCGGTCCAGGGCGAGAAGCTCCTGACGGCCCTGCACGCCGGCCGCCGCTATGTGTGGTCCGCGCCCGGCGTCCGCCGAGTCCTGCTGCGGACCGTGCTGTTCATCCCCGGCGGCGCCGCCCTGTGGTCACTGCTTCCCCTGGTCGCGAGCCGCCGGCTGGGCCTGGGCTCGGGGGGCTACGGGCTGCTGCTCGGCGCGGTCGGTGTCGGAGCAGTGGGCGGTGCCTTCGTGCAGCCCGCCGTCCGCCGCGCTCTCGGCGCCAACGGCATCCTCGCCGCTGGGGCCCTCGTCTTCGCCGGAGTGCTGGCGGTGCTCGCCACGGTCCGTATCCCCTGGCTCGCAGTGGTCGTGCTGCTGCCCGCCGGCCTGGCCTGGATCGGCGTGCTGTCCACCCTCAACGCGGCCCTCCAGACGCGGCTGCCCGGCTGGGTCAGAGCCCGGGCACTCGCCGTCTACCTCCTGGTCTTCCAGGGCGGGCAGTCGCTCACGGCACCGTTGTGGGGCGCGCTGGCCGGCACGCTGGGGCTGACCGTCTGCCTCTTGGCCGGCAGCGGTGTGCTGCTGGCCGGCGCGGTGAGTGTGCGCCGCTGGCCGCTGCACGGCACGGACGCTATCGACCCGACCCCGTCCGACCACTGGCCCGTACCACCCCTGGTGTTCGAGCCCGGACCGGCCGACGGCCCCGTGCTGGTCTCCGTCGCCTACCGGGTCGCCCCCGGCAGCAGGGCCGCCTTCACCGACTGCATGGGCCATGTGGCCCGCTCACGTCGGCGCACAGGGGCCCTCACCTGGGGTCTTTACCAGGACGGCAACGATGCGGACCGGTTCATCGAGAACTACCTGGTCGCCTCGTGGTCGGAGCATCTCGCCCAGCACCACAGCCGGCTCACGGCCACCGACCGTCGCTACGAGGAGCGGGCCCGCCGCCTGCTCGTCGAGGGCACAGCGCCGGAGGTGACCCATGCCTTCGATGCCGCCGCGGGCCCTGTGCTGCCCGAGACGGAGAAGTCGGCCGATGTGGCGTCCCGGGCGCTCGGGCCGGTTGACTGACTCTCAGTCCAGCCTGCCGGTGAGCTCGGCGAGGACGCGGTCCATGTCGATGTGGAGACCCTCCGTCCCCGGGGGCACGAGCGAGAAGGTCTGCTGCAGGAACGCGGCGACGGCTGACGCCTTGATGTCGACGAGCGCCGCGCCGACGGCGGACCTCAGGACGATGCGCACAGAATCCGGATGGCAACGGTGCCGGGGAAGCACGTGCACGTCCCCGGTGCCGGTGGGCCGGCGCAGGCCCTCCATGAGCAGCGAGCGAGCGAACACCCAGTCCACCGGTCTGGCCGCGGGTGCGCCGATGGAGAGTCGGACGGCGTAGGGGTCGGTCATGTCGTAGTGCAGCTCCGCGGGCAACGGAGTCGGCAGCTCCGCCGGGACACTGACGTGCACTGTCACCCTGCACATGATCGAGGGAAGAGGCTGTGTCATTTATTCCCCAACAACGGCTGCATGAGTGGATTTCCTGGGAAAGACCCTAAAATCCCGCCGCTGACGCAGCTTGTCGAAGAACGCATGAAAGGTGGCCCGAGAAAGAACGGAGCCGTTTCAGCGTCGATGAGCCGGGTGTCGCGCCATTCACAGGGGACACCCCGCACGCGGCCCGGAACACCCGGCTGAAATGCGCGGCACTGGTGACACCCCACCGGTGCGCCATCGCGGCGATCGTGGAGCCTTGCCTGTGGCCAGGGCCGGCGGGGCGGCCCATTGATCGCCCGTGGGGTTCATCGTGGCGAGCCGAAGTGGTGCTCGGCGTCCCTGGGCTCACCGGTCAGCGCTGCGGCGTGCAGCAGCAGGGTCATCCGGGTTGTGGCTGCGGCCTATGGCCGCGCGCACCACCGCTGGGCGGCTGTGGCGAGGCCGGCGATCGAGCGGGGGCCAGGAAGAGGTGCAGGGGCGTGCCGTCCTTTCCGAACAGCGAGGCGCGAAGACCGGATCGCGCCGTCGAAGTCGCCGGCCGCTGCGGCGGCGGTACCGGCTGCCCGCAGCAGGCGTGCCTGTGTGGCGCGGTTCTCCTCCAGGCCGGCCGCAGTCCAGGCCGGGTTCGCCGGGAGGCCGGCCGGCCTCCCGCGCGGGGCACTCAGGGGCCGCCGCAGAGCCTCGGCGCCGACGAAGATCCGGCGGCTGCCCAAGCACATCGCTCGTCGGCTCGACACGCTCCTGGAGGCTCTCGCCTGCACGGATCAGCCCGGTCAGTTCGACACCCCGGACGCTGAGGTCCTGCTTGGCATCGCCGAAGCGGTGCGCCACCGCCGACCGGTCTCGATCAGTACACAGACGCGCGGCCCCTGTCCGGCTCATTCGAGGCGCCCATTGAGCAGATCCGCGCCCGTCTTCCCGCCGGTGTCGCGAGCCTGGATGAGCACGAGCCCCGCGGCAGGCGGGGACCGGGCGACCGAGCGCCGGCGGCGCATCGAGCTGAGGGCGGAGCGGTTCGACTGGTTGCCTGGGGTACTCGCCTCACTCGGCCGGACGTTCGTCATCGAGCGGCCCGGTGAACGTCGTGGCCTCGTTGGCGCGTTCGCCGGTCGCCTCGCGTCCTACGCCCGCCAAGCCTGACGGCGAGGAACCATCACTCAGCCGTGCGCCGTTCGCCGGACAGGCCTTGAAGCTGCCAGTCGCGAGGCGCTATGCCATAAGCGGCACGGAAAACCCGGCTGAAATGGCTGGGGCTCACGAAACCCCAGCGTCGGGCGACGGTCGCCACCCCGAGTCCCAGAGCCGGGGACCGCAGAAGATCCCGGCGGCACCGCTCCAGCCGCTCGGTCCGGATCCATTCCCCGACGGTGGTTCCCTCCGACTGGAACAACTTGTGCAGGTAGCGCACTGAAATGAAGTGGGCGGCGGCGATCACGGTGGGCGACAGGTCCGGGTCGGAGAGGTTTTGCAGGATGTGGTCCTTCACTCGGACCATCATGGCCGCGGCGGTTTCGGGAGCCTGAGGCGCGAAGCGGCCGCTGCGCTCGTTGAGGAAAAGTGCCAGCAGGTCGAGCCCGGTGGCGACGACCTGACGGCCGACGAAGTCGTCGAAGCTCGCTGCTTCGAGCCCCATCCGCGCGAAATAGGCCGAGACCAGTGCGGCACTTCCGCCGCGATCCGAGAACGCTCTCGCAGTCAACGCCTGCAGGTCCTCGTCCCGCACGCGAAGCTCCTTCCGGGGGAACTGAAAGGAGGTGAAGCAGGCCTCGCCCTGCACTTTCTTTCTGAAAAATCGAGACGAATCAGAAATGGAGAAATCTCCGGGCTTGATCAGGCACTCCCTCCCGTCCTGCTCCTTGACGGCGCTGCCTGTGCGCTGAAGCGTGAGGATGAGGAATTCCTTCCCGTCCCGGGCTATCAGGCGCTTGCTGCGCGTCACCTCTTGCGGCCAGGCCTGGACGTCCGACACCTGAGTGGCACCCCATTGGCGGGTGACGATTCTTCCCGGCGACGGATCCTGCTCCAGGATATTGACATCGAGCGGTACGAACGCCTGAGACACCGCTTCATGCCAGCGCTCTATCCGGGCGCCTGCGGATAGCGCCGCGGTGGAAAGGACGACGGACATCTGGCCCCCTTGACATCCTGATCGACAGGTGGTTCGGATCCGGTCACCGGACAGCCCGACAGCGAAGATCCGGTGTGCCTTCCAGAACACCGTGCCAGCCGGCCTGGGCCGGCACATCGCGTGAATCCGCTAGATCCAGGGGTGCCGGACCGAGATGCCCGTCACTTGACGGCTCCGCTGGTGGCGCCGGCGGCGACGTAGCGCTGAGCGACGACGAGCAGTACGGCGGCTGGGACGGACGCCATGACTGTGGTGGCCATGACGGCGTTCCACTGGTTCGTGTGGGCACCGATGTACTGGTAGATGCCCAGGGTGATCGGCCGCACGGTCTGTGTCGTGGTCAGTGTGAGGGCGAAGAGGAAGTCGCTCCAGGTGAAGAGGAAGGTGAAGACGGCGGCAGTGATCAACCCGTTCGTGCTCACCGGGAGCACCACGGAGCGCAAGACACGCAGTCTGCCGGCCCCGTCCACGCGCGCTGCCTCGATGATCTCCCTGGGAATGCTCTGCATGGACGTACGCAGGATGATGATCGCGAAGGGGACCCCGGCCGTGGAGTCGGCGAGGATCAGGCCGAGGTAGGAGTTCAGGAGCCCCAGGTCGTTGTAGGCGCTGTAGAGCGCGTTGGCCACGACGATGCCCGGCACCATCTGTGTGATCAGGATGCCGAAGAGCACGAGGTTGGCTCCGCGGAGGCGGAACTGAGCCAGCGCGTAGGCCGCCGGCGCGGCGAGCCCCAGACTGAGGGCGACGCTGCCGAGGGCTACGACGAGGCTGGTGACGAGGTTGCGCCCCTGATCGCGCAGCGCGGTGACGTATCCACTGAGGTCCGGATGGAACGGGAACCAGTCTCCCCGCAGGGTGTTCCCCGCCGGCTGGAGCGAGGCGTTCACCATCCAGTAGACGGGAAACAGCATCAGCGCGAGCAGGGCGATCCCGACCACGGTGGACGGCCGGCCACGGCCCGGTGCGCGCTTCACGGGGTCACCTCTCAGATGTTCCGAGCGCGCCGGTTGGCGCGCAGGTAGACGACGGCGAAGACGAGAGAGATGACAATGAGCACGTTGCTCATCGCGGCACCGCGTCCGAACTCGAACTGCTGAAAAGACAGCTCGTAGGACTGGGTGGCGAGGGTCTCCGTGGCGCCCGCCGGTCCCCCGCCCGTCACCACGAGGATGATGTCCAGCACCTTGACCGTGTAGACCACGCCCAGCACCAGCACGACGCTCACCACGGGCCGCAGCAGCGGCCAGGTGACATGGCGGAACGACGCCAGCGGGCCGGCGCCGTCCAGCTTCGCCGCCTCGTACAGGTGCGTGGGGATGTCCTGCAGGCCGCCGTACAGGATCGCGGTGTTGAAGGGGATTCCGACCCAGATGTTGATGAGGACCACCGACACCAGCGCCTGTGAGGTGCCGGTGAGCCAGGGGACGCCGGACGACGAGAGATGGAGGCCGCGCAGTGCTGCGTTGACGACTCCCGTGTCGGGGTCGAGCATCCACCTCCA
This sequence comes from Streptomyces sp. NPDC048254, assembly GCF_043201895.1. Lineage (NCBI taxonomy): Bacteria > Bacillati > Actinomycetota > Actinomycetes > Kitasatosporales > Streptomycetaceae > Streptomyces > Streptomyces sp. NPDC048254. The sequence continues at coordinate 13,306 of NZ_JBICZJ010000024.1, forward strand.
CGTCGTTCCGGAGACGACCAGCGGCAGCAGCCACGGCAACAACAGGAGCGAGCGCAGAACTCCGCCGAGCGGGAAGCGGCGCTGGAAGAACAGGGCGAAGGCCAGGCCGAGTGCGAACTGCCCGACGATCGAGCCGGCGGTGAACAGGACCGTGGTCAGCAGGGTCTTGGAGAACGGGTCCGACGCAAGGATCTTCGAGTAGTTCTGCAGTCCCACGAACGGCGCGGCACCCGTGTAGAACGTCGTGGTCGTGTACTGCTGGAAGCTCATCACGATGTTCTTGGCGATCGGGTAGCCGAAGAACAGCAGCAGGTACGCCGCGGCGGGCACGATGTACATCCACTGGGCCAGCCGCTCCCAGAAGCGCGCCCGGGCCGGGTCAGTCACCGGTCGCGATCTGCTGGGCATGCCTGAGGGCTTCCTCCGGTGTCTGCTCGCCCGTCAGCGCGGACTGGATCGCGGTGTATATCCCGGTCGCCGCCTTGGGCCACTTGACGCCGAGCTGGCTGGTACGGGACCGGGCCGCTTCCACGCTCTTGACGAAGGCAGCCATCGACGGGACCTGCTCTGCGTACTCGGAGGCCACGGTGGAGCGGGAGGGCACGGTGAAGTGCTGCTTGGCCAGGGCGAGCATGCTGGAGGAGTCGTTCAGGCAGGCGAGGACCTGGGCGGCCTTCTCCTGCCGGGCCTTGGAAAGGCTCTGCGGGACCGTCCACACCTCACCGCCGAGCGGCGTGACCGGGGTCTGCCCAGTTTTGGGAACGGGGATGGGGGCCACTCCCCAGTGCAGGTTCTTGTCCTTGTCCAGGGCCGGGATCCGCCACGGGCCGTTGATCATCATGGCTGTCTTTCCGGCGGCGAACTGATCGTGGACGTCGGCCTGCGTCCAGTTCAGCACCGACTTGGACATGGATCCGCTCTTCACCAAGTCGACCCACAGCTGGAGCGCCTGCGCGGCCTGCGGAGTGTCCAGTTGCTTCTCGTCCCCGCCGTTGGACCACAGGAAGGGCAGGAACTGCCAGCTGCCCTCGAAAGTGGCGTTCGCGTCGACCGCCATGCCGTAGCGCCCGGGACGGGTCAGCTTGGCCGCTGCAGTCTTCAGTTCGTCCCAGGTCCTCGGTACGGCGACACCGGCCTTGGCGAGCATGTCCTTGTTGTAGAAGAGGGCGACCGTGCTGACGTAGGGCGCCAGACCGTACACCTTTCCCTTGTAGGTGCCCGCCGACAGGATGCCGTTGGCGAAGCCGCTGGAGTCGACGCCGTACTGGTTCAGCGGGGTCAGCGCGCCGGTCTGTGCGATCTGCTGCAGGTCGGGGTTGTCGAGCATCAACAGGTCGGGAAGGGTCCGCGACGACGCCTGCTGCAGGACCTTGGGGATGAGCGACGCCCCCGGAACGCTCGTCTGCTCGACCTTTACGCCGGCGGCCTTGCCGCAGGCGGTGAGTATTTCGCCCCATTGGCTGTGTTCGGGTTCGTCGGTGTAGTAGTCGAGCGCCGTGATGGACGTGACCTTGCTGGTGGCGGATCCGGAGCCGGTTCCGCCACCACAGCCGGTGGTGGTCAGTACCAGGGCGATGGCTCCGCTCAGGAGGGCGGCTGTCCGCCGCGCCGGCGGTCTGGCCGGTGAGATCATGCTGGTGCCTTTACCGAGGGACGTCTGTGGCCGGGATCGGTGGCGCAGGCGTGGGCGGATTCGGACTCCGGGGGGGGTGCGGTTGAGATGGCCCATACCGGCATCTTCCGTTCGAATGCATGCTATAGGGCTCTGCGTGAAGACGTGTGACCACCTCCCTCCCCTGCTCAGAAGGGCTGTCCAAGCTCTCCGCCGTCGCCGCGACCGGTGCCCTGTTCGGCGGCTTCCCGGATCATCGCCACCACGGCGTCGGGCTGCGACAGCACAAGGGCGTGCGAGCCGTCCAGCAGGTATTCGGTGGCCGCCATACGTTGTGCCATGAAGCGCTGAGCGGTGGGATTGAGCATCCGGTCGGCGGTCGCGATGGCGTACCAGGACGGCTTGGAGGCCCAGGCCGGCGGGCCCGATCTGCTGGTCAGCGCGCTGTGGGCGATCGGGCGTTGCGCCACGGACATCACATTCATCACGTGGGGCGGAAGGTCGGCGGCGTACACCTGCGGGAACCGTTCCTCACTGATGTAGAGCTCGCTGTCCGGGCCGCCGGGAAGCTGCGCCGGAAGGCCGGCGGTAAAGGTCGCGTCGGCCACCGGCATGGGGGGAAACCGGCTCGTGATGTCCAGGATGCACTCGCCGGCGTCGAGGCCGAACGCTGCGACGTAGCACAACGCCACGACGTTGTCGGCGTCGGCGGCGGCGTGCGTGATGACCGCGCCGCCGTAGCCGTGACCGACCAGCACGACAGGGACATCGATGTCGCGCACGACGTTTTTGATGTAGGCAGCGTCATGGCTCAGGCCGCGCAGTGGGTTCGCCGGGGCACGCACGGTCGAACCGGCAGCGTGAAGGAGGCTGATGACCCTCGCCCAGGATGAGGCATCGGTGAACGCCCCGTGCACGAGCACGATGGTCGGCGGTGGGGGGATAGATGGCATGGCGGTGCCCTCCGATTGAGTTCGCTGTCCCAGCCAAGTGGGTTCAGGCACGGAGAGGCATCGCGTGAACGTACCAATCATCCGCAGGTCCGCTCAGTGTCGGGCAAGGCCATGACCAGGTTGGCGAGCTGGACCCGGGAGTTCACCGCCAGCTTGCGGAAGGCGGAGGTCAGGTGTGTGTTGACCGTGTGCGGGGAGACGACGAGCAGGTCGGCGGCCGACCGGTTGGTGTGGCCCTCGGCGATCAGGCGCGCGATCTTCTTCTCCGAGGCCGTGAGGGCGCCCCATCCCTGGACGGGGCGTTGCTTGGTCACTGCCCTGCCGCTGCCGGCCCCTGCACCGTCCAGGTCACGCCGCAGGCGGGCCGCTGCGGCGTGAGCGCCTGACTCGGCGAACATGCCATGGGCCTGCGTCAGGGCGGCCACTGCCTGAGGTCTCCGGCCCGCTGTGAGGAGCGCCTGTCCGAGATCGGCGTAGGCGGCGGCCCGGACCAGCGGGCGCGGGCTTGGCTTGAGCAGTGCAACGGAGTGTTCGAGCAGGGCAAGATCGTTTTTCGCGAGTCCGAGGGCCTGGGCCGCGATGCCCGTGGCGGTCGGCACGGCGGGGTTGCGTTCGGCGTGGGTCTGGGCCTGTGCGGCCAGGTCCTCGGCGAGCTCGTGATCCGCGCCGCGTAGGGCCATGCGTATCGCGGAGTCGACCCAGTCGCGCAACAGCCGCCAGCGCATGAAGGAACCTTCCTTCTGCACCTGCCGGATCTTGTCGACGGCAAGCCCGATGTCCCCGTCGGCCTCGGCGTGGACGGCTTCCAGGAAGCGCACCGCGGCCGTGTTGCCCGGGTTCGGTTTGACCGCCAGTCTTTCCTGCGCGGCGGCCAGGTGCTCCCGCGCCGCTTCCCGGTCGCCGCGCAGCAAGGCGATCCGGGAGCGGATCACACGAGCGTTCACCTGCTGGACGGGTACCTGTACGTCGTCTTCCAGGCGCTCCATGGTCACGAAGTCGGCGTCGGCGTCGTCGAGCCGGCCGAGCCCCAGATCGTGCTGGCCCTGTGCCCACAGCATCATGGCCTGACGCATCGAGCGGGCACTGTCCGCTGCTTGCAGGAGCAGCCGTGCGCTGGACGCGAAGTCGTCCATGTGCAGGTGCGCGACGATCTCTTCGGGAAGGAAAGCGGAGTCGATGGTGCTGAGCGCGGCAAAGCGCTCCAGCGCGACGGCGTTCTCACCCGCGTTCTGCGCGATCTCGCCGAGCCCGGACAGGGCCAGGACGTGCGCCTCCCGGTCACCGGTCGCGGTGGCGGCACGCAGCGCCCTCTCGCCTGCCTCACGCGCCGCGACAAGATCATGTCCCCGGGACAGGGCCAGCGCCCGTAGGGCGGCCAGCCGGGCCTCGGCCTCCGGAGCGGCGCCTCCGACGGCGAGGGCCGATTCGCACCGGCGGCGCAGCTCCTCGGCGAGATCCAAGTTCCACAGCGCCCCGCCGAGGGCGGCCTGCAGTCGGCTGAACACCTCCAGCGACGGTCGGCAGGCCAGCAGCCGGTCTCCGGCCGACAGCGCCTCTCGACTCCTGCCGGCCCGAGTCAGGCAGAGGATCGCCTCCTCACCCACCTCGAACCTCAGCGACCGTGCGGACGGCACCAGTTCCAGGGCACGCGTCATCAGGTCGGCCGCGAGTCCCGGCGTCACCGGCAGCACATCCTCGGCGGCTCGCCGCAGCAGCGCCACGGCCTCCTCGTCTCCGGGCAGGGCGCCCCTGAGGATGTGCGGCACCGCGTCGATCGGCCGGCGGCCCGCGGAGACAAGGTGGCCGGCAGCCTCCCGGTGCAGGGCCTTCCGGGCTGACGGCGGGACGTCGACGTAGACGGCCTGGCGCAGCAGATCATGGCGGAAGACCAGCTGGTCGCCCTCGTCGCCCAGAAGTCCGGCGCGCATCGCCTCCTCCAGCGCCGAGATCAACGTGGCGGGCGGCTGGCCGCACAGCGCGGCGGCGTCGTAGAAGCCGAACCGACGCCCCAGCACGGCTCCCATCTGAAGGAAACGCAGGGTGCTGGGCTGCAGGGATCTGAGCCTGCCACGCACACCCACCACGAGCGTCGAGGGCACGAGATCACCCGCGGCCTCGGCGGTACCCAGTCCCGCGAGCATCTCGACCGCGAGAAACGGGTTGCCTCCGGCCCCGTCGAGCAGGTCCCGTACCCGCTCGTCAACGGCTGCCCCCAGGGTGTCGTCGGCCAGTTGGCGGATGGCCGCGCCGGACAGCGGCCTCAAGGGCACAGCGACCGCCGGAAGCCCGTCGGCCGCGGCCGCAAGGATCTCTTCCGTCGGCCCGGCGGGGTCCAGTCGCCCGGCCAGCATCCACAGAACCGGCGAGGTCCGCAGACGTGCCGGAAGCTGCTTCAGCGCAAACCGGCTGAGCGGGTCGGCCCAGTGCACGTCGTCCAGGCCGATCAACACCGGCGCACTGCCGGCTCTGGCTTCGATCGCCTCCGCGAGCCGCTCCACCAGCCAGATCCGCTGATCCTGATTCCGCGCGAGATCGGCGAAGGCGTCGCCGGACAGCAGCGGCTGGTCGCCGTGCAGGACGCAGGCCGCCAACGATGAGAGGGGCACAATGCGATGCAGTTCATCGGCCTTGCCGAGGCCGATGGAGAATCCCGCTGCCCTGGCCATGGTGACGGCCTCGGTGAGCAGCGTGGTCTTGCCGATGCCGGGTTCCCCCTGGATCAGGGCCAACCCGCCGCTTCCGGTGCGGGCCACCGAGGCGATCAGTGTGTGAAGTTCTTCGAGTTCGGCCTCTCGGCCGCGCAGACCGCTACGGGTCAGCAACCCGCCTGACCCCACCACGTACGCCCCTTCCGACCCGCACTCGCCTGCCGGAGCCGGGCTCAGCCCATGCCGACGAGTGACCGCACCCGTCCGCAGCAGATCCCTTCCCCGAGGTGGCGATTCTGCCAATGGACCGTGGACGCGCGCATCACACGAGTCCGGCCGATGGTGGGGGAGGACGTGGGATACGAACCAGTCACTCTATGTGTTCGCGGGCGACTGCCAGGCGGGCGAGTTCGACCCGGGAGGTGATGCCGAGCTTGGTGAACGCGTGCCGCAGGTGCGAACTCACGGTGTGCGGTGAGATCGCGAGACGCTCCGCGGCCTGCCGGTTCGTCAGGCCTTGAGCCACCAGCCGGATCACCGCGACCTCCGAGGCGGTCAGCTCCGGCCACACCGTGACGGACCCCTTGGACGTCGTACGGCGCCGGGGCGACCCCAAGGCCCGCAGGCGACGGCGGACGCGTGCGGCGTCCCGCTCGGCCCCGGCCTGGGTGTAGAGGTCGAGTGCCTGGTCGAGGTGGGGCACGGCGTAGACGACGCGCCGTGCGGCCAGCTTGCGCCCGGTGTCCTCGAGCGCTGAGGCCCGTGGAATCAGCCGGGGGATGCCCTCGTACAACTCGACGGAACGCAGGAGGAGAACGAGGTCGTTGTCGAGCAGTCCCCGGGCGTGCCCGGCTGCCGCTGCCAGGATCGGGAACTGCGGGTTGAGGGCCGCCCGGCGCTCCGCCACGGCGACCGCGGCCGCGGCACGTTCCACTGCGCCGGCCCGCAAGGCCATGCGGACGAAGACGGGTGCGTCGGCCGGATCGTCCGGGCTGGCCAGGGAGGGGCCGTCCAGGCCGAACGTCCCGAAGGATTCGTCGAGCAGGGTCATGGCCCGGCCAGGATCGTCTTCGGCGTCCGCCACCAGCGCCAGGAGCCAGGAGCCGACGTTGCGCACGAGGATGGCCGGGTCGTTCAGCATCCGCTTCACGTCGGCCGCGTACGCACTCGCCGCCTTCAGGTCGTTCGTGTGCAGGGCGACACGTACCAGCGTGTACAGGAGGGTGGCGTCGGCGAAGTTGCCCATGCCGAGTTCGTCGGCCATCGCGGACGCGGCCTCGGCCTCGGCCCGCGCATCCGCCAGCCGGCCCGCGTCCAGCAGCACCCGGGATCTGTTCATGATCCACGAGCCCATGGCCGCGGCCTGGCCCTGCCGCTGGGTCTCGCGCACACCGGCCTCGGACTCGGCGAGCGCCTCGACCGAACGGCCGGCCGCGTTCAGCAGGAACGCCGTCCACAGAGCCTCCGGCACCCACAGCGAATGGGCGAACCCGACTTCGGCCGCCAGGGCCGAAGCCCGGTCCGCGTACTCGAACGCGGCACTCCAGTCCATCCGGTAGAACCGCACGACCGAGTCGACGGCGACTGCGGTGGCCTCAGCGGCCTTGTCCTGGGCCTGCGCCGCGGCCTCCAGAGCATCGGACACGGCATGGGCGGTCACCTCGAAGTCGCCCACCATCGCCAACTCCATGGCCCGCAGCGCAAGCAACTGGGCCCGCAGCGAGGCCGGGATACCGGGAAGAGCAGCTCCGGCCTCGGCCTGCCGAGCCGCCTCCGTGAAGTCGTACTGGCCGGACACCCGCGCCAGGCCGAGCCGCACCCGCGCTTCGGCCTCCGGTTCCATGCTGCCGGGCAGAGCCGCGGCGGCAAGCCCCTGAGCCTCTTCCGGCTGTCCGGCCTGCCAGAGCAGCAGCATCATCTCGGCGATGATCGCCGGCCGCTCGGGGGCTTGCTCGGCGGTGAGTTCCAGCGCCTGGCGGCTGAGTTCCACCGCTGACGACGGCGCGGACGTCGAGAGTTCCGCCGCGGCGGCTCTCAGCAGCTGCACGGCCCTGCGGTCACCCGGCCCCGCACTGTCCAGGAGCAGGGCGGCCGCCTCGGTGACCGGTGCGCCGCGCGCCAGCAGGACGTCGGCGGCATGGCACCGCAGAGCCCGGCGTACGGACACGGGCAGACTGCCCTCGACGGCCTCGCGGATCAGGTCGTGGCGGAACAGCAACCGGTCGTCCCGTTCGACGAGCAGATGAGAGTCGAGGGCCTCCTCCAACGGTGCGATCAGCGTCGCCGTCGGCTTGTCGAGCAGCTCTGCCAGGAGGTCGACGGTGACCGTGCGGCCGATGGCGGACGCGGTCTGCACGATCTCCCGGGTCGGTTCGGAGAGCTGGTCGAGACGCTGTCGTACGGAGCTCTGGAAACGGTCGGGAAGGTGTCCGCCCGTCAGACGCGCCACGTCGTGCTCAACGATCACCGAGTGTTCGTCGCGCATGCCGCGGAGCAGTTCCACCAGGAGCAGGGGCACGCCCTCCGCCCGGCGGGCGACGCCCAGTGTCGCCGGATCCGGAGGGGCTCCCAGTACGTCCTCGGTGATCTGGGCGACCGCGGTGTCGGCCAGCGGTCCGAGCCGGAGCCGATGGGCACCGGCCCGGTCCAGCCGGTCCAACGTCGTGCGCACGCCGGGTGTCCTCGTGCCGCTGCGGACGGCAACCAGCCACAGGATCGCGTGGGAGGACAGGCGGGCCGAGAGCGTGCGCAGGGCGAGAAGTGTCACGTCGTCCAGCCACTGGATGTCGTCCAGGACGATGACCAGCGGTGTGTTGAGCGCCGCCTGTTCCAGCCGGTCCTGCAGCTCCTGCAACAGCCAGAACCGCTGCTCGGGCGCCGCCGCGAGGTCACGCAGCCTGTTCATGTCGAACAACGGCTCGGGGCCCGTCAGTAGACCGTCCAGCAGCGGGCCCAGCGGAACGAACTGGCCGTCGGGATCCGCGCCTCCGCGGAACACCCTCAGCCCACGGCGCACCGCGACGGCCTGCGCCTCCGACAGGAGACGGCTCTTGCCGCTGCCGGGCGCGCCTTCGATGCACACGATGCCGCCGCGCCCCTGAGTCAGCGCGTCGAACCGCGCGCCGATGAAGTCCAGCTCCTCTTCCCGGCCCCGTACAGGCGGCTGTACGCCACCGGGTCCGTCAGTGGGGAACGGCTGCTGAAAACGGTCCAAGCGGGGTCCCCGTACGAGTGCGTGGCTGGGAGGAGACGGAACGTGTGGAACCAGGCGAGTGCTGCCCAAGCGTGCCATGCCTCCTCGCCCGGGAAAGAGCACCGTCCGCCAGACGAGATGCCTCTCACCTGCATCTTGAGCCAGCCCCAGGGGGCCACCCTGGGGCTGGCCGGCATTACAGGCTCCTCTGTTTGCTTTGGGATCCGTAGTGATGTGTGGTCCGTTGACGTCGTGCCGTGTGTCCGGTCCCGGCGTCAGCCTCGTATATGGGTGCGTGGATCGAATGCGTGACCTTTTCGCAAAGGTGTCGTTGATCGGATGACAGCACCACGCATGGGAAAGGGGGAACTGGTGAGCCGGAAGCTGCCGCTCGGCGAGGGCGAGACGGCCCGCACCGCTTGTGCCCCTGGCCTACTGCGTACCGGGGTGGAGGAGAAGACCGGGGATGTCCTCACCGCGGCGGTGCTGGCCCGGCGGGTGGGCTGGGCCGCCGATCTGGTCTCCGGCATGGCCGCCGGGCTGCTGGCCGCGCACTGGGACGCCGCCGATGTGTCCCTGCTGGCCTCCGGGGTGGATGCCGGGGGCCGGGCGTTGCCGTCGAATGCGTGGATGGCGCTGCGCCGCCTGGGCTGGAGTGCCGCTCCGGCGGCGGGTGTGCGCGTCAACGACCGGATCGTGCGCATGGCCCAGGAACAGGCCGGGCGCACGCTGCGGTCGGCGAAGTGGCGGGCCGACCTGACCGCCGGGGTCCTCGCGACGTGGCCCGCCGAACCGGGCAGGCGCACCCCGGGCGAGTGGGACGCGGTCCGTGAGGCCGTGCCCGGCGGCCGGGATCTGCCGTCCAGCGTCATCACCTCCCGCACCCGTCAGATCGCCGCCTTCACCGAGAAGCACGGCCGGTTGCCTGTCGACGTGTTCGAGCTGGAGGCCGCACCCCGCATAGCGCGGATGCTGCTGCTGTCGGCGTGCGACGGGCAGCAGGCGACGATCGTGCGCGGGGATGATCCGGGCCGGGCGCTGCTGCGGCTGCAGCTGCCCTGCCGTCCCGACCCGCGCTCCTACCGGGACTGGGCGTGGGTGGCCTGTCCCGTCACACTGCCGCCGACGGTCCCGCCCGGCGCGGTGCTGCACCTGCCCACCCTGCGCCTGCACTCCGGCCGGGTGCGGGCCGATCTCGCGTACACCCACGCCGTGCCGAAGGACCGGCGCGCCGGGCACACCATCGCCCTCGGCGTGGACTGGGGGCTGAACACCCTGCTCAGCGCGGGCGCCGTGCGTCTGCACGACGACGGGCGCATCACCGCACTCGGGACGGGCGGGATGTTCCGGGCGGCCGGTGTGCTGGCCAAGCAGCACCGGCTGCGCCGCGAGAGCGAGCACCTGCACGCCAGGACCGGCCACTACCAGCGCCTCATCGGGGACAGCGACAGCCATTCCCTGGCCGGAAAACACGCCGTGCTGACCGAGGAAGCCCGGCACATCTCGGCCCGCCGCTCGAACCTCAACGACGCCCTGGCCGCCTCCGCCGCCCGCTGGGCGGTCGACCAGGCCCTCGCCGCCGGCGCGAGCGTCATCTACGTCGAGGACCTCCGCTCGCTGGAGGCCCGCGGCATGGGCCGCACCCACAACACCCGCCTCTCCCAAACCGTGCGCGGACAGATCGTGGAACGGATGCGACACCTGGCCGCCGAAACGGGCATCGCCGTCGTCACCGTCCCGGCCCGGGGCACATCCCGGCACTGCCCGCGCTGCCTCGTCCCGCTGCGCCACCGCAAGGCCCCCGACCGGCCCACCGCACCGGGCTGGAAATGGGCCCTCTGCCCGAACCCGGAGTGCGGCTGGCAGGGCGACCGGGAGCGAGCGCCGGGTCGGACCGGCGCTCACGGCGTGAGCCGGCGATGGACCGCAGGCGTGGAAGCACATCAGGCCCGGCTGACGGAGGCGTCTTGTCTGTCGGTGCATCACCAGTGGTCCGTCCGCGCCCGCGGGACGTGCCGGCGAGGGACGCCTTCGAAGAGCCTTGCGCCGCAGCGTGCCGGGACACGTTTCCGTCCTGGCGCTTCCAGGCAACGAGCGGTGCGCTCGCGGGCAACAGGGGGAGGAACGTTCGCCCTACTGTGCTGACATCCCGTGCCGCGCATGCCACGAATGCCCGGACGTCGGCAGCCGATGAGCCGATGCCGTCCGTGCAGCACCCTCCCTCATCGAGATGGAGTGTGGTCCTGCGCGCGCGCCACTCCGGACGAAGGAACGAGACCTTGCCGTACATCACTGTGGGTCAGGAAAACTCCACCACCATCGACCTCTACTACGAGGACCACGGCACCGGGCAGCCGGTCGTCCTCATCCACGGCTTCCCGCTCGACGGCCACTCCTGGGAGAGGCAGAGCGCCGTGCTGCTGGACGCGGGCTACCGAGTGATCACCTACGACCGCCGCGGGTTCGGACAGTCCAGCCAGCCGACGTCCGGGTACGACTACGACACCTTCGCGGCCGACCTGAACACCGTGCTGGAGACCCTCGACGTGCAGGACGCCGTACTGGTCGGCTTCTCGATGGGCACCGGAGAGGTCGCCCGCTACGTGTCCACCTACGGCTCCGCCCGGGTTTCCAAGGTCGCCTTCCTGGCCTCGCTGGAGCCCTGCCTGCTCAAGAGCGACGACAACCCGGACGGGGTCGCCCCGAAGGAGTTCTTCGACGGCATCGTCGCGGCCGTGAACGCGGACCGCTACGCGTACTACACGGACTTCTACAAGGACTTCTACAACCTGGACGAGAACCTCGGCACCAGGATCAGCGAGGAGGCCGTGCGCAACAGTTGGAACGTCGCCGCGGGTGGCGGCTTCTTCGCCGCCGCGGCGGCGCCGTCGACCTGGTACACCGACTTCCGGACCGACATCCCGGCCATCGACGTGCCGGCCCTGATCCTGCACGGCACGGGCGACCGGATCCTGCCCGTCGAGGGGACGGCGCGGCCCTTCCACAAGGCGCTGCCGTCCGCCGACTACGTGGAGATCGAGGGCGCCCCGCACGGCCTGCTGTGGACACACGCGGATGAGGTCAACACCGCGCTCCTCGCCTTCCTGGGGAAGTGACCTCGCCGCAGGCCCGCCCGACGGGCCTGCGGATCGAGGCTGCCGTCGGGATCGCTGGGTACGGGGATCCCGACGGCGCTCGCGCGTGATCGGGGACCGCTGAGGTTAGCCGTGTCGACTGTCCAGGAGGAGCCCCGGTGGGACTGGCGATAGTGACCAGGCGAGCCACCAGTGCCGAGGGCCATGGGCGGCGAGTGTCCAGTTGCGGGTCAGTAGAGCGTGTGGGAGCCGTCGGGCAGCCAGCCTTCGAGGTAACCGGCAAGAAGAGCGATGATCCCCTGAGGGGTTACCCGTCTGCGGTGTCGGTGCAAGTCGTCCAAGGTCCATCGGGTATGCCGGCTACCCCTTTCGCATGCCGTGCGCGCTTCCGCGTTGCTGATGCGGGAGATCAGGACGTGGGTCTGTGTCACCCGCTCGTATTCCCACGCCTGGTCCCTGCCGGAGGTGTGGACTCCACGCACGGCGGCGAGTCGCGGGCTGCCGACGCCGAACGCTTGCGCGAGATGGGTGCGGGCCTGGCGGGCGGGCTCGTCGTCCGTTCCGAGGTGGACGGACGGGACGGTCCGGTCGCCGCAGCACGCACCGCACAGCAGCAGCTGCCGATCGTCGCTCACGAGCAGCAGGAGCACGCGCCGGTCCTGCTGCGCGCCAGGGATGTGGCGGATGTTCACTCCTCCACCTTCCCTTCTTGCTACTTGAATAGCAAGTGCATGGCAGATGTGGCGCGCTGAAACGGTCACAGGAGCGAACCCAGGCGGCGTGGCGAGGTGCCTCCTGCATTGCGCTGCGGGAGGGGCGGGGAGACTCGGCTCGCGAGCGCAGGGCCGCTCCCGGCCTGAGCTTACGAACTGAGTCAGTGACGTTCGAAGGGGCGGCGCACTGCCTGATCTCGACGTTTGGAGAATCGGGATCCTCGTTTTGAGGGTCTGAGATAGGCCGATCCTGACCTGGGGATTCTCTGTTTTAGACACATCCCCGGTCGCAGGGCGGGGGATGCCGAGAGCTTCCAGAACAGCCCGCACCAAGTCACGCACGGCGCTTGAGGGACCAGCCTCTTCGGGGTGTTGTAGGAACCCTCCATACTGATCCACTGGCCCTTGCGTCTCACTCATGACTCTCACCGAATCGGTGGCGGGATGCGGACTGTGGGCCTCTGACCTGGTCTTCCGTGCTCTCTGTGGACCCTGCGTACTGGGGTGGTCATGTTACATACCCCACACGTCGAACTGACAGGGTTGTGCAAACTCTCCTTGGCCCGGAGCAGCCTCGTAGTACAGGATCGGCTCTCATGGACCTGCTGAACACGCTGGTGGACAAGGGGCTTCGGCGCGAGCTGCCGACCCGCGAGGAAGCGCTCGCCGTGCTGGCGACCTCCGACGACGACGTGCTCGATGTGGTGGCCGCGGCCGGCAAGGTGCGCCGGAAGTGGTTCGGCCGGCGCGTGAAACTCAACTACCTGGTCAACCTCAAGTCGGGCCTGTGTCCGGAGGACTGCTCCTACTGCTCGCAGCGCCTGGGGTCCTCGACCGGGATCCTCAAGTACAGCTGGCTGAAACCCGACGAGGCCTCCAAGGCGGCCGCCGCCGGTCTGGCCGGGGGCGCCAAGCGGGTCTGCCTGGTGGCGAGCGGACGCGGCCCGACCGACCGGGACGTCGACCGGGTCGCCGGCACCATCAAGGCGATCAAGGAGCAGAACGAGGGCGTCGAGGTGTGCGCCTGCCTCGGTCTGCTCTCCGACGGCCAGGCCGAGCGGCTGCGCGAGGCGGGCGCGGACGCCTACAACCACAACCTCAACACGTCCGAGGGGACGTACGGGGACATCACGACCACGCACACCTACGCCGATCGGGTGGACACCGTCAACAAGGCGCACGCCGCCGGTCTGTCGGCCTGCTCCGGTCTGATCGCCGGCATGGGCGAGAACGACGAGGACCTGGTCGACGTGGTCTTCTCACTGCGCGAGCTGGACCCGGACTCGGTGCCGGTCAACTTCCTGATCCCGGTCGAGGGCACCCCGCTGGCCAAGGAGTGGAACCTCACCCCGCAGCGCTGTCTGCGGATCCTGGCCATGGTGCGGTTCGTCTGCCCGGACGTCGAGGTCCGTATCGCGGGCGGCCGCGAGGTCCATCTGCGCACCATGCAGCCGCTCGCGCTGCACCTGGCCAACTCGATCTTCCTCGGCGACTACCTCACCACCGAGGGCCAGGCCGGCCAGTCCGACCTGGAGATGATCGCGGACGCCGGGTTCGTGGTGGAGGGCGCCGACGAGGTGACGCTGCCGCGGCACCGCTCGGAGGTCGCGGCCGGGGGCTGCGGGTCGCACGCGGAGGCCGGATGCGGGTCGCATGCCGAGGCCGGGTGCGGGTCGGGCGTCTGCGGCTCCCACGAGGACGCCGCCGCCCAGGCCAACGAGCCGCGCACCGATCTGGTCGCCGTCCGCCGCCGGGGCGCCGGAACGGACCTCGCGCCCAATGCCTGACCTGAGCGTCCCGGAGCTGCTGGAGCTGGACCGGCGGCACGTCTGGCATCCGTACGGACCGATGCCCGGCCGGGCCGAACCGCTCGTCGTGGAATCGGCGAGCGGGGTCCGGCTGCGGCTCGCGGACGGCTCGGGCGAGCTGGTCGACGGCATGTCGTCCTGGTGGTCGGCGATCCACGGCTACAACCACCCGGTACTCAACGAAGCCGCGCGCGACCAGCTCGGCCGGATGAGCCATGTGATGTTCGGCGGGCTCACCCACGAGCCCGCGGTACGCCTGGCGAAGCTCCTTGTCGACATGTCGCCGGACGGGCTCGAGCATGTCTTCCTCGCCGACTCCGGCTCGGTGTCGGTCGAGGTCGCGGTCAAGATGTGCCTGCAGTACTGGCGTTCCCTCGGCCGCCCCGCGAAACAGCGTCTGCTGACCTGGCGGGGCGGCTACCACGGTGACACCTGGCAGCCGATGTCGGTGTGCGACCCCGAGGGCGGGATGCACGAGCTGTGGTCCGGCGTGCTGCCCCGCCAGGTCTTCGCCGACGCGCCGCCGGCCGAGTACGACGAGTCGTACGCCGACGGCCTGCGGTCGCTGATCGAGCGCCACGCGCACGAACTGGCCGCGGTGATCGTCGAGCCGGTGGTGCAGGGCGCCGGCGGGATGCGGTTCCACTCCCCCGACTATCTGCGGGTGCTGCGCGAGGCCTGCGACACGCACGACGTGCTGCTGGTGTTCGACGAGATCGCGACCGGCTTCGGCCGCACCGGCGCACTGTTCGCGGCGGACCACGCGGCCGTCACCCCGGACGTGATGTGCGTGGGCAAGGCGCTGACCGGCGGCTATCTGACGATGGCGGCGACCCTGTGCACGCCCCGGGTGGCCGAGGGCATCTCGCGGGGCGAGGTGCCGGTGCTGGCCCACGGCCCGACGTTCATGGGCAATCCGCTGGCCGCCTCCGTGGCCTGCGCCTCGCTCGGACTGCTGCTGGGCCAGGACTGGCAGGCGGAGGTCAAGCGGATCGAGACGGGCCTGCGGGACGGCCTGGCGCCGGCCCGGGAGATCCCCGGCGTACGGGACGTCCGCGTCCTCGGCGCCATCGGGGTCGTCCAGCTCGACCACGACGTGGACATGAAGGCCGCCACGGCCGCCGCCGTGCGGGAGGGCGTGTGGCTGCGGCCGTTCCGCGATCTGGTCTACACGATGCCGCCGTACGTCACAGGCGACGCGGACGTGGCACGGATCACGCGCGCGGTGTGCGCCGCCGCGCGGGAAGGATGAACATGCCGATCCTGATGATCACGGGGACGGGTACCGAGGTCGGCAAGACGGTCACCACGGCCGCCGTCGCCGCCGCGGCGCTCGCGGCGGGCCGCTCGGTGGCGGTCCTGAAGGCCGCGCAGACCGGGGTACGACCGGACGAGCGCGGGGACGCCGACGAGGTCGCCCGGCTCGCGGGCCCGGTGACGACGGCCGAACTCGCCCGCTTCCCGGAGCCGTTGGCGCCCGGCACGGCGGCCCGGCGGGCCGGAATGGCCCCCGTGCGTCCGCAGGAGGTGGCGGAGGCCGCCGCCAAGCTGGCCGCCGAGCACGAACTGGTGCTGGTCGAGGGGGCGGGCGGATTGCTCGTGCGGTTCGACGCGGCGGGCGGCACGCTGGCGGACGCGGCCCGGCTGCTGAACGCGCCGGTGCTGGTGGTGGCGTCAGCCGGGCTCGGCACCCTCAACACCACCGAGCTGACGGCCCGTGAACTGCGGGCTCGTGAACTGGAGTTGCTGGGTGTGGTGATCGGCAGCTGGCCCGAGTCCCCGGATCTGGCGTCGCGTTGCAACGTCGCCGATCTTCCGGAGGTGGCCGGGGCGCCGCTGCTCGGTGCGCTGCCCGCCGGGGCCGGAGCGCTGACGCCCGCCGACTTCCGTGCGGCGGCGCCGGGTTGGCTGTCCGCGCGGCTGGACGGGAGCTGGGACGCGGAGGCGTTCCGGGAGCGGGAAGCTCCTTAGTGCCGGGGCAGGCCACGTCGGTCGGGTGCGGCTGCGCGACCAGCCACGATGGCGCCGCACCCGACCGACGGTCCTAGGGCGACTCGCCGAGCAGCCGTACCAGTTCGATCCGGGATCGGATCCCCAACCGGCTGAAGACCCCCCGCAGATGGTGGTCGATGGTGCGTGGACTGAGGTTGAGGCGGTCGGCTATCTCGCGGTTGGTGGCGCCCTCGGCGGCCATCCGGGCGACCATGAGCTGCTGGGCGGTGAGGACGGCGGCCGGGTCGGGCGCACCGGTGGTGGCAGGTGTCAACGCCGTGCCCAGGGCCCGGAGTTCGGCACGGGCCTGGGCGGCGCAGTGCGGGGCCCCGAAGGACTCGAAGGCCGCCAGCGCGCTGTGCAGCCGGTCCCGGGCCTCGGGGCGCTGCCGCAGCCGGCGCAGGGCTCCGGCGAACAGCAGCTCGGTACGGGCGCGTTCGAAGTCCCGGGTGCCCCGGGCGTGCAGGTCGAGGGCGGCCCGGTAGTGCTGGACGGCCTCGGCGCCGGGGGCGAGCAGGGCCCGGCAGCGGGCGCTGAGCGCGAGATCGTCGGTGCTGCGGACGGCGGTGGCCCAACGGTGGTAGTCGGCATGCGCGGCGCGCGCGACCCGGGTGTCTCCGGTGCGGACGGCGGCTTCGACGTAGTGCGGGGTGGCCAGGTGCCGGATGGCCCGGTGGCCGTGTCCGGGGCCGAACCCGGCGAGGGCGCGCAGCCGGGCGGCGGCAGCGGGGAAGCGGCCGTTGGTCAGGTCGAGGAAGGCGAGCGCCCACTGGGCGAGGGCGGCGGGCAGGCCGAGCCCGTGCGCCAGGGCGTGGGAGCGGACGGCGGCGGTGCGCTCGCGGCAGGCCTCCTCGTCGCCCCGGACGGCGGCGAACATGGCGAGTGCGGCCTGGAGATGGCAGGCCCCGTTGTCCTGCCCGGTGGCGTGGGCCTGGTCCAGGGCCTCCTGGACGGCGGCCTCGGCGGTCCGGGTGCGGCCGGTCCAGAAGTCGGCGTAGGCGCGGAACTCCATGGCCTGTGCGGCCGTCGCCGGGATGCCGTGGGCGCGGGCCGAGGCGGTGGCCCGGAGGGTGGCGGTGGCGGCGCGGGTGTGGTCGCCGAGCATCAGCGCGGCCATGCCGGAGTGGATCAGCAGACCGGGGTCGCCGCCGGGTCCGCAGCGGCCGGCGGTGCCCTTGAGGAGGATCCGGGCGTCGTCGTAGCGGCCCTCGACGGCGGCGGTGAGTCCGGCGAGGATGCCGGGCGGGGAGAGGCCCAGCCACCGGGCGAGGTCATGGGCCTCGCGGCAGCGTCTCAGGTCGCCGGTGTAGACGGCGGCCTCGGTGGCGAGGGCGAGGAGTCCGGCGGAGTCGACGGAACGTTCCTGCCGGACGGCGGCGGTGAGCAGGGCGTCGAAGGCCTCCGAGGCGTTGCCGGCTCGGAGGGCGAGGACGCCGTCGAGGGCGGAGTCGGCCGTACGGGCGGCGAGCCGTCTCGCCCGGTCGGGCTCTCCGGAGCGCCAGGCGTCGGCGGCGGCCAGGGCGAGCAGCCGGGCCTCCGCCACCGGGTCCGGGCAGAGGTCGGCGGCGCGTTCGGCGAGGGCGCGGGCGAGCGCGGGTCTGCCCTCGGTACGGGCCCGGTCGGCGGCGGTCCGCAGTTCCGCCGCGAGCCGGGCGCTGGGGCCGAGCGCGGCGGCGCCCCGGTGCCAGGAGCGGCGGGTCGCCTCGCCCTTGCCGCCCAGCACCCGGGCGAGCAGCTGGTGGGCCTCGCGCCGGTCGGCCGCTGAGGCCGTCCCGTACGCGGCGATCCGGGTCCAGGCGTCCCGGAAGAACACCCCGCCGGCACTGGCGTGGGCGACCCCGGCGGTCTCGGCGGCCTCCAGCGGGCGGGTGTCGAGCCGGCCGGCCGTGACCGCGCGCAGGAAGGCGTGGGTGGCGACCGGGTACTGGTCGGCCGCGGCGAGGAGCAGCAGCCGGCGGGTGTCGTCGGGCAGGGCGCGGATCTCCCGGCGCAGGGCATGGAGCAGCCGCGGGGCGAGTTCGGCCGGTTCGGCCGGCAGCGGGTCGAGTCCCGCCGTCTGCCGTTCGGTGAGGCGCGGCACGAGTTCGGCCACGGCGCGCTGATCTTCGTATACGACGCGTCGCACCCGGGCGCGTACACCCTCGGGGAGCGCCGAAGCCGGGCATGGCCCCGCGTCGGACGTCTGCGGTGGCGAAGTGCGGTCAAGAGGTGGGGGATTCACCGGTATCACCACACGAAAGACGTTACTGGCGAGTTAGTTGACTCGTAAAGACTGGCGACTTCACCGATGCGGCGCGCGTAGACCCGTCCCGACACTCCTGAACAACCCCACCCGTTTCAGGAGGCATCATGCAACGCGCCACGCGTCGCATCGCAACCGCTCTGACGGCGATAGCCGGATCGCTCCTTCTGTCACTCCCCCTGGCCACGACTCCCGCGCAGGCGGCGACCCACAACCCGGTCGTCTTCGTGCACGGCCTCAGCAGCGACTCCAGCAGCTGGGACACCTGGATCGCGGACTTCAAGGCCGACGGGTACACCTCGTCGGAGCTGTTCGCGTGGTCGTACGACTGGACGAAGTCGAACGTCACCACGGCTTCGCAGCTGTCGAGCTACATCCAGACCGTGCTCTCACAGACCGGCGCCTCGAAGGTGGACCTGGTCGTCCACTCCATGGGCGCGCTCAACAGCCGCTACTACCTGAAGAACCTCGGCGGGACCTCGTACGTGGACGACTTCGTGTCGGTCGCCGGCGTGAACCACGGGACGAGCGTCGCCTCGCTGTGCGGGTGGCTGTACACGTCCTGCAAGGAAATGACGACCGGCAGCTCCTTCCTGACCGCCCTGAACTCCGGTGACGAGACGCCCGGCAGCGTCTCGTACGCCGCGTACTGGTCGAACTGCGACGCGGCGATCGACCCGGACTCCTCGGCGCTGCTGAGCGGGGCGACCAACGTCGGCGTCGGCTGCATCTCGCACACCGACATGAACGACGACTCCGGCGTCTACCAGCAGGTGCGGGACTTCATCGCCTAGGGCCGGTCCGGGCGGCGGTTCTCCGCCCGATCGCGTGGCGAGGGGGTGGGGCGGGCCCGTACGGGGGACAATCACCGTAGACCTGCTTCCGTCTGGAGGTCGCCATGCGGCTGATGTCCGCCCGTGCCGGGACACCGGCACGGGATCCCGTCCACCACCCGCTGTTCGCCCGTTTCTACGCCCGCTGCAGTGTGGCCGCCGAGACCAGGCTCGGTATGGCGGCGACCCGGGAACGGCTGCTCTCCGGGCTGTCCGGCCGGGTGATCGAGATCGGCGCGGGCAACGGGCTCAATTTCGCGCGGTACCCCGGTTCGGTGGCGGAGGTCGTCGCGATCGAACCGGAGCGTTCCCTGCGGCAGTTGGCGGCGGAGGCCGCGGTCCGCGCCGAGGTCCCGGTGGACGTGGTGCCGGGCGCGGCGGAAGCGCTGCCGGTGAAGAGCGAGGCCTACGACGCGGCGGTGCTCTCGCTGGTGCTGTGCAGTGTGCGCGATGCGCGGCGGGCGCTGGCTGAAGTACTGCGGGTGCTGCGGCCGGGCGGTGAGCTGCGGTTCTTCGAGCACGGGCGGGGCGGCGGACCGGCGATGCTGTTCACCCAGCGGGCGCTGGACCGGACGGTGTGGCCGCTGCTGAGCGGCGGCTGCCATCTGTCCCGGGAGCCGGTCGCCGAGTTGCGTGCGGCCGGGTTCGAACTCGGGCCGTACCGGCGGGTGTTCATGCCGGAGAAAGGTCCGCGGCTGCCGTCCTCCTACTGTGTGCTGGGCGTCGCACGCAAGCCCTTGGAGTCCTGAGCGGAATCCTGCTGACCGGGATCCCGCTCACAGGCTCCAGCGGCGCAGCTCCTCCGCGATGTCGGACACGCTCGCCTCGCCGGTCTTCACCAACCGGGCCAGATCGCGGACCTGTTCGGGCGAGGTGGCGACCTTGAGGCCGCTGGCGACCAGATAGGCGTAGGCGACCGAGGACGCGAAGAGGGCGTTCGAACGCTCAAGGGCCGGGACATGGATGAGGAGTTGGAGCAGGGCGGCGGCGCGGGCCTGCGGGGTGTCGTAGACGGGCACGTCGAATATCTCGGCCTGGTGCCTGGCGACGGCCGCGATCAGCGCACCCCAGTCGGTGACCTGGGGGTCTCCAGGGGTCTTCTGCTCGGCGAGCATGAGGAGCCAGGCGAGGTCGATGGTCAGGTCGCTCAAGGGATCAGTGACGGCCTTCGGTCTTGTCGGACGTGTCGGGACCCTGCGCTTCGCCGAACTCCTCCGCGAAGACGGACTCGTACTGCTTCATGAAGTCGGCGGCGGCCTCGACGAACGTCCGGCCCGCTTCACCTGTGTCCTGCATGACCAGTTCCTCTATGTAGCGGTTGACGCTCATGCCGCGCGCGAGGGCGCGCTCACGGGCCACCCTGGCGGTGCCCTCGTCCACGCGCACGTTCAGCTGGGTCTTCGCCATACCTAGACGCTAGCGCGATTGCGCTAGCAGCGGCAAGCGCGCATCGGAACCGAAAAGTGATACCGCCTGTGGGGCGGGTCACACTACGCTCGACCCGGACAAAGAGGTCGGGTGACCGTCGGGTGATCGGGGAGGCAGTCTTGTCCACAGCAGCTGCGGAGGCGCCCGCCGCCGACGGGGTCGCGGCCCGCGCCCGCGGGGTCACCAAGGCGTACGGCGCGGGTGAGACGGCCGTGCTCGCACTGGACTCGGTGGACGTGGACATCGCACGCGGCCGCTTTACCGCGGTCATGGGCCCGTCGGGCTCCGGCAAGTCCACGTTGATGCACTGTCTGGCGGGGCTGGACACCGTGTCGGCCGGTCAGGTCTGGCTCGGCGGCACGGAGATAACGGGGCTGCGGGATCGCGAGCTGACGCGGCTGCGCCGGGACCGGATCGGGTTCATGTTCCAGTCGTTCAACCTGATCCCGACGCTCAACGCGGCCGAGAACATCACTCTGCCCATGGACATCGCGGGCAGGAAGCCCGACGGGAAGTGGCTGGACCAGGTCATCGACACGCTGGGGCTGCGGGACCGGCTCAGGCACCGGCCCGCGCAGCTGTCCGGCGGGCAGCAGCAGCGGGTGGCCTGCGCGCGGGCGCTTGCCTCCCGGCCGGAGCTGATCTTCGCCGACGAGCCGACCGGCAACCTGGACTCGCGGGCCGGCCTGGAGGTGCTGGGCTTTCTGCGGGACGCGGTCGACCAGCTCGGGCAGACGGTCGTCATGGTGACCCACGACCCGGGCGCCGCCGCCCACTCCGACCTGGTGCTCTTCCTCGCGGACGGCCGGATGGTGGACCGGATGGAAGGGCCGACGGCGAACGCCGTACTGGAACGCATGCGCCTGTTCCCCGGGGGCCGTGACACGAGCGGTTCCGACGCGCGGCCCGAGCCCCCCGGATCCGACGCGGGACGCGGGTCCGCGGCGCCCGAGGAGGACTGACCCGGTGCTCAAGGCAACCCTGCGGAGCTTTCTGGCCCACAAGGGACGGCTGCTGCTGTCCGCGCTGGCCATCGTCCTGTCCGTGGCGTTCGTCGCGGGCAGCCTGATCTTCTCCGACACCGTCACCCGCACCTTCGACCGGCTCTTCGCCTCCACCTCCGCCGATGTGACCGTGGAGCCGAAGGAGGACCTCAAGTCGTCGGTGCCGACCGGCGCCGTCCAGACCGTACCGGCCGCGCTGAAGGAACAGGTCGCCAAGGTCGACGGGGTCGCGGACACCCACGCGGACGTCTCCGTGCAGAACATCGTGGTGGTCGACAGCCACAACAAGTCGGTCGGCCCGACCACCGGCGCCCCGACCATCGCCACCGACTGGTACCTCACCCACCGCAGCCCCGTGAAGCTCACCTCGGGGCACGCCCCGCAGGGCGCGGGCCAGGCGCTGCTCGACGCGGACACCGCCGACAAGAAGCACGTGGCGATCGGCGACACCCTGACGGTGCAGGCCCAGCCCGGCACCTTCGAGGTGGAGATCGTCGGCATCGCCACCTTCACCACCACCAACCCCGGTGCGGCCCTGGTCTTCCTCGACCCGTCGGTCGCCGCGAAGGAACTGCTGGGCTCCGCCGACCGGGCCACCAGCATCTCGGTGGACGCGGCGCAGGGTGTCCCGGACGCCGAGCTGAAGCGCCGGGTCGGCGAGGCGATCGGGACCGGGACGTACGACCTGAAGACCGCCGACGAGCAGGCGAAGTCCTCCGCCGCGGACCTGGGCGGCTTCCTCGACGTCATCAAGTACGTGATGCTCGGGTTCGCCGGCATCGCCACGCTCGTGGGCGTCTTCCTGATCGTGAACACCTTCTCCATGCTGATCGCCCAGCGCACCCGGGAGCTGGGCCTGTTGCGCGCGCTGGGCGCCGACCGGCGTCAGGTACGGCGGTCCGTGCTCACCGAGGCGGTGCTGCTCGGGCTGGTCGGTTCGACGCTGGGTCTGGGCGCCGGTATCGGGCTGGCGCTCGGGCTGATCAAGCTGATGAGCGCGTTCGGGATGAACCTCAAGACCACCGAGATGGTCATCGGCTGGGGCACCCCGGTCGCCGCCTACGTCGTGGGGGTCGGCGTCACGTTCGTCGCCGCCTATCTGCCGGCCCGGCGCGCGGCCACGGTGTCGCCGATGGCGGCGCTCGCGGACGCCGAGATCGCCGGGGTGGGCAAGCCGCTGAAGACGCGGGCGATCGTGGGTGCGGTCGTCGGGGCGCTCGGTGCGGCGGCCCTCGCGGGCTGTGCGGCGGCCACGAAGACCGCCTCGGCCGCCTCGCTGCTGGGCCTCGGGGTGGTGCTGACGCTGCTCGCGACGGTCATCGCCGGTCCGCTGCTGGTACGCCCGGTGATCCGGGTCCTCGGCGCGGCCTTCCCCGCGCTCTTCGGCTCGGTGGGCCGGATGAGCCAGCGCAACGCCCTGCGCAACCCGCGCCGCACCGGCGCCACCGCCGCCGCGCTCATGGTGGGGCTCGCCCTGGTCGGCGGGATGTCGGTGGCCAGCGCCTCCATGTCCAGGTCCTTCGACCAGCAGATCGACAAGACGCTGGGCGCCGACTTCATCGTCCAGAACGGCAACTTCCTCCCGTTCACCCAGGAGGTCACCGACAAGGTGCGCGGCACCGAGGGCGTCGGTCTCGTCGTACGGCAGCGGTTCGCGCCGGTGGCGGTACGGCTGCCGGACGGCAAGCGGGTCACCACGACCGCCGCCGGGTACGACCAGCAGGTCGACGAGGTCGCCCATGTCGCCTACAAGGGCGGCGACACCGCGGCCGCGCTGGCCGACGGCGGTATCGGGATGGACGCCACCTTCGCCGCGGACCACAAGGTGCGCCTCGGCAGCGTGGTCCCGGTCGAGTTCCAGGGCGGGAAGAGCGCCGAGATGAAGGTGGGCGCCCTCACCGACCAGGACAGCGGCAGCGGCTTCGGCACCCAGGGCGGGCTGTTCTTCGGCATCGCCACCGTGGAGAAGTACGTCCCCGGCGGCCAGGACTCGTCGTTGTACGTGAACCACGCCCCGGGCACGAGTGTGGACCGGCTCCGCGCGAACCTGGAGAAGACCCTCGCACCGTTCCCGCAGGTGCAGGTCCGCGACCAGGCCGACTACAAGAAGCTGGTCCACGACCAGATCGCCGTGCTGCTCTACCTCGTCTACGCGCTGCTCGGCCTTGCGATCGTGATCGCCGTGCTCGGCGTGGTCAACACGCTCGCCCTGTCGGTCGTGGAGCGCACCCGGGAGATCGGGCTGCTGCGCGCGATCGGGCTGGGCCGGCGGCAGCTGCGCCGGATGATCCGGCTGGAGTCGGTGGTGATCGCGGTGTTCGGCGCGGTACTCGGGCTCGCGCTCGGCCTGGTGTGGGGCGTGTGCACCCAGCAGGTGCTGGCCCTCCAGGGCATGAAGGTGCTGGCGATCCCGTGGGGCACGATCGTCGCGGTGGTGATCGGCTCGGCGGTCGTGGGCATCGTGGCGGCGCTGCTGCCGGCGTTGCGTGCATCGCGCATGAATGTGCTGGCGGCCATCGCGCACGAGTGATGGAATCGTGGCGCTCACGTCCCGGACCGCTGAGGAGAGTTCATGTCGCGTCCGTTCCGCTTCGGGGTCAACCTGCTCACGCCCGCATCGGCCGCCGAGTGGCGCGCGAAGTGCCGGCGCGCCGAGGAACTCGGGTACGACGTCCTCCTCGTCCCCGACCATCTGGGGATGCCGGCGCCCTTCCCGGCGCTGGTCGCGGCGGCCGGGGCGACCGAACGGCCCCGCCTCGGCACCTTCGTGCTCAACGCGGGTTTCTGGAACCCGGTGCTGCTGGCCCGCGAGGTGGCGACGACCGCCGCACTGACCGGCGGCCGCCTCGAACTCGGCCTCGGCACCGGCTATGTGCAGACGGAGCACGAGCGCGCCGGACTGCCGTTCGGCTCACCGCGCGAGCGGGTGGACCATCTGCGGCGCACGGTCGAGGAGTTGCTCAAGTCGGACGAGTGCCGGGTGCCCCTGCTGATCGGCGGCAACGGCGACCGGATGCTGCGGCTGACCGCCGAACACGCGGACATCGCGGCCTTCGCCGGGGCCCGTCTTGCACCGGGAAACACGGAGGGCCGCCTGGAGCCGGTCCCCGCGGAGGAACTCGACGAACGGGTCGCCCGCTACGGGGAGTTGGCGGCGGCCCGCGCGGAACCCGCTGAACGGAACCTGCTCATCCAGATCGTGGCGGTCACCGACGACCCGCAGTCCGCACTCGGCCCGCTCCTGGAGCGCCGGCCCGAGCTGACCCCGGCCCAGGCCCTCGCCCTGCCCACGGTCCTCGTCGGCACCGTAGGGGAGGTCGTCGGGCGGGTGCGGGGGCTGCGCGAGCGGTACGGGTTCTCCTATCTGACCGTCCTGGAGCCGTACATGGAGGCCTTCGCGCCGGTGCTGGCGGAGCTGTCAGGGTGACCGCGGACCTCCGCCGGCGGGCTCGCGGATCATGGAAATCCGTTCGCCAGACCGACAAACCTGCTGTTTGGCTCACCCCATGAGCGAACTTCACATCCGCCACGCCACCCTCTCGGACATCGACACCGTGCTGCGCTTCTGGCGCGACGCCGCGGAGGGAACGAGCATCAGCGACGACCACGACGGAGTGACCCGGCTCCTCACCCGGGACCCCGAAGCCCTGCTCCTCGCCGAGCGCGACGGCCTCCTCACCGGAACCGTCATAGCCGGCTTCGACGGATGGCGCTGCTCCGCCTACCGACTCGCCGTACACCCCGACCACCGCCGGCAGGGCATCGCCACCGCCCTGCTGGAAGCCGCGGAACAGCGCTTCGCCACGCTGGGCGGACGACGCGTCGACGCCATGGTCCTGGAAGCCAACGAACAGGCACACCACGCCTGGGCCGCGGCCGGCTACCAGCGTGAGGACCACTGGCGGCGCTGGGTCAAGCGGCTGTAGGCACGGGCTGTAGGCACGGGCAGCGCTCCGGGGTGGTGGTGAGCAGCCGCCCGCAGGAGCAGTGGCGGCGGCGGATGAAGGCACTGGCGTAGTCCGCCGCGCGACACACTTTGCCGGTCCTTTACCATTGAGGGGCCGTTTCGTTCCCGATGAAAGGTGTGTGAGCGTCCGCCCATGGGCGAGCCTCCCAGTCCTCTGTCCCGGCAATACCGCGCGGTCCCGGCCGCCCTGTCCGATCATGGGACGGAGGTGACCCGATGACCGAAGTGCTCCTCCTGCTGGTGGCGATCCTGCTCTCGCTCGCCTGCGGTGCCTTCGTCGCGGCCGAGTTCTCGCTGACCACGGTGGGTCGCGGTGAACTGGAGCGGGCCGCGGCGCGCGGCGAGCGCGGGGCGGCGGGCGCCCTCAAGGCCGTACGGCAGCTGACGTTCCAGCTCTCGGGGGCGCAGCTCGGCATCACGGTCACCAATCTGGTGGTCGGCATGCTCGCCGAGCCGTCGATCGCCAAGCTGCTGGCCGGTCCGCTGGAGACGGTGGGCATCGCGCGGTCGGCGGCGAGCTCGCTCGCGCTGGTGATCGGCACCGCGCTGTCCACGGTGTTCCTGATGGTCGTCGGCGAGCTGGTGCCCAAGAACTGGGCGATCTCCTCGCCGCTGGCCGTGGCCAGGCGGGTGGGCAACGCCCAGCGCTGGTTCAGCGCGGCCTTCCGGCCGTTCATCACGCACCTGAACAACACCGCGAACCGGTTGGTACGACGGTTCGGTGTGGAGCCCGCCGAGGAGCTGGCCTCCGCGCGCGGGCCCCAGGAGCTGGCCGCGCTGGCCCGGTACTCCGCCAAGGCGGGTGCGCTGGAGCCGGACACCGCCGAGCTGTTCGTGCGCACCCTGAACCTCGCCGACCTCACCGCGGAGAACGTGATGACCCCACGCGTCCAGGTCGTCGCCCTGGAGGTACGGGCGACCTGCGAGGACGTGGCGAACGCGACCCGGGCGACCGGGCTGTCCCGCTTCCCGGTCTACCGCGACAGCCTGGACTCGGTCGTCGGCACCGCCCACATCAAGGACATCGTGGCCCTGCCCGTGGCCGAGCGGGCACGCGTCCGGGTGGCCCAGGTGATGCGCGAGCCGCTGCTGGTCCCCGAGTCCCTCACCGTCGACCGCCTCCTGGACCGCCTCGGCGGCCGGCGCACCATGGCCGTCGTCATCGACGAGTACGGCGGTACGGCCGGGGTCGCCACTCTGGAGGACATCGTCGAGGAGGTCGTCGGCGAGGTCCGCGACGAGCACGACCCGCACGAGACGCCCGACCTCGCCCCGGCCGGCGCCGACGAGCAGGGCCGCGTGCTCTACTCGGCGGACGGCGCGGCCCGTATGGACCAGCTCGCGCGCGTCGGCCTGAGGGCGCCCGAGGGGCCGTACGAGACGCTGGCCGGGCTGGTCGCGGCCGAATTGGGGCGGATACCCCGGACCGGGGACGGCGTCGAGGTCGCCGGGTGGCGGCTCGACGTGGTGGACGCGTCGGGACGGCGGGCGGCCCGGGTGCTGCTGCACGCGCCGCTCGCCGACGAGCAGGAGCAGAAGCGGGAGGGGCGCCGGTGACCGTCGTACAGCTGCTGATCGGTTTCGCGACGCTGGTCGTCAACGCCTTCTTCGTGGGCGCCGAGTTCGCGCTGATCTCCGTGCGCCGCTCCCAGATCGAGCCGCACGCCGAGGCGGGCGACCGGCGCGCCAAGAGCGTGCTGTGGGGTCTGGAGCACGTGTCCGCGCTCCTGGCCGCCGCCCAGCTCGGCATCACCCTGTGCACGCTGGTACTGGGTGTGGTCGCCGAGCCGGCCATCGCCCATCTGCTGGAGCCGGTGTTCCACGCGGTCGGCGTGCCCAAGGGCGCCGGCCATGCCGTGTCCTTCGTGATCGCGCTGGCCCTGGCGACCTATCTGCACATGCTGCTCGGCGAGATGGTGCCGAAGAACGTGGCGCTCGCCGAACCCGTGCGCAGCGCGCTGCTGCTCGGACCGCCCCTGGTGACGCTCTCCCGGGCGCTGCGTCCGGTGATCTTCACGGTGAACGCCTTCGCGAACGGGCTGCTCAAACTGTTGCGGGTGGAGACCAGGGACGAGGTCGCGGCGACCTTCACGGACACCGAACTCGCCGAGATCGTGAAGGACGCCAGTGAGGCAGGCCTGATCGACGACCGGGCCCAGGAACGGCTGCACGACGCCCTGGAGCTGGGCCGCCGGCCGGTGCGGGACGTGGTGGTACCGCTGGAACGCGTCGTCTACGCGCGCGTGGGCGTCACCCCGGAGGAGCTGGAGCGGCTGTCGGCGGAGTCGGGGTTCTCCCGGTTCCCGGTGGTCGACGAGGGGCGGCGGATCGTCGGCTATCTGCATGTCAAGGACGCGCTGGACGCCTCGCCCCGGGACGAGGCGTTCCGGCTGCGGGACATGCGGCCCATCGCGCGGGTGCGGGAGAACACCCCGCTGGACGACGTGCTGACCGCGATGCGCGGCAGCCGCACCCATCTGGCGGGCGTGCTCGGCGACGACGGACTGCTGGCAGGGCTGGTGACGATGGAGGACGTGCTGCGGGAGCTGTTCGGGCAGCACGCGTAGATCCGTACCGGGGAGTGACCGACCGACGGGTATGAGCCCCGGGATACCATTTCCGTCGCCATGCAGAAGAACCCTGTGCTTCCCGCACACTCCAGTCTGGTCGCGATCGGCGACTCGTTCACCGAGGGCATGTCCGACCTGAAGGCCGACGGCTCCTACCGGGGCTGGGCCGACGTCCTCGCCGGACGGATGGCCGCCCGCACGCCCGGCTTCCAGTACGCGAACCTGGCGGTGCGCGGGAAGCTGATCGGGCAGATCGTCGAGGAGCAGGTGGACGTGGCGGTCGCGATGCGGCCCGACGTGATCACGCTGGTCGGCGGCCTCAACGACACCCTGCGCCCCAAGTGCGACATGGTCCGGGTCCGGGACCTGCTGACCGAGGCGGTGGAGCGGCTGGCGCCGGCCTGTGAGCAGCTGGTGCTGATGCGCAGCCCCGGCCGCCAAGGTCCGGTCCTCGAACGGTTCCGGCCGCGCATGGAGGAGCTGTTCGCCTGCGTCGAGGACCTCGCCGGGCGGCACGGCGCCCTGGTGGTCGACCTGTACGGCGCCCCCTCGCTGGCCGACCCCCGGATGTGGGACGTGGACCGGCTGCACCTGACGGCCGAGGGGCACCGCCGGGTCGCCGAGGCGGTCTGGCAGACCCTCGGCTACGAGGCCGAGGACAGCGAGTGGCACACGCCGATGCCGGCCACACCGCCGCCGGGCTGGGTCGCGCGCCGGGTCGAGGACGCCCGCTTCACCAGGCAGTACCTGCTGCCGTGGATAGGCCGCCGCCTGACCGGCCGCTCCTCGGGCGACGGCCGCGCCCCGAAGCGGCCGGAGCTGCTGCCGTACGAGGCGTAGCGGAGGCATAGCGTGGGTCCCGTGTCCACGCGGGTGATCAATGTCAGGGGCCGGATCCACGAGTTCGGCCCCCGGCTGGAACACGCTCCCGAGGACGTCGTCTACGTCGGCCGCCGCTGGACCATGGGCGGCTGGGACCTGCCCCGGCACCCGCTCCGCAACCCCTTCGCCTACGACACCCCGAGGAAGAAGCGGGACGGCACCCGCGCCGAGGTGATGGCGATGTACCGGGCGTGCGTATCTGCTGGAGCGCCCCGAACTGCTGGAGCTGGTGGCCGGGCTGCGAGGGAAGACCCTGGCGTGCTGGTGCGCGCCCGAACTGTGCCACGCGGACGTCCTGGCGGACCTGGCCGAGGTCTCAGACGAGGGCGGCGGCCAGCAGAGCGAAGGCGGCGATGATGACGGCGACGCGGACGTAGTGGTAGCGGTCCCAGCGGCTCATCTGCTCCTTCCAGTCCTCGGGCCGGTTCTCGGGGGTCCACGTCTTGCCCCGGTTGTTGATCGGGACGAGCAGCAGGAGCGACATGATCACGCTGAGGACCAGCAACGCGCCGGCGGTGACGACGAGGCCGGCGCCGGGGTGGTGCCATCCGGCGACGGCCCAGACCGCGACGAGGACGAGCGAGCCGATGTACCAGAACGGCATCAGGGCGCCGAGCATCCGGCCCCCGTGGGCGCGGCCGAGTTGGCCACTGTCCTCGGGGAGGGCGTTGAGGATCCGGTTGATGACGAAGGCGACCGAGAACTCCACCCCCACCATCAGGCCGACGACCACGGTGGTGAAGACCTCGAGTGCGTTGAGCATGATGACCCTCCCGCTATCTAGCGCCGCTAGCTGATGAGGCAACGCTAGACCTTCTACTGCTCGATTGTCTAGCAGTGCTAGGATCGATGCATGTCGGTACAGGAACGCAAGGAGCGCGAACGGGCGGGCCGCGAGCGCCTCATCGTGGCGACGGCCCGCGAACTCGCCGAGCAGCAGGGCTGGGACGCGGTCACCACCCGCCGGCTCGCCGAGCGCATCGAATACAGCCAGCCCGTCCTCTACAGCCACTTTCGCGGCAAGCGCGAGATCATCGGCGCCGTCGCCCTCGAAGGCGCCGCCGAGATGGCCGCGGCACTGCGGGCCGCGACCTCCGCCGCGGACGGCCCGCGCACCCGGGTCACCGCCCTCGCCCGCGCCTACCTCGACTTCGCCGAGCGCAACCCGGCGGTCTACGACGCCATGTTCCAGCTCGACGGCGGCCTGGCGTTCGCGAAGGAGGACACCCCTGAGCCGCTGAAGGACGCCTTCGCCGCCCTGCTGGAGAGCCTCGCCGAGGTCGCCGGGGACGGCGTCCACCCGGGACTGTTCACCGAGGTGTTCTGGGCGGCCCTGCACGGACTGGCAACCCTGACCCGGGCGGGACGGCTGCCGCCGGGGGACGCCGAGCGGAGGGTGGAGCTGCTGGTGGACCGACTCGCCGTGGTCTGACACGCCGTCCCGGAAGCTGCGGTGCCCATTGATCACGACCCGATACGGGCCCCAGGGCCCGTGCCGCCGGGTAGGGGCCGGGCCGCCGGCGGGCCGGGCCGGAGGACACGACCTGGCCGTGACACGGCTCTCGTAGCTTCGCACGAGCGGACCTGTGGCGTTGGCCTGCAGGAACCGCCAGTAGAATCCGTACACGTGACTTCTGCCGCCCCCGCCAAGCCCCGCATCCCGAACGTCCTCGCCGGACGCTACGCCTCCGCCGAGCTCGCCACGCTCTGGTCGCCCGAGCAGAAGGTGAAGCTGGAGCGGCAGCTCTGGCTCGCCGTGCTACGGGCCCAGAAGGACCTCGGGATCGAGGTGCCGGACGCGGCGATCGCCGACTACGAGCGGGTCCTCGACACCGTCGACCTGGCCTCCATCGCCGAGCGCGAGAAGGTCACCCGGCACGACGTGAAGGCGCGGATCGAGGAGTTCAACGACCTCGCCGGGCACGAGCACGTGCACAAGGGCATGACCTCCCGCGACCTGACGGAGAACGTCGAGCAGCTGCAGATCCGGCTCTCGCTGGAGCTGGTGCGCGACCGCGCGGTGGCCGTCCTGGCGCGGCTGGGCAAGCTGGCCGGTGAGTACGCGGAGCTGGTCATGGCCGGCCGCTCGCACAACGTGGCCGCGCAGGCGACCACCCTCGGCAAGCGCTTCGCGACCGCCGCCGACGAGCTGCTGGTGGCGTACGGCCGGGTCGAGGAGCTGCTCGGCCGCTACCCGCTGCGGGGCATCAAGGGCCCGGTCGGTACGGCCCAGGACATGCTGGACCTGCTGGGCGGGGACGCGGCGAAGCTGGCCGAGCTGGAGAACCGGATCGCACGGCACCTGGGCTTCTCGCAGGCGTTCACGTCGGTCGGCCAGGTGTACCCGCGGTCGCTGGACTACGAGGTCGTGACCGCGCTGGTGCAGCTGGCGGCCGCGCCGTCGTCGCTGGCCAAGACGATCCGGCTGATGGCCGGGCACGAGCTGGTCACCGAGGGCTTCAAGCCGGGCCAGGTCGGTTCCTCGGCGATGCCGCACAAGATGAACACGCGGTCCTGCGAGCGCGTCAACGGCCTGATGGTGATCCTGCGCGGCTACGCCTCGATGACCGGCGAGCTGGCGGGCGACCAGTGGAACGAGGGCGACGTGTCCTGCTCGGTGGTGCGCCGGGTGGCCCTGCCGGACGCGTTCTTCGCGCTGGACGGTCTGCTGGAGACCTTCCTGACGGTCCTCGACGAGTTCGGCGCGTTCCCCGCCGTCATCGCCCGCGAGCTGGACCGCTACCTGCCGTTCCTCGCCACCACCAAGGTGCTGATGGGCGCGGTGCGGGCGGGCGTCGGGCGTGAGGTCGCGCACGAGGCGATCAAGGAGAACGCCGTCGCCACCGCGCTGGCGATGCGTGAGCAGGGCGCCGAGCGCAACGACCTGCTCGACAAGCTGGCCGCCGACGAGCGGCTGCCGCTCGACCGCGAGCGGCTGACGGCCCTGATGGCCGACAAGCTGTCCTTCACGGGCGCGGCCGCCGCACAGGTCGGTGCCGTCGTCGGCCGGATCGAGGAGATCGCCAAGCAGCACCCGGAGGCCGTCGGCTACACCCCTGGAGCGATCCTCTGACCAGCCGCTCCCCTCGCTTCACCGCGGCGGAGCTGGAGGCCGCCCGCGACCGTCTCGTCCCGGACGTGATCGCGGACGGCCTGCACGTGCTGTTCTGCGGCATCAACCCCGGCCTGATGACGGCCGCCACGGGCCACCACTTCGCCCGTCCCGGCAACCGTTTCTGGCCGGTGCTGCACCTGTCCGGGTTCACCCCGAGGCTGCTGAAGCCCGCGGAACAGGGCGAGTTGCTGTCGTACGGGCTCGGCATCACGAACGTCGTGGCGCGGGCGACCGCGCGCGCCGACGAACTGACGGCGGCGGAGTACACCGAGGGCGGGCGGCTGCTGACGGCGAAGGTGGCCCGGGTGCGGCCGCGATGGCTGGCGGTGGTGGGCGTCACGGCCTACCGGGCCGCGTTCGGCGATCGCACGGCCCGGGTGGGCCCGCAGGAGCGGCTGATCGGGGACACCCGGGTGTGGGTGCTGCCGAACCCCAGCGGACTGAACGCGCACTGGACGGCGGCGACGATGGCGGAGGAGTTCGGGCGGCTGCGGGAGGCGGCCGAGGGCTAGCCGCTCACCGCTGGAAAGCCGGTTGCGGGCCGTCAGGCGTCCCGTCGGCGCACGCTCCGGGCTCAGGCGAGCAGTGCGCCCGCCGTCCACAGCACGGTCACGGCCAGTCCGGTCCAGGGGCCCAGGGCCCCGTCCGGGGCGCTGTGCAGGACGGCCTGACCGGCCCGGCCGGGCAGCAGGTCGGCGCCGGCGGCGGCCAGGTCGCCGATCACGAAGGACACGATCAGCAGGAACGGGATCAGGATGCCGAGCGTCGCGGTCCCGCTGCGCAGGACGGCCGCCAGTCCCGCCGCGAGCAGGGCCATCAGCGTCAGGTAGACGCCGCAGCCCAGGGCCCCCGCGCAGTCCTTCGGACCAGGTCGGCCCGTCAGCCCCGAGCAGGGATTTGCCCAGTACGAGGGTGACGAGGCCGGTGACCGGACCGACGGCGAGCACCGGCAGCGCGATCGCGGCGGCCTTTGCCGCGAACCAGCGCCGGCGGTCGGGCACGGCGGGCAGGGGCAGCCGGCGCAGCAACTCGCGGGTCCAGACGATGCCTTCGGGGTTCGTCGTGCCCCGCTGATCGCGGATCCTCGACAGGTAGGGGGCGCCAGGCACTCGCCGGGGTCGTCGCTACCGAAGTACGATCCGGCCAACACGCAGGGCTAGCTGGGAGGACGGACGTTGGCGGGACTGACCGGCGGTGATCCGTCGCTGCTGCGGAGGATCAATTCCGCGGTGGTGTTGCACGCGCTGCGTGCCACGGACTGCGCGACCCTGACCGAGATCACCCGGGTAACCGGACTGTCCCGGCCGACCGTCGAGGGGGTCGTCGAGGGGCTCATCGAGGCCGGTCTGGTCGTCGAGAAGGCGGCCGAGGAGGGTGCCACCCGGCGGCAGGGGCGGCCCGCGCGGCGGTTCCGGTTCCGGGCCGAGGCCGGGCATCTGCTCGGTCTGGAGATCGGCGCGCACCGCGTCGCCGCGCTGCTGGCCGATCTGGACGGCCAGGTGCTGGGGACGCAGGCCAAGGACGTGGACGAGACGGCCGACGCGGACGAGCGGCTGGAGCGGCTGCGCACCGCGGTCGCCGAACTGCTGCGCCGGGCCGGGGTGCCGCGCAGTTCGCTGCGGGCCGTCGGGGTCGGCACGCCGGGCATCGTCGAGGCGGACGGCCGGGTGCGGCTGGGCACCGCGCTGCCCCAGTGGACGGGACTGCGGCTCGGCGAGCGGCTGAGCCGGTCCTTCAAGTGCCCGGTGCTGGTGGAGAACGACGCCAACGCGGCGGCCGTGGCCGAGCACTGGAAGGGCGCGGCCACCGAGTCCGACGACGTGGTGATGGTGATGGCCGGGCTGAGTCCGGGCGCCGGTTCGCTGATCGGCGGACGGCTGCACCGGGGCTACGGCGGGGCGGCCGGGGAGATCGGCGCGCTGCATCTGCTGGGCCGGGAGGTGACCCCGGAGACGCTGCTGTCCACCACCGACGAACCGCTGCACCCGCTGGACGAGCAGGCGGTCGCCGAGGTGTTCGCGCTGGCCCGGAAGGGGGACACGCGGGCGCGGGCCGCGGTCGACCGGTTCATCCAGCGGCTGGTCCACGACGTGGCCGCGCTCGCGCTGGCCCTCGATCCGGAGCTGGTGGTGATAGGCGGCTGGGCGGCGGGGCTCGACGGTGTCCTGGAGCCGCTGCGCCGCGAACTCGCCCGCTACTGTCTGCGCCCGCCGAGGGTGGCGCTCTCCCTCCTCGGCGAGGCGGCGGTGGCGACCGGCGCGCTCCGGCTCGCCCTCGACCATGTGGAGGAGCAGCTGTTCGCGGTGGACGGGACGGTCACCGCGCGCCGCTGAACGGCCGTGCAGCCGCCGTGAAACGCGACGCGCCCCGGAGGAGTTCCGGGGCGCGTCCTGTTGCGGTTCGGTGGCTACGAGGCCTGCCGCTCGGGTCCGTGGTGGATCTCCACGCCGCCGGAGTCGCCGAAGGTCAGCCGGCAGGTGTCCGCGCGGTAGGTGGCGACGGAGAGCGCGGCGGTGCGGCCGGCGGCGAGGAAGCGGGTGGTGACGACGAGGACCGGGGCACCGGGGAGGCGGTCGAGCTCCTTGGCGTCGTCCGCGCGGGCCGAGCCGAGCTCCACGGAGCGGTCCTGACCCTCCAGCGCCAGGCGCTGCAGCTCCCGCAGCACGGCACGCGCGCGTGCCGATCCGGACGGCGCGTCGATCGCCGTCAGGTCCGGGACCGAGGACGCCGGGATGTAGAGCAGCTCGGCGGCGACGGGCTGGCCGTGGGAGACGCGGGAGCGGCGCACGATGTGCACCGGCTCCTCCGCGCCGGTCTCCAGGGCGGCCGCGACGGCGGCGGGCGGCACCGCGAGGGCGCAGTCGACCGGCTGCCAGCCGTCCTCGGCGGCGCCCGGCCAGGCGTGCTGGTCGGTACCGACGGCCACGCCCATGCGCGGGGGCGCCACCGTCGTACCGACACCGCGGCGGCGCTGGAGGCGACCCTCCAGTTCGAGCTGTTCGAGGGCCTGACGGAGGGTGGCGCGGGCCACGCCGAAGCGGGCGGCGAGGTCGCGCTCGTTGGGCAGGATCTCGCCGACCGAGAACTCCGAGTCGAGTGCCTCACTGAGCACGGTCTTGAGATGCCAGTACTTCGGTTCCGGCACCGATTCCAGCTGCGTGGTCCCCACCCTGTCCTCCGCAATCGCCGTGGTCCGGCGGCGTTTTAGCGCCCTTGTTTATTAAAGGTTGTTGTACTTATCTGCGACCATAAGGCGGCGCACACCCTTGGTCAAGACCAATCCTCGATCCCATGGGCAGCGCATAGTAAGCGGTGCCATACAGCGTTCACGGGGCGTTCGCACAGGGGCGTTTTCGTGACATTGCGGCAAAGCTCCCGTCGCACGACGGGAGCCGTGGGGCGGCCTGGGCCAGCGGGCCGCGAGGGGCCACTGCTTGCTCGTTCCACGGACGATGCGGACGGTCCGGATGGTCCGGACGGGACCGTCGGCGGCGTCGATCCCGGCCTCCTGCCCCGACACGTTTCCCCGTCTCCGGTCGGAATCGCCCCGTTCGCCGCGCGCTCGGCCCAGAATGATCCACGGACCGCTGCCGACCGGCGGCCCCGCGGGCCGTGGACATGCGGCTGCCGCCGCAGTCGACGCCCATGCGGCGCCTCGGGCATCCCGATGTCAATCCGGAGCCGTGCGGGGTGCGTTGGGTGACGCCGTCCGCCGCCGAGGCGCGACACACCGACCGGGGACTACCCGCCAGTAGCAATTGCTGACAAGCTGTCTACGACGTCAGTCGATGTCCCAGACGAGGAGCCTCCATGTCCGCCACCGTCTCGCTCGAAGTCCCGGCCGCGCAGGGCCGGCAGGACGTGACCGTCTCCTACGCGCGCGTGGGCCGCGGTGAGCCGCTGGTCCTGATCCACGGCATAGGGCATCACCGGCAGGCCTGGGACCCGGTGGTGGACATCCTCG
Organism: Streptomyces sp. NPDC048254; assembly: GCF_043201895.1. Lineage (NCBI taxonomy): Bacteria > Bacillati > Actinomycetota > Actinomycetes > Kitasatosporales > Streptomycetaceae > Streptomyces > Streptomyces sp. NPDC048254. Next base: position 49,325 of record NZ_JBICZJ010000024.1, read on the forward strand.
CGACCGAGCGGGACGTGATCGCCGTGGACCTGCCCGGCTTCGGCGCCTCCCCCGGGCTTCCCGCGGGCCTCGCCTACGACCTGCCCACGACCAACGCCGTGCTCGCCGCCCTGTTCGAGGCGCTGGAGCTGGACCGGCCGCATGTGGCAGGCAACTCGCTCGGCGGACTGCTGGCCCTGGAGCTGGGCCGCGAGAAGCTCGTACGGTCCGTCACCGCCCTCTCCCCCGCCGGATTCTGGTCGCAGGCCGAGCGGCGCTACGCCTTCGGCGTGCTCCTCGCCATGCGGCGGATCGCGGAGCGGCTGCCGCTCCCGCTGGTCGAGCGGCTGTCCCGGACGGCCGCCGGGCGGACGGCCCTGACCAGCACCATCTACGCGCGCCCGGCGCGCCGTTCACCCGAGGCCGTGGTCGCCGAGACGCTCGCGCTCGCGCGGGCCACCGGGTTCGCCGATACCCTGCGGGCGGGCGCCGCCGTCCAGTTCACCGACGACGTGCCCGGCATCCCGGTCACCGTGGGCTGGGGCACCCGGGACATGCTGCTGGTGCGCCGTCAGGGGGTCCGGGCCAAGCAGATCATCCCCAAGGCCCGCCTGGTCCGGCTGCCCGGCTGCGGCCACTGCCCGATGAACGACGACCCGGCGCTGGTCGCACGGATCATCCTGGACGGCAGCCGCTGACCGTCGCCCGGCGCGGGGTGGCGTGTCGGCGGTCACCGGCCGACACCCCGCCCCGGACCGGTCTCCGGCAGCCACCGCCCGACGGCCGGCACGGCGCAGCGCACGGACACCCACCACCCGACGGCCGGCACGGCGCAGCGCACGGACACCCACCACCCGACGGCCGGCACGGCGCAGCGCACGGACACCCATCACACCGCGGACCGCACGCCACAGCACACCACCACCCACCACCCGACGGCCGGCACGACCCAGCACACCGACACCCACCACACCGCGGCCGATGCGCGGCAGGGCGCCGGAGCCCAGGGCGACCCCCGTGCCCACCAAGGCGCCGCCTACGGCCTGGGCAGGGCCGTAGGCGCCCGTTCCGACGAGGGGGGCGGTGGCGACGGCGGCGAGCGGGACGAGGCCCGTGAGGAGCGTCGCGCGCTCGGTGCCGATCCGCTGCACGCCCATGTACCAGCACACGAAACCGACGACGGTGACGACCGCCGCCTGCCACAGCAGTGCGGCCGTCTCCGTGGCGTCGGGCCGGCGCAGCCACGCCCCGCCGTCGAGCGCGGCCCCGGCCACCGCCGCCTCGGCCGCGGCGACGGCGCACACCGTGGCGGTCAGCAACCGTGGCCCGAGCGCCCGCAGTACCGGCCCCGCGAGCACCGCGAACCCGACCTCGCCGGCCAGCGCGCACACCGAGAAGACGACCCCGCTCGCGTCGGTACGCCCCCAGCCCTGGACGGCGAAGGCACCGACGGCGACCAGCAACGCCCCGTGCAGAACCCGGCGTTGGGGCCCGCGCCCGTCGAGGAGCGGGACCAGGACCGCGACCACCGCCGGAGCGCACCCCACGAAGACACCCGGAACCGCCGGTTCCGCGGTGCGCTCGGCGGCGAGGATCGCCAGATTGAAACCGACCATCCCGACGGCGGCGACCAGCACCAGCCGCAGCCACCCGCGTGCGCCGAGCCCCCGCAGCCGCCCCCGGACGCCCGGGCCGACGAACGGCACGAGCAGGAGACAGGCCAGCCCGTAGCGCAGGAACTGGCCGCCCGCGTAGGGGTAGTGGCCCAGCACGCTGTTGGCCGTGAAGGAGGCCCCGACGAGCACATAGGCGAACGCCGCCAGAAGGGCGCCGCGTGTGGTGGTCGCGTTCATGAGGACGACGCTAGGAACACCGGCGGCCCGGATTAAGGTCCACTTCCATGACGTCATCGGGGACCAATCCGGACGGCCTGCCGGGTTCCGCCGCCTGGGAGCTGTTGCTGCCGGCCGCGTCGGCACCGGCACGCGCGCGTGGCCGTTTCCTCCAGGCGGCCCTGCGCGAGGCGGTCCGCGCGGGGCGGCTCGCGCCCGGCACCCGGCTGCCGTCGAGCCGGGAGCTGGCCAAGGACCTCGGCGTGTCGCGCGGGCTGGTCACCGAGGCGTACGAACAGCTGACGGCGGAGGCCTACCTGCGCAGCGGACGGGGTGCGGGGACCTGGGTGGGCGGTGCGGTACGGGCGGCGTCGGCACCCACGCGTGATCTGGCGCCGCGCCCGCCGGGGATGCGGGTGGACTTCGTACCGGGGTCACCGGATCTGGCGCTGTTCCCGCGCGCCGCCTGGGCCGCCGCACAGCGCGAGGTGCTGGCCGAACTCCCGCACCGCGACCTCGGCTACCCGGACCCGCGCGGGCTGCCCCGGCTCCGCTCGGCCCTCGCCGAACTGCTCGCCCGGCGCCGGGGCGTGGTCGCCGACCCGGAACGGATCACGGTCGTCTCCGGGGTGGCGCAGGCGGCCGCGCTGCTCGGATCCGTGCTGCACGCGCGCGGGGTGCACGAGATCGGCGTGGAGGACCCCGGCAGCCCCCAGCACGACGGCCTGTACGCGGCGGCCGGGATCCGCACCGTACCGCTGCCCCTGGACGCCGAGGGCCTGGCCCTGGGCCCGCTCCGCGACTCGGGGGTACGCGCGGTGGTGACGACGCCCGCCCACCAGTACCCGACCGGGATCGCCTACTCCGCGGAACGCCGGACGCGGCTGCTGGACTGGGCCCGTTCGGTGGACGGCCTGCTGCTGGAGGACGACTACGACGGCGACTTCCGCTACGACCGCGCCCCGGTCGGCGCGCTCCAGGGTCTCGACCCGGAACGCGTCGCCTACATGGGATCGGTCAGCAAGTCCCTCGCCCCGGGGCTGCGGCTCGGCTGGCTGCTGGTGCCGGAGTTCCTGGCGCACGACGTCGTGGACCGCAAGCGGACCACGGACCTGGGGCATCCCTCCCTCGACCAGGCGGTGTTCGCCCGGTTCCTGGAGCGCGGCGACTACGACCGTCAGCTGCGCCGCTGTCAGCGCGCCTACCGGGAGCGCCGGGACGCCCTGGTGGCCTCGCTCGCCGAGCACTTCCCGCACGCGCGCGTGTCGGGGATCGCCGCGGGGCTGCACGCGATCGCCGAACTCCCGGAGTCCTGCGGGCCGGAAAGCCGCTTCGTGGCGCGGGTGGCGGCCGCCGGGGTCGCGGTGCGCCCGCTCGGCGCGTGCACGCACACGCCGGCCGACGACTCCGTCGTACGGCTGGTACTGGGGTACGCGCAGCTGCCGCCGGCGCGGATCCGGGAGGGGGTGCGGGTGATGGCGGAGGCGCTCGACGGGTGACCTTCCGGGGCCGGGCAGTTGTTCACTTGCGGTTTCCGTGAGCGCTGCGGCGCACCAGTAGTTGTGGCTGTGCACAACTGGCCGGATCCCGCCCTGGAGGCCCTTCATGTCCCTTTCGTCCCCCGACCGCCGCAGCGTGCTGCGCGGCTCCCTCGCCGCGTCGGCGGCCCTGACCCTGCCCACGGCGCTCGGTGCGGCCCCGGCGTTCGCGCTCTCCGGGCGGCCCCGGGCCGGCTGGGGTGTGCAGGCGGGCGACGTGACCGCCGACTCCGGCCTGGTGTGGGTCCGTTCGGACCGGCCGGCCCGGATGATCGTGGAGACCTCGGCCACCGAGTCGTTCCGCAACCCGCGCAGGTGGCGGGGACCGCTGCTCGGCGCGGACAGCGATTTCACCGGCACCACGCGGCTGCACGGGCTGCCGTCCGGCGAGCAGATCCACTACCGCGTGCTGCTCGCCGACCCCGACGACCCGCGCCGCACCGGCGAGCCGATCACCGGCACCTTCCGCACCGCGTCCGCGCGCCGCCGCCAGGGCGTGAAGTTCCTGTGGTCCGGCGACCTGGCCGGGCAGGGCTGGGGCATCAACGAGTCCATCGGCGGCTACCGCATCTTCGACGCGATGGCGAAGCTGGACCCGGACTTCTTCCTGTGCAGCGGTGACAACATCTACGCCGACGGTGTGATCACGGCGACGCAGGCGCTGCCCGACGGCAGCCTGTACCGCAATGTCACCTCCGAGGCGAAGTCGCACGTCGCGGTCACCCTGGACGACTTCCGCGGCAACTTCCGCTACAACCTGCTGGACGAGGCGCTGCGCCGGTTCAACGCCCAGGTGCCGAACGTCATCCAGTGGGACGACCACGAGGTCCGCAACAACTGGTACCCGGGCGAGGTCATCGGCACCGGCACCCCCTACCCGGCCGGCACCAGGCTGGACGACATGGCGGTGCGCTCCCGGCGGGCGTTCTCGGAGTACTTCCCGATCTCCACGATCAGCGGCCGCCCGGACGGCCGGATCTACCGCGTCCACCACCACGGCCCGCTCCTCGACGTGTTCGTGCTGGACATGCGGACCTACCGCAACGCGAACTCGCCCGACGACCAGACGACCGACCCGCAGGGCATCCTCGGCGCCGAGCAGCTGGAGTGGCTCAAGCGCGAGCTGTCCCGGTCGCGTGCGGTGTGGAAGGTGATCGCTGCGGACATGCCGATCGGCCTGGTCGTGCCCGACCCGGTCGAGGGCAAGGCGCACTTCGAGGCCGTCGCCCAGGGCGACCCGGGCGCGCCGCTCGGCCGCGAGCTGCAGATCGCGGAGCTGCTGCGGTACATCAAGCACCGGAAGATCACCGGCACGGTGTGGCTGACGGCGGACGTCCACCACACCTCGGCCCAGCACTACGACCCGTCGCGGGCCGCGTTCAACGACTTCGCGCCGTTCTGGGAGTTCGTCTCGGGACCGCTCAACGCCGGTGCCTTCCCGGCCAGCGCGCTGGACGGCACCTTCGGGCCCGACCGGGTGTTCGTCAAGGCGCCGACCGCCTCGAACGTGTCTCCCGCCGAGGGCTACCAGTTCTTCGGCGAGGTCGACATCGACGGCCACAGCGGTGAGCTGACGGTCCGGCTGCGCGAGTACGACGGCACCGTGCTGTTCACCCGGACCCTGCAGCCGGGCCGGGTCGGCCAGTAACTCCCGTACGCTTTTCGCAGGGCCGCGCACCGGCGTCATCCCCCGGTGCGGGGCCCTGCCGCACTCCCCGGCACGCGTCCCGCCACATCCTCGACACGGGCCGAGCCGCATTCCCCTGCGCGGGTCCCGCCGCATCCCCGAACTTGCCCGCCCACAGGGCGTTTTCGCAGGTCAGAGCCGATTGTCAGTGGTCGCCTCTACGGTTTTTCCATGACGCGATCTTCACAGGCCGTGGCCTATCGCCAACCCTCCGTGCTGCGCTCCGCCGCCGACGGACGCCATCTCGGACTGGAGACCTCCCGGGGTGCCACGCCCACCGGGGTCGAGGACCATCCGCGGTTCTTCGCGGGCTTCCTGACCTCGCCTCAGGTGGCCGCCGCCGGACTGCTCGCGGTGGCCGACGTGGCGGCCGCGCGGTACTACCAGCCGCAGCTGCGCGCCTCGCTGGACCCGGTGGTGACGGGCAACGGCGACCGGCTGCGCTTCGAGTCCTTCTCCGGCTGCGGCGGGGTGTACGCCCGGCTGGACGTGCTCGGCCCGGGTCTGGACGGCGCCGAGGTGGGCCGCGGCACCACGAACGTCGACGTCAACAACCCGCTGCGGGAGGCCCTTTCCCGGCTGGGCACCGACGATCCGCTGCATCTGCGCGTCGGCCCCGAGGAGCTGGCGGTGACCACGCTCGACGGCCCCGTGGTGGAGAAGAAGGTCCCGCTGCCGGACCGCTGGCTGCGCGGCTTCGCGGAGGCGCAGGTCATAGCGGCCGGGTTCGACCTGCGGGCCGAGCTGCCGGCCGAGGAGGCGGTGCGGTTCCTGCGCTCGCTTCCCCGCGCCGGCACGGCCCGCCGGGGCCCGGCCGGGCCCCGCTGGGTGGTGCGGGCGGGCCGGGGGCTGCGGCCGACGACCCGCCCGGTGCCGGGCGCGGTGTGCCTGCCGGGACCGGAGCGGCTGGCCGCGCTCCAGCGGGTGCTGCGCCATGCGACGGCGTTGCGGGTCTACGGCCCGCAGGGCGCCCTCACGGTCTCCGGTTCGGCCGCCGCCTGGGAGGTCGTGCTGCCGGGCATGCGGCTGACGCTGACCCTGTCGCCCGACGCGGCCCGCGGGTTCTCCGGCGAGGGCGGGGTGCTGGACGCGCTCGCCACCGACGCGGCCGCCGAGGACGCGGAGCTGATCGCGGTGCTGCTGGCCTGGGAGCCCCGGGTCGACGTGGCCGACCTGGCCGCCTCCGCCGGGCTCACCCCGGAGCAGGTCCGCGCGGCCCTGATCCGACTCGGCACCTCGGGACGGGTCGGCTACGACACGGCGGAGGCCGCCTACTTCCACCGGGAGCTGCCGTACGACGCGGGCCGCGTCGAGCGGCACAACCCCCGGCTGCGCTCGGCCCGGGCGCTGGTGGCCGCGGGCGCGGTGACCGTCGAGGACGCTGTCGGCACGGTGACGGCCGAGGACGGTCATGTGCACCGGGTGCGGGATGCGGCGGGGGTGCTGAGCTGCAGTTGTCTGTGGTGGGCGAAGTACCGGGGCGGGCGCGGGCCGTGCAAGCACGCGCTGGCGGTGCGGATGGTGCGGCGCGGTGCAGCGGTGGAGCAGGACATGGCGGAGATCGACGGGGGTACGCGATGAGTGCGGTGCTGGAAGCGGTGCGGATGGGGCGCGCGGGCGAGACGGAGCTCCTGCTGAGGAAGACGCCGGATGCCGAACGGCGGGCGCTGCTGCCGGAGTTGAAGAGGCTGCGCAAGGAGGTGCGGGCCCTGCCGTGGGAGCAGCGGAACCGGCTCGACCGCATGTATCCGGCGCTTCAGGTGGCCGGGGCGATGTGTCACTCGGGGGCCGCGGCGGCCGCGACCTGGATCGCCGGAGCCGACATGCGCTGGCGGCAGGCGCCGACGGAGACGCTGCTGCGGGCGCTGGCCGGCCGGGACACCGGCTGGCAGGCCGATGTGGCGCGCCGCCTCGCCGCCCGGCCGGTCTCCGCGGACGTGCCCTTCCCGCTGATGGCCGGGCTGGTGCGCCGCTCGGGATGCGAGGTGCCGGTGACGGACGCCTATGTGGTCGGCTGGGTCCGGCACATCGGCCATGGCTGGGGGCGCGTCCCCCTGATCGACCGGCTGCGGGCCGAGCCGGACCTCGCGCCGCTGGTGAACGGCCTGTTCGAGCTCTCCGATCCGGGCGAGGTCCGCTGGCTGTTCGGTGACGGTCCCGGTTCCTGGCAGAGCGCGATCGCGGAGCTCACCCGCAGGGGTGAACTGGACCGCGGGGCCGTGGCCGACGCCTGTGTCGCCCGTCTGCTGCGCGGCGGCGGCCCGACCGACCACCGGATCTTCCTGCCGGTGCTGGTCCAGCTCGCCCTCACCCGGGAGGAGGAGCGCGAGCGCGTCACCGACTGGACGGCTCTGGCCCGGGACGCCGTCTCCCCCGTCGCCGCCCACGCCCAGGCGGTCCTCGCCGCCCTGGCGCTCGACGGCGGGCTCACCGCGCGGCAGCTGGCCGAGGCCTCCGAAGGGCTGCTGTTCCGCACCGAGAAGAAGCTGGTGCGCGCCCAGCTGGTGCTGCTGGGCAAGGCGCTCGCCCGTGAGCCGGCCTCGGCGGCACAACTGCTGCCGACCGTGGCCCAGGCGTTCGGGCACGAGGACACCCAGGTGCAGGAGCGGGCACTGAAGCTGGTGGAGCGGCACGCGAAGAGGCTCGACGACCCGGCGGCCCGGTCCGACATCGCCGGCGCGGCCGGGCAGTTGAGTCCCGTCCTGCGTACCCGGGCGGCCGATGCCCTGGGGATCGCGGCTGTAGCGGCGCCTGAGGGACCCGAGGGCTACGAGGAGGTGCTGCCGCCGGCGCCGGAACCGTTCCGGCCGGCTCCGGCGCCGGATTCGGCGGTGGAACTCGCCGAGGAGGTCGGAGCCCTGCTGGCGGCCGACGGGGACGTGGCCGCGTTCGAGCGGGCGCTGGACGGGCTGGCCCGGCACGCCCACCGCGACCAGGACGCGCTGCGGGCGGCGCTCGAACCGGTGGCCGCCACCCGCTGGTGGAGCCAGCCCGATGCCCGCCGCTGGTGGCACACCGACGAGTACTTCGGCAACACCCGCTACGGACTCCTCGGCGCCCGGGACGGCCTGGAGCTGCTGCTGGCCACGCTGTTCGGGGTGGTCGGCACGGACACCCTGTTCGCCGCCCAGCAGCGCGGCCCGGCCGATCACGAGTGCGCGCACACCGGGTTCTCCCGGGTGTTCGACGTCCGGCTGCGCGAACTGGCGTACCGGATAAGGACGGATCCGCAGCCGCTGCTGCTGGCCACGCCGTCGTGGAGCACCGGGCTGCTGGAACCGGGCGAGCTGGTCGACCGGCTCGCGGTCTACGGACGGCTGGGCGCCCGGGTCGGTGCCGCCGACTTCGCGCAGGCGCTGCTGCGGGTGCGCCGCGAGGACCGTGCGGCGGCCTTGGCGGCGGCCGAGCGGGCGGCGGCACTCGGGACGCCGGAGGGCGAGCGGCTCGCGCGCCGGCTCTCCGCCGGGGGACCCGCCCTGCCCACGTCCCACCACCGGACCTCGGGGGTGCGGATCCTGGTCGAGTCGGGTGAAGTCCTGGAACTCCAGGCGGACTTCCCGGAGGCGTTCCGGCGGCTGGGCCGGCCGGTCACGGCCGGCGACGAGCAGCGGTACTGCCACCACTGGGGTCAGGAGAACCACCAGCACTGGCTGGCCGTCCTCCCCGAACAGCGCGAGCTGGTCGCCGTGCGGTTGGTGCACGACCTGTCCCAGGCCGCCGTGGACGATCAGCGGGGTATCGCCGCCGCCCTTCCGCTGCTCGCCGAGTCCGGCGGCACCGCCGGTGACAGCACCCGTCTGTGCGTCGCCTACGGGCTGGGCGCCCGGCATCCGGAGGACCGGCTCGCCGCGGTGGACGCGCTGCTGGTGCTCGCCGCGCGCGGGCAGCTCGACGCGGAGCGGCTGGGCGCCGACCTGGGCCAGCTGGTCCGGCGCGGTGCGGTGAAGCCGCTGCGGCTGGCCGAGTCGGCGCGGACGGCCGCGGCCACCGGGGCCAACACGACGATATGGGAGATGCTCCGGCACACCCTTCCCGTGCTGCTCGCCGACCTCGCGACGGCGGGCGCGGGCACACCGGGTCCGGTCCGTGGGCTCGGGGAGCTGCTCTCGGTCGCCGCCGAGTGCGCCGAGCGGTCCGGGGCCCGCGGTGCGCTGCCCCATCTCTCCCAGGCGGCGGCCCGGCGCGGCTCGTCCCGTCTGGTGGTCCAGGCCCGCCGGCTGCGGGACGCGCTGGGCGAGGAGGCGGCCGCGTGACAGAGACCAGAACCGGTCATTTCAGATACCTCGGCAAGAGTAAAAACAGCACAAAAACAACATAAGCACGCTTTACCCGTCGGTCACAGAGCGTTCGTGATCACGCAACACCCTTCCTTCACAGTGGATGCATGAATCGAGACATGTCTGATGTGACGCGCACACGGAACGGACGTCCCGTGCACCACTGGCGACGGGACGTCGTCGAACTGGCCGCCCTGTTCACAGCCGTCGCGGTGGCGGACGCGGTGGCGAACCTGATCGGGCACGGCCCCGACGGTCCGGCGCTGCTGGTGATCTCGGCGCTGGTGCTGGCGGCGACGGCGGGATTCCACGTCTGGTGGGCGAGGCGCCCAGGTCACGCACCTCCGGTGACCGACAGCGATACCGGCGCCCGGCCGACCGTCCCCGAGACGCGGCAGGCCGGGACCGGTACGCAGACCCCTGCGGCCCAAGGCGTGGACAGCACGCTGTGGCGGATGCGGACGACCGTGCGGGACGAGCCCGGCTCGCTGGCGGCGCTGTGCACCGCGCTCGCCGGGCACGCGGTCGACATCCTGAACCTGCAGACGCACCCGCTGGCCGACGGCACGGTGGACGAGTTCCTGCTGCGGGCCCCGGGCCTGCTGACGGCCGGCGAGATCACCCGGGCGGTCGCGCTGGCCGGGGGCACGGACACCTGGATCGAGCGGGCCGACGCACACGACCTGGTGGACGCTCCGACCCGGGTCCTGAGCCTGGCGACCCGAACCGCCCTGGACGCGGCGGAACTTCCGCTGGCCCTCCGGCAGTTGTTGGGGAGGTGCACGATCCGCTCGCTCCCCGCCCATCCGGTCGGCGGGGCCCGGAGCCCCGAGACGGTTCCCGTCGAAGGGGCCCTGGAGGACACCGTGATGCGGCTGCGCGCACCGGAGGGTGGAGTGATCACCGTGGAGCGGCCGTATCTGCCGTTCACGCCGACCGAGTTCGCGCGGGCGCGGGCACTGGTGGAGCTGGACGCCCGGCTCGGGCCGCGCATCCCGCCCAGTCAGGACGTGCTCACCCTGCCCGAGGGCAGGGAGATCACCGTACGCCGGGCCGACACCGGTGACGTGGAGGCCGCGAAGGCGATGCACGAGCGCTGCTCGGCACGGACTCTCGGGCTGCGCTACCACGGTCCGGTCGGGGACGCGGACCGTTATCTGAACCACCTGCTCAGCCCCCGCTTCGGCCGGACGCTGGCCGTGCAGACCGCGTCGGGCCGGATCGTCGGCCTCGGGCATCTGCTGTGGGACGGGGACGAGACGGAGGTCGCGCTGCTCGTCGAGGACGACTGGCAGCGGCGCGGCATCGGCAGCGAACTGCTGGGTCGGCTGGTGGGGATGGCCGTCGAGGCGGGCTGCGAGAGCGTGTACGCGGTGACGCAGGCGTCGAACACCGGGATGGTGGCGGCGATGCGGGGGCTGGGGTTGCCGTTGGATTATCAGATCGAGGAAGGGACGCTGGTCATCACCGCGCGGCTGGCGGCGGTTCCGGCGGAGCCGGGGGATGCCGTGGCTGCCATGGGGTGGCTTTCCGGTGCGGGTGAGGCCGGGAAGGCCGAAGCGCCGTAGGGCTCAAGGGCGTCCCACGACTGCGGGTGCGTGGGGGCTGGTCGCGCCCGCGCGGCGGAGCCGCACATCGATACGGCCCCGCGCCCCTTCCGGGGCGCTCAGATGTCCCCCAGTGCCCGGTCCAGGTCCGCCCACAGATCGTCCACGTCCTCCAGCCCCACCGACAGCCGCAGAAGCCGGTCGCTTACCCCAGCGCTCCTGCGGTCCCCCTCGTCCACGATGCGGTGGCTGATGGAGGCCGGGTGCTGGATGAGGGTGTCGACGCTGCCGAGGCTGACGGCCGGGGTGATCAGCCGTACCCGGGAGACGACCTCGTGGGGATCGCCGTACACCTCGCAGGCGATCATCGCGCCGCCCAGGCGCGGGTAGTGGGTACGGGCGACGCGCGGGTCTGCGGTGAGGCGGCGGGCGAGTTCGGCGGCGGTGGCGGAGGCGGCCCGGACCCGTACCGGAAGGGTGGACAGGCCGCGCAGCAGCAGATAGCCGGCCAGCGGGTGCAGTACACCCCCGGTCGCGAAACGTATCTTCCTGAGCTGCCCGGCGAGTTCCTCGTCGCAGGCGACCACCCCGGCCAGCACGTCGCCGTGGCCGCCGAGGTACTTGGTGGCGCTGTGCAGCACCAGTCGGGCGCCGTGTTCGGCGGGGCGCTGGAGGACGGGGGTGGCGAAGGTGTTGTCGGCGAGCAGCGGGACCGTGCCGCAGGCGTGGGCGACGGCCCGCAGGTCGAGTTCGGCGAGGGTCGGGTTGGCCGGGGACTCGACCAGCACCAGGCCGGTCTCCGGGCGCAGCGCGTCGGTGATGCCGGCCGGGTCGGTCCAGGTGACCTCGGTGCCGAGAAGACCGGCGGTGAGGAGGTGGTCGCTGCACCCGTACAGGGGCCGTAGGGCGACGACATGGCGCAGGCCGGCCGCCGCGCGGGCGAGCAGCACGGCGCTCAGCGCGGCCATGCCGCTGGCGAAGGCGACGGCCGACTCGGTGCCCTCCAGTCGGGCCAGGGCGGTCTCGAAGCGGGCGACCGTCGGATTGCCGAGGCGCCCGTAGACCGGCGGGCCCGCCGGGTCCGCGCCGTCGGTGGCGAACGCGTCGATGCGGGCGGCCTCGGCGCGGCTGTCGTAGGACGGGTAGGTGGTGGACAGATCGATCGGCGGGGCGTGCAGGCCCTGGCGGGCGAGGTCGTCGCGGCCGGCGTGGACGGCCTCGGTGGCCAGGGCGCGCACGGCGCCGGACCGCCGCGTCACCGTGTCGCGGAGCTGCGCCGAGTCGTCGTAGGTGCTCACTGAGTCGTCGTAGGTGCTCGTCGAGTCCATGGCCGAAGGGTGAACATCGAGCGGGGTACGGGGAGCGAACACCGTGTTACGTTCGCCGTATGGCCGAATCTGTCGTACTGGATCCGGTCGATCTGCATCTGCTGCGGCTGCTGCAGAACGACGCCCGGACCACCTACCGCGACCTCGCCGCCCGGGTGGGCGTGGCGCCCTCCACCTGTCTGGACCGGGTGACCCGGCTGCGGCGCTCCGGAGTGATCCTCGGGCATCGGCTGGAGCTCGATCCGGCCAAGCTCGGGCGCGGTCTCGAGGCGTTGCTGTCGGTGCAGGTGCGGCCGCACCGACGGGAGTTGGTGGGGCCGTTCGTGGAGCGGATCAGGGCGCTGCCGGAGTCGCGGACGGTGTTCCATCTGACCGGTCCCGACGACTACCTCGTGCATGTGGCCGTGGCCGACATGGCGGACCTCCAGCGGCTGGTCCTCGACGAGTTCACGTCCCAGCGCGAAGTGGCCCGGGTGGAGACCCGCCTGATCTTCCAGCAGTGGGAGTGCGGACCGCTGCTCCCGCCTACGCCGACAGCTCAATCCCAGTGACGTGCGGCGGCCCGTCGTACGAGGATGGACCGCATGTCACAGACCAACAGCCCGCTGCCCCGTCAGGTCGCCGACACCTTCGTCGACGAGCTCATCGCCCTCGATCCGATCACCGGTACGTTCCTCGGCGTCAAAGAGAGTTCGAGCCGGCTGCCCGACACCTCGCCGGCCGGCGACGAGGCGCTCGCCCGGCTCCAGCGTGACACCCTCGCCCGGCTCGACGAGGCCGAGCGGCAGCCCGGCGCGGACAGTGACATCGAGCGTCGCTGCGCACGTCTGCTGCGCGAGCGGCTCACCGCCTCCCTCGCCGTGCACGAGGCGGACGAGAGCCTGCGTTCCGTCAGCAACCTGAGCTCGGTCGCGCACGCGGTACGCCAGGTGTTCACCGTGACGCCCACGGCCACCGAGGAGGACTGGGCGGCGGTCGCCGAGCGGCTGCGCGCGGTGCCGGCCGCGCTGGAGGGCTACCGGCAGTCCCTGGAACTCGGTCTGGAACGGAAGCTGCACGCGGGGCCGCGTGCCACCGCGACCTTCGTCGGACAGCTCGGCGAATGGACCGACACGGGCGACGGCCGGGGCTGGTTCGAGCAGTTCGCCGCGTCCGGGCCCGAGGCGCTGCGCACCGAGCTGGACGAGGCCGCCCGCGCCGCCACCCAGGGCGTCGCGACGCTGCGCGAGTGGATGCGGGACGTGTACGCGCCGGCGATCGAGGGCGCCCCCGACGTGGTGGGCCGCGAGCGGTACGCCCGCTGGGTCCGCTACTTCAACGGCACCGACCTCGACCTGGACGAGGCGTACGCGTACGGCTGGTCCGAATACCACCGGCTGCTCGGCGAGATGCGGACCGAGGCCGAGAAGATCCTGCCCGGCGCGGCCACGCCGTGGGTGGCGCTGGCGCACCTGGACGAGCACGGCACCCACATCGAGGGCGTCGACGAGGTCCAGCGCTGGCTGCAGTCCGTGATGGACGAGGCCATCGAGAAGCTGGACGGCACCCACTTCGACCTGGCCGAGCGGGTCCGCCGTGTCGAGTCCCGGATCGCTCCTCCCGGCAGCGCGGCGGCGCCCTACTACACGCCGCCGTCGGACGACTTCTCGCGCCCGGGCTGCACCTGGCTGCCGACCATGGGCCAGACCCGGTTCCCGGTCTACGACCTGGTCTCGACCTGGTACCACGAGGGCGTGCCCGGCCACCATCTCCAGCTGGCGCAGTGGAAGCACATCGCCGAGAACCTCTCCCGCTACCAGGCGAGTGTGGGCATGGTCAGCGCCAACGCCGAGGGCTGGGCGCTGTACGCGGAGCGGCTGATGGACGAGCTGGGCTTCCTCACCGACCCGGAGCGCCGGCTCGGTTACCTGGACGCGCAGATGATGCGCGCGGCGCGGGTCATCATCGACATCGGCATGCACCTGGAGCTGACGATCCCGGACGACTCCCCCTTCCACCCCGGGGAGCGGTGGACGCCGGAGCTGGCGCAGGAGTTCTTCGGCGCGCACAGCAGCCGGCCGGCGGACTTCGTGGAGAGCGAGCTGACCCGCTACCTGTCCATGCCGGGGCAGGCCATCGGCTACAAGCTGGGCGAGCGGGCCTGGCTGCTGGGCCGGGAGCAGGCGCGGGAGCGGCGCGGCGACGGCTTCGACCTCAAGACCTGGCACATGGCGGCCCTGTCCCAGGGTTCGCTGGGCCTGGACGACCTGGTGGACGAGCTGTCCCAGCTCTGACGGTACGCCGGCGGCGGCAGCCGCCCGCGGAGCCGACGACCTGCCCGGTGACCCGGTGCGCCTCCTGCGATGAGTCGCCCGGGTCGTCGGGCAGACCCGTGTCCGGCCGGGAACCGCGCGGCCACGACCGTCTGGGCCTCGCCGCGCTCACACCGGGGAGCGGCGCCCAAGACGTCGGCCCAGGTGGCGCCGTCTGCCGTTCGGGGGTGCTCCGGTGGCGGCGGCCGGGCGCAGGCGGCTTGCTGGTGCGGGGGCCATCGGACAGGAAGCGAGCCGCGCATGCAGACCTCCACGCCACCTCGGCAGTCGCTGGAGGCCCCCCGTGCCGCAGGTGTGGCCGGCATCGTCTTCGCACTGCTGCTGGCCGCCGCGATCGTGCTGATCCGGCTGGGCATCCCGCAGGGCGCCGACGCGGTCAACCCCCAAGGAGCGGACCCCGCCCGGCGCAGCGCCGTCCACGCCGCCCTCACGCTGGTGCCGTTCGCCGGCATCTTCTTCCTGTGGTTCATCGGCGCGGTGCGCACCCATGTCGGTGACAGCGAGGACCGGTTCATCGCCACCGTGTTCCTCGGCAGCGGGCTGGTCTTCACGGCGACGATGTTCGGCGCCGCCGCGGCGGCCGCGGCCCTGCTGGACACCGCGCATCCGGCGGGTACCTCGCCCTCCCGGCCCACCTGGGACTTCGGTCAGCACTTCGCCTACACGCTGATGACCGGGTACGCGATGCGGATGGCGGCCGTCTTCGTCTGTTCCACCTCGGTGATCGGGCACCGACTGGGCATCCTGCCGCGCTGGCTCACGGTGCTGGGCTTCCTCAGCACCGTGGTCCTGCTGTTCGTGTCGTCGGTCGTGCCCTGGGCCGAGCTGGTGTTCCCGGCCTGGTCGCTGCTGCTCAGCTCGTACATCGTGGTGGCGGGTTTCCGCCGCTCCGCCGCGGCCCCGGCGTCCTGAGCACTCACCCGATCGGAAGTCCCCGGCGCGCGGCGGCACGCACGAGCGCCCATGCTGGCGTGCGGGGAGTTCCCCGCCGTCCGGGACCGGACGGACGGGCTGGCGGTACGCACGACACCTGCCCACCGGAAGGGCGAAGCCATGATGCGCCTTGTCGTCGATCTCAACAGATGTCAGGGATACGCGCAGTGCGCGTTCCTCGCTCCGGACGTCTTCACCATGCACGGCGAGGAGTCGCTCGTCTACAACCCGCACGCCGAGGCGGAGCAGCGGGAGCGGCTGGCCCGCGCCGTGGCCGCCTGCCCCGTTCAGGCGATCACGGCCGACGGTCTGGACGAGGCCGTGGGAAGGACTTCCGATGCCGCCCGCTGACTATCTCGACTGGCTCCGGCGCGAGGGCCGGATCGTGATCGTGGGTGCCTCGCTGGCCGGGCTGCGGGCCGCCGAGACGCTGCGCGCCGAGGGCTTCGCCGGCGAACTCACCATGGTCGGCGACGAGCCGTACGAGCCGTACGACCGGCCGCCGCTGTCGAAGGGGGTGCTGCTCGGCAAGGCGTCCCCACAGCACACCGAGCTGCCCCATCGCCGGGAGATCGACGCGAAGTGGCGGCTGGGGGTGGCGGCGACCGGTCTCGACATCGAGGCCAGGCGGGTACGGCTGGCCGACGGCGACGAGGTCGAGTACGACCGTCTGCTGATCGCGACCGGAGTGAGCGCCCGGCCCTGGCCCAAGGAGGACGAGGCCCGGCTGGACGGCGTGTTCACCCTGCGCACCCGGGACGACGCGGCCGCGCTGCTGCGGCGGCTGAAGGCCGGCCCGCGCCGGGTGTTCGTGATCGGCGCCGGGTTCACCGGTTCGGAGATCGCCTCGGCCTGCCGGGAGCACGGCATCGAGGTCACCGTGGCGGAACGCGCGGGCGCGCCGCTGGTGGGCGCCCTGGGCGGGGTGATCGGCGCGGTCGCGGCCGACATGCACCGCGAGAACGGGGTGGACCTGCGCACCGGGGTCATGGTCACCGCGCTGGAGGGCGACCCGGCCGGCCGGGTGCGCGCCGTCCATCTGTCCGACGAGAACATCGTCGAGGCGGACATCGTGATCGTGTCGCTCGGCGCGATGCGCAACACCGGCTGGCTCACCGGATCCGGTCTCGGCGCGGGCCCCCAGGGCATCGCCTGTGACGCGGGCTGCCGTGCCTTCGACTTCCGGGGCATCGTCACCGACGACATCTTCGTCGCCGGCGATGTCGCCCGGTCCCCGCACGCGCTGTTCGGCTACCAGTTCCTCTCCCTGGAGCACTGGGGCAACGCGGTCGCGCAGGCCGAGATCGCCGCGCACAACATGATCAGCCCGAGCGCCGAGCGCAGGCCGCACCTGTGGGTGCCGGCGTTCTGGTCGTCCCAGTTCGGGGTGAACATCAAGTCGGTCGGGGTGCCGCCGATGGGCGAGCAGATCATGATCACGCAGGGCTCGCTGGCCGAACGCCGGTTCGTCGGGGTGTATGGCTACAAGGGCCGGACGATCGCCGCGGTGAGCTTCGACAACACGCGGTGGCTGGAGTTCTACCAGCGGCAGATCGAGAAGGGCGCGCCGTTCCCGGTGGAGTTCCCGACGGTGGACCGCCGCCCCGAGGGCCGGGTGCCGGTCGACGCCGACTTCCCGGACCCCGCCCTGCCGACGCACGGCCCCATGGTGACCCTCAGCGGCTACTCGCCGACCGACCAGCAGCTGGTCTTCCACCCCGCCCGCCACTGACCGCGCCCCGGCCCCGACGCTCCAAGGACCTGTCATGACGACGCACACCTCGATGTTGCGCCAGATCACCGACTTCGCGAACCGCGCCGACCCGTACCCGGTGTACGAGGAACTCCGCAAGACGCCGGTGCTGCATGAGGAGGACGACGGCCCCTACATCATCAGCTCCTACCACGACATCGAGGCCCTGCTGCACGATCCGCGGATCAGCTCCGACGAGTCCAACGTGACCGTCGGCGGGCAGGACGACCTGTCCGGTCCGGAGGCGACGGGACTGCCGCCGAGCTTCATCCGGCTCGACCCGCCGGAGCACGACCGGCTGCGCAGGATCGCCAACAGCTCCTTCGGGCCACCGCACCGGCCGCGCCGGATCGAGAACATGCGGGGCCAGCTGGAGGAGATCATCACCGGTCTCATCGACGGCCTCGGGGACGCACGGGAGATCGACCTCGTCGACCAGGTCGCGTACCCCTTCCCGGTCACCGCGATCTGCCGGCTGCTGGGCGTGCCGCGCGAGGACGAGCCCCGCTTCCGTACCTGGGTCGACCCCATCGTCGCCGGCCTGGACCCCGACAGCCGTACGGCCGCCGAGTCCCAGCACACCGCGCAGGAGGCCCGGCTGCAACTCGGCATGTACCTGAACGGGCTGGTGGAGCAGCGGGCCAAGGAGCCCCGTGACGACATGCTGTCCGACCTGGTGCACAGCAGTGGTCCGGACGGCTCCATGACGACCATGGAGGTACTGAGCACCGCGGTGCTGCTGCTCATCGCCGGCCACGAGACGACCGTCAACCTGATCACCAACGGCATGCTCACGCTGCTGCGGCACCCGGAGGTCCTGGAGCGGCTGCGCAACGACCCGGGGCTGTCGGTACGGATCGTGGAGGAACTGCTGCGTTACGAGCCACCGGTGCAGCTCGTGCCGCAGCGCACCTGTATCGCCGACATCGAGGTGCGCGGGGTGACCATCCCCAAGGGTTCGCGTATCTGGCTCGTCCTGGGCGCCGGCAACCGGGACCCGGAGCGGTTCCAGGACCCCGACCGCTTCGACCCGGATCGCCAGGACATCCAGCACCTCGGCTTCGGCAGCGGCATCCACAGTTGCTTCGGCGCCCCGCTGGCCCGCATCGAAGCCCAGCTCGCGCTCTCCCAGCTGGCCCGCCGGCTCGACAACCCGCGGCTGGTCGAGGACCCGCCGCCCTACCGTCCGAACGCGGTGCTCCGCGGCCCACGCCACCTCAACATCGCCATCGACGGCGTGAAGTGACGGCCGGTCAGGACTCGATCCTGCGCAACTGCACCAGACCCAGCCAGGTTTCCGGGCCGGGTCTGGTGTAGGCGGCGCGCACCTGGTAGGTGCCGGGCTCCAGCGGGACCCGCAGATGGTCCCCGCCCTCGGCCTCGCCGCCCGGCCAGGCGGAGTCGAACAGGACGACGGGGCCCGGGACCTGCCAGCGGATCTCGTTCTCCCACACGGCGCTGTCGAGCGCGGCGGGGACCTGTGCCAGGAGCTCGTCCTCGGAGTTGGCGGCGGACCAGCGTACGAACGTGCCGTGGTCCGGCAGGAAGGACGTCGAGGCGGGCTCGTCGCCGAGGACCAGGGCCGCGCTGTCCCCGACCGGGAGCAGTCCGACATAGCCGTCGACCTCGCAGGCCCGGTCGTAGTCGGTGGCCAGTTCCTCGCTGTCGGCTCCGGCCCAGAACGGCAGGACCGTCTCCGGGACCGCCACGAGCGGGCCGCCGCCCGACTCCACCCACTCCACCGCGCCTGGATCCGCATAACGAGTCATGTGGTGAACCTACACGTACAGCGACGGCACACCTTCGCCCCCGGGAATCAGCAACCGCAGTCGCCCTGGACGGGCGCGGTCAGCGGGTCCGGAGCCCGGCGCGTACGGCCCTGCCAGGTCTCGAACTCGAAGCCCTCACGCACCCAGTACTCGAAACCGCCGAGCATCTCCTTGACCCGGTAGCCGAGTTCGGCCAGCGCGAGGGCGGCACGGGTCGCACCGTTGCAGCCGGGACCCCAGCAGTACGTCACCACGGGCACGTCCCTGTCGAGAAGTCGGTCCGCCTGCCCGGGGATCAGGGCGGTGGGCAGGTGGACGGCGCCGGGGATGTGGCCCTGGTCCCAGGACTCGGTGGAGCGGGAGTCCAGGACGACGAAGCCGGGGTCGCCGTCGGCGGCGAGGGCGGCGGCCACGTCGGAGACGTCGGCGTGGAAGACGAGGCTCGCCCGGAAGTGGGCGGCGGCCTCGGCGGGCGCGGCGGGGGCGACGCGCAGGACGGGGTTCACGGTGGTGGCGGGCATCTGGGGCCTTTCGCTGACCGCCGGTACGGCGGATCTCCTTGACCCGAAATCTACGGCCGGCGACCGGCCGTCCTGAAGGTGTGATCCCCGGCCCTGGCCTTGTCCGGCCGGGGATTTCCTGTTATCCATCCGCCATGACCGTGTTTTCCCCGGACGCCACCGACTGGCGCATCCTCGATGTCCTCCAGCACGAGGGCCGGGCCAGCTTCGCCGAGCTGGCGCGTGCCGTCGCGATGTCCCCGAGCGCGGTGACCGAGCGGGTGCGCCGCCTCGAGGAGGCGGGCGTGATCCAGGGGTACGCGGCCGTGGTCGACCCGGAGCGGCTGGGCCTGCCCATCCTCGCCTTCGTCCGGCTGCGCTACCCCAACGGCAACTACCGGCCGTTCCACGACCTGGTCGCCGTCACCCCCGAGATCCTGGAGGCGCACCACGTCACGGGCGACGACTGCTTCGTCATCAAGGTCACCGCCCGCTCGATGCGCCACCTGGAGGAGATCTCCGGCAGGATCGGCACCCTCGGCTCGGTGACGACGAGCGTCGTCTACTCCTCGCCCCTCCCCCGCCGCGCCATCGGTACCTAGACCCCGCGCCGGTGCAGCGCCGAGCCCGATCTGCCCTTCGCCACCTCCAGTTGGGCGTGGATACGGCGGCGCAGGTCCGGGACATGGCTGACGATGCCCACGCTGCGGTCGCGTTCGCGCAGCGAGTCGAGGACGTCGAGGACCTCGTCCAGGGTCTGTTCGTCGAGGCTGCCGAAGCCCTCGTCGATGAAGAGGGTGTCGAGCCGGACCCCGCCGGCCTCGTCGGTGACGACGTCCGCGAGGCCGAGGGCGAGCGCGAGGGAGGCGAAGAAGGTCTCGCCGCCGGACAGGGTGGCGGTGTCCCGTTCGCGTCCGGTCCAGGCGTCGACGACGTGCAGCCCGAGGCCGCTGCGGCCGCGTCCGGTGCGGTCGTCGGAATGGACGAGGGTGTAGCGGCCGGAGGACATGCGGTGCAGGCGTACGGTCGCGGCGGCGGCGACCTGTTCCAGGCGGGCTGCCAGGACGTACGACTCCAGCCGCATCCGGCGCTCGTTGTCGGCGGAGGTGCCGGCGGTGAGGGCGGCGAGCCGGGCGACCCGCTCGTACTCCTCGCGCAGCGGTCCGAGCCGGCGTACGCCCTCGGTGGCGCGGGCGGACAGCCGGTCGAGTTCGGCGCAGCAGCCGGCGGCCCGGTCCCGGGCGGACGCGGCGTCGCGCAGCCACCGGCCTGCCGTGGCGGCGTCGGCTTCCGCCGCGTCGAGGTCGGCGGGTGACTGCTGGGCGGCCGCCGCGGTGTCGGTCTCCGCCAGTACCGCGCGCACCGCCGCCTCCTCGGACTGCCAGTCGTCCAGGCGCCGTTGGAGTTCCCGGTGGGCGGTGTCGTCGAGGAGGGCCGCGGCCGCGGCCTGCGGGGTGTCGAAGCCGGCCCGGAAGGCGGCGTCGGCGAGCCGTGCGTCGGCGTCCTTCAGATGCCGGGCGGTGTCGTCGGCGGCGCGGGCGGCGTCGGCGGCGTCGGTGAGCAGCGCCGCCTGCCGCTCCAGTTGCGCGGCCCGGGCGGCGACACTGGCCGCACCGCCCCTGGCCTTCGCCAACTCCTCCTCCAGGGAGGCCTGTTCGGCGTCGAGGCCGTCACGTCGGGTCAGCCGGGCGGTGGCCCGGACCTCGGCCTGCTGCCGGCCGGCCAGCCGGCGCTCGCGCTCCTGCTCGGCGAGCCGCAGCTCCTCGTGGGCCGCGTGCAGGTCGGAGGCGCCGCGCCGGGCCCGCGTGTACTCCTGCTCCAACTCGTCCGCCTGGGCGGCGAGTTGGCTGGTGGGCGTGTCGGCCGCCTCGGCGGTGGCGGCGGCCAGCGCCTCGCGGACGGTGCCGAGGCGCCGCTCGTCCCCGGCGCGCTGTTCGTCGGCGCGCTGATAGGCGGCGAGCGCCCGCTCCTCCGCCTCCCGGTCGACGTGCCCCGCGAACTTCCGTGCGGGCGCCGGGTGTTCGGTGGACCCGCAGACCGCGCAGGGTGCGCCGTCGGTGAGATCGGCGGCCAGCTCGGCGGCGATGCCGTTCAGCCGCTGTTCCTTGAGGTCGAGCCAGTGGGCCCGGGCGTCGACGGCCTGGCGCGCGGAGGTCAGGGCCGCACGCTGGGCCTCGTCCGTGTCCCGGCCCAGCTGGTCCCGCAGCCGTGCCGCCGCCAGCCGCCGGCGGGCGGGTTCGCGCTGTACGGCGAGCTGCTCGGCGCGGGTCGCGGCCTCCTGGGCGGAGTCGATACGGGACTGCAGTCCCGCGCGCAGGGCGTCCCAGTCGGCGAGCCAGCCCGCTGCCTCGCGCCGGGCGTCCTCGTCGTCCCGCTCCTGCCGGTCCAGGTGCCCGCGCTCGTCGACGACCTCGGCGAGCCGTCGCTCGGCCCGGCGCGCGGACTCCAGCCCGCCCAGCTCCTCGGCGGCCCGGCGGGCAGCTGTGGCGAGCCCTGCCGCTCCGGCTCCGGCGAAGGTCTCCGGCAGCAGCGCACGCGCGTGCGCCTCGGCGGCGGCCGCCTCGCGGTGCCCGGCCTCGGCGGCCTCCCGCAGCTCCAGCGCCGGCGCCACCGCCGCCGCCCGCCGCCCCCGCTCCATCCGCGCCTGTGCCTCATCGCGGTCCCCGGCCCGCTCCTCCAGCCGTCCGGCCCGCTCTCGCGCCTCGGTGAACCGGCCCTGCAACCGTGCCAGTTCGCGGACGCCGGTCAGCGCCCGATCGGCGGTGAACTGGGCGGACTCGGCCGCGGTGAGGCGGCAGTGGGCGACGGTGAGGCGCTCGCGGGCGGTGCTGCGGGCGACGGCGGCGGCGGTGAGGACGGCCTCGGCGAGACCGGGCTCGCCCGGGGTCAGCTCCGGCAGCTCCATCGCGTCGCCGGCTTCCTGCTGCATGCGGTGTGCGTCGGCCAGCAGCGCGGAGTCACCGTCCCGCACCCGGGCCTCGGTCGTCCTGCGGCGCTCGGCGAGGCGCTTCTCGACGTCGGCGAAGCGCTGGGTGTCGAAGAGGCGGCCGAGCAGCTGGCCGCGGGCGCCGGCGTCGGCGCGCAGGAAGCGGGCGAAGTCGCCCTGGGGCAGCAGGACGACCTGGCAGAACTGCTCGCGGCTCATGCCGAGCAGCTGGCTGATCTCCTCGCCGATCTCCTGGTGGGAGCGGCTGAGGTCCTTCCAGGCGCCGTCTGTCGCGTCGTACTCGCGCAGCCACGTCTGGGCCTTGTCGAGGGTGGTGCCCGAGCCGCGTTTCTTGGGGCGTTCCCAGGGCGGCTGCCGGGTGATCTCCAGCCGTCGTCCGCCGACGGTGAGTTCGAGGCGGACCTCGGTGCGGGTGGCCGGGTCGGCGTGGTCGCTGCGCAGGGACGTTCCCTGGCCGCTCTGGCGGGCGCCGGGGACGGTGCCGTACAGCGCGTAGCAGACGGCGTCCAGGACGGAGGTCTTTCCGGCGCCGGTCGGGCCGTGCAGAAGGAAGAGCCCGGCGGCGGAGAGCGCGTCGAAGTCGACGCTCTGGGTGGAGCCGAAGGGGCCGAAGGCGGTGATGTCGAGCCGGTGGAGCCTCACCGAGCGGCCTCCGCATTCCGTCGCGCGCAGGTGCTCACCGCGCCACCTCCCGCACCGCGCCGTCCGCGCGCACGGCGTCGAACGCCTCGCCCAGCACGGCCAGTTCGGGCTGGTCGGGGCCGGCGCCGCGGACATGGGCGACGAAGTCCTCGGCGATCTGGCGGTCGGTGCGGCCGGCCAGGCGGCGGGCGTAGGTCACGTCGGGGTCGTCCGGGGCGCGGTCGGGGGCGAAGACCAGGCTGAGGGTGCCCGGGAAGCGGTCGGTGAGGCGGGCCATGGGGTCGGCGGGGCGGACCGGGTCGGTGAGGGTGGCCTCGATCCAGGCGTCCTCGTGCCGGGTCAGCGCGGGGTCGGCGAGCAGGTCGTCCAGGGTGCCGCGGATGCGGGCCAGCGGGCGCGGGACCGGGCAGTCGAGGCGCTCGGCGCTGACGGTGCCGTCGGCGGCCAGGTCGACGAGCCACATGCTCTTGCGGTGGTCCGCCTCGGAGAAGGAGTACGCCAGCGGGGACCCGGAGTAGCGGACGCGCTCGGTGAGGGTCTGGCAGCCGTGCAGGTGGCCCAGCGCCACGTAGTCGACGCCGTCGAAGACTCCGGCGGGGACGGCGGCCACCCCGCCGACGGTGATGTCGCGCTCGCTGTCGCTGGCCTCGCCGCCGGTGACGAAGGTGTGCGCGAGGACGACGGAACGCGTGCCGGGCGCGCGGGCGGCGAGGTCGGCGCGGACGCGGTCCATGGCGGCGGCCAGCACCGGCTCGTGCCCGGCCTTCTCGACGGCGAACTCGTCCTTCACCAGGGCGGGTTCGAGATACGGCAGGCCGTAGAAGGCGACGTCGCCGAAGGCGTCGGCGAGGACGACGGGTGTGCCGCAGGCCGACGGTTCGGTGCGCAGATGGATGCCGGCGCGGTCGATGAGACCGGCGCCGACGCCGAGGCGGCGGGCCGAGTCGTGGTTCCCGGAGATCATCACCGTGGGCACGCCCAGGTCGGCGAGCCGGTGCAGGGCGTCGTCGAACAGCTCGACCGCGGCCAGTGGCGGAACCGCGCGGTCGTACACGTCTCCCGACACGACCACGGCGTCGACGGCGTGCTCACGCACGGTGGTGACGAGGTGGCCGATGAACTCGGCCTGGGCGCCGAGCATGTTCACCCGGTGGAAGGCGCGGCCGAGATGCCAGTCGGAAGTGTGCAGAAATTTCATGAAATCACACTGCCCCGCACATTCGCCCCTACTACCCCTCAGAAACCGGCACGAACCAGCACAGGCTCGCCATCAGCATCCACCACGCTAACGCCTGCCGTCCCCTGATCCACCACTACCCTCAGATTCACCATCACTTCCGACAGCAGATGGCAAGAAATGTCCGAGAACATCCGTTTGGCGGCTCTCGCGGTCCCACGTGGTGGCGGTGACCCCGCGCTCCCGCAGGACCGCCTTGCGGACCTTGCCGGTCTCGGTGAGCGGCAGCTCCGGGACGGTGTCGACGTACCGGGGCACCGCGAAGGCGGGCAGCTCGCCCGCGCAGTGCCGTACGAGGTCCGGAGCGTTCAGCAGGTGGCCGGGCCGGGGGACGACCGCGACCATGACCTCGTCCTCGGCCAGCTCCGAGGGCACCGGGAAGGCCGCGGCGTCGGCGACCGCCGGATGCGTGCGGACGGCCGACTCCACCTCCTGCGAGGAGACGTTCTCGCCGCGCCGGCGGATGACGTCCTTGATCCGGTCGACGAAGCGGAACCATCCGTCGGGTTCGCGGACCACCCGGTCGCCGGTACGCCGCCAGGCGGCGCGGTCCGGCTCGGGCTCCCCCAGGTAGCCGGTGCTGAAGGCGAACGCGCGGGTGCTGCGGACCAGCAGCTCGCCGGGCACGCCGTCCGGGACCGGGGCGAGGCGGTCGTCGACGACGCGCGCGGAGAAGCCGTCGCGCATGGTGCCCAGGTAGCCGGGCCGCTGGTGTTCGGGAGTCGACCCGATGACGAGGTTGGTCTCCGTGGAACCGAATCCGTCGACGAGAGTGACCCCGAACCGCTCGCGGAAGGGTTGCCACGCGGAGCCCGGGGTGGCCGGGGAGAGACCGCGCCAGGCCCGGTGCGCACGGTCGCCGGGGCCCGGGGGCTGGGCGAGGAGCATGGGCACCATCGCGCCCAGCAGGTAGACGGCGGTGGCACCGGCCTCGGCCACCCGCTCCCAGTGGCGAGAGGCGGAGAACCGCTCGCCGACGACACAGCTCGCTCCGACTGCCATGGCGTGGGCCAGGGTGTTGAGGGCGTTGGTGTGGAAGAGCGGCAGGCAGGTGTACAGCACGTCGTCGGCGGTGAGACGGAGCGAGTCCGCGACGCCCCGGCCCCACCAGACGGTCTGGGCGTGCGGGCAGCGCACGCCTCGCGCCGTTCCCGTGGTACCCGAGGTGAACAGGACGAAGGCGGTGTCGTCCGGACGCACGCGGGCCGCCGGTACGGCCTGGGCCGCGCCCGGCACGGGGACGTCCTCCCCGCCCACGATCCACAACTCCCCCCGGAAGCCGGCCACCACGGCGCGTCCGGCCGCGTCCGGTTCCGCGAGCAGGTACCGCGGTTCGGCCTCGCGCAGGACGTGCCGCAGCCCGCCGCCCCGCAGTCCGGTGTTGAGCGGGACCAGCACCGCGCCCAGCCAGGCACAGCCGAGGATCAGGTCGACGACCTCGATCCGGTTGCCGGCCATGACGGCGACGCGGTCGCCCGGCCGGCAGCCGCGCTCCGCGAGCGCTCCCGCCATCGTGGCCGCGGCCGTACGGGACTGCGCGTACGTCCGCGTCACCTCTCCCAGGCGCAGGAAGGTCCGTTCGCCGAAGTCCCCGGCCGCCGCGTCGAGCAGACCGGGAATGGTGTCGTTCACCGCAGCACTCCGGCCTCCCGGAGCTCCCGGATGCGCTTGACGGGAAACCCGGCCACCTCGCTCAGTACGGCGTCGGTGTCGGCGCCGAGGACGGGCGCGGCCGCGCGGATCCCGCCGGGCGTGCGGGTGAGGCGGATCGGGACGCCCTCGTGCAGGAAGGCTCCCGCGACCGGGTGCTCCTTGCGCACGTAGAACCCGCGGGCCCGCAACTGCGGGTCGTGTTCGACCAGTTCACGGCCGTCCTGGACGGCTCCGGCCGGGACGCCGTGTGCCTGGAGCGACTCGGCGGCGAGGTCGGCGGGCATCGTGCGGGTCCACTCCTCCAGCGCGGCATCGACCAGGGGTGCCGCGTGCCTGCGCGCCTCGGCCGTCCGGGTCCGCTCGTCGGTGGCCAGTGCGGGGCGGCCGATCACCTCGCACAGCGCCGCCCATTCGGCGTCGTCGCGCACGCTGACGGCCAGCCAGCGGTCGGCGCCGAGGCACGGGTAGACGCCCTGCGGGCTCCACGCCGGGTGGGTGTTGCCGCTCGGCTTCACCTCCGGTCCGCCGAGGAGGCTGGTGCCCATGTGGGCGGCGATCGCCTCCAGTTGGGACAGGTCGACGTGCTGCCCGCGCCCGGTGGCGGCCCGGTGTTCCAGCGCCGCCACCGTGGCGAGGGCCGCCTGCAGGCCGGCGACGATGTCGCCGTGACCGTAGATCACGCCGACCACGTCGACCGGTCCCCAGCCGGTCAGTCCGGTCAGTCCCGAGCTCGCCGAGACCGTGTCGGCGTACGACACCCAGCCGTTGCGTGGCCCGGTGTGCCCCATGCCCGACATGCTGACGTACACGAGATCCGGGTTGATCCGGCGCAACTCCTCGTAGTCCAGGCCGAGTTTCCTCATGACCGTGGAACTGAAGTTCTCCACGAGGACGTCGCAGTGCGCGATGAGGTCCCGCAGCACCGCGACGCCTTCGCCGGTCCGGGTGTCGAGCGCGATGCTGCGCTTGTTGCGGTTGACCTCGTTGAAGTAGCCGTTGGTGTCGGGGTCCGTGTGCGGGCCGCGGGACAGGTGCATGAAGGGGGCGAAGCGGGTGGGGTCGGGGCGGCCCGCGGACTCCACCTTGATCACGTCGGCGCCGTGGTCGGCCAGGATCTTGGTGCAGTACGGCCCGGCGAGGACCCAGGTCAGGTCGAGGACCCGGATGCCGTGGAGGGCGGGGCGCACGGGGTCCTGCGCGTGCGCGGCAGACGGTCTCGGACGGTGTTCGCCGAGCACGTCCTGGTCGGCGCCCTGACCAGGTACGTCCAGCTCCCGGACCCGGCGGCCTTCCGGGAACGCGAACGGGAAGCCCAGGTCGGTCCGCTCCCCCTCCTCCGTGCGTACCCGGGTGAAGAAGCCGCGGGCGGCGAGCTGCGGGTTGCCGGGCAGTTCGTGGGGCAGGTCGACGGCGGCCCAGGGCAGCTTCCTGGCCTGGGCCCGCTCCGCGAACTCGGCCTTCGGCCATGTCCCCACGAAGTCCTGGACGACCTTGAACACATACTCCTGGTGCTTCTTGCGTTCGACCGGGTCCTGCCAGCGCGGTTCCGTGAGATCGGCGGCCGCGCCCTCCTCGCGCAGCCAGTCGAGCAGCGCGTCCCACATCCGCGGGCTGCCGCCGAGACCACCGCCCAGATAGCCGTCGGCGGCCCGGAACAGCCCGTGCGGAACCAGCGGATGGACGCGTCCCGGGCGTGGCGGCACCCGGTCCTCGTGCAGGTAGGCGAGGGTTCCGGCCTCCAGGGCGGCCGCCACGCACGCCTGGGCCGACACGTCGACGAGCTGTCCCGGACCGCTCCGCCGGGCGCGCAGGCCGAGCACGGCGGCGATCGCCGCGTTGACGCCGGCGAGCTGCTCGGCCTGGTGCTCCGGGAGCCGCAGCGGCGGCCCGTCGGGATCACCGACCTGTGCGAGCATTCCGCCCAGCGCGGCCACCACGAGGTCGGTGCCCTGCCAGTCGGTGCGGGGGCCGACGAGGCCGAACGGGGTGACGCGGACGTGTACGAGGTGATCCAGACCGTCGGTGAGTGCCTCGGCTCCGCTCGGACCCCCGTCGAGCAGCACGTCGGCGCCGGCCAGCAGGCGACGCAGGTCCTCGGGCGTGGCGGGGACCACCGATCGCTTGCCCGCGTGCCAGTGGACGAACGCGTCGCCGTCGAGTTCGCGTCGGGTCTCGTCGCCTTCCGGAGGCTCGACGAGCACGACCTCGTACCCGAGCCCGACCAGCAGCCTGCCGGCGAACCGGGTGAAGGGGCTGGACAGTTCGACGACACGCACGGTGGTCTCGCTCATGTCTCCTCCCCGGAGAGTCAGTTGTGCCGCTGGTTCAGGAAGCCGGAGACGACGCTGTGGTAGTCGTAGGGCCGTTCCTCCTGCGGGTGGTGGGAGGCCTCGCTGATCACGTGCAGGTTGCCCTTGGGGATCATGCGGGACAGCATCAGCGGGTAGTCGGGGGTCAGGAACGCGTCGTGCATGCCCCACAGGAAGAGCGTCGGCGCGGCGATCCGGCCGAGTTCGGCGGTGAGGTCCTGCCAGTCGCCGCGCGGGTTGTCGGAGGCGCCGGCCAGGGCGGTCTCCTCGGGGTCGAGGCTCTGCTCGTAGCGCAGGGTCACGGTGCCGTCGGGGATGGCGTCGGGGTCGAACCACTCCAGGCGGGCGATGAGTTCGCGCATCTTCGGCCACGAGGGGCCGGTGCCGCCGTAGTACACGTCGCGGGCGTTGCGGCCACGGCGGCCGCCCTCCGGGAGGGGCGCGAGCGGGCCGTAGAAGACGGGCATGCTGCCGGTGATCACCAACGACCGGACGCGCTCGGGGTACTTGGCGGCGAGGTTGAGCGCGATGGTGCCACCCCAGGAGTTGCAGACGAAGTCGGCCCGCTCGATGCCGAGTTCGTCGAGCAGGGCCACGGTCTTCGCCGCGTGGTAGTCCCACATGGGGCCCTCGATGACGGGCTTGGCGGACTTGCCGTACTGCAGGATGTCCACGAGCAGGCACCGGCGGTCCGCGGCGAACAGGGGGGCCACCTGCCCGAAGTCCGACCATCCGGTGCACCCGGGGCCGCCGCCGTGCAGGAAGACCGTCGGGCTGCCCTCCCCCAGTTCGACGTAGTGGTACTTGACGCCGTCCGCTTCCGCGTAGGCGCCTTCCGGGGGCGCCTGGATGTCCATGAGGTCCATGGACCGATGGTGGGACGGCGGCGATCCCCGCCCAAGCGGAACGGTCCGCTGAGCGGGCCGGTTCCGTGGCGGCCGGCGGCCGGCGGTCCCTAGCGTCCGGGCACGGGACGACCGCGGGAGGCAACGCATGATCCACAACACCGTGCTGGAGCTGGCCGAGGAACGGGCCCGGGCGTCGATCGGGAGTGAGGAGCGGCGCTCGCTGGGGATCGTACGGGCCGAGGACGCGGCGGAGTTCGCACGGGCGGCCGGGGAGAGCGCGCCGTGTCTCGTCGATCCCGCCCGCGCCGACTTCGCCGTCCATCCGATGTACGTGGTGAGTCTGCTGCGCGGGGCGCCCGGGGCAGACCCGGCGGAGTTCCGGCCGGACGGCATGTACCGCGACGAGGTGCCCGGCACCGACGGGCTGGACGTGCGGCTGATGGCGGGTGGGCAGGCCGTGCGCTGGATCGAGGCGGTGCGGCCGGGAGACCGGATCGAGCTGCGGCGCAGGCTCACGGCCGTGGAGCGCAAGGGCAGCGGCGCGGGCTTCCTGCTGCTCACCGTGGAGAAGGCGTACGGCGCGGAGCGGGGGACGCTGGTTGAGGTCACGGAGAGGTTCATCGTCCGATGACGGGGCGGGCGCGGCGGATCGTCGTGGGGCAGGCGGTACCGCCCGTGGAGCTGACGCCCGATGCGGTCACCCTGCTGCGGTTCGGCGCGGTCACCCGCAATGCCCATCGCATCCACTACGACACCGGGTTCGCCCGGTCGGAGGGGCTGGACGGGCCGGTCGTGATGGCTCAGCTGCACGGCTGCCTCTTCTACCGTGCCGCCGCGGAGTTCGCGGGCGCGGGCGGGCAGGTGCGGGAGGTGGGGTGGCAGAACCGGGCGCCGGCCCACGTGGGTGACCGGCTGGTGGTGACCGGCACCGTGGGTTCCGTGGACGCGGTCGGCGGTGCGGTCACTCTCGATCTGGTCGAGCGCTGCGGTGCCGAGGGGGTGGTGTGCTGCCGGGGGCGGGCGGTGGTGGTCCCGGGGTGAGACGGTTCCAGGAGTTTCACCGCGGTCGGCTTTTCCTGCGGGACTGGCGCATACGATCCGTAGGCAGGAAGTGTGCGACCGGAGGTGTGCCGATGAGCAAGCCCGAGCTGGAGTTCCACCGGCCCGACGCGCCCTGGACCACACCACCGGGAGCCGCCCCCGGCGTGCAGGAGCAGACCCTCGCCGAGGACCCGGCCACCGGTGCCCGCACCGCGCTCGTACGGTGGGCGCCGGGCACCGACACGTCCGCCCAGGGCGTGACCCGGCACGGCTTCTGGGAGGAGGTCCATCTCCTGTCGGGAGCCCTGCACGACCTCACGCTGGACAGGACCTTCACCGCCGGCATGTACGCGTGCCGCCCGCCCGGCATGCCGCACGGGCCCTGGACCTCCGAGGACGGGGTGACGATGCTTGTCATCACCTACCGTTCCTAGAGGCTGAGCGGGAGTGAGTCCTGTTGCCAGGATTCGTGCTCAGCCGAACGCCCCGGACGGTGTTGGGCGTTCTGGTCGACCGCGTTCGCTCCGCGTCCGGGCGGCACGGATCGTGTCCGTGGTCCGGGGATGCGGGGGCGGTGTCCCTCACGTCCTGGGTCCACCGAACTGGCCTGGACGGTCCGATGCCCGCATCCATCGCTCTGGTGGGTGCGGGGCGGTGCCGTCCGACGCCGGATCGGGTGTCCCAGGGCGCGCCTTCCGATCGCCACGGCGGCTGCGTCGTGGCGAGTGGTCTTCCTGGTGTTGCTGGTGAGGGGTTTCTGCCAGTGCTGGGCGCCCCACCGGGAGGTGTAGGCGGGGTCGACGGCGATGACGGGGATGCCGAGTTCGGCCGCCATGCTGACCAGCCGGGCCCGCAGCCTGGCCACGGGCATGCCCGAGATCAGTTTCCGGAACTGCTTCCTGCCGCCGTGTTTCTCCCGGGTGGTCTCCGCGGCGAAGTCGAGGTCCTCGACGGCGATCGCGAGGCCGTGGCGCCTGGCCCAGTGCAGCAGCCGGATACCCCACCCAACGACCACTGTCGGTGAAGGTCACGCATTCGACGAAAGAACTCCCGTTCCCCGCCCAGAGTGAGCCTGCCAGTGCCCGGACGGCTCACTCATGCGCACCAGAACGCGTTCAACCGACGCCGATCGCAAGCTGTTCACAACCCCGACCCGGTCGGCCGGCGAGCAGCACCCTGAGCGTCGCGTCCGGGTGCGGCGTCGGGGTCCTTCAGTCCAGGTCCAGCACCACCTTGCCGACCGCCTCGCCGGTCCGCAGCCGGTCGGCTGCCTCCGCCAGCCCGTCGAGGCCGTGGCGCTCGATCTCCAGGGTCAGCGCCCCGGACCGCAGGTCGGTCAGCAGGGCCTCCGCGTCGGCGGCGACCTCCTTCCCCCGCGACATCAGGTTCACCGGCAGCACGGACACGTCGGCCAGCAGGAAGTCCGCGAGGTCCACGGTGAACTCCCGTCCGGCGGTGTAGCCGACCAGTGCGGCCCGGCCCCGCGGGCGGACCAGCGGGAGGGCGTCCCGCAGCACCGGGCCGCCCACCGTGTCGATGAGTACGTCGACCTGGCCGCCCGCCGACTCGGGAGACAGTTCGGAGGCGAGGACGGGCTTGGCGGGAGCCGGGACGTGACCGAGCTTGGCGGTCCGGCCGACCACGCCGACCACCTCGGCCCCGGCCCGCGCGGCGACCTGCACGGTCAGCGCCCCGACCGCGCCCGCCGCGCCGGTCACCAGCACCCGCTCCCCCGGTCGTACGGCGGCGACCGTGTGCACCGCCGCCCACGCGGTGCCGGCCGGGGAGAACCAACTGCACGCCAGGGCGGGGTCCGTGCCCTGCGCGACCGCGGTCACGGCGGCGTCCGGCACCAGCGCGTGCTCGGCCCAGCAGCCGTCGCGGCGCAGGCCGAGGCCCTTCCCGCCGAGCCGGACGAGGCTGCCCTCGGGGTGGGTGTCCGAGGCGAGGACGACCCCGCAGCCCGTGGTGCCCGGTACCGCCGGCAGGTCGGGGAGGATGCCGAACCTACCGTCCACGACGTTCAGATCGAGGTGGCCGACCTGGGCCGCCCGCATCCGTACGAGGGTGTGCCCGGGGCGGGGCTCCGGCACCGGGCGCTCCACCAGACGGGGCAGCGAGCCGAAGCTCTCCAGTACCAGGGCGCGGGACATACCGGTGGTCACAGCTTCACTCCGTACCGACGCAGGACGCGGGACGCGACGATCCGCAGGACGCGGTCGAAGACGAACCCGAGGATTCCCAGGGTGATGATTCCGACGAAGACCCAGTCGATCCGCCCGTAGTTGCGGGAGGTCCAGATCAGTGACCCGAGCCCGACCCGGGAGGCGACGATCTCGGCGGAGACGATGGTCAGGAAGCTGTTGCCCATGGCGAGGCGCGCGCCGGTGACGATGTGCGGCACGGTCGAGGGCAGCACGATCCCCTGGAGGATCTGGCGGCGGCTCGCGCCGAGGTTCTGCGCCGCACGCAGCTTCGACTCGCTCACCGCCAGCACCCCGGCGCTGGTGTTCACCGTGACGATGAAGACGGCCGTGTAGAAGATCAGGACGACCTTGGACGACTCGCCGATGCCCAGCCACACCACCGCCAGGGTCACGAAGGCGACCGGCGGGATGAACCGGAAGAACTCGATGTAGGGCTCCAGGAGTTGGCGTACCACCGGGACCTGTCCGACGAGCAGTCCCACCGGTGCGCCGACGAGGACGCCGAGCCCCCAGCCGATCAGGATCCGCCGGCTGGAGGCGACGATCGAGTTGGTGAGTGTGCCGTCCGCCGCCAACTGGCGTGTGGCGCTGAGGGTCTCGCTCGGGGAGGCGACCAGCGAGGAGCCGTACCGCATCGCCAGCAGCTGCCAGACGCCGAGGCCGACGAGGACGGACAGGGTGTACATGCCGAGCGTGCGCAGCCGTCGTACGCTCGCCCAGGCCGGGCGTTTGCCGCTTTCCGCGCTGCCGGCGGCGGCAGCCGTCGCGACGGTCATCGGTCGTCCTCCTCGGTGTCGAGCCCTTGGTCGCGCAGCGCCTTGCGGACCTCTTCGCCGATGTCCTCCCGCAGCCGGCGGCGAAGTTCGACGGCGGCCGGATCGTCCTCGTCCCGGGGCCTGGGCAGGTCCACGGGGTAGACGGACTTCACCGAGGCCGCGGGGCCCGCGGTCATGACGGCGATCCGGTCGGCCAGCAGGATCGCCTCGTCGATGTCGTGGGTGACGAAGACGACGGTGCAGCCCGAGGCGCGCCAGACGCGGTCGGTCTCCTCCTGCATCACCTGCCGGGTCTGCGCGTCGAGCGCCCCGAACGGCTCGTCCATCAGCATGACGCCCGGTTCGTTGGCCAGTACGCGGGCGATCTGCACGCGCTGGCGCATGCCGCCGCTGAGCTGCCCCGGAAAGCGGTCCGCGCAGTGGCGCAGCCCCACCAGGCCCAGGTACTCGTCGGCGAGCTTCGTCTGTTCCGCGCGCGAGGCGCCGCGCATCCGCGGCCCGAACGCCACGTTCTGACGCACCGTCATCCAGTCGAACAGCGCCTCGCTGCTCTGGAAGACCATGCCCAGCTCCGGATCGGGGCCGGTGATCGGGGACCCGCCGACGGAGAGGGTGCCTTCGTCCGCGGTCACGAAGCCCGCCATGGCGGACAGCAGCGTCGACTTGCCGCAGCCGCTGGGGCCGAGCAGGCAGAGGAACTCACCGGCGTCGATGTCGAGGGAGATGTTCCGTACGGCCTGGAAGGAGTCGAAGCGGATGCCGACGCCGTCGGCGCTCAGGGCCGCGCCGCGGCGGCTGACCGGCGCGCGGTCGGTTTTCACGGCCTCCGTCATGAGGATCCCTTCAAGTGCTGGGTGAACCACCCGCGTTGGACGGCCGCCGGCACGTCCGGCTGGGCCTTGACCTTGCCGGTGTCGACGAAGAACCTGGCCGTGTCCGCGTATCCCTTGAGGTCGGCGGCGGTGAAGTCGCGGGCTCCGAAGTCGATTTCCTTGATGGCGGTCAGGGTCTGGGCCGCCGGGACCTTCACCGCCTTCTCGGTCGCCTGGGCCGCGGCCTCGGGGTCGGTCTCGGTCAGCCGCGCCGCCTCTTCCAGGGTCTCCGCGACCTTGGTGGCGGTGTCGGGGTTGGCCTTGAGCCAGGCGGCGCTGGTGAGCAGCCACTGCGAGTAGGTCACCCCGTAGGCGCCGGTGTTCTCCAGGATCCTGCCGCCCTGCGCGACCCCCTTGGTGGGCCAGGGCTCCCACAGCACGTACGCGTCGACGTCACCCTTCTTCATCAGCGCCGGGATCTCGGGCGGGTCGGCCGTGACGAACTCCACCGACTTCGGGTCGATGCCCTTCGACTCCAGGAACCGGGTCGCCGCGAGTTCGGACAGCCCGGGGGCCACGGCCATCTTGCGGATCTTCGAAGGGGACGCCACCTTCGGGCCGAGGACGACCTTGAGGTACTGCCCGGACTGCTCGTAGACCATCAGCGACCGCAGGTCGGGGTCCTGGGGCAGCATGCTGATGGTGGTGCTGTCCGAGTTCCCGGACATCTGGACCTGGCCGGCGACCAGGTTGTTGACGCCTTCGCTGCCCTGCCCGAACTGGACCAGCTCGACGTTCACGCCGTGCTTGGCCCACAGGCCTTGGGCATCGGCGAGGAAGAAGGGCGCGTACGAGGCGTCGATACCGACGCCGATGCGGATCGTGGGGCCCGCGGCGCTCTGGCCGGAGCCGGCGGCCGAGTCGGTGGTGGCCGCGCTGCACGCGGTGAGCGTGAGCAGCGCGACGGCGAGGGCGGCGGGGCCTGCGAAGGGGTGTCTTGTCGTGGACCGTGTCTCCATGAGCACCTCGGGGGTCGGTGGGAGTCCGCGGGTTACGGCTGGTCGTCGGGGTGCGGCCCGGGAATTGGCGCACCGTAGAACGGGGGGCGCCCGCCACGCATCGACAAGGGTCCGCTGAACGGGACGCGCAGGTGAGCCCCGGTCTCCGGGCGGCTCCGCGCGGTGCGGTCTGCTCAGCGGACCGGGTCCCTTGGGCGGATCCTCCGGCCCGCCGCATGCTCACCTCACAGCTCACCCGGCAGCAGGAGGACGCCCACGATGACGGTCGACGACTCTCCCGACACACCGCCCCCGGTCCGGAGCCGCCGCAGACCAGCAGGAGAGCCCGGCCGCCAGGACTGGAAGTCGTGGCCGCACTACGACGCCGCGGGCGCGGGCTTCCGCGGCTACTGGTATCCGGTCACCTGGTCCAGCCACATCACCGCCGATCCGCTCCCGTTCACGATCTGCGGCGAGAAGATCACTCTGATCCGGGACGGCGGCACCGCGTACGCGCTGCACAACCGCTGTCCGCACCGCGGTGTGCCGCTGTCCGAGGGCAACCAGCAGTTCCCCGGCACCGTGAGCTGCCCGTACCACGGCTGGACCTTCGACCTGCCCACCGGCAAGCTGGCCGCGGTCATCACCGACGGGCCCGGCTGCCGCCTGACCGGCAAGGTCTCGGTGCGGACGTTCCCGGTCGAGGAGCGCCTCGGCATGGTGTGGGTGTACATCCCCCTCGCCGACGAGGAACCGCACCCCATCGACGAGCAGCTGCCCGAGGAACTCGTCTCCAACGCCTTCGTGATGGGCGGCCGGATCGACCCGCGCAGCGGCAACTGGCGCTTCGCCTGCGAGAACGGCTTCGACGAGGGCCACGCCAAGTACCTGCACCGGACGGCCCTGTGGCGGCTCTTCAAGCCCATGCCCACCTGGAACATCACCCGGATCGTGGCCAAGGGCCGCTGGATCTTCCGGGTTCAGGACGAGGTGTACTGGGAGGCGGACTTCCCCGGAGTCGGCCACTGGACCAACAAGCGCTGGTGGAAGGCCCAGCCGCCGAAGGAGACCTTCAACATCGGCAACACGGGCAAGCCCGACAAGGTCGATCCGACGATCGAGGCCCAGGAGTTCCCCGGCTTCGCGTCCCTGTCGATGCCCGGCGTGCTGCGCATCGCGTATCCGAACTTCATCCACTACGAGTTCTACGTCCCCGTCGACGAGGACAACCACCGCTATGTCGGCGTGATGGTCAACTTCACCGAGGGCTGGGACACGCTGCGCTTCTACGGCAAGTACCTGGGCGCGATCCGCTGGCTGTTCCACGGCCAGTTCTCCGGCCAGGACGCGTGGATGGTCGACATCACCGACGCACCCCCGGAGAAGCTCTACCGCCCCGACATCTCGCTGACCGCCTGGCGGAACCTCAGCGAGGAGGAGTACGGCAAGAAGCTCGCCGGCAGCGGTTCCGGCGCCGGCACCGACGAGAAGAAGGCATGACCATGGGCCGCACACTGCTCACCCTGCTGATCGGGGCCGGGATCGCCATCGGGCTCCCGCTGGCCAGGAAGCGCTTCGCGCGCACCACCATGACCCAGGTCCACAGGATCAACCAGTGAACGCCGCGGGCGAGTCGGCGGGTCTGGACGCCCGGCGGCAGGGGTGGGTCCAGGACGCCTGGGGGCAGGTCACCGGCGACCGGCTGCGCGAGCTGATCACCGGTCTCGTCGACATCCCGAGCCCCACCGGCGACGAGGGCCCGCTCGCGGAGCACATCGCCGCCACGCTCACCACGGCCGGCTGCCCGGCCCGGCTCCAGCCCCTGGACGACCGGCAGGCGAACGCCTGGGCCCGGCTCTCCGGCGACGGCACCGGCCCCGACCTCATGCTGTACGCCCCGATCGACACCCTGACCGTGGGCGAGGAGAGCGAGGATCTGCCCTGGATCGGGCCGGAGTTGCGGGACGACATGCGCCCGCGGGCCACCGTCCACGACGACCTGGTCGTCGGCCTCGGCGCCTCCAACCCGAAGGGCCACGCCGCCTGCGTGATGATGGCCGCCGAGGCGATCGCGCTCGCCGGGATCCCGCTCACCGGCGACCTGGTCGCGGCGTTCGGCGCGGGCGGCATGCCCACCAACGCCCGGCCTGTCGGCACCCGCCGCAACACCGGTCAGGGGGTGGGCTGTTCGTTCCTCCTGGAGCAGGGTGTGTGGACCGACTACGCGGTCATCGCCAAGCCCGGCTGGACGGTGTCCTGGGACGAGGTCGGCCTCGTGTGGTTCGAGGTGACGGTCCACGGCACGCACACCTATGTGGGCTCACGCCACCGCCTCCCCTACGACAACGCCGTCGCGCGCGCCGGTGAGGTCGCCCGGCATCTGGAGGAGTGGTTCGTCGAGTACGCCGACCGGCACACCGCCGGCACGGTCGCGCCGCAGGGCATCGTCTCCTCGATACGCGGCGGCTGGCCCCGGATGGCGGCGGTGACACCGGCCGCGTGCACCCTCATGGTGGACCTGCGCATCGGCCCGGACACGACCCCGATGCAGGCCAAGCGGGAGTTCCTCGCCGCCCTGGACAAGGTGCCGGCGGACGTCACCGCCGAGCTGGTCCTGGCGATCCCCGGTACCCGGACCGACCCGGAG
This sequence comes from Streptomyces sp. NPDC048254, assembly GCF_043201895.1. Taxonomy (NCBI): domain Bacteria; kingdom Bacillati; phylum Actinomycetota; class Actinomycetes; order Kitasatosporales; family Streptomycetaceae; genus Streptomyces; species Streptomyces sp. NPDC048254. The sequence goes on from NZ_JBICZJ010000024.1 coordinate 86,897, forward strand.
AGCTGGATCTGCCGCTCGGCGACCGCCGGCTGGGAGGCCTTCGAGGGGCGCGCGCACGAGGTGATCCGCGGCAACAGCGGCGCCACCGACGCCAACATCCTGCGCGGGCGCGGCATCCCCACCGTCCGGGTCGGCATGCCGAAGGTCACGGACGCCCTGTTCGACGTCGACTTCGCACGCGGCATGAACACCGTCTCCGTGCGGGCCATGGAGAGGCTGACGCGCCACCTGATCCGTACGGCGGTCGACACCGTCACCCGGTCCCGCGCCGACGTGGAAGGAGCAACACCGTGACCGAGATCGTCCTGGGCGTCGGCGCTTCGCACAGCACGCTGATGAACACCCACTGGGAGGAGACCTTCCACAAGGACCGGGCCGAACGGTTCCGCGACGCGCTGTACGGGGCCCGGGAGGCACTCGCCGCGGCCCGCCCCGACACGGTGATCCTGATCGGCTCCAATCACTTCCGGGGCTTCTGGCTGGACCTCATCCCGAGCTTCACGATCGGGGTCGGCGAGTGCGTCGCCAGCGGCGAGTCGGGCACCCCGAAGGGCCCGCAGCCGGTGGACGTACCGCTGGCCCGGCACCTCGCCGGCTCCCTGGTGGAGAACGGCGGTTTCGACCCGGCGTTCTCGGCGCGGCTCCAGATCGACCACGGCCAGTCGCACGCCATCCAGTACCTCCTCGATGGGCTGGACGTCGAGATCGTGCCGATCGTCGTGAACGTCTTCGCCCCGCCCCTGCCCACCCTCACCCGCTGCGAGGAACTGGGCCGGGCGATCCGGGCGGCCGTCCTGGCCTTCCCCGGGGACCGGCGGGTGGCGGTGGTCGGCTCGGGCGGGCTGTCGCACCGGCTGCCCTGGCCGGACTGGCGGGAACCGCACGGCGACGACGAGGAGTTCATGGTCGGCGCCTGGCTGAACGGCCGGGAGAACTGGCAGGACTACGACGTCCGGCGCCGCGAGATCATCCGCGCCGCCGAGGCCGCACTGAACCCCGAGTTCGACGACGACTTCCTGTCCCTCGTCGAGCGGGGCGAGACCGCGCGGATCACCGCGTACTCCACCGAGGAGCTGGAGAAGGTCGCCGGCAACGGGGCGCAGGAGGTGCGCACCTGGCTGCTGATGTCGGCCGCGCTCGACCACGTGCCCGGCCGCCGGCTGGCGTACGAACCGATGCCCGAGTGGCTCACCGGAATGGGCGTCGCCGTCCTCGACCCCCAACAGGCCCTTACCGAAAGGCAGTCATGAGCATCTGGACCGAACTGTCGGGCATCGACTACCGGCACGCGTACGTCGAGACCGGCGACGTCACCACCCGCGCCCTGCAAGCCGGTCCGGAGGACGGCGAGCACGTCGTGTTCCTGCACGGCACGACCGGCCACCTGGAGGCGTTCGTCCGCAACATCCCGGCGCACGCCGAGGCCGGCTACCGCTGCCACGCCATCGACATGCTCGGCCACGGCTACACCGGCAAGCCGGACCGGCCGGGTGAGATCCCGGCGTACGTGGAGCACCTGATGGCCTACCTCGACGCGGTGGGTGCCGAGCGCGCACACCTGGTGGGCGAGTCGCTCGGCGGCTGGGTGTCGTCCTGGGCCGCGAGCGAGCACCCGGACCGGGTCGCCTCCCTCCAGTTGCTGTGCATGGGCGGTACGAAGGTCAACCCGGCGGTGATGGAGCGGCTGAAGACCTCGACCCGCGCCGCGGCCCTGGAGCCGGACGTCTCGTACACCCGCGACCGGCTGGCCCTGCTGTGGGCCGAGTGGGACGAGGACCTGGGCGAGGAGCTGACCCAGGTGCGCTACGAGATCTACCACCACCCCGAGTTCCAGGAGAACCTGCACAACCTGCTCGCCCTCCAGGAGGTGGACGCCCGCGAGCGCAATCTGCTGCGTCCCGACCGGATGGCGCGGATCAAGGCCCCCACGCTGGTGGTGTGGGGCAACAAGAACCCGCTCGGGGACGTCCCGGAGGCCGAGGCGATCGCCGCCGCGATTCCCGGGGCCAGGTTGGAGGTCTTCACCGAATGCGGGCACTGGCCGCAACATGAGAAGGCCACGCTGTACAACCCGCTGAGTCTCGCGTTCCTCGCCGAGTCGTCGTCCGGTCACTGATCGTGAGATTCCAGCCGTAACCCCTGATCGTGAGGTGTCCGCCATGACCGTCGTCCCGATCACCCGCGCCGTGGCCCCTTCTGCCCCGCCTCCCGCGACCGGGCCGTCGCTGGGGCCGGAGTCGATGAACTCCGTCCTCGGCAAGGTGCGGCCCATCCTGGAAGCCTTCACCGCCGACGACGAGTCGCTCTCGCTCGCCGATCTCGTGCGCCGTACGGGCGTGGCGAAGGCCACCGTGCACCGGCTCTGCCAGGAGCTGGTGGTGTGGGGGCTGCTGGAGCGGGCGGGCTGCGACTACCGGCTCGGGCTGCGGCTCTTCGAGATCGGGCAGCGGGTGCACCGGCAGCGGATCCTGCGCGAGGTGGCGCAGCCGTACATGGAGGACCTCCTGCTGGCCACCCAGGAGACCATCCACTTCGCGATCCACGACGGCCTCGACGTGGTCTACCTGGAGAAGATCCTGCCGCACCGGGGCCTGAGCGAGGAGTCCCGGGTGGCCGGGCGGCTCCCCCTGTACTGCACCGCCACCGGGAAGGCGATCCTGGCCTTCTCCCCCGCCACCCTGTTCGGGGAGGTGGTCAGGAACGGACTGAAACCGTTCACCCGGCACACCATCACCTCTCCGGGGCGACTGCGCGGCCAGCTGGAGCGGATCCGGGAGGGGGGCGTCGCGACCGAGGCGGAGGAGGTCAGGCTCGGCTACATGAGCATGGCCGTGCCGGTCTTCGGCCGGCAGCACACCCTGGCCGGCGCGCTGTCGATCACCGCCCCGACCTACCGGGTGGACGCCGCCGCACACGCCAGCGCGCTGCGCACCGCGGGTCTGGGCATCGGCCGTTCGCTGCGGTCGGCCCTGTGAGCGCCCTGGACCAGGTGCTGGCACGGGCCCGGAGTCTCGTCGGCCGGTGGGAGGACGAGGACTGCGGCACGGTGACCGTGAAGGACTTCTGCCGGTACGCGGCCGCGCTGAACGACACCGGCTACCTCCGCCGGGCCCGCGAACGGGAGGCGGCGGGCGCGGCGGTCGAGGCGCCCGCCCTCTTCCTCGCGGCCACCATGAGCTGGGAGGACGGGCCGGTCGAGCGGGACCTGCGGCCGGACGGGCTGGCCGCCCGGGAGTCACCGTGCACCGAGGGCCTGCCGGTGCGCCAGGTGCACGGCGGACAGACCGTACGGCTGGGCCGGGCCCCGGTCGCGGGCAGTCGCGTCACCGCTTCGCGTGCGGTCACCTCCGCCGAGCGCAAACAGGGCCGGTCCGGCGCCTTCGTCCTGCTCGGTCTCACCACCCGCTTCACCTCGGCGGACGGGACCGAACTGACGGCCGTCGACGAGACGATCGTCGTCATGGAGGCACTCGACTCCCCCGGAGCCGCATGAACACGCCCGTCGCCGGTGACCTCTGCCCGCCGCAGCGGTACACGCACAGCAGCGTCCAGTTGTTCCGCTTCAGCGCGGTGTCCTGGAACGCCCACCGCATCCACTACGACGCCCCGTTCGCGGCCTCGGAGGGCTTCCCGGGCGTGGTCGTACAGTCCACCCTGCACGGCGAGACACTCAGCCGGCACGCGCTGGCGTGGGCCGGACCCACCGCCCGTCTGGAGACGGTGAGCTGGCGCAACCGTACGACCGCCGTGGCCGGCGAACCGCTCACCTGGACCGCGACCGTCCGGGCGGTGGAGGGCGCGCGCGTGTCCCTGGACGTGGCCGTTCTCAAGGCCGACGGCGCCCCGTGCGTGACGGGAACCGTCGAACTGGCCCTCGGCTGACCGCCGTCCCGTCAGCCGGACCGGTTCCGTTGGGCGCAGCGCGGCCCGTTCCTACGCTCCTGAACCATGAGCGTTCCTACAGTTGAGCCGGTCGCCCCGGACGAGTCGTCGGTGACCGACACCGACATCCTGATCATCGGCGCCGGCCCGTCCGGCCTCTACGGCGCCTACTACGCCGGGTTCCGCGGACTGCGCGTCACCGTGATGGACGTACTGCCCCAGTGCGGTGGCCAGATCAGCGCGATGTACCCGGAGAAGCCCATCTTCGACATCGCCGGATTCCCGTCGGTGCGCGGTCGCGACCTGGTCGACAACCTGGTCGCGCAGGCGGCGCCGTACGGGGTCCGCTACCTCCTCGGGGAGCGGGCGGTCGACCTGGCCCACGGGCCGGACTGCCGTCCCCTGGTCCGCACCGACCGGGGAACCGTCGTGCGGGCCGGGGCAGTTGTGATCACCGGCGGAGTGGGGACGTTCACCCCCAGGCCGCTCCCGGCGGGCGAGGACTACCTCGGCCGCGGGCAGGTGTACTTCGTGCCGGACCCGGCCGAGCACACCGGCCACGACGTGGTCGTGGTCGGCGGCGGCGACAGCGCCTTCGACTGGGCGGCACTGCTCGCCCCCATCGCCAGGTCCGTCACCCTCGTCCACCGCAGCGCACGCTTCCGTGCGCACGCGGCGAGCGTGGCGAAGGTACGCGCCCTCGGCATCGAGATCATCACCGACTCCGAGGTGAGCGCGCTGCACGGCGCGTCGGGCGTCGAGCGGGTCGAGGTCCGGCACCGTACCGAGAAGTCCACCCGGCTGGTGCCCGCCCGTACCGTCGTCGCCGCCCTCGGTTTCGTCGCCGACCTCGGCCCGCTCCAGACCTGGGGACTCGAACTCCGGGCGCGACGGATCACCGTCGACACCCGGATGGCCACCAACCTGCCCCGGGTGTTCGCCGCCGGCGACATCACCGACTACCCGGGCAAGGTGCGGCTGATCTCCGTCGGTTTCGGCGAGGTCGCCACCGCCGTGAACAACGCGGCCACCGTCATCGATCCGGAGGCGGCGCTGTTCCCCGGACATTCCACGGAGAAGGAGAACTGACATGGCCTACGTCATCGGATCGGCCTGCGTCGACATCATGGACCGGTCGTGCATGGAGGAGTGCCCGGTCGACTGCATCTACGAGGGTGAGCGCAAGCTCTACATCAACCCGGTGGAGTGCATCGACTGCGGCGCCTGCGAGACGGCCTGCCCCGAGCAGGCGATCACCGTCGACCGGCTGGCCGACCCGGAGTTCCGCGCCGACAACCGCCGCTTCTTCGAGGAGCCGCTGTCCGGCCGTACGGCTCCCCTCGGCACGCCGGGCGGGGCGAGCGGGCTGGGACCGGTGGGTGTGGACACCGCCCTCGTGAACTCCCTCGGGGACCATGCCTGACGGGCGGGGTGGCGCAAATCTGCGTCCCCATGGGTGGCGCAATCCTGCGCCCGCCGCGGGAATTCCAAGCGAAAGCTGCACCGCAACACGGGCATACCATCGCCCACCCACACTCCTCTTTACCAGTTCCCACGGAGAGGAGTGAACACAGCCTCATGACGCAGCGAACGGTCCTGTCGGGAGTGACGTTGATCGACGGCACGGGGAGTGCCGCGCGGGCGAATGCGGCCGTGGTGATCGACGGCGCCGTGATCGCCGAGGTGGGTCCCGCGGACACGGTGCCGACGACCCCTCGGGACACGGTGTACGACCTGCGGGGGATGACCCTGTTGCCCGGCCTCATCGACTGCCATGTGCACCTGCGGTCCAACGCGGGCACCCGGCCGCACGACGTGCACCTGTGGAACATGCTGACCTCGGTGGAGGAACAGACCCTCCATGCCGCGGCCAATGCCCGTGAGGCGCTGCGGTCCGGTTTCACCACGGTCCGTGACACCGCCGGCTCGCTGCCCGAGGTGGCGGTCAAGCACGTGGTCGACGAGTACGTCCTCGACGGGGCGCGGGTCGTCGCCTCGGGTCTCGTGGGCATGACCGCGGGGCACGGCGACATGTTCTGTCCGGCGACGCTCGACGAGAAGCGGATGTGGCCGCCGGCGGACGGGGTCGACGAGTGCCGCAAGCGGGTCAGGCAGTACGCCCGGATGGGCGTGGACCTGATCAAGATCTGCACGAGCGGCGGCACGCTCTCCCTCGGCGACAAGACCGAGTGGCGTAACTACACGGACGCCGAGATCGACGCGATCGTCGACGAGGCACACGCCCTGGACCTGCGGGTGGCGGCCCACGCGCACACCCGGGGCGGGATCACGGCGGCGCTGAGCGCCGGGGTCGACACGCTGGAGCACGGCTCCGACCTGGACGACGACCTCGTCGAGCTGATGCTCGAACAGGGCACCTTCCTGTGCCCGACCCTTTCGATCAGCGAGTTCATGACGGAACACGGGCCCCGACGCGGCCTGGCCGCCGAGCAGTTGGACAAGGCGGAGCGACTCCGCGAGCGCCGGCTGGCGTCCGTGCGCAGGGCCTATCGGGCCGGCGTACGGATCATCTCGGGCAGCGACTCCTCCAACACGATGCGCTTCGGGAACCACGCGCGCGAACTGGAGCTGCTGCACGAGCAGATCGGCATGACACCGGCGGAGGTCCTGGTCGCGGCGACCTCGGCGGCCGCGGACGCCCTCGGCCTCGGTGCCAGGACGGGGACGGTCGCCCCGGGGAGGTGGGCGGACCTGCTGCTGGTGGACGGTGATCCGCTCGCCGATCTGCGCGTGCTCGCCGACCGGCGGCGGCTGCGCGCGGTGTTCCGCGAGGGCCGGGCGGTGGACCCGGGCGCGGCCGAGTCCGTCCCCGCCGCCCTGGCCGCGCGCCGCCGTCCCTCCGATCCGGCCCGTCCGGCGCCCCGGGCGTCGGCGCCGGCCGCCGCGATGTAAGGGGAGAGACCCAGTGCTGCGTTATCTGTCGATCCGTGTGGTCCGCTCGCTCGCGGTGGTCCTCTGCCTGAGCGCCATCGTGTTCGCCCTGGCGCATCTCGTCCCCGGTGACCCGGCGGCCCTGATCGCGGGCGAGAACTCGACTCCCCAGCTGCGTGCCGAGATCACCCGGCAACTGGGACTCGACCAGCCCGTGTGGTCGCAGTACCTCAGCTGGATCGGGCACGCCGTCCGGGGCGACCTGGGGTCGTCCCTGCTGGACGGGCAGAGCGTCGCCGCACAGGTCGCCGCCCGCCTCCCGGTGAGCCTGGAACTCGCCGTCTACGCCGCGGTGATCGCGGTCCTGTGGGGCATTCCGGCGGGGATCTGGTCGGCCATGCACCAGGGGCGCGTCAAGGACCGGGTGGTCAACAGCGCTGCCTTCATGGGGCTCGCCGTCCCGCCGTTCGTGGTCGGCACGGTCATGGTCCTCCTGGTCAGCACGCTGGCACCGGCCTGGCCGCTGTTCTCGTTCGTACCGTTCTCCCAGGACCCGCTCCTCAACCTCCAGGTGCTGCTGCTCCCCGCGGTGGCACTGGGCATCCCGTTCGGCGCGACGCTCTGCCGCTACATGCGGACCGCCGTCCTCGACGTCGAGGGCCAGGACTTCATGCGGACGGCGACGGCGAAGGGCGCGGGACGGCGACGGCTCATGCTGCGGCACGCGCTGCGCAACGCGCTGGTGCCGGTGGTCACCGCCGGCGGCCTCCAGCTCGGGGTGCTGGTCGGCGGCACCGTCATCGTCGAGCAGGTCTTCGCCCTCCCCGGGCTGGGCTCGCTGATCGTCAACTCCATCACCCAGCACGACTTCACGGTCATCCAGGGCGCGATCCTCGCCCTGGGCGCCTCCTACGTGCTGATCAACCTGGTGACCGACCTGGTCTACCCCCTCATCGACCCCCGCATCCGGACGACTGGAGCCCGCCGTGACGGTTGAATCCACCGCGTCCGCCGTCACCGTGACCGCGGCGCCACGACGACGGCTCCGCCTCGGCTGGAACCCGACGCTGACCACGGGTGTCTGCATCCTCGGCGCGATCGTGGTGCTGGCCCTGCTCATCGCCGGCTTCGGCCGCTACTCGGCGGAGGACGTCGGCGACTCGCTGCTCACCGGTCCGTCGGGAAGCCACTGGCTGGGCACCGACAACCTCGGCCGTGACCTGTTCACCAGGACCTTCGTCGCGGCCCGGCAGTCCCTCCTGGTGGCCTTCGGGGCGACCACGCTCGCCGCGCTGATCGGCGTGCCGATCGGTCTCGTCGCCGGCTACAACGCCCGACGTCTGGACGCGGTGCTGATGGCGGCGATGGACACCGCGATGTCCATCCCCTCGGTGCTGCTCGCGCTCGTGCTGGTGTCGGTCTTCACCCCGGGCATGTGGGTCCTGATCACCGGCATGGGGCTGATCTTCGTGCCGTACTTCGCCCGGATCGTGCGTGCTCCGGCGCTGACCGTGCGCGAGCGCGACTTCGTCTCGGCGGCCCGCATCGCCGGGGTCCGCACCCCGGTGATCATCGGCCGCCATGTGCTGCCGAACGTGCTGTCCTCCGCGCTCGTCCAGTACGCGAACACGGCGGCGACCTGCGTCCTGGTCGAGGCGTCCCTGAGCTATCTGGGCCTCGGCATCCAGCCGCCGACGCCGAGCTGGGGCCGGATGATCTTCGAGGGGCAGCGCTACATGAAGGACGACCCGCTGCTGGTGATCGTCCCCGGCATCACGCTGGCCGTCGCCACCGCCGCCTTCGGCCTGATCTCCGACGGCCTGCAGGAACAGCTGAACCCGCGCGGCAAGCGCCGTACCACCTGATCGGACGTCGGTCCACGTCACTTCACCCTCACGTTCTTGAGAAACAGGCGGTCACCATGACGAACCATGTACACACGCGCAGAACCGCGCTGGCGCTCGGCGGGAGCACGCTGGCCGGCCTGCTGCTGGCGGGCTGCGGCGGCACGGCCACGGCCGGCAAGGTCTCGGGCAAGCCGGTCAGCGGCGGATCCCTCCTCGTGGGCCTCGACGGGGAGCCCACCGTCGGGTTCGACCCGCATGTGGCCCAGGCGTACTTCGACCAGCAGATCGTCGCGCAGTTCTACGAGGGTCTGCTGAGCCTGGACAGCAAGGGCAAGGTGCAGCCCGGCCTCGCCAAGAGCTACCAGCAGGTGAACCCCACGACCTACCGTTTCACGCTCCGCGACGGGGTGACCTTCCACGACGGCACCAAGCTGACCACCGATGACGTGATCTTCAGCCTGAAGCGGCTGATGGATCCCGCGATCAAGTCGCCGTACACGCAGCAGTACAAGATCAAGACGGTGACCGCCGTGGACAGCAGCACGGTGGAGGTGAAGCTCAGCGCCCCCCAGCCGTCCCTGTACAACTTCCTGGCCCGCCCGTGGAGCGGCGCCGTCATGAGCCGGAAGTGGACGACGTCCCGCACCGGCAACCAGCTCAAGCAGTCGGAGAACGGCACCGGGCCCTTCGCCCTGAAGAAGTGGACGAAGGGCGTCTCCATCCAGCTCACCGGTTACCGCGACTACTGGGAGAAGCCGAAGCCGTACCTCGATTCGGTCACCTACCGGCTCATACCCGACGAGACCTCCCGCGTGGCCTCGCTGCGCTCGAACTCGGTCCAGCTGCTGTCCTTCCGCGACCTGCGCATGGTCGAGGACGTCAAGAGCACGAACGGCGTCACCGAGGCCAACGGGCCCCTCGTCTCCAGCATCTGGCTCAACATGAACACCCTGAGCGGGCCGCTCGCCGACAAGCGGGTGCGGCAGGCGTTCAACCTCGCCATCGACCGCGACACCCTGATCAAGACCCTGGGCAGCAGCTCCGCCACCTTCGGCTACGTCATCCCGCCCCAGGACCCGTACGGCACCACCCCCACGGCCTCCGACCCGATGTACCAGCAGAACCAGGCCAAAGCGAAGGACCTGCTCAGGGCGGCGGGGCAGAGCAAGGTCAGCATCGAACTGCTCGCCCCCAGCGACCCGGCCTACGGCCCCGACATCTCCGCCATGGAGCTGATGAAGGCACAGCTGTCCAAGGTCGGCATCACCCTCAACCTCAAACTCGTGCCGTTCGCGAGCATCGTGCCGCACGTGCTGGCCGGCGACTACCGCGACATGGTGATGATGACCAGCGTGCTGAACGCCGACCCGAGCCAGTACCTCGACCTGTGGTTCGCCAAGGGCAGCCCGGGGACCAAGGTCAAGGACCAGCACCTGTGGGACCTGATGGCCGCCGCGAAGGCCGAGGAGAACAACGCCAAGCGGGTGACGCTGTACCACCGACTCGCCCAGTACATCGCCGACGAGGCCTACCTGCTGGTGCCCTACGCCAAGGCCGTGCGGGGCGAGGCGTGGAGCGACCGGCTGCACGGCTACCAGCCGGATGCCACGGCGACCCGGCTCAACCTGAAGAGCGCGTGGCTGGTGCCGTGAAAGCCGACACACTGACTCCCCCTCGGGCCGGTACCGAGGCCGACGGCGCCGGCCCGGTCCTCGATGTCTCGGGACTGCACATCGGATTCGGCGGCTCGGACGTGGTCTCCGGTGTGGACCTCCGCGTCAAACAGGGCGAAGTGGTCGGCCTGATCGGCGAGAGCGGCTGCGGCAAGTCCAGCGTCGCCCTCGCGGCCATGGGGCTGCTGGGCTCCGGTGCCTCCGTCCGCGCCGACCGGCTGGTGGCCTGCGGCACGGATCTGCTGGGCAGCAGCCCCTCCGAGCTGGAGAGCCTGCGCGGCGACCGGGTGGCCATGGTCTTCCAGGAGCCCATGACCTCCCTCAACCCGTGCATGCGGGTGGGCGCACAGGTCGCCGAGGTGCTGCGGATCCACGGCAAGGCAGGCCGGCAGGAGGCCCGGGAGCGGGCGGTGGAACTGCTGCGCCTCGTGGAGATCCCCTCGCCCGAGCGCCGGGCCCGGCAGTTCCCGCACGAACTGTCCGGCGGCATGCGGCAGCGCGTCGTCATCGCCATCGCGATGGCCGGCAACCCACGCCTGCTGCTGGCCGACGAACCGACGACCGCGCTGGACGTCACCGTGCAGGCCGAGATCCTGCGCCTGCTGCGCTCCCTCCAGGAGGAGCACGGCATGGGGATGCTGCTCATCTCGCACGACCTCGGTGTCATCACCGCCATGTGCAGTCGCGTGCAGGTGATGTACGCCGGTCAGGCGGTCGAGTCCGGCACCGTCGACCAGGTGCTGAACGCGCCCCGGCACCCGTACACCCGGGCGCTGCTCGCGGCGGTGCCCCGGACGCGGGAGAGCGGCGGCACCCCGCTGACGGCGATCCGCGGCCAACTCACGGACGACGCCCGCCGGTTGCCCGGTTGCCGCTTCGCGCCGCGCTGTCCGCTGGCCGCCGACGCCTGTACCGCGCCCCAGCCGTTGCGGCCGGTCGGCGACGGGTGGGTGTCGCGCTGCTGGCGCGACCTGGACGACGCCCCGACCGCAGCCGGAGGAAACGATGAGTGACACGCAGCCCGACCTGGCCGGGAGCGAGCCGCTGCTCGAACTCTCCGGCATCGGGCACGAGTTCGGCGGTCGCCCGGGCCGTTCCGGTGTCCGGGCGGTCGACGACATCACCCTCGCCCTGAATCCCGGCGAGACGGTCGGCCTGGTCGGCGAGTCCGGGTGCGGCAAGAGCACGCTGGGCCGGATCGCGACCAGGCTGTACCGGCCCACGCGGGGCGCGGTGCGCTTCGAGGGCAAGGACATGACGCACAAGCCGAAGGGCGCCGACCTGAAGGCGTTCCGGCGTGCGGTGCAGATGGTGTTCCAGGATCCCAACGGTTCGCTGAACCCCCGGCTGCCGGTGGGCTCCAGCATCGAGGAACCGCTGCGCGCCCGGGGCGTGGCGCGCGCCGACCGGCGTACGCGCTTGGCGGAGGTGCTGGAGGAGGTCGGCCTCGACGCGGCGGCCGCCGCCCGCTATCCGCACGAGTTCTCGGGTGGTCAGCGCCAACGCCTCGCGCTGGCCCGCGCGTTGGCCCCGCAGCCGTCCGTGATCGTCCTCGACGAGCCGACGTCGGCGCTGGACGTCTCCATCCAGGCGCAGATCCTCAACCTCCTCCAGGAGATCCAGCAGCGCGACCGCATCGCCTACTTGTTCATCTCGCACAACCTCGGTGTGGTCCGGCATCTCAGCGAGCGGGTCGCGGTGATGTACCTCGGGTCGATCGTCGAACTCGCCCCGGCGAAGGAGTTGTTCGAGGCTCCGCAGCATCCGTACTCCATGGCGCTGCTCTCGTCCGTTCTGGAACCGGGGGACGACGGGCCTGGCGAGCAGATCGTCCTCAAGGGCGAACTGCCCTCCCCCTCGGACATTCCGGCCGGCTGCCCCTTCTCCTCCCGCTGCTGGCTGGCCGACGACCACTGCCGCAGCGAACGCCCCGCGCTCACCGAACAGACACCGGGCCATCTGACGGCATGTCACAAACCAGGGAGTCACTGATGACGGACACACTGCGTCGCGGCTACGCACCCAGCCGTTTCGGTCAGTTGCACTATGTCGAGTGCGGCACGGGCGAGCCTGTGCTGATGCTCCATCAGACGCCCCGGTCCTGGACCGAGTACCTGGACGTGCTCCCCCGCGTCGGTGCCGTGCACCGGGCGATCGCCATGGACACCCTGGGCTTCGGCGCCTCCGCGCAACCCGACGAACCCCACACCGTCGAGCGGTGGGCGGACGCGGCCGACGACCTGATCGAGGAACTGGGCCTGGAGGAATTCCATCTCGTGGGCCACCACACCGGCGGGGTGATCGCGGTGGAGCTCGCCGCGCGCCACGGGAAGCGGGTCTCCAGTCTGTTCCTGTCCGCGACCCCCTTCATCGACGACGAGAAGCGGCGCACGGTGAACCAGCGCAAGCCCGTCGACCATGTCGTCCCCCGCCCCGACGGTTCGCATCTGCTCGAACTGTGGAACCTCCGGCGCCCGTTCTACAAGGACGGCGAGGAGGCCGCCCTCAACCGGTTCATGGTCGACGCGTTGACCGTGCTGGACCGGGTGGAGGAAGGGCATGTGGCGGTACGGGGCTCGATGATGGACCAGCGGCTGCCCCTCGTCACCGCCCGCACCCTCGCCGTCTGCGCCTCCGAGGACCACTTCTCGATGCCGGGCCTGGAGAAGTTCGCGGACGCCGGCTGCGAGACGCTGGTCATCCCCGACGGACATGTCCCCGTGCCGGAGCAGCTCCCCGAGGAGTTCTCCCGGCACATCCTCGAATGGGTGGCGGCGGGATGACCACCGTCAGCGATGTCCGGGTGGCCGACGAGCGGCCCAACTCGGTGCTCGGCAAGGTGAGTCTCATCCTGTCCGCCTTCGGGGACGACGACTTCTCGCTCGGCCTGGCCGAGCTGACGTCCCGTACCGGCATCGCCAAGGCCACCGTCCACCGGCTCTGCCAGGAACTCGTCGCCACCGACTTCCTGGAACGAGACGGCTGCAACTACCGCCTGGGCGTACGGCTTTACGCGATGGGCCTGCGCTCACCCCACCAGCGCACCCTGCGCGAGGCGGCCAGGCCCGTCATCGAGAACCTCGCCCAGAGTCTCGACAACGCCGTCATCCTGGCGATACCGCACGACTCCGAGCTGCTGTGCGTCGAGAGCCTCGGCACTCACCGCAACCGGGCCCGCTCCACCTCAGGCGGCCGGCGCCTGCAGTTGCACAGCACCGCCGCGGGCAAGCTCACCCTCGCCCTGCTCCCCGAGCAGTACCCGCTCGCCCGGATCCTCCCCCTGACGGTCCGCTGCACTCCGCACACGCTCGGCCCCGCCCAACTACCCGGCGAACTCAGGCGTATCCGGGAGCAGGGTCACGCCGTCGAGGTCGAGGAGAAACGCCTCGGCTACCTCGCGGTCGCGGTGCCCGTGCGCGGCACCGGCGACGCCTACCTGGGCGCGCTGTCGGTCATCGCCCCCACCGCGGGCAGCAGGATCTCCCGGCTGCTCCCGGCCCTGACCCGGGCGTCGAGCATCATCACGGCGCGCCTCGCCCGGTACGAGTCCCTCCTCGCTCCGCTGTGAGGGCGGGCACCGCACCGCCTTCGACGAGGGCCGCCACGAAGCCCGCGGGATTGTCGCGCATCATGTGGTGGCCCGCGTCGGGGACCTCGACGACCGGGATGCCGGCCGCCCGGACCGCGTGTTCGTCCTGGTACGGGCGGCTGCGGGTGCCGAGCAGCATGACCCGGGGCTGCGGAAGACCGAAGAAGATCTCCGCCGTCCCGGGAGTGGTACCGCCCACCAGGCTCACCGCGCTGCGGTGCAGGATCGCGGGGTCCGCCGCTCGCACCCGTGCCGCGTAGTCGGGCTCCAGCCCCGCCAGTACGGTACGGAATCCGTGGCTGACGAAGTCCTCCTCCCGATGGGCCGCGATGGCCGCGCTGTACAGGCCGCCGCCGGCCCGCAGGTTGGGCTCGGCCACGACGACCCGCGAGGCCAGCTCCGGGCGCGCCGCGGCGAGGACGATCGCGATGCTCCCGCCCATCGAGTGCCCGATGAGAACGGCGTCCCTGATCCCGCAGTGGTCCAGGACGGCGGCGACCGCCTCGGCATGGGCCTCCAGCGTGCCCGGGAACGCCTCCGGACGGTCGCTGAACCCGTGCCCGAGGAGGTCGAGGACCACCGCCCGCCGGCCGTGCAGGTCGGGATGGGTGACGGTCCCGGCGAAGTCGGCGGAACCGGCGCACCCCAGCCCGTGGATGTACACCTGCGCGGGGCCCTCGCCCGGGATGTCGATCCAGCGCATGCGACCGCCGGCCGCCGGGATGTACGTGGATCGCATCAGTGCTCCTCAGCAGGTGTCGGGCAGCGGGAGGCCGGCGGGTTCGCCGGTGCCGTTCTCATCGCCACAGCCGCCTGTCGTCCGGCACCCCGGCCAGGCGCTCGGCCGGGGCGTGGGTCGCCTGGGGTTCCCGCAGCGGCACGACGCCGACGCACCGGCCGTCCCGGTCCAGCAGCCGTCCCATGTGCTTGACCGTACGCAGCACCACCGAGCGGTCGTCGATCACGAGGCGGGGCAGCCGGCGCGACAGGTGCGCCTCGAAGGTGTGCACGTCGGCCAGCGCGCGCAGCCACACGTCGATCACCAGGTTGTGCGGGCCCGCGGTGATCGCGCACGACCGGACCTCCCGTACACCGGACAGCACGCGGCTGGTCTCCTCCAGGTACTGGGCGGGGACGGACGCGAAGTACACCGCGGACAGCGGCCAGCCGGACAGCGGCCTGGCCAGGTCGCAGCGCAGGCTCACCCGCGAGGCCAGCAGCGACTGGAGTCGGCGGCGCACCGTGGTGAGACCGACGCCGGTGACGGTCGCCAGGGCGCGTATCGACATCCGGCCGTCGGAGCTGAGCAGTTCCAGGATCTGCGCGTCCAGGGCGTCCCAGGGCGAGCCGGTCCCCGTGCCCGCATCGGGCGGAACGTCCGACGCGTGGCTCGCCTCGATACGGGCGCACTGGGCCGCGTCCAGGCTGCGCAGCCGCCAGCGGCTCCCCTCGGTCGGGACACCGGTGGAGACGTGCGTACGCGTCGCCCGTACGCCTGGTGTCTGCTGGAAGAGCCGGGTGGTGAGGTGGGCCAGTTCGTCGAGATCCCTGGTCTGTACGGCGGTCACGACATCGCGTCCGCCGGCCGTGATCTTGACGTTCGCCACGGCGTGCTCGGCGGCGAGCGCGCGTGCCACGTCCTCCGCGACGCCCGGCTCGGTGTCGACCTCGACGATGCCCGTCACCACGATCCGGAAGTCGGAGAGCCGCGGATAGGCGGTCACCCAGGCCAGGCCGGCCTCCTCCAGCCGCTGCCAACGCCGGGCGACCGTCACCGGATTGACGCCGAGCACGTCCCCCACCAGAGTCCACGGGGCCCGAGGGTGGATCTGCAGCGCGTGCACGACACCGCGGTCGAGTTCATCGAGGTCCGACGCAGCGAAATCCTGCGCCTCCTGAGACGGCGTATTCCTGCGTGCCCGACCGGAATCACGACCGGAAGCTGCACCGCAGCGCGGGGTTCTCTCGTCCATTGCAGACTCCCTTTCGCCTGTTCCTGACACCGAGGTGCCCGATACCGGGGTTCCTGATACCGAGGAGTGATTCGGCCCCACCATGACGGATGCCATGACGCAAGAGACCTTCAGGACCGCGCTGCGAGTCGAGAACGCCCGCCTCATCGACGGTACCGGCGCCCTCCCGGTGGACGACGCCGTCATCGTCTCGGATGCGGAGGGAACGCTCACCTACGCCGGCCCGGCCGCCGCGGCCCCGCCGATGCCCGGTGACACCGCCGCGGTCCGGATCATCGACGCGGGCGGCCGGACGGTGCTCCCCGGGTTCTTCGACTGCCACACCCACCTCGCGTACGCGCAGGGCTCGCCGCCCGGGCGCCGTGGCGAACTCGACCCGGTGCTGGTCACCTACGACACCGCGACCCGGCTCCGGCAGACCCTGGACGCCGGCATCACCACCGCCCGTGACCTGGGCGGACTGTCCACCGGATTCCGTACCGCTGTCGAGACCGGCCGGATCGTCGGCCCCCGGCTGCACACCGCCGTACGGATCATCAGCCACACCGGCGGGCATGCCGACTTCCGGCTGCCCGACGGCACCGACCTCAGCGGCGGCGAGATGGCGGAGCTGGCCGACACCGTGGACGAGTCCCGGCTCGCGGTACGCACGATGCTGCGCGCGGGCGCCGACGTGATCAAGATCTGCGCCACCGGCGGTATGGCCAGCCCCTACGACCAGCCCGAGGACGAGGGACTGCTCGAAGAGGAGATCCGGGCCGTGGTGGACGAGTGCCGGCGGCACGGCGGCAAGCCGGTCGCCGCCCACGCCCAGGGCACCGCGGGCATCCTCAACGCCATCCACGGCGGCGTCACCAGCATCGAGCACGGCTACGGCCTGGACGAGCAGGCGCTGGACCTGGCGGGCGAGCGGGGGACCTTCGTGGTGCCGACGCTGTCCACGGTGTTCGCGGGGATCGACAGGAACACGATGCCCGCGCACCACTACCAGAAGAAGATCCGCTGGTCGGGCATCACCAAGGAGAACATCGCGCGCGCCATCGAGCAGGGCGCCCGCATCGCGCTCGGCACCGACGCCGCCGTCTGCCCGCACGGCCAGAACCTGCTGGAGCTCAGCTATCTCGTGGAGCTGGGCATGGACCCCATGGCCGCCATCGTCGCCGGCACCCGCACCTCCGCCGAACTCCTGGGCCTCTCCGACCGGCTGGGCACGCTGGCCGCCGGCAGGACCGCCGATCTGGTCCTGTGCGAGGGCGACCCGCTCACGGACATCGGGGTGCTCGGCGATCCCGGGAACATCGTGTGCGTCGTCCAGGACGGCGTCGTACGCAAGGATCTGCTGCCGCCGGCCGGACGACGCTGACGTTTTCATGTGCCGGCCTTCCCGCTCCGGGCGGCGGAACGGAGGTCCGGCAGGACCGCGGAACCGACGGTCTCGATCAGTTCGGCGGGCGCGTCGTAGGAGCCGACGTGCTGCAGGAAGACATCGGTCACCCCCGACGCGCGCAGTGTCCGGAGCCGTTCCGTGATCTGTGCGGCCGTTCCGAACAGGCAGAACTCCTGGGCGAACCGGACGGCCGCGTCGTCGCTGATCCAGGCCGAACAGATCCTGACGGCCGCGTCCCAGTCCTCGGCGTGCACGAGGTCCGGACAGACGCCTTCCACCGTCGCCGGGACGTCCACGTCGATCCCTGCGAGGGCGAGGAAGGGCGCGCCGCCGTTCTGCGCGATCGAGGCGCAGATCGGCTTGATCTGGCGGGCCTCGGCCACGATGTCGTCGGTCACCGCGCAGAACGCGGAGACGGTCACCGGCAGTGTCCCGGCACTCCGGCCGACCGCCTCGGCACCTTCCCGCACCCGGGCGGTGGCGGCGGCCAGGGTTCGCGGTGAGACACCGCTGAGCAGGATGACACCGTCGGCGATCTCACCGGCCAGGCGCAGGTTCCGCGGCCCGCTCGCGGCCAGATGGATCGGCACCGAGGGCTGGGGATCGCGCAGCCGGGAGCGGGCCCTGCCGTCGAAGTCCCACTCGTGCCCGTCCAGCAGCGCGCGCAGCATGCTCAGTCCCTCGCGCAGTTGTGCCGCGTTGGTCTGCCGCAGGCCGACGGGCGCCACGGAGCTGTTGCCCACGCCGAGGCCGAGGGTGAACCTGCCGGGCGCGAGTTCGGCCACGCTGCGTGCGGCCGAGGCGACGACGGACGGGTGCCGGGTCGCCACGTTGGTGACGGCGGTACCGAGGCCGATCCGCTCGGTGCCCAGGGCGGCGGCGGTCAGCGTGGTGAACACGTCCCGCCACAGCAGCTGCGAGTCGGGGAACCACACCTGGTCGAACCCGAGTTCCTCGGCCCGCCGTACGGTCCGGGCCACCCGGTCCGCCCGGTCGCACGGAGGGATGCGCACCCCGATCCGCAGCGGGCCCTTGTCCGTGCTCACCGGCACCTCTCGAAGAACGCTCATGGACAGCACCCTAGGAAGGACCCGGCTGCCGCCAAACGTCCGCGGTCCGTTGAGCGATCCGCCTCCATCGGTACGAACGGGGCCCCGATCACGCGCACCGTCCTCACGCGTCCCCGTAGGCCTCCCCGCCCAGTTCGAGGCCGGCCGTGCCCGCCGTCGCGTCGGCCAGCCACGCGCGGAAGGCGTCCACGTCGGCGTCCGGCAGCCCGATCTCGATGGTGACCGCCTCGCCGTAGCGGACGTCACGGACCTCGCGGCCGGTGGCTCGCAGGTCGTTCTGGACCTTGCCGGCCCGCTGGTGGTCGACGGTCACCGTGGCCAGCCGGAAGCGGCGGCGGGTGATCGCGCCGAGGGTGTCGAGGGCCTCGCCGACCGCGCCGCCGTACGCGCGGATGAGTCCGCCGGCGCCGAGCTTGACCCCGCCGTAGTAGCGGGTGACGACGGCGACGACGTACCGCATGTCGCGGCGCAGCAGCATCTGGAGCATCGGGACGCCGGCGGTGCCGCCCGGTTCGCCGTCGTCGCTGGCCTTCTGTGTGGAGGCGTCGGCGCCGATGACGTAGGCCCAGCAGTTGTGGGTGGCGTCGGCGTGCTCCTTGCGGACGCGCGCGACGAAGTCCTGGGCCTCCTGCTCGGTGGCCGCCGGGGCGAGGGCGCACAGGAAGCGGGAGCGGTTGACCTCGGTCTCGTGGGTGCCCGCGCGGGCGACTGTGCGGTACTCGTCCTGCATCCGCCCACCCTATGCGGACACCTGTCAGTCCTTCTCCCCGCGAGCCACCGTGACCTCCGTGAGCAGTGCCGTCCCCGGGACCAGCGCCGCCCATCGCGTCCCGTGCCAGGCCAGGACGGCGATCGCCGACGTCGGGAACTTCCTCCGCACCTGCTCCAGGGTGTCGTCCAGGCCGTCCCCCGCCAGTTCCAGGACCAGTTCCTCCAGTCCCGGGTTGTGCCCGACCAGCAGCAGCGTCTCCACCTCGGCCGGGGCCTCGCGCACCACCTCCAGGAGGTCGGGTACGCCGGCCGCGTACACCCGGTGGTCGTGGCGCACCGGCGGTGGTGTGCCCCACTGGGCGGAGGCCAGGTCCCAGGTCTGCCGGGCGCGTACCGCGGTGGAGCAGACCGCGAGGTCGGGCAGGCAGTCGGACGCGGCGAGGGCGCGGCCGGCGGCGGGTGCGTCCCGGCGGCCGCGGGGCGCGAGCGGGCGCAGCTGGTCGGGGACGCCCGCGGGCCAGGCCGACTTGGCGTGCCGCAGGACGACCAGGCGGCGCAGTGGTCCCACCCCCGCGGTCACGCGGCGCTCCCGAGGTCGCGGGTGAGGTCGAGGGCGAGCAGCCGGTCGGCGTAGGCACAGGTCTCGAAGCGGGCGCCGTCGGGGATCTCGGGCTGGTTCTCCATCCAGCGCAGGACGCCCAGCACCCCGGGCACGTCGAGGTCGCCCTCCCAGGCGTCCCGCAGCCGTCCCCGCACCTTCTCGGGCACCGGCCGCGAGGGGCTGCGCGCCCACTGGGCCACGGCCTGCCGCAGTCGCCCGAGCCGCCGCCCCGCCGCGTCGAGGGCGCCGGCACCGAGATGGACGGCCGTGCCGCGCGGGGCATCGAGAAGGGCGAGCCGGAGTGCGGCGGGGTCGGCGAGCCCGTTGAGGACGCCGGCATCGGGACCGCCGGCCGGGGCGACGGCGACGGTCGGCCCGGTGCCGGGCACGGTCACGCCCTCCGCCGCCACGTGGACGACCTGGGCCTCGCCCAGACCCGAGGAGAGGTCGCGGCCGTCCTCGAAGGGGCGGATACCGAGCGTGGTGGCGGCGGCGTGCAGCTCGGCCTGGTGTTGGTCGGCGGTGAGCAGGGGCAGGACCGGGGTGCCGCCGATCTCCAGGGCGCGCAGGAGCAGGTCGGTGGTGAGCAGGACCCGCAGCGCCGTCAGGTCGTACCCGGAGGCATGGGCCTCGACCCGGGTCAGGGCACGGCGGGCGGGGGCGGCGGGGACGGTGTCACCGGTCTTGGCGTCGAGGATGCGCAGCACGGGCTGAGCGTAGGCGGGCGGGAGGCCGTACGCAGGCACCTTGCGCCGATTCCGGTCACCGTGGCGGGACATGCGGGACATGCGGGACATGCGGGACATGGGATGCCTGCCGCCGCGAAGACTGTCCCGACGGTAATGCGCGCGCCCCGCACCCCTCCCGCGTCTGGGCACCGCTCGCGCCGGTCGCCCCCTCCCGACGTGCTGTGATGGGCTTCACCGTAAACATGAGGCACCCCTCGAGTACGCTGGGCAGCGCCGAACATGAGGACCCCCTCAGGATGTCCCCCACAGCTCGGCACCGGCCGATCCGGAATCTCCGGGTCGCACAACACGGACATGACAGCGGCCGCCACATCGGCGGAATCGCAGCACCTCACAAGGAACTGACTATGAACACGTGGATCAGGCGCGTCTCGATCGCCGTTGCTTCTACGGCAGTGGCGGGCGGAGCCCTCCTCGGAGCCGGCGGCTCGGCATCGGCGGCGACGGCCCCGGGACCCGCGGAGCACCCGCGATCCTCGGTCGCCGCCCTCGCTACCGGCAGCGACCGTGACGGCCAGCGCGAGGTCGGGTACGAGAGCGGCCACCACGGGGAACAGGACGACGGCTGGGACGCGCCCCGCGGCTGGTCCAAGAACGACGACCGGCACCACTACCGCACGCAGGAAGAGCGTCGGGACGGCCGCCACCTGTACGTCTGGGACGGGCACCGCTGGCAGGAGAAGACGACGCGGTACGGCGTCGGCGACGACCGCTGGTACCTGGACCAGGTCGCCTGGTACCTGCACCAGCGCTGATGCGGCCGCAGACCGTCGCGGCCGGTGTGACGAGCCGCGACGACGTGGCCGGGGGTCACGTCGTCGCGGCTCGTCGGACCGGCCGCTCGCCGGGCCGGCATCGGGCCCGGTCCGATGAAATCGCTTCCTGGCCGAACGGGGCCGACACGCAGGAACCGCGTGTGCTGCTCCCGTCTTCCGGCGCTTCCGCTCGCGCCGGCGATGCCATTACGTCCCGTGCCTCGAAACCGCCGGGGGGCGAACGCGGTGCCGGGCGAGCGGGACGCAGGAGTGAGGGACAGTGAGATCGGTCAGAACCGTGGCGTACGAGCTGCCCGTGCAGTTCGTCCTGTCACACGAGCTGTCGGTGCCGATGTACGCGGTACTGCGGTACGAGGCGGACGACCCCTACGCCGTCCGCGCCGTCTTCCACCCCCCGGGCGAGGGCCGGACGGTCGAGTGGTTCTTCAGTCGCGACATGCTGGCTCAGGCCCTGAGCGAGCACACCGGGCACGGCGACGTGCTCATGTGGCCGGCCGCCGACCCGGGACGCGACGTGGTGTTCGTCGCCCTGCGCTCACCCGCGGGATCGGCCCTGCTCGAGTTCCCCGCGCGGGGCGTGGATTCCTTCCTGCGCGAGACGCGGTCCGTGGTGCCGCCGGGGACCGAATCCAGCCGGCTCGACCTGGACGCGGAGCTGGCACAGTTGCTGGCGGGAAACTGAACGGCTCCCCTGAACGGCGACGCCCTGGCGAACGCGAGTGAGCCCGGTGCCGACTGCGGCACCGGGCTCGCTGTGTGTCCCGTCGCCCGGGACCTCACCTGCCGAGGCTCAGGCCTCCTCGTGGCACTCGCGGCACTCCGCTTCGGGGCACTCGAGAGTGGTGAGGGTCTGGTCGACCTGCTGGGGTGTCAGCGGCGGCTCCGGCAGCTCGTGGGCACACTGGGCGCGGAAGGCGTCGAGGAGCAGGTGAAGGTGGCGGCGCCAGGCGTTGGGGGCGACGGCACGGGTGGCCTGGATGATCCCGGCCTGGGACCAGATCACGAAAGCGAGGTCCTCCGGGGTGACATCGTCACGGAGGACGCCCTGCTCCTGGGCGTTGCGGAAGATCTGAGCGGCCCGTTCTCCGGCACGCTCGAACATTCCCCTGCCGAGCGCGTGAAGCGGCAGCCGGGCCGAGACCAGGTCGTTGAAGGCGTGGTCACAGGCCTGCAGTTCGCAGAGCTTCTCCAGGTAGTGGCAGAACCCTTCCCAGGCGTCGTCCATGGCCGCGGCCTCTTCAGCCGCGGCCAGCAGTTCCGTGAACTTCGCGGTGAAAAGCTCTTCGACCAGGTCGAGCCTGCGGGGGAAGTGCCGGTAGAGCGTCCCGATCGCGACGCCCGCCTCGCGGGCCACACCCTCCAGGGACGCGTCGAGCCCCTCCGCGGCGAAGGCCTTGCGAGCGGCTGCCACGATCGCGTCCCTGTTGCGCTGCGCGTCACGGCGCAGCGGCTTGGCCGACGCCGGGGACGCGGACAGGACGTGCTGCTGGCTCATGCTTCAAGACTAACATGAGGGGCCCCTCGAATTCGGGATGTGACCCTGCTCATGGCACGGACGCGGCGGCCTGCCCGAAGGCCTCAGGACGGTCCAGCTCCTTTCGGTTTCGCCGGCACGCGCAGCCACGCGAGGCCTGCGGCGGCCAGGTAGGCGAGCGCGCCGATGGCCATGCTGGTGCGCAGCCCGGTGTTGTAGTCCGTGGCTGTGGCGAGCAGGCTGCCGCCGAGCGCGACGCCGGTGGCGCTGCCGATCTGGCGGGTGGTGTTGAACAGGGCGGAGGCGGCGCCCGAGTACGCCGAAGGCGCGGCACCCATCACGGTGGCGGTCGAACCGGTGAGGGCGAAGGAGGTACCGAATCCCGCGGCCATCATCGGGGCCACCAGCAGCGGGTAGGCGGGGTCGGCTCCCGCCGCGGCCCACCCGGCCAGCCCCAGGGCGGCCAGGAGCATGCCGGAGACCACCAGTGGACGATCGCCGGTGCGGCGGCTCAGCCGCCCGGACAGAACCGAGGCGAACATGGTCATCGCCACCGCCGGGAACAGCGCCAGCCCGGTGCCGAGGGCGCTGAAGCCGCGCTGGTGCTGGAATTCCAGGCTGGCGGTGAACACCATGCCGTAGAAGCCGAAGTTGAACAGCAGGCCGATGACGGCTCCACCGCTCATCGCACGAGAGCGCAGCAGGCTCGGCGGAAGGACGGGAGAGCGGGCCAGCCGCTCGCGCACCACGAACGCCGCGGCGGCCAGCACGGCCAGGCCGATCCCGGCGAGAACAGCCGGATCGGACCAGCCCCGCCGTCCGGCCTCGTTGAGCGCCGCGGTCAGCAGCGCCACCGCCGCCACCACCGCGCACTGCGCCGGCCAGTCCAGGGCCCGGGCGGCGCGCCGCGGCGAGCGTGCCACATGCCGCAGCGTCAGCACCAGGCAGGCCACACCGACGGGCAGGTTGATGAGGAACACCCAGCGCCAGCCCAGAGTGGAGACGAGCAGCCCGCCCAGCAGCGGGCCGGCCGCGGCCGCGATGCCCGCCATCGAACCCCACAGCCCGAAGGCCCGCGAACGTGCGGCCGACCCCGGGTAGGCCTGCTGGAGCAGGGCCAGGGAACCGGGCACGATCAGTGCCGCACCGAGCCCCTCCGCCAGCCGGGCCGCAACCAGGAAAGGGGCGTTCGGCGCGAGCGCGCACGCGGCCGAGGACAGAGTGAACACCGCCACGCCCGAGCAGAAGACCCGCCGGTTGCCCAGCCGGTCGCCCAGCGCGCCACCGGTCAGCAGGAACCCGGCGAAGACGAGGGTGTACCCGTCGGTGATCCACTGGATGCCGGTGAGCGAGGCCGACAGGTCCCGGCCGATCACCGGCACGGCGACGTTGATGGCCGTCACATCCAGGATCACCATGAAATAGCCGGCGCACACCGCCAGCAGCGGCGCCCAGGAACGCCGCCCGGACTCCGGGCCCGACTCGGCAGAGGACATCGGCTCACCACCGCCGGCCGATTCCGTGAACGCCACGGCCCCCCTCCGTCCCATCCGCCGGGGCATGACATCAAAAGCCACGATAAGGGACATATGCGCGGGACTGCGTGATCACCCGGCGGCAGCTCGTGGACCCGGATCTCGACCCCTGCCGCCAGGCACGCCCCGCCCCGGCTGCAGGAGCCGTACGGCCGGATCCCGCGCGCCGACGAGACGCCGCTACCAGCCCCCGGCCGTTTCCTCCGTACCGGCACAACCGCCCGCCCCGGGCACGGCGTTCAACGGCCGGGCGAAGGAACTGGGGCGGATGGACGCGCTGCCGGACGGCGGCGTCATGGCGATGTCCGGGACGGCCGGGGCGACCTTGCTCGAAGTTCGGGCATGGCCGTGAAAAGGCAGCCGTCGGAATCCAGCTGCGCCCCTTCGATCGCGCCCCTGGGGCAACCGCCCGGCACTGCGGGGCTCCTGGCGTCCTGGCCGGAACAGACCACGACCTCCGGCCGCGACCCAGAGGAATCGCCAGGGCCGACTCATCGTTGCCACGGACGGCAGTCTTCGTATCAACCTCAAGGAGTCCGGGCATGTTCGGCGACGCAGACACAGTCCGCAAGGTCCTCACCGAGCTGGGCGACACCTGGGCGGTCGTCGGCCTGTCCACAAACCAGCGGCGTCCGGCATACGGCGTGGCCGCGGTGCTGCAGCGCTTCGGCAAGCGCGTCGTGCCGGTACACCCGAAGGCGGAGACGGTCCACGGCGAGGTGGGATACCCCTCGCTGGACGCGATCCCCTTCGAAGTCGACGTGGTCGACGTGTTCGTGAACAGCAGCCTCGCCGGCGTCGTGGCCGACGAGGCGGTCTCCATCGGCGCCAAGGCTGTCTGGTTCCAGCTCGGCGTGATCGACGAAGCCGCGTACGACCGCACCCGCGATGCCGGCATCGACATGGTCATGGACCGCTGCCCCGCCATCGAGATCCCACGGCTCGGCTGACCGACCCGGCCCACCGGTTCACCTCCACACGAAGCGGAAACGCACCTGCGCACACCGTCCCGGTCGACATGGCGGACGCCTTCGTCAACAGCGAGTCGGCCGGTGCGGTCGCGGACGACGCGGCCTCCGAGCGGGTGCGGGCCGCCGGTCCGGACATAGCCATGGACCGCTGCCCGACCATCGAAATTCCCCGCCCGGACCACGCCTGTCTTACCCTCTTCTCACGTTTCCCAACTGAATACGGACATTCCGTGACCGCCTCTGACCTGTGCAAAAGCTTTGGCCAAGACAGGAACGATCGAGGGTCAAATTTTGGGCAACACTCTTCAGTCGGCGCGGCGCGCACCCTTAAGTTGTGGCCTCTTGCTCGTTAAATCTGCGTTCAGAAACTGAGAGGCCACTTGACATGGTGAGTGTCGAGAAAGCCGCGACGGAGGACATCACACCTTCGGGCGGTCTGAGGCGGGATGTCGGGCTGATCGGCCTGATGTGGGCCTCGGTGGGCTCGATCATCGGGTCCGGCTGGCTGTACGGCGCACACGACGCGGTCATGCAGGCCGGTCCCTCGGCGATCATCTCGTGGGTGATCGGCGCGGTCGCGATCGTGCTGCTGGCTCTGGTCCACGCCGAGCTCGGCGGTATGTTCCCGGTGGCGGGCGGTACGGCCCGCTACCCCCACTACGCGTTCGGCGGCCTGGCCGGCATGTCGTTCGGCTGGTTCTCCTGGCTCCAGGCCGCGACCGTGGCGCCCATCGAGGTCGAGGCCATGATCGGCTACGCCGGTCACTGGAAGTGGGCACAGCACTTCCAGCACGCCGACAAGACCCTGACAGCCAGCGGCCTGCTGGTGGCGATCGTGCTGATGGCGGTCTTCGTCGGCGTGAACTTCTTCGGCGTGCGCGTGTTGGCACACACCAACAGCGCCGCGACCTGGTGGAAGATCGCCGTACCGCTGGCCGCGATCTTCATCATCGCGGTCGGCAACTTCCACCCCGGCAACTTCCACTCGGAGGGCTTCGCGCCGTTCGGCGCCAAGGGCGTGCTGGCCGCGATCAGCACCAGCGGCATCATCTTCGCGCTGCTCGGCTTCGAACAGGCCATCCAGCTGGCAGGCGAGAGCCGCAACCCGAAGAAGGACCTGCCCCGCGCCACGCTCGGCTCGGTCGCGATCGGTGCCGTCATCTACGTCCTGCTCCAGATCGTGTTCATCGGCGCGCTGTCGCACAGCTCCTTTGCGCACGGCTGGGCCCACCTCGCGTACGAGGGCGACAGTGGTCCGTGGGCCGGCGTCGCCACCATGGTGGGCCTCGGCTGGCTGGCCTGGGTCCTCTACCTGGACGCGATCATCTCGCCCGGCGGCACCGGCCTGATCTACACCACCGCCACCTCGCGGGTCTCCTACGGCCTGGCCAAGAACGGTTACGCGCCGAAGATCTTCACGAAGACCGACGCGCGCGGTGTGCCGTGGTTCGGTCTCGTCATGTCCTTCGTGACCGGCGTGATCTGCTTCCTGCCGTTCCCGAGCTGGCACCAACTGGTCGGCTTCATCACCTCCGCGAGCGTGCTGATGTACGCGGGCGCACCGCTTGCGTACGGCGTCTTCGCCGACAAGCTGCCGGGCCATGAGCGCCCGTACCGGCTGCCCGGCGGCAAGATGATCTCGCCGGTGGCGTTCGTGGTGGCCAACCTGATCATCTACTGGGCCGGCTGGGGCACCCTGTGGCGGCTCGGCCTGGCGATCGTCCTCGGCTATCTGCTGCTCGGCGGCTACGCCTGGTACGCCCACAGCAAGAACCTGCCGGACGCACCCCGGCTGGACTTCAAGGCCGCGCAGTGGCTGCCCGTCTACCTCCTGGGCATGGGCCTGATCTCCTGGCAGGGCGGCTTCGGCGGTCAGGGGAACATCCCGCTGTGGTGGGACATCGCCGTCATCGCCGTCTTCTCGGTGGTCATCTACTACTGGGCCAAGGCGACCGCCTCCACGGCCGAGGACATCCAGCGCAGCATCGACGAGGTCGTGGTCACCGACGCCCCGGTGCACTGACCGTCCCGACTCCCGTGTCCCGTCAGCCATGGCCGCCCCGCCGTGGCTGACGGGACACCGTCATAATGTGGGCGTGACTCCCCACTCCCCCTCCGAAGAACGCCGTACGGTCGTCGTCGTGGGCGCCGGGCCCGCCGGACTGGCCGTCGGAAACATCCTGCGGGCCGCCGCCGTCGACTGCGTGGTCCTGGAGACCGAGAGCAGGCAGTTCATCGAGACCCGCCCCCGGGCCGGGATCATCGAGGAATGGGCGGTCCGCGGCCTGCAGCAGCGCGGCCTGGCCGACACCCTGCTGGCCCGGGCGCAGACGCACAGCGAGTGCGAGTTCCGGTTCGGCGACGAGCGCTTCCGGTTCGACTACGGCGAGTTGACGGGCCATCACCACTATGTCTATCCGCAGCCGCTGCTGGTGACGGACCTGGTGCGGGAGTACGCCGACGTCCGCGGCGGGGACATCAGGTTCGGGGTGCGGGACGTCACGCTGCACGACCTGGAGACCGACCGGCCCGCCGTGTCGTATCTCGACCCCGAAACCGGCCAACGGCACGTCCTGCGCTGCGAGTTCGTCGCGGGCTGTGACGGAGCGCGCGGGGTGACCCGGGACGCGATACCGGACGGGCGGGTGCGGATCTCCCGGCAGGACTACGGCATCGGCTGGCTGGCGCTGCTCGCCGAGGCGCCGCCGTCCTCGGACTGTGTGCTGTTCGGCGTCCATCCGAACGGTTTCGCCGGGCACATGGCGCGCAGCCCCGAGGTCACCCGCTACTACCTGCAGTGCCCGCCGGGCGACGACCCGGAGAACTGGTCGCACGAGCGGGTCTGGGCCGAACTGCGCGAACGGCTCGACGCGGCCGGGGCGCCGCCGCTCAACGAGGGGCGGCTGGTCGAGAAGCGCGTGCTGGACATGCACAACTACGTGGTCGAACCCCTGGTGTTCGGCCGCCTCTTCCTGGCCGGCGACGCCGGGCACCTGACCGCGCCGATCGCCGCGAAGGGCATGAACCTCGCCCTGCACGACGCCTTCCTGCTGGGCGACGCGATCGCCGCGCACGTCACCAAGGGCGACGACTCCGGGCTGAACGGTTACTCCCACGCCTGTCTGCGCCGGGTCTGGGACTACCAGGAGTTCTCCGCGTTCCTGTCCGGCATCTACCACGGCACCGCGTCCGGCGACCCGTTCCTCGCGGGCACCACGCTGGCCCGGCTGCGCAGACTGTTCACCTCACGCGCGGCGGCGACGGCCTTCGCCGAGCAGTACCTCGGCTCGGCCGCCGCCTTCTGAACGCTACGCGGGGACGGCCGCCGGCTGTCCCGCGCGGGTCGCGAGGAGTGCCGTACCGGCAAGGCCGAGCAGTACGACCGCGAGGGCCATGGCCAGGTGGATTCCGGCCGGCGGCGTGGCGCCCGCGGCCATCAGCGCGGTGGCGGCGGCCGAGCCGAGCACCGAACCCAGTTGCCGGACGGTGTTGTTGACCCCGGAGGCCGCTCCGGCCAGGGGCGCGGGGACGTACCGCATCGCCTCGGTGGAGAGCGGTGCGATCATGCAGCCGGTGCCGAGCCCCATGAACATCAGCGGCACGGTGAAGACCAGCGCCGACGCCGAGCCCTGCGCAAGCAGGATCACCGCGAGCAGACCCGCGCAGAAGGACACCAGCCCGGCCAGCAGCACCCGGCGGCCGCCGATCCGGTCACTGAGGCGTCCGGCGAGCGGGGAGACGAAGAGGGAGACCAGCGGCGAGGGAGCGAGAGCCAGTCCGGCGTGCACCGCGCTGAAGCCGAGCTGCTGCTGGAAGTAGAGGCCGAGCGGCAGCACGGCGGCGATCAGGGCGGCACCGATCGCTCCGACCAGCGCGGTCATCACGGTGAAGCCACGGTCGGCGAACAGCCGGAACGGGACGAGCGGTTCGGTCTCCTGACGCCGTGCCTGCTGGCGCAGGAACAGGGCGGCAAGGACCAGTCCGGCGGCGGCGAGCGCCAGGATCCCGGCGTTCCAGGAGTACCGGTCGCCCTCCATCAGGGCGAAGGTCACGCAGGTCAGCGCGGCGGTGGAGAGCAGGGCGCCGGACAGGTCGAGCCGGTGGGCGCGGCCGGTGCGCAGGTCGGGGACGAGCAGGAAGGTCAGGACGAGGACCAGCAGCCCGATCGGGACGTTGACGAAGAACACCCAGCGCCAGCCGACCGTGCTGACCAGGAGCCCGCCGAGGGTCGGTCCGGACAGCGTCGCCACCCCGGCGACCGAACCCCAGACGCCGAGCGCGGTACCGCGTCGCTCGGCCGGGAAGACGGCCATGACCAGCGCCATGGTCTGCGGGGTGAGCAGCGCCGCCCCCAGCCCCTGCACGAGCCGTGCGGCGACGAGGACTTCGACCCCGCCGGCCAGCCCGCACACCACGCTGGCCGCGGTGAACACCGCGACCCCGGCCGCGAACAGCGTCCGCTGCCCCTTCATGTCGCCGAGCCGCGCGGCCGTCACCAGCAGTGCGGCCAGGACCAGGGTGTAGCCGCTCACGGTCCACATCACCTGGTCGAGCCCGGTGTGCAGGTCGCTCATCACGTCCGGGATCGCGATGTTGACGATGGTCATGTCGAGCAGGGTCATGAAGAACCCGAGGGAGAGGGTGACCAGAACGGCCCAGGGGTTGCCACGGAGCTTCGTCGTCTTCGGCATGGGCAGAAGCATATCCATCCGATGGAGATGCATCAAGATATGATGCATCTCCACATGATGCATTTCCGTGAGATGCATCTAGGGCAGATGTAGCCTGAGGAGCGTGAACGTCATCGACCTCTACCTGCTGGGCCACCGCCTCCAGAAGCTCGCCGAGTCCGCCATCCCCACCGACGGCATCGGCGAACACCCCACCAGCACGGGCACGGTGCTGATCGTGGCCGCCGATCTGCGGGACCACCCCCGGACCACGGTCACCGAGATCGCCCAGCGCACCGGCCTGGCACAGAGTCAGGTCTCCAACGCTGTCGCCCGGTTGCGCGATGTCGAGGCGGCCACGGCCGAACCCGACCCGCGCGACGGTCGCCGTACGCTGCTGAGCGCGGCCGCCGAGCCGTCCGGCCGCATGCGAGCAGTACGGGAGGCACCCCTGGGCCCGGCGCTCGCGGCGGCGACCAGCGACCCGGACGAGGTGCTCACCCTGCTGGAGAAGCTCAGTTCCCTGCTTCGGTAGGAGCTTCGGCGGCGGTCTCGGCGAGCCGGTGGTCGGCCACCTTCAGCGCCTCGTCGACCAGCCGGCGCAGATGACCGTGGCGCAGCGAGTACACCACCCGGCGCCCCTCCTTGCGGGTGCCCACCAGGCCCGCGAGCCGGAGCCGGGCCAGATGCTGGCTGACGGCGGGCCGCGCGGCACCGCAGACCTCGGTGAGCGTGGTGACGTCGGCCTCCCCCGCCGTCAGGGCGCGCAGCAGGGTCAGGCGGGTGCGGTCGCCGAGCAGGGCGAGGAGTTCGGCGGCGAGCGCGAACTGCTCCTCGCCCGGGCTGCGCGGATGCGCATGCTGCGCAGGTGATAGGTGCATGCGTGCGCTCATACGCACATAATGGCCTCGGGGGCGTCGCATGTCCACGTCCCCCGCACCGGAGAGGGGAGCCGCATGAGCGACCGGCACCACCACGAGCACGCACCCGCGGACGACCGGCACCACCCTGAACAGGCGCACGCCCACGACCGCCACCACCCCGAACAGGCGCACGCCCACGACCGCCACCACCCCGACCAGGCGCACGCCCACGACCAGCACCATCACGAGCACGCCCACGCGCACGGTCCTGATGGCGAGCGCGGTCACGGCCACTCCCACTCCCCTTCGTCGCCGGGCGGCCTCCGCCACCGCCTCGGGCACCTCCTCACCCCCCACTCCCACGAGACGGCCGACAAGCTCGACTCCGCTCTGGAGGCCTCGGCGCGGGGGATGCGCGCGCTCTGGGTCTCGCTGGCCGTGCTCGGGGTGACGGCGCTGGCGCAGGCGGTCGTCGTGGTCGTGTCCGGCTCCGTCGCCCTGCTCGGCGACACCGTGCACAACGCCGCCGACGCGCTCACCGCCGTACCGCTCGGCATCGCCTTCGTGCTCGGGCGCCGCGCGGCGAACAGCCGCTTCACCTACGGATACGGGCGGGCCGAGGATCTCGCGGGGATCGCGATCGTGCTGACGATCACCGCGTCGGCCGCCTTCGCCGCCTGGACCGCGGTCGACCGGCTGCTGGATCCGCGCCCGGTCGCGCACCTCCCGGCGGTCGCGGTGGCCGCGCTGGTCGGGTTCGCCGGGAACGAGTGGGTGGCCCGGTACCGGATCCGGGTCGGCAGGGAGATCGGCTCGGCGGCGCTGGTGGCAGACGGGCTGCACGCCCGCACCGACGGATTCGCCTCACTGGCCGTCCTGTTGGGGGCCGGCGGCTCGGCCCTCGGCTGGCAGCTCGCCGATCCGCTGGTGGGGCTGGCGATCACCGCGGCGATCGTGCTGGTCCTGCGGGACGCGGCGCGCGAGGTGTTCCGGCGGGTGATGGACGCCGTGGACCCGGAGTTGACGGACCGGGCCGAGCGGGCGCTGCGCGAGGTGCCGGGGGTGCGGGCGGTGGGTGAGCTGCGGCTGCGGTGGATCGGGCACCGGCTGCGGGCCGAGGTCGCGGTCGTGGTCGACGGCGAGGCGACCGTACGGCAGGCGCACGCGGTCGCGGTGGCGGCGGAACACGCACTGCTGCACGCCGTACCCCGGCTGACGGCGGCCCTGGTGCACGCCGACCCGGCGCCCGCGCCCGGCGAGCAGGACCCGCACCTGGCGCTGGCCCACCACGCGACGCTCTAGCTAGACGCCCAGGCCCTCCAGCACGACCGCCCCCGGCAGCTCGGCGAACGCCTTGCCGGGGACCAGGAGTTTGCCGCGCCGGCGGCCGCTGCCGACCAGGACGTAGGGCAGGTCGACGACGGCCGAGTCCACCAGCAGGAGCCAGTCGCGCGGGAGTCCGATCGGGGTGATGCCGCCGTACTCCATGCCGGTCTCCCCGGTCGCGGTGTCCATCGAGGCGAACGAGGCCTTGCGGGCGCCGAGATGGCGGCGCACGACACCGTTGACGTCGACCTTGGTGGTGGACAGGGCCAGACAGGCCGCCAGCGTCGTCTCGCCGCCGCGCTTGCCCGCCACCACCACACAGTTGGCCGACCGCTCCAGCAGGTCGCGCCCGTAGTGCTCGACGAAGACGGCGGTGTCCGCCCACTGCGGGTCGGTCTCGACGTAGATGATCTGCTCGGCGGGGACCGCGCCGCTCCAGTGCCGTACGGCGTCGGCGACCGGGGCGGTCAGCTCGTCGAGGCAGTCCGGGGCGGGGACGGCGGTGTCGAAGTCTCCGATGGGTGCGCGCATGTCCGCACGCTAACAGCCCGGCCGCGGGCGGTTCAGGGCACGGGCGGGACGGAGACCGTCATGACCATCTCCATCGGCACGTCCCCGGTGTTGCCGTACACATGGGCCGTGTTCGCCTCGAAGGAGGCACTGGCGCCCGTCGGCACGCGATACTCGGCCCCGTCCACGGTGAGGGTCAGTTCACCGGCGGTGACATGGACGATCTCCACGGTGCCGGTCGGATGGGGTTCCGACGGGCTGCTCTCGCCCGGCATCAGACGCCAGTCCCACATCTCCAGCGGGCCGGGCGCCTCGGTGCCGGCGAGGAGCCGGTTGTAGCTGCCGGCTTCGGTGTGCCACAGCCGTACGGCCTTGTCGCCGGGGACGATCTGGACCTTGGGGCCCTGCTCGTAGTCGAGCAGGGTGGTGATGCTGATACCGAGCGCGTCGCCGATCTTGACGACCGTGCCGATGCTCGGGTTGGTGCGGGCCTGCTCGATCTGGATGAGCATGCCGCGGCTGACCCCGGCCCGGGCCGCGAGCACGTCGAGGGTGAAGCCGCGCACCGCGCGCCAGTGCTTGACGTTGCGGGCCAGGGACTGGGTCAGCAGGTCGAGGTCCGACACGTTCCGTCCATCGTGGAGAGCATCACGGTCCAATATTCTGAATGACAGAGTTCAACTGCTTGAACTACGGTGGGGTGTACCTGATCGTTCACCGAACTGTACTGCGAGGCGGGCCGTGACAGCATTCTTCGCCCTGACCACCAGTCTCCTGTGGGGGCTGGCCGACTTCGGCGGCGGACTGCTCACACGACGCGCCCCGGCGCTCACCGTGGTCGTCGTCTCGCAGGGCATCGCGGCGGCGGTCCTCGGCGTGATCGTGGCCGCCACCGGCGGCTGGAGCGAGGCCGGGCCGCGGCTGTGGTTCGCGGTCGCGGCGGGTCTGGTAGGG
The DNA here is from genome assembly GCF_043201895.1 of Streptomyces sp. NPDC048254. NCBI lineage: Bacteria > Bacillati > Actinomycetota > Actinomycetes > Kitasatosporales > Streptomycetaceae > Streptomyces > Streptomyces sp. NPDC048254. Next base: position 120,350 of record NZ_JBICZJ010000024.1, read on the forward strand.
CCGGTCGCGCTGTTCTCCTTCTACAAGGCCCTCGCCCTCGGCCCGATGGGGGTGGTCTCCCCGCTGGCCACGCTGAGCGTCGCCGTCCCGGTCGGGGTCGGGCTGTTCCTCGGTGAGCGGCCGGGGCCGCTCCAGGCCGCGGGCATCGCGGTCGCCGTCAGCGGAGTGGTTCTGGCCGGCGGCCCCCAGCTGCGCGGCACGCCCGTCCAGCGCCGGACGATCCTGCTCGCCATGGTCGCGGCGGTCGGCTTCGGCTCGGTGATCGCGCTGATCGCGGAGGCGTCCACCACGGTCACCGGCCTCTTCCTGGCCCTCTTCGTACAGCGGCTGACCAGCGTCGCGACGGGCGGGGCCGTCCTGTGGCTGTCTGTGCAACGGGGCGCGCCCGCGCTGCCGGAGGGCCGCTTCGCCTGGTCCGCGCTCCCGGCGCTGGGCTTCGTCGGTCTCGCCGACGTCGCGGCCAACGGGACGTACTCGGTCGCCGCCCAGCACGGCCCGGTCACCGTCGCCGCGGTGCTCGCCTCGCTCAACCCGGTGGTCACCGCGCTCGCGGCCCGCGGTTTCCTCAGCGAACGGCTGCGCGCGATCCAGGCGGCGGGCGCCGGCCTGGCGCTGGTGGGGACACTGCTGCTGGCCACCGGCTGAGCCGGCGGGCCGCTCAGCTCTCGGTCTCCAGTTCGGCGAGCCGCGCCACGCCCTCCTCGTCGAGCTCCGCCAGCGCGCGCAGCTGTTCCGGGGTCATGCCCTCCGGTATCGGCACCGGCGCAGGCGTGCGCAGCGGCGGCTGCCAACCGGTCTCAGCGGTCCAGCGGCGTACCACCCGGGCGGGGGCGCCGGCCACCACGGCGTGGTCGGGCACCGTCCCCCGGACCACCGCGCCGGCGGCCACCACCACGTTCCGGCCGATCCGCGCGCCCGGCAGGATCACCGCGCCGGTACCGATCCAGCAGCCCGGGCCGATCTCCACGGGCTCCATGCGGGGCCACTGCCTGCCGATCGGCTCGTGCGGGTCGTCGTAGGAGTGGTTGGTGGAGGTGACGTAGACGTACGGGCCGAAGTAGCAGTCGCTGCCGATGGTGACGGTCGTGTCGGCGATGACATGGCTGCCGCGGCCGAGGACCACACCGTCGCCGATGCGCAGGATCGGCTCGGGGCCGAGGTCGAGGTCGGGCATCAGGCCCGCGGTGAGGGTCACCTGTTCGCCGACGATGCAGTGGGAGCCGAGATGGATCCACGGTTCACCGAAGACCGTGCCCAGCGGGAAGGCGAGGCGGGTGGCCTCGCCGATCGCGCCGAAGCGGAAGTGGCCGGGGTGGTCGGCGGTGACGGAGCCCGTGCGCTGCACCCAGGCCCAGCCCGCGTGCACCGCGCGCTGGGCGAGGCGGCGACACCAGGACGAGAACGTGTTCTTGGGCTTCGGCACGGGGTCACGCTACGCGGAGGGGGCCGCCGGCAAGAGGGTGGGCTGCTGTGATCTTCGCCCCAGGCGGTGAGCTAGGTTGCCGTGGACGTCGATGGCGATGGCGATGGCGATGGCGATGGCGATGGCGATGGGAGACCGTGATGACGCAGAAGGCGCTGATCGTGGGGATCGGCGGGCGCGAGCCGAAGATCGAGGACGACGTGTTCGTGGCGCCGACCGCCTCGGTGATCGGGGACGTGACGCTGAAGGCCGGGGCGAGTGTCTGGTACGGCGCGGTGGTGCGGGGAGACGTCGAGAAGATCACCGTGGGGGCGCGGGCGAACGTGCAGGACAACGTGACGCTGCACGCCGATCCGGGGTTTCCGGTGAGTGTCGGTGAGCGGGTGTCCATCGGGCACAACGCGGTGGTGCACGGGGCGACGGTCGGGGACGACTGCCTGATCGGGATGGGGGCGACGGTGCTGAACGGGGCGGTGATCGGGGCGGGGTCGCTGGTCGCCGCGCAGGCGTTGGTGCCGCAGGGGATGGTGGTGCCGGCGGGGTCGTTGGTGGCGGGGGTGCCGGCGAAGGTGCGGCGGGAGTTGAGTGAGGAGGAGCTTCAGGGGGTGACCCTCAACGGGACCTTCTACGCGGAGTTGGCGAAGGCGCATCGCGGGGTGCATGAGTAGGTCATACGGCGGGTGCGGCGTTGTGGGGCCTGGTCGCGCCCACGCGGCGGAGCCGCACATGGATACAGCCCCGCGCCCCTTCGCGTACGTCTACTCCCCGGCGTCCACAAGCTCGGGTTCCTTCTCCTGCATCCTGCTCGCCCTGCGCTTGACGATCAGCATCGACGCCACGCCCACCAGGACCGCCAGCGCCAGGCCCACGTACGAGAACCTCTTCAGCCAGTCCTCCGCGACGATGCCGACGTAGTAGACCACCGCCGTCGTGCCGCCCGCCCAGCAGATGCCGCCGAGCAGGTTCGCCGTCAGGAACTTCCAGTACGGCATGTGGAGGACGCCCGCCAGCGGGCCCGCGAAGATGCGGAGGAGGGCGATGAAGCGGCCGACGAAGACCGCCCACATGCCCCACTTCTCGAAGGAGCGCTCGGCGGTGGCGACATGGCCCTCGCTGAAGTGTCTCGGGAACTTCCGGCCCAGCCAGGCCAGCAGCGGGCGGCCGCCCTTGCGGCCGATCGCGTAGCCGATGGAGTCACCGATCACCGCGCCCGCGGTGGCACAGGCGCCGAGGACGAACGGGTTGACGCCCGAGTGCTGCGAGGAGAGCAGCGCGGCGGAGACCAGCACGATCTCGCCCGGCAGCGGGATGCCCAGGCTCTCCAGCCCGATGACCAGCGCCACCACTGCGTAGACGGCGACCGCCGGTACCGAGTCGAGCCATTCCTGGACGTGCACCGCCGGATCCTCCCCTGTCGCGTGCTGCGTACCCCAGGAAGGCTACCCGGTCGGCCGGGTACGGCCGTGCCCGCGGCACCGGCCCGCCCCCCGGCCTTCGGTTTTCCGACATCCGGGTGTCACACGGGACGGGAAGGCTCCCCAGCGGTCCCGCACGCCTGCGGTCCCGCTCGCCTGCGGCTCCCCACCGCGGCCCGCCGTGGAAGGACAACGTCCCCGTGTCCTCACTGTCGTCACTGTCGTCCCTGTCGTCGTCCCGCTCCGACGCGCCCGTGCCTGCCCTGTCGACGCCCTCGATGGCCGGCCGGCCGCTCCGGCTCGCCCTGTGTCTGTCCCCGCTGCTCATCGCGGCGGTCTGGGGGCTGACCAATCAGTCCCTGCTGTCCGAGGGGGTCGGCCGGCTCGCCCGTGCCGAACCCGCGTGGCTGCTGACCGCGGGCGGTCTCACCTGCCTGACCTGGGTGGTGGCCGCCTGCATGCGGCAGGGCGCCGTGCCCGACCGGCTGCCGCCGGGGCTGCTGCTGGCCTCGCAGTTCGCCGCCGGCGCCGCCAACCACGCGCTGCCCGCCGGACTGGGCGCACACGCCGTCACCGTCCGCTTCCTCCGCACCCGGGGCGTCCCCCTGGAGCGGGCCACCTCCTCGATCGCGCTGTACTCGGTGGCCAAGTCGGGTGCGAAGACGGTCGTGCTCATCGTGTTCCTGCTGTCCTCGTCCGCCTGGCGGCGGCTGGGCGAGCTGGTCCCGGACGGCGTGGTGCTGATCCCGGTCGCCGCCGTCCTCACCCTGGTGGGCATCGCGATGGCGGTCGTACGACCGCTGCGGCGGCCGATCACCGGGCTGGTGCGGTCCGCGCTCTCCGACGCCCGGACGGTGCACGCCCGGCCCTCCCGGGTGCTGGCCCTGTGGGGCGGCGCGACGGCGATGCCGCTGGTGCAGGCCTGCGTGCTGGCCTGCACCGGGGAGGCGCTCGGGCTCGGGCTGTCGTGGGGCACCGTGATCTTCGCGTACCTGGCGGCGGGCACCGCGGGCGGTGCCGTACCGGTACCCGGCGGGGTCGCGGTGGACGCGGCCCTGGTGATCACCCTGGCCGCGTTCGGCTCCCCGGTCGCGGTGGCCACCGCGACCGTGATCGGCTACCGGGTGCTGACCGACTGGGTGCCGCTGCTGCCGGGCGCCCTGGTGCTGTCGGCGATGATCCGCGCCAAGGTGCTCTGAGGGCTCAGTCGCGGCGGGCCACGATGCGGTAGGCGTTGGAGACACGCAACCGGTGCGAGAACGGCCGTACGGCGAAGCGGTCCGCGAGGGTGCCGGCGATCAGGGCCGGGATGCCGGCGAGGAGCAGGGCGGCGCGTGCCGTCTTCTGGAGGGCGCCCGGCGGGCGGGGCAGCCAGGGGGCGTCCTCACGCGGGGCGGTGTGGTCCAGGGCGAGCCAGACGCCGGCCAGCAGGTCGACGGGGTCGTGTGCCTCGGCGTGCTGTTCGGCGACCACCGTGAAGCCCAGGTCGGTGAGGCGGGCGCGGAGGTTGGCGACGGGGACGAAGTGCAGGTGCTGCGGCTGGAGCCAGGGCAGCCACCAGCGGCCGAGGAGACGGGCGTAGCGGCTCTCCGGGTCGGGGACCTCGATGAGGAGGTGACCGCCGGGGCGTACCGCTTGGTGGGCGGCGCGCAGTTCGCTGTCGGGGTCGGTGCTGTGCTCCAGGTAGTGGAACATGCTGACCACGTCATAGCCGGCGGCGAGGTCGGGGGCCAGTTCGGGGAAGGCGCCCCGGTAGGCGCGCTCCACGCGGCCCTCGCGGGCGGCCAGTTCGACGCCGTCGGTGAAGTCGAGGCCGTCGAAGGCGGTGCCGGGCAGCACCTCGCGGGCGGCCTCGCAGAAGTGGCCGTGGCCGGTGCCGACGTCGAGCCAGTTCTTGGGGGTGGCGTCGTGCGGGAGCATGGACTCGGCGCGGCCCCGGTACATCTTGGTGCGGCCGCCGAAGGTGCCGCTCATCTTCTGTTCGCCGAGGCCGTCGTAGAAGTCGCGGTAGTAGAACTCCAGGCCCGTCTCGTTCAGGCGCGGGTTCTGGAAGGTGTGCCCGCACTCCTGGCAGCGGTCCAGGAGGAAGCGGCCGGGCTTGTGCTGGAGCAGGTCGGTGGTGCGCAGCCGGGTGGTCAGCCGGTCGGAGCCGCACCAGGGGCAGGTGGTGCGGCGAGGTTCGAAGAAGCGGTCGACGCCGTCGGCCAGGTCCCGCTGGTAGGCGGAGCGCAGCGCCTCGATCTCACTCTGCTTGCTCATCGGGTCTCCTGAATCGCGAGTCGACTGCCAGGTCTTCCAGGTGGGTTGCGGCGACCGGTGCACCGCCCGCGGCGCGGAACGCGGTGCGGATCCGGGCCGCCGCGGTGCGCGGGCCGGGCTCGTACAGGACGGTGTCGAGGGCCTCGCCCAGCCGCTGGGCGGTGACCCGGCCGAATCTGACCCGGACGCCCGCGCCGGCGTCGACGACCTGCCCGGCGATCACCGGCTGGTCGTCCCGGATGGGGGCGACGACCAGCGGGACGCCGTGCCACAGCGCCTCGCACACGGTGTTGTGCCCGGCGTGGCAGACGACCGCGTCGACCCGTTCCAGGAGCGGGAGCTGGGGCAGCGAGGGCAGGATCAGGATGTCCTTGTCGTCGGTCGCGGGCGGCAGGGTGCCTCCGGGGTCGGCCACCAACGCCTGCACCCGGTGGGCGCGTTCGCGTACGGCGGCCACGCACTCGGCCAGGAACCGCCCGCCGACGTCCGCGTTGGCGGTGCCGAGCGAGACGAGGACCCGCTCCCGGCTCGGGTCCAGCCACTCCCAGGGGAAGCCGTCGGCCACCGGCCGCTCCGAGATCGACGGGCCGACATGACGAACCGTCATCTGATCGGTAGCGCCTGCCAGGTCGGGGGTGGTGAAGGCGAGGGTCAGATACGGCGAGAAGCGCGGGTCGGCCGTGCCCGCCGGGTCGCCGATGCGGTCCCGGAGCTCCGCGAGCCGGGCCCGGAGCCACTCGGCGACCTTGGGGATGCCGTCGTAGGCGCCGCCGAACTCGGCGGAGGTGGTCGCGGAGGTCGCCCAGGGCAGGCCGAGCCGCTCGGCCACCAGGGCCCCGGCGAAGGCCTGCTGGTCGGCGACCACGACATCGGGGCGGAAGTCGTCGACGGCCGCCCGGACGCCGGGCGCCATCGCCTGTGCGAGCGGCACCAGGAACCACTCCCACAGGAACTTCAGCGCCTCCGCGCCGCGCAGGTCCGCGGGCCGTTCGCCCTCGGCCGTCCCCGCGCACGGGTACACCCGCGCCTGGGCTCCCGCCAGCCGGCGCAGCAGCCCGGGGTCCGGGCAGACCCATGCCACCCGGTGTCCGCGCGCGGTGAGTCGGGCGGCGACACCGACGGCCGGGTTGATGTGCCCGACCAGGGGCGGGACGACGAAGAGGAAGCCGCTCACCGGACGCCGGCCGCCCGCGCCCCGCTGACCGAGTGGATCAGCTCCATGATGTGGCCGCCGACCGTGCCGGCCGCCTCGACCAGCACGGAGTGCTCGTGTCCGGGCAGCACCACCGACCGGAAGTCCGCCAGCAGGGCCTCCTTCAGCGGGACCACCTCCACCAGGTCCGAGTCACCGCCGTACACCCCGAGGACCGGGCAGCGTACGGCGCTGATCTGGTCCTCGGTCAGGACCCGGCTGGCCGGGATGTCCCGGCCGAGGGAGGTCTCGCGGGCGAGCCGGGCCGCGCCCTTGGCCAGGCGGGCGGTGTTGTGGCCGCGGTTCGAGGTGATCCAGGCGATCGCGTCCGACTCGTTGTGGGCGAGCTCGGTGACGACCCGGGTCAGGATGGAGCCGAGCTTGTCCGCCCAGGCGGCGGTGGCGGGCTCGGACTCGATCAGGGTGAGGCTGGCGGCGCGTTCGGGGTGGCGGGCCGCGTAGCCGAAGGCGATGGTGCCGCCGTAGGAGTTGCCGACGAGGTGGACCGGGCCGGTGATCGACAGCCGGTCGAGCAGGGCCTCCAGGTCGTCGATGTTGTGGTCGAGGGTGTAGCCACCGGACGGCCGGCCGCTGCGGCCGTGGCCGCGCAGGTCGTACATGACCACGTCCAGGCCGGAGACCGCGAAGGCGGGCGCCACCGTGAAGTAGTAGCTGGCGAGGCTGTCGGTGAGCAGCCCGTGGACCAGGACCACGGTGGCGACCGGGGTACGGCCCTGCCCCGGGCCCATTCTCTGCACATGGAGCCGGATGTCTCCGGTGTCGACGATCGCCATGGTCAGCCCGCCTCCGTGGCCTTCAGGCTCCACACGACGTACTCCACCAGCCGGCCGACGGTGAGCCCGATGATCTCGTCGAACTCCATCCCGGCCAGGAACTCGGCGAAGTTGACCCGCTTCCCGTACCGCTCCTCCAGGAGCCCGGCGAGGGTGACCAGGTCGATGCTCTCCAGCTCCAGGTCGCGGTTGAAGGTGGTGCTCATGCCGATCTCGGCGTCGTCGTCGCCGTACTCCTCCAGGAGGACGCGGAGCATCCGGGTGAGGTCGGCGAGCACCGCCTCCTCGTCGGCGCGGACTTCGGGCTGGGTCGGATTCATCGCGGGTCCTCCTCTGGGTCTGCGGCTGCCGGTCCGGTCGTCCAGGCCACGACGTAGTCGCGGTCCGGCAGTGCGGGGGGATTGCGGACCGGCGCGCAGTGCACCGGGTAGGCGCGTTCCAGTCGGCCCGAGACCAGCAGCCGGCTGCCGTCCGGGGCCGCCTCCAGGACGGCGAAGTCCCTCGGGCGGCCGTCGAATCCGGTGCCCTCGGCCTTGGCGACGGCCTCCTTGGCGGCCCAGAACCGGGTGAACCACAGCGCTGTGGAGCCGGTTCCGGAAAGTCCGTGCAGCAGGTGCAGTTCGTCCGTGCCGAGGGCGGCCGCCAGGGCGGCCGGGTCGCGTTCGGTGACCTCTTCGATGTCGATGCCCGGGCCGGGTCCGGGCCGGTGCGGTCGTACGATCGCCACGGCCGCCTCGGCCCGGTGGGCGAGCGAGACGTCCAGCGCGGGCAGCGTGCGGCCGTGCACACCGGCCACGTAAGGGCGTCCCAACTCGTCGTTGTGGACCCGGAGTTCGGCGGGGAAGACCGGTCCCTCGCCGTGCTGCCAGAGCCACTGCCGGACCGCGTCCTTGGCGGCGATCCGGCCGAGCAGCCACTGTCTGCGGCCGCGCGGCGCGTGCTCCGCGTACTGCGAACGCTCCACTCCGCCCAGGGAGTTGCGCATGATCAGTTCACGGGAGGCGAGGTCCGGCCAGCGTTCGTGGACCAGTGCGTAGCCGCCCGGCCGCGCCTCGGAGAGGGTGTTGCGGTCGGGGAAGCGCTCGACGGGGCGGGTCTGCGGGTCGTTGTCGAAGCGCCGGTCCTGCCAGCCTTCGATCCGGGCCCATACCCGGTCCTCGACGGTCAGCTCCACGTCCGCCTCCAGGACGGTGTCGGTGAGCGAGGTGATCCGCACCAGGCAGCCGACCTCGGTGCCGGGTGCGGGATGCGGGCCGTGGAAGCGGGTCTCCCGCATCCCCACCGGGAAGACGACGGTTCGCTCGGTGCGGGTGGCCATGATCCAGTAGCCGAGGATCTGGCCGACGTTGTCGAGGAGGGCGCCCGGGGCGGCAGGGGTGGTGATCACGCCGCGGACGTGCCGGTCGCCGATCGCGGTGAGTTCGGTGACGCCCTGGAACGCCGGGCCGTGGAACATCCAGCGCTCGGAGTAGAGCTGCGCGGCGGTGTGGTCGGGGGTGCGTTCGGGGGCAGGCGCCGGGGTGGGGGCGGCAGGCGGGGGCGCGTAGCCGGGGGCGAGTTCGACGACCGCGCGGGCGGTTGGCCCGAAGGCCACCGAGACACGGCCGGGGCCCTCGGGGGTGACGGTGACCGCGACGTCGACGGGAGGCGTGGCGGTGAGCCAGCGGTCGAAACGGGCGCCGTGCACGGCCACCGCCCGCAGTCCGGTGGCCTCTTCGGCCGCGTCCATCAGGTGCCGGACGATGGTGGTGGCCGGGACGACCGGCCAACGGTCCTCGACGTCCGGCCAGCCGGGGCGTTGCGGGTAGAAGCAGTGGTCGAGCAGGTGGGGCATGGTGTCCGGGGAGACCCGGACGGTGGTGGTGCGGGTCTCGGGGGCCGGTGGAGCAGGCAGGGCCGGCGGAACCGGTGGAACCGGCGGGGCCGACGGAAGGGGCGAGACCGCGGGAACCGGCGAAGCCGCAGGGACCGGCGGGGCCGCGGGAACCGGCGGGGCCGGTGTCCGGCGTGCGGTGAGGACGGCGACCGCCGTGTCCGCGGTGTCGCGCAGCAGCGCGCTGAGTTCGGCGGCGGCCGGGACGCGGACGGCCAGGTCGTCGAGCGGGGACGGGCCGGTGGGGGCCTGCGTCCGCCCCAGCTCCGCGCGGAGCCGGTGCAGGACCGGGCCGTCCAGGGACACCAGGGCGCCGTCCAGGTCGAGGCGGACGGGCGGGCGGTGTCGTACCGGCGTACTGGCGCCGTTCGTTCGGGGGACGACCGCTACGACGGCCGGCGCCACGGACGCGCCCGCCGTCCACAACGCCGTCGCCACGCGGCGGAGTTGGGCGAGGCCGGAGCGGTGCGGGGAGTTGGCGGCGACGGCCAGGTGGTCGCGGTCGCCGAGGGTGTCGGCGATGAGGGAGGCCAGCTGGCCGGGGCCGGTCTGGACGAAGGTGCGGTGCCCGGCGGCGTACAGGGCCTCGACCAGCTGCCGGAACCGGACCGGCTCCAGCAGGTGCCGGACGAACAGCTCGCGCACCTCCGCCTCGGCCTGCGGGAAGGGGGCCGCGGTGGTGCCGGACCAGACCGGGACGGCCGGTCTGTGCAGCCGGAAGCGCTCGGCGGCCTCCTTGATGGGTGTCAGATACGGCTCCAGCATCGGCGTGTGGAAACCGGACCGGAACGGCAGCACCTGGCACAGCACGCCGTCGGCGCGGAAGGCGCGGACGAAGTCCGCCACGGCCCGGTCCGGGCCGCAGACCATCGACTGGCCGGGCGCGTTGTCGTGGGAGAGGACGATCCCGGCGTCCGCCCAGTCGTCGTCCAGGGCGGCCAGGACCCGCTCCGCGGGTGCCCCGACGGCGGCGAAGGCGAGACCCGGGACGGTTACCGCGTCGGGGTCGAACTCGGCCATGAACGCGTCCACTTGGTCACCGGAGTAGAGACCGGCGGCGACCATCGCCGTCCACTCGCCGACGCTGTGCCCGGCGACCGCGTCCGGGACCACGCCCATCCGGCGCAGCGCGGTGTCCAGGAGCCGCCCCACGCCGACGACACCGAACCCATGACGGCCCACGTCACCGACCCTTACGTCCTGAGGGGCGGGGCCGGTGACGGTGGGGAGGCCGAAATGCGCGGCGATGTCGTCGACGCGGGGAGTGAACTCGCCTTCCAGACCGGGGAAGACGAAGGCCAGCCTGCCGGTGTCGAGGAGCGGGGCGGGCCGGAACCACACGTCGTTGCGACCCTGCCAGGCCCGGCCCTTGCCGACCGCGCGGCGGGCGAGGGCGAGCCGTTTGGCGGTGGGGTCGACGATGCCCAGGCGGGCCGGACCGGCCTCCGGGTGGGTGCGGTCGGGGGCGAGACCGGCGACGAGGACGGCGGAGTCGTCGGCGGCGAGGGCGGCGGCGAGTTGTTCGGGGGTGCGGGCGGCGAGGAGGAGGATGCGCTCGGGCTCGGTGACCGACGTGACGTGCGCGACGGCGGCGGCACGCTTGCCGGGTGCCTCCTCCAGCACCACGTGTGCGTTGATCCCGCCGAACCCGAAGGCGTTCACCCCAGCCCGGCGCACCGGCTGGTCGGGGGTGGTCTCCCAGGGCTCGGCCCGGTCCAGGGTGCGGAAGCGGGTGTCCGCGAGGGCCGGGTGCGGGTCGTCGCAGTGCAGGGTGGGCAGCAGGGTGGCGTGGTGCAGGGCGAGGGCGGCCTTGACCAGGCCCGCGACGCCGGCGGCCGGCATGGTGTGGCCGATCATCGACTTCACGGAGCCCAGCACGGCCCGGTCGCCGCTGCCGCCCGGCCCGAACACCTCGGCGAGGGTGGTGAGTTCGGCCCCGTCCCCGGCCGGGGTCGCGGTGCCGTGCGCCTCCAGGAGCCCGACGGAGCGCGCGGCGGCGGGGTCGAGACCTGCGGCCCGCCAGGCCTGGCGTACGGCGTGGGCCTGGCCGCCGGGATCGGGGTTGACGAGTCCGGCGGTACGGCCGTCGCTGGCCACGCCGGTGCCGCGGATCACGGCGTAGACGCGGTCGCCGTCGCGTTCGGCGTCGGTGAGGCGCTTGAGGACGACGACGCCGGTGCCCTCGCCGATGAGGATGCCGTCGGCGTCGCGGTGGAAGGGTCGGATGCGCTGGCTCGGGGAGAGCGCGCGCAGCTGGGAGAAGACGCTCCACAGGGTGATGTCGTGGCAGTGGTGCACTCCCCCGGCGAGCATCAGGTCGCAGCGCCCGGCGGCGAGTTCGGTGACCGCCTGGTCGACGGCGACCAGCGAGGACGCGCAGGCCGCGTCCACGGTGTAGGCGGGGCCGCGCAGGTCGAGCCGGTTGGCGATCCGGGAAGCGGCGAGGTTGGGCACCAGGCCGATCGCCGACTCGGGGCTGGCGGGCCCGAGCCGCTCGGTGAACGCCTCCCGCACCCGGGCCAGTTGGCCGGGGGTGAGGTCGGGCACCAACTCGCCCAGGGTGCGTATGAGTTGCCCGGCCGTCCGGACCCGCTGGTCGAGCCGGACCAGACCGGGCGTGAGATAGCCGCCCCGGCCCAGGACGACGCCGATCCGGTGCCGGTCGGGCAGCCGGTCCTCGCCGCCGGCGTCGGCGATCGCGGCGGCGGCCACGTCGAGGGCGATCAGCTGGTCGGGCTCGGTGCCGTCGACGGAGTTCGGCATGATGCCGTACCGGGTGACCTCCACCTCGGCGAGGCCGTCCACGAAGCCGCCGCGCCGGCAGTACACCTGGTCGGGGACGGCGGGCCCGGCCGCCGAGCCGGGCCGGTAGTAGTCCGCGTCCCAGCGCCCTTCGGGCACCTCGCCGATCGCGTCCACGCCGTCACGCAGGTTTCTCCAGTACGCGTCGAGACCTGCGGCGCCGGGCAGCAGCACCGCCATGCCCACGATCGCGACCGGTGTCTGGCGGTCGTCGGTCATGTCACCAGCCCGACGCGGTGTAGACGACGGCCCGGACGGACTCCGCGCCCCAGGCCAGCTCGCGCAGCAGCGCGGCGGCGCCCTCGTCGGGGTCGATCAGCTTGATCCCGCGCCGGGCGTACTCGCGTCCCAGCTCCGGGCTGACCATGCCGGTGTGGCCGCCGGTCGGCGCCCACGGCCCCCAGTGGACGGTCAGCGCCCGGTTGCCGGTGCGGTCCGCCCAGTCGGCGCCGAGGCTCTCCAGGGCGTCGTTGGCGGCGGCGTAGTCGGCCTGGCCCCGGTTGCCGAGGACGGCGGAGATGCTGCCGAACAGCACCGCGAAACCGGGTCCGTTGGGCAGCTCCTCAAGGGCGGCGAGCAAGGTGGTCGCGCCGGCCGTCTTCGTGCCGTAGACCCGCTGGAAGGACTCCGGGGTCTTCTCGGCGATCAGCCGGTCCTCGATCACGCCGGCCGCGAAGACGACCCCGTCCAGGCGGCCGTGGTCGGCGTGGATCTCCTTGACGGCCTGGAGTGCGGCGTCCCGGTCGCGGAAGTCGACGGCGTGGTAGCGGGCCTCGCTGCCGAGCGCGGCGAGTTCGTCGAGGGTGGTGGTGATCTCCCGCTGGGCGAGGATCAGTTCGGTCTCCCGGTTGACCTCGGCGGGCTTGAGTCCGCCCCTGGCCGCGAGGGCCGCGCGGAGTTCGGCGGGGGTCCCCGCGGCTGCGGTGTCCGGGGCCTCGGGGCCGGTGGGTGCGGGGGTCCGGCCGAGCAGTTCGACACGGCAGCGGCAGGCGGCGGCGAGTCCGGCCGCGAACTTCGCGGTGATGCCCCGGGCCCCGCCGACCAGCAGCACCACGGAGTCCCGGTCCAGGCCGAGCGCGGCGGCCTCGGCGGCCCCTTCCCCGGCCGGTCCGGCACCGGTGCTGCCGAGCGGGCCCAGCGGCACCTCGGCGAGCTCCAGCCCCTGCCGGCCGGCGGCGGTGCGCAGGACGACGGGTGCCGGCTCCGGTGCGAGCAGTTCGGCGAGCAGTGCCTCGGCGACGGCGGCCGGTCCGGTGTCCGTGAGGGTCACGACCCGGGCGACCGTCTCCGGGTACTCGCGGGCGACGGTACGGAACAGCCCGTGCAGCCCGGCCGAGCGGGCCGCGTCCTCGCCCTCGGCGGGTCGGGCGGCGAGCAGCCAGCGCGGGCCGCGCGCCAGGGCCGCCCGCAGCACGGGGAACGCGTCCGGCAGCACGGGCGTGTCACCGCCGGGCAGCGCGCCCAGGTACACCACCCCGTCGACGGTTCCGTCCGCCTCGCCGAGCCGGTGGTCCGGGCCGACGGTAAGGCACTCGGCGCCGTACGCGGAGAGCCGTTGCGCCAGCTGGGCGCCGTCCCCGAGGATCACGAACCGCCTGCCGGACAGCAGGGCGGCCGGGTCGGCGACGGCGTCCGGCTCCGCCAGTGCGACGGGACGCATCTCGAACCGCTTCGGCGCCTCGCCCGGCGGGACCTCCTCGGCCGTCGCGGCCGCTGCCGCCGGCTCGGCCGCGGCGCCCGTCCGGTCGGTGGTGCCGCCGGTGGTGGCCGTGGCCGTCTCCTCCTGCCGTTCGCCGCCGTCGACCCGCGCCTTCAGCCATCCGGTGACGGCCGCGGCCGTCCGCGCCTTGGCCAGTTCCTCCAGCTCGGCGTCGTCCAGGGTCTCCGCCCCGCCCGCGATACCCAGCCGCTTCGCCAGCTCCCCGGCGATCTCGGCCCGTTTGATCGAGTCGATGCTCAGGTCCGCCTCCAGATCGAGGTCGGGCTCGATCATGTCGACGGGGTAGCCGGTGCGCTCGCTGATGATCTCCAGGACGACCCGCTCGACGTCGGTCCCCGCGGCCGCCGCCACGGCGGGCGCGGCCGGCCCGGCCACCGGCTCCGGCTGGGATACGACGATCTCGGCGGGCGCGAGCGCGGGCGCAAAGGCAGGTGCGAGTGCGGGCGCGAGCTGCTGCGGCGACGCCGGCGCGGCGGGCACCGCCCCCGGTACGGCCCCGAAGTAGGTGAGCAGCACATCGCGCTGCGCGGCGATCATCTCCCGGCTGGTGCGCAGGAATTCGGAGATCAGCGCGTCCCGGTCGGCCGGGGCGCCGTGCGGCTGGTTCGTCGTCACAGTCGTCTCCACGACTCGTCGGGCCGGTGCGAGGGCACCGGGCAGGAGGTCTCCGGTGGCGGTGCGCACGAGCTGTCCGTCGACCGTCCAGCCGGGCCGCTTGGGCACCGGGGTCCGGACCGCGTCCACGGCGTCACGGCCGCGCAGCAGCCAGGCGGTGCGTACCGGTGCCCCGGCGACGGCCAGCCGGGCGAGTGCGTCGAGCCAGCCGCGCAGTCCGCTGTCGGCACGGGGTTCGCAGGCCACCGTGGTGTGCGGGCGGTCGCCGAGGATCTGCCCGACGAGCCGGGTGAGGACGGTGCCGGGCCCGGCCTCGACGAAGACCCGCGCCCCGGCCTCGTACATCGCCTCGATCTGGGCGGCGAAGGCGACGGGGGAACCGATCTGGGCGGCGAGTTCGGCGCGTACGGCACCGGGATCCGGCGGGTAGGGGGCCGCCGTGCGGTTGGACCACACCGGGAACTCGGGCGGTCGTACGGCCGTCTCCGCGAGGACCTCCGCGAACCGGTCCCCGGCGCCGGCGACCACCGGGCTGTGGAAGGCGCAGGCCACCGGGATCCGCTTGGCGCCGATCCCGCCCTCGCGCAACAGCCGTACCGCTTCGGTCACTTCTTCCGTGGGGCCCGAGATCACGCTCTGCTTGGGCGAGTTGTGGTTGGCGACCACGACCGAGTCCGGGACTCCGGCGGTGCGCAGCGCGTGTTCGACGTCCTCCGCCGCGCCGGACACGGCGGCCATGGTGCCCGGTTCGTCGCCCGCGGCGGCCAGGATCGCGGCGGCCCGTTCGGCGCTCAGTTCCAGGAGGGTCTCGGGGGTGAGGGCGCCGGCCGCGCTGAGGGCGACGAGTTCGCCGTAGCTGTGTCCGGCGGCCATGTCGGGTCGGACCCCGGCCGCCGTCAGCAGGGCGTGGGCGGCGAGGCCGGTGATGCCGAGGGCGGGCTGCGCGGCCCGGGTGTCGGTGAGGGCGGCCCGGTGGCGCTCACGGGTGGTGTCGTCGAAGGCGGTCGGCGGGTAGAGGGGGCCTGCGTGGGCCCGGCCGAGCTGGAGGTAGTGCTGGAGCTCGGGGAAGGCGACGAGGAGGTCGGCGAGCATGCCGGGGCGCTGGCTGCCCTGGCCGGGGAAGAGGAACGCGACCTTGGCGTCGGTGTCGGCCGTCGGGTCGGCCAGGTGGAGGCCGGCGGCCGGCTCGTGCTCGCCCGCGAGGATCCGCCGTAGCTGCCCGGTCAGCTCGTCCGGGTCACGCGCCACCACCGCGGCGCGTACCGGCTCGTGCGAGGCGTCCGCGCGGCGGGCGGCGGCGAGCGCCAGGTCGCGCAGCCGCCACGACCCCGTCTCGGCGGCCCGCAGGATCTCCTCGACGCCCCGGTGGGCGGCCTTCTCGTCCCGTCCCCGGAACAGGAACAGCTCGGCGGGCCAGAGGTCCAGCCCCTGCTCCGGCGGTACGACGCTGTCGTAGGCGCCGAGCACCACGTGGAAGTTGGTGCCGCCGAAGCCGAACGCGCTGACCCCGGCGACCCGTTCGGCGGCCGGAGCGGTCCACGGCCGGGCCTCGGTGTGGAAGGCGAACGGGCTGTCCTCTTCCTTCCAGGCCGCATTGGGCCGGTCGAGGTGCAGGGTGGGCGGCTTGACGCCGGTGTGCAGGGCGAGGGTGGTCTTGATCAGCCCGGCGAGTCCGGCGGCGCACTTGGTGTGCCCGATCTGGGACTTGACCGAGCCGAGCGCGCAACCGCCGTTCTCGGCGCCCGCCTCCGCGAACACCTCGCTGAGGATGGTGAGTTCGGTGCGGTCGCCGACTACGGTGCCGGTGCCGTGCGCCTCCACCAGGCCGACCTGTGCCGGGGACACGCCGGCGTTGCGGTACGCGCGTAGCAGCGCGGCCCGTTGTCCCTCGGGGCGCGGGGCGGTCAGGCCCAGGGAGCGGCCGTCGCTGGAGGAGCCGAGTCCCTTGATCACGCCGTAGATGCGGTCCCCGTCGCGTTCGGCGTCGGCCAGCCGCTTGAGGACGACGCAGGCCACGCCCTCGCCGAGCGCGATGCCGTCGGCGGAGCCGTCGAAGGCGCGGGAGCGGCCGGTCGGCGAGAGGGCGTGCACCGAGGAGAAGAGGACGTAGTCGTTGATGCCGTTGTGCAGGTCGGCGCCGCCGCACAGCACGACGTCGCTGGTGCCGGCGGTGAGTTCCTTGCAGGCGACGTCGACGGCGGCCAGCGAGGAGGCGCAGGCGGCGTCCACGGTGTAGTTGGCGCCGCCCAGGTCGAGGCGGTTGGCGATCCGCCCGGAGATGACGTTGGCGAGCATGCCCGGGAAGGAGTCCTCGGTGAGCCGGGGCAGTTGCTCTTCGAGGCCGTCGGGGACCTTGCCGTAGTAGGAGGGCAGTACGGCGCGCAGGGTGGCGGCGTTGGAGAGGTCGCTGCCGGCCTCGGCGCCGAAGACCACGGAGGTGCGGGAGCGGTCGAACTCCCGTCCCCGGGCGCCGTATCCGGCGTCGTCCAGGGCGCGCCGGGCGGCCTCCAGGGCGAGCAGCTGGACCGGTTCGATGTGGCCGAGGGAGGCGGGCGGGATGCCGTAGCTCAGCGGGTCGAAGGGGATGGGGGGCAGGAAGCCGCCCCACTTGGAGGTGGTGTTGCCGTCGGCGTGGTGGACGGCCGGGTCCCAGCGCTCGGGCGGGACCTCGGTGACCGCGTCGTGTCCGGCGACCACGTTCGCCCAGAAGGTGGCGAGGTCCGGGGCGTGCGGGAACATGCCGGCCATGCCGACGATCGCGATGTCGAGCGGGGCGGGGGCGGGCGGTTCCTCGTGCGGTTCGGGTGCCGGCCGCCGCTGGGCCAGGAAGTCGGCGGCGCCGTCGGTCACGGCGCGGTGCAGGGCGGCCACGGTGGTCGTCGCCGAGCGCAGCACGGCGACCTCGCCGGCCATGAACATCCCCTCGTTGAGCTGGCGTTGCTCGTCCACGGGCGTCAGCCCGCCGCCGTCCGCACGGTCGACGCCCTTGCTGGCGATGCGCAGCCGGCCGACGTTGAGCCGCTCCAGTTCCTCCCACAGCCGCCGGTCCGGTACTCCGTTCGCCCGCAGTTCCGCCTCGCGCCGGTGGTAGTCGAGGGTGAAGGGGCTGGGCACGCAGCGGGTGGCGTGACCGGGTGCGGTCTCCAGGAGGGCGGTCGAGGCGGCGGCCCTGACCTGGCGCTGGAAGAGGGGCTGGATCGCGCCCCGGTCCACGGCCTCCTCGGTGAAGAGGTAGGCGGTGCCCATCAGCAGGCCGACGGCGGCGCCCCGGGCGGTCAGGGGCACGGCGAGCGCGGCGACCATCGCCGCGGAGCGTTCGTCGTGGATGCCGCCCGCGAAGAACACCTCCAGGCCCTCGGCCGCCGGGAAGTCCTCCAGCACGGCGAGTTGGGCCTCCCAGAGCGGGAAGCTCGCGCGCGGTCCGACGTGGCCGCCGCACTCGGAGCCCTCGAACACGAACCTGCGGGCCCCGGCCTCCAGGAACTGCCGGAGCAGCCCGGGCGAGGGCACGTGCAGGAAGGTGCTGATCCCGGCCCGCTCCAGCGCCTCCGCCTGGGCGGGGCGGCCGCCCGCGATGATCGCGTGGCTGGGCCGCAGTTCCCGTACGGCGTCGAGCTGGGCGTTCCTGAGTTCCTCGGGGGCGAAGCCGAGCACGCCGACGCCCCAGGGCCGGCCGTCCAGTGCGGCCTTGGCCTCGGTGAGCATCTCCCGGGTGCGGGCGCCGTCGGCGAGGGCCAGCGCCAGGAAGGGCAGCGCCCCGTCGTCGGCGACGGCCGCGGCGAAGGCGGCCCGGTCGCTGACCCGGGTCATCGGGCCCTGGGCGACGGGCAGCCGGGTGCCGAGGGCGCGGCTCATGGCGGAGGTGGCGGGCCGTAACGCGTCCGGGGCGGAGAGGCCGGACCTCGGCGCGTCCGGGGCGGACGTCTCGGGCCGTACCGCGGCCGGGGCGACGGCACCGCCGCCCTCCCGGATCGCCGCCGTCAACTCCCTTACGGTCCGCCGGACATCACCCCACCGCTCGGCGAACCGGGCGGCGAGGAAGCCGTCCTGTCCCACCGGCAGCAGCTGGGTGCGCAGGTCCTCGGCACCCAGCAGCGCGGCGACCGCGGCCGGGTCGTCGGCGGGCGGGCGCACGGCGTCCGGGCCGCGCCGGTGCAGTACCCGGTGACCGGCCACGACGGCCGTCTCGGAGCCGTCCAGCGAGCGCAGCACGGCGGCCGTCGCCTCGGGCAGCCGGGACTCGGCGAGCAGGGCCAGCTGGCTGTCCAGGACGACTCCGGCCGCACCGCCGGCCACCGCGGCCGCCGCGGTACGCGGCCCGATGCCTCCGCAGGCCCACACCGGTACGTCCAACTCGGGTGCGTCGAGCAGTTGTTGGAGCAGGACGAAGGTGCTCAGGCCGCCGACCCGGCCACCGCTCTCGGCGCCCCGGGCGATCAGCCCGTGCGCTCCGGCCGCGACCGCTGCGCGGGCCCCGGCCAGATCGGTCACCTCGGCCAGCACGCGGCTGTGCGGGGCGAGTTGACCCACAGTCCAGGGTGCGCCGGCGGCCAGGACCACCGTGTCGGGTACCGGGCCGAGGTCCTGCGGGGTGAGCGCGCAGCCGGGGGCGACCCGCACGCCGTACGGTGCGGGCGCCGCCCGTTTCAGCCGGGCCAGCGCCTCCCGGGTTCTTCGGTCACCGCGTCCCAGGTCCAGGACACCGAGTCCGCCGGCGGCACAGACCGCTGTGGCGAGCCGGGCGTCGGGTTCTCCGAAAGGGGTGATGCACATGATCAGGTCGACGGCACGCACAGGGGACGTCATGATGCTCCGAATAATCGGGAGGACAGCACGGTGGGGGATGTGTGCGGCGGAGAGCTCCGGGTGAGGCCCCCGGAAACTAGCGAGTTCATTACTCGCGGGTCAATAACGGAACGGCCCTATCACGCCCGGGGGTATTGATTCGGCCAGCCGGGGGAATTCACCGCAAGAGCCGAAAATCCGGGTAATCCACTGCACCGGAACGGCCGTCGAACCGGTGGAGCACAGGCGTCACACCGTCACAAGACCGTCAAAGCACCCGGGCGATTCACCCGGCACTCACCCCGGCGCAACACCCCGTGCGGCCGCGCCGAGCTCTGTAAATTCCGGATGACTTCGGTCCGCTGGCTCGATCCTGGCACACCGGAAACGCGTGCCGCTCACCCCTGCACGAAGCCTGCACCATCCCTGACCCAAGCCTGACAAAAACCTGTCGTCAAGTGTATTACTTCACATGAAACACGCGATGGGGAAAATCCTTGTAAACCCTTGAAGTAAAGCGGCCGGAGAGCCTTCGCCCGCCGGCCGCCCATTGACTTGGATTCAGTGGTCTCAGCCGCTCACCCGCGTGCTGGTGCGCAGCTTCAGGTCGCCGGACGAGGCACCCACCCAGACGGTGCGCCGTCCGGTGCCGAGTGTCCAGCGATGACGCCGGGCGTCCCACGACGACAGGGTGCGCGCGGCGACCCGTACGGTGACCCGCCGCCGCTCCCCCGCCCGCAGCTCCAGCCGCCGGAACCCGCCCAACACCCGTACCGCCTGGTCGAGTCGGAGGTCGGGTGAGCGCCCGACGTACACCTGAGGCACCTCCACCCCCGTCCTGCGCCCGGTGTTGCGCACGCTGAACGCCACCTCCAGACCGCCGCGCGTCCAGCGCGCCTGAGCGTCGGAGTAGGCGAAGGAGGTGTACGACAGTCCGTGCCCGAAGGGGAAGAGGGGCCGCACGCCCTGCGCGTCGTACCAGCGGTAGCCGACGTGGATGCCCTCCGAGTACTCCTCGGTGCCGTCGACGCCGGGGTAGCGGCGCGGGTCGCCGGCGACCGGGTGGTGGTCGTCGTCGACCGGGAAGGACTGGGTGAGGCGCCCGCCGGGGTCGCTGTCGCCGAACAGGACGGCGGCGGTGGCGGCCGCGCCCGCCTGGCCGGGGTAGTACATCTGGAGCACGGCCCCGGTGTCCGCGAGCCACGGCATCGAGGTGGACGACGAGGTGTTGAGGACGACGGTGGTGCGCGGGTTGGCCGCGGTCACCGCCCGGATCAGCTGCTCCTGGTGGCCGGGGAGGGCGAGGGTCGTGCGGTCGAGGCCCTCGGTGGCGTCCTCGTAGGCGAACAGCACGGCATGGCGTGCGGCGCGGGCCGCGGTCACGGCCTCGGCGACGTCCTGGGCCCGGGTCGCTCCGGTGATCCGGCGCAGCCGGAACAGCAGACCGGAGTCGCCGCCCGCCGCCGTGATCTTCAACTTGTGTGCGCCCTTGGCGAGCCGGAGGGTGGCACGGCGGACGCCGAGGCCGTCGGGGGCGACGGCGACGAGCCCGCCGGAGAAGTACTCGCCGTATCCGGGCGCGATGGGGAACAGGTCCTCGCCGTCCAGCAGGACCGTGGGGCGGGCGGTGGCCGCGGACGAGAAATGGAGGATGCGAGTCCACTCGTCGGTCTCGCCCACGGTGAGCGTGCCGTCGTACTCCCAGGTCTTCCCGGCGGCGACCCGCTGCCCCTCGCTGTCGAAGGCGGGGCTGAGGGCGGTCGCCGGCACCGCCTTGCCGAAGAGGTCCTCGCCGAGTGCGTAGGTGACCGTGCCGTGCGCCCGGGCCCTGAGGGCGTCGAGGGGGCTGTCGGCGTGGTCGGGGATGACGTGGGCGCTGCCGCCGCCGCTGACGAAGGGGAGGCTGCCGGTCGGCCCGATCACCGCGATGCCGCCGCCGTCCAGGGGCAGGGTGCGGCGCTCGTTGCGCAGCAGGGTCGCGCCCGCCTTGGCGACCTCCAGGGCCACGGCCGCGCCCGCCTCGGCGTCGCGGCCGGGGCGCGGCGGGGCGCTGCCGTCGAGGAGGCCGAAGCGGTCCATCACCGAGAGGATCCGCCGTACCGCCCGGTCGAGGTACGTCTCGGCCACGCTGCCGTTCTGTACCGCGGACTTGAGGGCCGTACCGAAGTACGTCCCGTCGGGCATCTCCATGTCGAGGCCGGCGGTGATCGCGGCGACCGTGCTGTGCGCGGCGAACCAGTCGGTCATCACCCAGCCCCGGAAGCCCCACTGGTCGCGCAGGATGTCGGTGAGGAGGGTCTTGTTCTCGCAGGCGAAAGTGCCGTTCACCTTGTTGTAGGCGCCCATGACCGCGCCGGTGCCGGCCGCCACCGCCGCCTCGAAGCCGCGCAGTTCGATCTCGTGCATGGTCTGTTCGCCGGCCTGCACGTCGATCGAATTGCGGTCCTTCTCCTGGTTGTTGAGCGCGAAGTGCTTGACGGTCGCGATCAGGCCCTCGCCCTGGATACCGCCGATCTCGGCGGCGACCAGGTCCGAGGCGAGCAGCGGGTCCTCGCTGAAGGTCTCGAAGTTGCGGCCCGCGTAGGGGGTGCGGATGAGGTTGACCATCGGGGAGAGCAGGACGTCCTGGCCGAGGGCGCGGCCCTCGCGGCCGATCACCTGGCCGTAGCGGCGGGCCAGCCCGGGGTCGAAGGCGGAGGCGAGCAGGACGGGGGCGGGCAGGGCGGTGGCGTGTTCGGTGATACGGACGCCGGCCGGGCCGTCGGCGAGTCTGAGGGGCGGGATGTCCAGCCGGGGGACGCCGGGCACGTAGCCGGCCTGGCCGAGCGAGTCGGGGTCGGTGGCCCCGTGCAGCAGGGAGATCTTCTCGTCCAGCGTAAGTCCGGCGATCAGCCGCTCGACCCGGGGGCCGGCTCCGGCCTCGGGTCTTCCGGCCGCCGCGGCGGAGGTGAGCGGGACGAGTCCGCCGGTGGCCGCGGCGGCGACCGCGATGGCACCGGCCGTCAGTCGCAGGGCGGATCGTCGGGAGACGGTTTCGGGCATGAGCCGTCACTCCTTCGGTGTGCGGGCACGACGATGTGGACCGCGAAGGCGCGCCCGGGCGCCCGGATCGCGTTCGGCATGTGAACGCACCATCCGCCACACCACCTTGACGAACCGTCAACCGCACCACCGGCGCGTCGGAAACGTAGATCCGGTGGTGACTCGTGTCAACGATCTGAACAGAAAACGGTCCGGCGCCGACAAGAACCGAAAACGGAGGGCCACTTCACACCGTGACCCTCCACCGATCCACCCACTGGACCGCCACCGCTTCGGCGTGCGGCCCGCCACCCACCGGCTAGCCGAGCAGGCTTCCCACCCCGCTCACGACACCCGTCACCGTGGCCGGCACGGCCTCCAGGACGTCGCCGACCGTCCCGGCGAGCGTCGCGACGGGCTCGGGCTGCCCCTGCGGCTCGGCCGGCCCGACCGGAGCCGGTTCGTCATGGGAGCCGACCTGCGCGACCCGTGTGCTGTACGGCTCCTGCGGATTCCCGGGCACCTGCGGCGGTGCCTCCGGATCCGGCGGGGGCGCGGGGAGTTCCGGCTCCTCGTCCTTCTTCGGTCCGGATGGCGCGGAGTGCGTGGCGCCCGGCGTCACCGGCTCGCCCCCGCCGCCCGACGCCAGCTCCCAGCGCTGCCGAAACGATCCGTCACGCCGGGCCACGACCACCTTCGTGCCGTCCACGGCCAGCGCGAGGTCCTTGTCCCAGCGCAGCAGGAGCTCACCTCGGACCGTCAGGTCGTAGGACACCTCGCCCGCGTGCACCAGGCAGCCGGAGACCACGACCCGGTGCGTGGCCGGGTCGGCGGCTAGGCAGAGGCTGGGATCGAGCGCGCTGCGCAGCAGGCCGTCGTCCTGGTACGACCACTGCTGGGACCCGGCGTCCGAACACCTGCCGAGCCGCAGGTCCGCGCCCAGCCGCGGCCGGCCGCCGCGCACGTCCAGGCAGAGCCCGGCATCGAGGCTGCGCAGCCTGCCGTGGGCGATCTCGACGGGCTCGCCCGCGGAGGCCGGGGACGGGGAGGTACCTGCGGAGGCCTTCGGGTCGGGGCCGGGCCGGGTGGTGCTGGTGCTGGGGGCGCCCCAGGTGGTGGTGCCGGGGTCGGGGACACCGCTGTCGTCGGACCAGCCCCTGACCACCAGCACGGTGGCGAGCAGTGCGAGGGAGACCAGGCCGGCGCCGGCCAGCAGGGCCTTGCGCCGGCCGCCCTCGGACACCGTGCGGTGCCGGCCGCCGGGCACCGCCGCGGGCTCGGGTTCGGGGCCGGCCGGCCAGGCCTCGACGGCGCCGACGCCGGCGCCGTGGCCGGGCCGCGAGTCGAGATAGCGGCGGGCGCCCCAGCCGAGCACGGTCTCGGCGAGCAGCACCTCCAGACCGCCGTCGAAGTGGCTGAGCTGTTCGGCGGCGTGCCGACAGAACCGGCACACCGTCAGGTGCTTTTGCACATCGGGGAGCAGAGAGCCGCCCCGGCGAATGGGGACGTCGAGGAGACGGTTGTAGAAACGGCATTCCTTCGAAGGCGCGAGTTCCCGGTGTGCGCGCACCAGGCCGACCCGGAATTGTTCACGGGCCTGGTCGAGGGCGGCCGTCGCGGTAGTGGTGTCTACACCCAACAGACTGGCGGGTATGTTTATGGGTTCGGCTTCGGCCTCGGTGTGCCAGAGGAGGCATTGCGAGGCCCCGGGAAGAGCCTGGAAGGCGCGTTCTGCGAGTTGCCGTCTTTCCGGGGTGCCCGGTCTCGCGGCGCTGAGTCCGCGGCCGCCGGTGGTTTTGCGCAGTTCCGGTACGACCACGGAAATGGCTTCGTCGGCCGCCCAGGCGCGGACCGTCTCCCGTACGGCGACGAGGAGCTGTGGACGCAGGGCGCCGCCGATCGCGCCGCCGGCCAGCCGGCCGAGCACCCGCTCGAAGGCGGCGCTGGCGACCAGTTGCGCGACGGGGGTGGCGGAGGCGAGGCAGACGACCGCGTAGTCGCAGGTGGCACGCCAGTGCCGGGTGAGCAGCAGGGCGACGGCATGGTGCCTGGCCGCGGGGGTTCCGGTGAGCTGGGCGATGAGATCACGGTCGGACTCCCCCGGGCTCGAACCGGGACGAGGCGGGTAAGGCGGGCGTGGGGGGTAGGGGGATTGCACTGAACCATTTCCTTCCGAGCCGCAGGACGGCATGCGAAATGGCGTCCTGACGGAATGCAGTGCCTGATTGGTGCATACCTTTTGGAGCCCATAAGGACCGGACTAACGGCCATGCCGGCCTCTGGACCCTCCCGCGGGGAGGCTCACCTTCGCACACGGCCCTCACAGGAAACAAGAAGTCGGGGTGACCTAAGTTCAAAGTTCTGGAAATTCAGATAAGTTACCGCCGGTATCCCCGACCGGATTGGATTCAGCGGGTTCACAGGTTCAACTTGTGCGCGCCACGGGCCCGATGGCACACGAAACCTTCAACTCCCGGACGGCCGCGGTCCCGGCGGCGGAACGCGGCCTTCCACAGCCGTCTCCCACGTTTCTCTCGGTCCGCTCTCATCCTGGTGGGCCAGCATGTGCCGCATGACCGCCCCCCACACCTCCCCCGCCCCCATGTCCCCCCGGTCGGTGCGCAAGGCCGTCGTCCCTGCCGCCGGACTGGGCACCCGGTTCCTGCCCGCCACCAAGGCGACCCCGAAGGAGATGCTGCCGGTCGTCGACAAGCCGGCGATCCAGTACGTCGTCGAGGAGGCCGCCCAGGCCGGGCTCGACGACATCCTCATGGTCACCGGCCGGCACAAGCGGGCCATCGAGGACCACTTCGACAGCGCCTTCGAGCTGGAGCAGGCGCTGGCCGCCAAGGGCGACACCGTGCGCCTGGACGCCGTACGCGATCCCGCGCGGCTCGCCGACATCCACCACATCCGCCAGGGCGACCCGCTCGGCCTCGGCCACGCGGTGCTGTGCGCCAAGCACCATGTGGGCGACCAGCCGTTCGCGGTGCTCCTCGGTGACGACCTGATCGACGCGCGCGAGACCCTGCTCAGCCGGATGCTGGACGTCCGCGACCGCTTCGAGGGCAGCGTGGTGGCGCTGATGGAGGTCGATCCGTCGCAGGTCCACCTCTACGGCTGTGCCGCCGTCGAGCACACCGGCGAGGACGGCGTGGTGCGGGTGACCGGCCTGGTGGAGAAGCCGTCCCCGGAGAACGCGCCCAGCAACTACGCGGTCATCGGCCGCTATGTCCTCGACCCCGAGGTGTTCGGCGTCCTGGAGCGGACCGCGCCCGGCCGGGGCGGCGAGATCCAGCTGACCGACGCACTCCAGGAACTGGCCGCGGGCGGCACGGTGCACGGGGTCGTCTTCGACGGACTGCGCTACGACACCGGCGACAAGGCCGACTATCTGCGCACGGTGGTCCGGCTCGCCTGCGAACGCCCGGATCTGGGGCCCGAGTTCACGGCATGGCTGAAGGAGTTCGTGGCGGGCCTGGCAGCCGGCGAGACGGCACGACGCTCCGACCGGGCCGCCTGAGCGAGCCACGCGAGAGCGGGGAAGCCCCACCGTCGCCGGTCGCAGTTGCTCCGGGGTCGCCGGCGCTGGGGAGCGGTTCTCCGGGCTGCTGCACGTCCCGAAGGGCTGATACCTCGGCAGTGCAGGCCTCGGCGTGCTGGACATCGCCCGCGGCTACGGCCTGGCGGGGCACCGCGCCGAGTCCCTCGAAGACCTCGGCGACCACATCCGCCAGGGCGCCACGGCAACCGGCCCCCGGCTTGTCGAGATCCTGCAACGCCGACCGGCAGCCCTTCCGAGGAGACCTCCCCGGCGCTCCGGCCCGGTCGTGCCGGGCCCAGGTGCTGATGCGGCGGCATGGCGCTACCGTCGTGTGGAGAGCCAGGGACGTGTTCACCGGTCCGGCGCGGGCTTCTTCTCCGACCGCGGGCCGGCCTTTCCTTCCTGTCACGCGACGCGTTCCCTCCGGAGAAGCTGGAACAAGGAGGCTTCCGATGGCGTCCACCGCACGGCGGCGGAATCTCCCGATGACTCTGGCGGCAGTCGCGATCGCCGTCGCCGGCATGGCTGCCGCGGCCCCGCCGGGCGGTGCGGCGGACACCGGACACGCAGCCGGCAAGCAGACGAAACCCACGATCGTCCTCGTGCACGGCGCGTGGGCGGACGCGTCGAGCTGGAACGGCGAGGTCACTCTCCTGCGCCACGCGGGCTACACGGTGCGGGCCATCGGCAACCCGCTGGAGAACCTGACGACCGACGCGCAGACGGTCCAGTACTTCCTCAAGAGCATCAAGGGCCCGATCGTCCTGGTGGGGCACTCCTACGGCGGCTCGGTGATCACCAACGCCGCCCAGGGAGTCGCCAACGTCAAGGCACTCGTCTACGTCGACGCCGCCGTACCCGCGGTCGGGGAGACCACGGCGCAGCTCAGCGGTTCGACGTCGGTCCTGACCAAGGGGAAGCCGGCCGATCTGTACGACGCCGTGCCGTACGCGAACGCACCGTCCAAGGCGTCCGCGCTGTACCTCAAGGAGAACGTGTTCGTCACCAAGTTCGCGAGCAGTGTGCCTCATGACCGGGCGGTCAGCCTGTGGGCCACCCAGCGCGCCGCGACCACGGTGGCCTTCAACACCCCGTCCAAGTACCAGGCGTGGAAGACGATCCCTTCCTGGTACTTCATCAGCACCGGCGACCAGATCATCACGCCCAGCTCGGAGAGGATGATGGCGCGCCGCGCGAAGTCCAACGTGACCGTCTACCAGGGCGGTTCGCACCTCACGCTGGTGTCGGACCCGGCAGCCGTGACAAAAGTGATCCAGTCGGCAGCCTCGTCCGTACGATGAGACGGCGGGCGACCGACGCGTCTCGAAACCGGCCAATGCCTCTCGCCGCGGAATCAGCGCCCGCCCAGGACCGTCCGGTCCGGCCGATCCCTTCGATCCGGCCGGTCCGGCCGGCCTCACGTAAGGATGAGCAATGAGCACGGTCACCACATCCGACGGCACGATCATCTTCTACAAGGACTGGGGCCCCCGCGACGGCAAGCCCATTGTCTTCCACCACGGATGGCCGCTGAGCGCCGACGACTGGGACAACCAGTTGCTGTACTTCCTGTCCAAGGGGTACCGCGTCATCGCCCATGACCGGCGCGGCCACGGCCGTTCGAGCCAGACCGCCACCGGTCACGACATGGACACCTACGCGGCCGACGTCGTCGCGCTGACCGACGCCCTCGACCTGAAGGACGCGGTGCACATCGGCCACTCCACCGGCGGCGGCGAGGTCGCCCGTTATGTCGCGCTGGCCAAGCCGGGGCGGGTCTCCAAGGCCGTCCTCGTCGCGGCCGTACCGCCAGTCATGATCAAGAAAGAGAGCAACCCGGAAGGCCTGCCCATCGAGGTGTTCGACGGGTTCCGCACCGCGCTGGCCGCCAACCGCGCCCAGTTCTACATCGACGTGCCCTCGGGGCCGTTCTACAACTTCGACCAGCCCGGGGTCGAGAAGTCGCAGGCCCTGATCGACCGTTGGTGGCTCCAGGGCATGACAGGCGCCGCCAACGCGCACTACGAGTGCATCAAGGCCTTCTCCGAGACCGACTTCACCGAGGACCTCAAGAAGATCGAGGTCCCGGTGCTCGTCATGCACGGCACGGGCGACCAGGTCGTGCCGTACGCCGACGCCGGCCCGAAGTCCGCCGAGCTGCTCAAGAACGGCCGGCTCAAGAGCTACGACGGCTACCCGCACGGCATGTTGTCGACGCACCCGGACGTCCTCAACCCCGACATCCTCGCCTTCATCGAGGAGTAGCCGGGGCTGCGGAGCGGACTCCCCCGGCAGGCCCGTGCCCTGCCGGGGGCGGACGAAGGCGCGCGCACGGCGGTACGGCGGGGAATCCACGGGCAGGCCGGCCCGCTCGGCGCAGACGGTCGGCCGGCCCGCCACTCCGCCTCGGTCTCCGGGGACTTGCGCGTCTCCGATCGCTCAACCGTTGGGGCGGAGTGTCCAGATCACGGTCATCTCGCCGGTCACCGCGCCGTCCTCGCGCTGGATGGTGACGGCGACCGGGAACTCGGGGCGCTTGCCCTCGTCGAGTTCGGCGACGACGTCGGCGATCGGGCGGCCCAGGGTCGCGGTCGCCCTGACCGGTCCGAGAGCCACCTTCTTGTAGGCGATCTCGGCGCTGACGGCGAGCGGCACGGCCCGGGAGAGCTGGTCGCCGAAGGCGGCGAGGACGATCGCGCCGCTCGCCGACTCGGCGAGGGTGAACATCGCACCCGCGTGCGGTCCGCCGATGTGGTTGTGGAAGTCGCCCTGGTCCGGCAGGGACAGCACGGCCCGCTCCGGAGTGGTCTCCAGGTACTCCAGGTTGAGGGTCCGCACCATCGGCACCGTGGCGGCGAGCATCTCGCCGATCGACATCTGGTCTGTGCTCATGACGGTCATGTTACTCACGGGTAGCAGAGTCTGAACAGTGCCGGCGCGCAGATCGTCGTCATCGCGGCCACGACCTGGTGTCGTGGGCGTTCGCCGGCGCCAAGGCTGTAAGACGTTGCGGGCGGCACTAGGGTTACGAGCCATGTGGCCAGAACAGCAGCCGCCAGGGGGCGAGCAGTACCCGCAGAACAACCCGTATCAGCAACCGGGTTACCAGCAGCCGAATCCGTACCAGCAGCCCGGATACCAGCAGTATCCGCAGCCGGGCGGGTACGGGCAGCAACCGCAGTGGGGTCCGCCGGGACCGGCCGGCGGGCCGCAGGCACCGCAGGGCGGGGGCGGCGGCAACCGGACGAAACTGGTCGCGATCCTCGCGGCCGCGGCCGTCGTCGTGGCGGCCGGGGTGACCGGGTTCCTGGTGCTCGGCGGTAACAAGGACGACAAGGACGACAAGGCTGACAGCGGGAAGGACCAGCGGTCGACCCGGTCGGCGACACCGTCGCCGACCGTCTCCGTGTCCGCCTCGACGGACGACAACCCGCGCGGCCAGGAGACCGAGAAGCCGACGGTCGCGGGCTGGAAGACCGTCGTGAACCCCAAGTGGGGCACGGCCTTCGACGTGCCGGCCGACTGGGAGGTGCTGACCCCCGGTACGTCCATCGGCTTCGAGGACAAGGACGGCAAGCCGATCGTCACCATGTCGGGGGCCGCCCAGTACAAGTCGAAGTGGTGCACGAGCGACGACGACAAGGACGGCAGGACCGAGGACACGTCCCTCGCGGCGGTCGGCACCAAGGGCGAGAGCGGCGCGAAGGGCGGCGGTGACGCGGCTGTCCGGGAGGTCCCCTGGTGGGTGTACGGCGGCTACACGCAGCCGGACAAGAAGAGCATCACCTACGACAAGAAGGCCACCGCCTACACCACCGCGTCCGGTCTCAAGGGCGCCTACGCCTGGGCGCGTTCGGCGCACACCCCGCAGAAGGGCAAGTGCGCGAGCGACGGCAAGGCGATCACGTTCGGTTTCGAGAACTCGGCCGGCGACCTGGTGTCCTGGGACTTCTACGGCGCCAAGGGCGTCGGCGGCGAGGTCCCGACGGCGACGATCATGAAGATCCTCAGCACGGTCCGGCTGCACGGCACCCCGACCGCGAGCTGACCTGATCAGGGGGCCTGAAGCCCACCAAACAGTTTGGCAAGCCGGACCCCCGGCGGGGATAGTCAGGCGGTGACCTCCACCTCCGACGCCCCCGGCACCCCCGCCCGCCTGCGCAGACCCGGCTGGGCGGGCCGCAACTACAGCCTGCTGACCGCGGCGGCGGTCGTGACGAGCCTGGGCGCGGGCGGCTCGCTGATCGCCGCCGCGTTCGCGGTCCTGGACGCGGGTGGCGACGGCGGGGACGTCGGCCTGGTGGCCGCCGCCCGGACCCTTCCGCTGGTGCTGTTCCTGCTCATCGGCGGCGCGGTGGCGGACCGGTTCCCCCGCCACCGGGTGATGGTCGCGGCCAACTGCCTCAACTTCCTCTCCCAGGGCACCTTCGCCGTCCTGGTGCTCGCGGGTGACCCCCGGCTGTGGCAGATGATGCTGCTCACGGCGCTGGGCGGCACCGGCCAGGCGTTCTTCAGCCCGGCGGCCGAGGGCATGCTGATGTCCTCGGTGAGTGGGGAGCAGGCGGCCCGCGCCTTCGCCGTGTTCCGGATCGCGATGCAGGGCGCGGCCCTCGGCGGTGCGGCTCTCGGTGGTGCGCTGGTAGCGGCGGTGGGGCCCGGCTGGGTGCTGGCGGTGGACGCGGCCGCGTTCGCCGTCGCCGGCGCACTGCGCTCGTTCCTCGACGTCAGCCATATCCCGCCGCGCACCCCCGGCGAGGGGATGCTGGCCGACCTCCGGGAGGGCTGGCAGGAGGTCAAGGGGCGCCCCTGGCTGTGGGGCATCGTCGTCCAGTTCTCGATCGCGAACGCGGTGGTGGGCGCGGCCGACGCGGTCTACGGCCCGCTCGTCGCCCGCGACAGCCTGGGCGGACCGGGCCCGTGGGGCCTGGCGCTGGGCGCCTTCGGCGCGGGCACGGTGGCCGGGGCCCTGCTGATGACCCGCTGGAAACCCCGCCGGCTGCTGTTCGTCGGCACCCTCTGCATCTTCCCGCTGGCCCTGCCCTCGGCGGCGCTGGCGGTGCCCGTCCCGGTGGGCATCCTCTATGTGGTGATGTTCGTGTCCGGGACGACGGTCGAGGTCTTCGGCGTCTCCTGGATGACCGTGCTGCACCAGGAGATACCCGAGGACAAGCTCTCCCGGGTCTCGGCGTACGACTGGTTCGGCTCCGTCTCCCTGCTGCCTCTGGCGACCGCGCTGGCGGGTCCCGCGGAGGACGTTTTCGGCCGGAGTCCGGCGCTGTGGGGCTGCGCGGGCCTGGTCGTCGCCGTCACGGCCGCGGTCCTGCTGGTGCCGGACGTCCGCAAGCTCACCCGCCGCACGGTCCCGGTCACCGCACAGCCGACGCCGGCGTCACCCGATGCCGAACGTTCCGCCGGGGGGCTCGGGTGACGGCACCGCGTCCGCGTCCCCGACCGGCCCGGCCCCGCCGACGAACCGGCGCAGCGCGGGCCCGTGTTCGACCCGCGCCGGAAACACGTCGGCGGCCGTGCGCCGGGCCAGCACGGCGGTGTCGACGGGCCGGTGCGAGGCGATGAGCACCGCGTTCCCGAACCGCCGCCCGCGCAGCACCCCCGGCTCGGCGATGACCGCCAGCTCCTCGAACACGGCCGCGAACGTGGCGAGTTGGGAGCGCAGGAAGTCGAAGGGGGCGGAGTCCGCGAGATTGGCCAGGTAGACCCCGTCGTCCCGCAGTACCCGCTCGGTCTCCCGGGCGTAGCCCAGCGAGGTCAGATGCGCGGGGATCCGGGACCCCCCGAAGACATCGGCGATCAGCACGTCCGCCGAGTCGCCGGGCGCACCCTCCAGCCAGCCCCGGGCATCGGCGGCGTGCAGGGCGATCCCGGTGGGGGCCGGCAGCGGCAGATGCTCGGTGACCAGGTCCAGCAGTCCCCGGTCGGCGTCCACGACGTCCTGCCGGGATCCCGGCCGGGTCGCCGCCACGTACCGGGGCAGCGTGAGGGCGCCCCCGCCGAGATGCAGCACGTCCAGGGGCGCCCCGGTCTCCGCCACCGCGTCCAGCACGTACCCGAGCCGCCGGGCGTACTCGAACTCCAGATGCGTCGGCGCGTCGAGATCGACGTACGACTGGGGCGCCCCGTCGACGGTCAGCAGCCAGGCCCGGTCCCGGTCGACGTCGGGCATGAGCTTGGCGGTGCCGTGATCGGTGACCCGGACGACGGGTATGGCTTCGTTCACCTCTCCATTGTGCGATGCCCGTGCCTGCCCAGGGGCGGCCTCACTCCACCGAGGTCACCGTCCCCGCCCCCACCGTCCTGCCACCCTCCCGGATGGCGAACCCGAGGCCGGCCTCCAGCGGCACCTCCCGCCCCAGCTCCACGGTCATCTCCACCGTGTCCCCGGGCCGGGCGACCGCCACCTCGCCGAGGTCGACGTCGCCGACCACATCCGCCGTACGGATGTAGAACTGCGGGCGGTACCCCGTCGAGACAGGGGTCGTACGACCCCCTTCGCGCCCCGACAGCACATACACCCGCGCCGAGAACCGCCGCGCCGGCACCACACTCCCCGGCGCCGCCACCACGTGCCCGCGCCGCACCGCGTCCCGGGGCACCCCGCGCAACAGCAGCGCCACGTTGTCCCCGGCCTGCGCCTCGTCCATCGGCTTCCCGAAGGTCTCCAGGCCGGTGACGACGGTCTCGACGTCCGCGCCGAGCACCTCGATCCGGTCGCCGACCCGCACGGTCCCCCGCTCGATCGCACCGGTCACCACGGTCCCGCGCCCGGTGATGGTGAGCACGTTCTCCACCGGCAGCAGGAACGGCGCGTCCAGATACCGCTCGGGCATCGGCACGTACGTGTCCACCGCGTCGAGCAGCGCCTCGATGGACGCCGTCCACCGTGGGTCGCCCTCCAGCGCCTTGAGCCCGGAGACCCGGACGACGGGCACCGAGTCGCCGCCGTAGCCGTGTGCGCTGAGCAGCTCGCGGACCTCGAGCTCGACCAGTTCGACGAGCTCCTCGTCGGCCGAGTCCGCCTTGTTCAGCGCGACCACTACGTGGTCGACGCCCACCTGCCGGGCGAGCAGCACGTGTTCGGCGGTCTGCGGCATGATCCCGTCGAGCGCGGAGACCACGAGGATCGCGCCGTCCAGCTGCGCGGCCCCGGTGACCATGTTCTTGACGTAGTCGGCATGGCCCGGCATGTCCACGTGGGCGTAATGCCGGGTGTCGGTCTCGTACTCGACGTGCGCGATGTTGATGGTGATGCCGCGGGCGGCCTCCTCCGGGGCCCGGTCGATGCGGTCGAACGGCACGAAAGTGCCGGTGCCGCGCTCGGCGAGGACCTTGGTGATGGCGGCGGTCAGGGTGGTCTTGCCGTGGTCGACGTGGCCCATCGTGCCGATGTTGAGATGCGGTTTGGTGCGGACGTATGCCGTCTTGGGCATGGCTCTACCTCGAAGCCTGAACTGCGGTGAAGCGTCTCGTCGGGGCGAGACGCGGGGACCCCGGAGAACCGCCGACCCTCCCCCTGCGGGGTCCGCCGGACGATCCGGGGAGGGTCAGCTTCGGGCGCCGTCGACAGCGGCCAGGAGAACGGGCACGGCAGCCTTCGGCGCATCCGCGGCTGCGGATGCTGCGAGGAGGAAGGCGTACCGGAACATGACGCAGATCATTGCCGATCCGTCGCCGCACGTCGAACGGTTTTCCGTGGCGCCGGTTTCGCCCAATGGACAGGAACCATACGGCGATCACACATCTGCTTCGGCTACTGTCACCGAATGCTCGATGCCAACCGCTCTGGCACCGCCACGGCCGTACCCCCGGCCGCCGCCGAGGAGCTGACCATTGCCGTGTCCGGTCCGGTGAACTTCACCGCGCGCTGCACAAGAGTGCTGCTGTCGCCGTGGTCCCGGCTGTCCCTGCTCGTCGCCCTGCTGGCGGCGGCCGCGTCGTCGGTGCTGCTCTTCGAGCCGCAGAAGCTGATGACGCAGGGCTGGCCGCCCCAGGTCGAGGGCACCACCGCGGTGGTCATCTTCGCTGTGGCGTACGGCCTGATCACGGTGGCGTTCGTGCCGCGGCCGTTCCTGAACCTGGCGGCCGGCGCGCTGTTCGGCTCGGCGCTGGGCATGGGCGCGGCCATGGCGGGCACCCTGCTCGGGGCCTGGATCTCCTTCGCGCTCGGCCGGATGCTCGGCCAGGATGCGCTGCGCCCGCTGCTGCGCGGCCGGCTGCTGAAGGCGGCGGACAACCAGTTCAGCAAGCACGGCTTCCGCTCGATGCTGGCGGTACGGCTGTTCCCCGGCGTGCCGTTCTGGGCAGCGAACTACTCGGCGTCCGTCTCCCGGATGCGCTACGCGCCGTACCTGCTGGCGACGGGGCTGGGCTCGATCCCGAACGTCGCCGCGTACGTCGTGGCGGGCGCCCGGGCCTCGACACCGACGTCGCCGGTCTTCCTGATCTCGGTGGCGGCGATCGTGGTCCCGGCGGTGGCGGGCGCGGTACTGGCCTGGCGGAAGCGCCACCACCTGCGCGCGAAATGAGCTTCACGCTGCGGATGCCCACGATGAAGATCCACAGCCGGTACTGCAAGGGCTTGAGCGCGTCCTCGCCCAGCCGGCGACGCACCGTGGGCGAACCGACCCCGCCAGGCACGGACCGTGTCCAGGCGAAGGCTCGTCTCTCAGGCGATGCGTGAGTTGGAGCGCCCCCCGTGCCGCGTGCAGGACGATCCGCGCACGGGCCCGCAGCCGGTGCTCGGTCTTGTGGCCGTAGGCCACCGTCCCAACCGCTCGCGCTCTGCGGCGGTCGAGACTGTCGGGCGGGCCTGGGGCGGCGGGCGGCGGGCGGCTCCTGCCGGTACCGTCGTGAGCCCGCGCTACTTCGCCGGTAAGCGTGACCATCGGCCCTCGGTGGGCTCAATTGGCCCAGGGCGGCGTGATGGTGTTGCCGTCGGCCAGCTTGGCCCTGAGCCCGACACGTGTGGTGACCCACATGTGCGCGGGCTGGTCGGTCGTATTGGCAACCGCCAGCTCGGACCCTGCCGGAGCCACCGCCGCGTCACCGACGCCGAGTTCGGCGGTCTCGGCGTCGATGGTGAGCCGAAGGCGACCGGACAGGACGTAGAACGTCTCCTCGTGACTGATCACGTGGGCCGGACCCACTGTCCCGGCCGGGATCTCGCCGCGCCAGGCGGCGAGATCCCGGCTGCCCGTGCCCGGACGGACATAGGAAACGAACCGGGCACCGTGGATCTCGTGCACGACGGCCTCGTGACTTCGGATGAAGGGCATGCCGGCCTCCCCCTATAGACAAGTAACTTGTCCATAAAGACAAGCAGCTTGACGACCTATAGTCAACCCCATGGATGACGCTCTGGCCTTCTCCGCAGTCGTACTGGCACTCTCCGGACAGTTGGTGCAGGAGATCCACGCTCGCGTGTACCAGCAGGGATTCGAGGACCTGCGGCCGGCACACGGTTTCGCCTTTGTCCGCATCTCCCTGGGCGACGCCACTACGGCCGACCTGGCCGAGCACCTCGGGGTGACCAAGCAGGCCGCCGCCCAGCTGGTCGAGGAACTGGTCCGCAAGGGATACGTGGTGCGGCATCCGCACCCCCGCGATGCCCGGGCCCGGCTCTTGAGGCTGACGGAGGCCGGCTGGGCCGCCACTCGCGCCGCCGACCAGGCTGCCCGGGAGGCCGTCGCGCCGTGGCGGGAGGCGCTGGGCGAGGCGCGCTTCAGCGAACTCGTCGCCGACCTGACCCGGATTGCGCCACCGGGACCGATCCGCCCCGCCTGGTGAGCGGGTGCCCGCTCGCGGCCCAGGGCTTCTCTTATGGATCACGTCGCGTGAGTCAGGGACCCGTACGATCGGGACGATTGCCGCGCGAGGGCCGACGGATCCTCCTAGTGCTGTGTGATCAGTGCGAGACCCTCGTTCCGGGGCACGGCGAAAATGGCACGCCTGACCAACGATCTGATGATCTGAAAAAACGCCCTAGTTCTGCGGTGCCAGGGTGCGCAGGACGTCGAACTCGTTGCCCTCGGGGTCTGCCATGACCACCCAGTTTCGGTCTGAGCCCTGGCCCACATCCGTCGTGGTGGCGCCGAGGCCGAGCAATCTGGTCACCTCGTCCTCGGTGCTGCCGTCGATCGGGCTGACGTCGAGGTGAAGCCGGTTCTTCACGGTCTTGCCCTCGGGCACCTGGATGAACAGCAGGGTGGGCGGCATCTGGCGGGCCCGAACATCCTCGACGGTCGGCACCCAGGAGCCGATCTCGACCTTGCCCTCGCTCCGGTCGATCACCTTGAAGTCCAAGACCTCGCACCAGAAGGCCGCGAGTCTCTCCGGATCGTGGCAGTCAACGGCCAACTCGGTGAACCTACTTGTCATGACTCTCCCCGATAGTGCGGACAGGGCTCAGAGTATGCCGCCCGTCCGACAGATCCGGGATCTTCCCGACCAGGGACGTCAGACGGGCTTGACCCGGCATCAGATACGCGAGAAGCCCCTGGCAGGAACAGGTTCCGGGTACCGAGAGGCTTCACGCGTCGACCAGTGTCACCTACACCGGCGTGCTCGATGTCAGCCGGGCCACTGCTGAGGCCCCCGCGAAGCTGCTGCCCCGGACCTGTCCACCGCACTGCAGCGCGCGGCCGGGCGGCTTTACACACCTCAACCTCGACGGCACCGTCATCCGTGCCGATCGCGTCGCCGCCCCCGGCCCGAACAAGGCCGACCTGTGGTGGTCGGGCAAGCACAAGCACCACGACGGCAACGTCCAGGTCATTTCCGCACCCGACGGCCGGCCGCTCCGGGTCTCGCCGGTCCGGCCCGGCCGCGAGCATCCTGCTCCAGATGGAGCACGGCCGCACCAGCTGACGAAGATCACGAACCGTCACGGCCCGCCATCCCATCCGCGGAGTCGACCCCCGAAGGACTTCGAGACGAGACCTCTGAGCGCCCGCCCTCCGATCGATGCTCAGACCGCCTCCAGAATCATCGCGTTCGCCAGCCCACCCGCCTCGCACATGGTCTGCAGGCCGAAGCGAGCGCCGCGCTCCCGC
This sequence comes from Streptomyces sp. NPDC048254, assembly GCF_043201895.1. Taxonomy (NCBI): domain Bacteria; kingdom Bacillati; phylum Actinomycetota; class Actinomycetes; order Kitasatosporales; family Streptomycetaceae; genus Streptomyces; species Streptomyces sp. NPDC048254. Next base: position 156,859 of record NZ_JBICZJ010000024.1, read on the forward strand.
ATCGCGTGCACCAGCGTCGTGGTCAGCCGGGTCCCGCTCGCCCCCAGCGGATGCCCCAGCGCGATGGCCCCACCGTGCACGTTGACCTTGGCCAGATCCGCCCCGGTCTCCTGCCGCCAGGCCAGCACCACACTGGAGAACGCCTCGTTCACCTCGAAGAGGTCGATGTCGCCGAGGCTCAGCCCGGCCCTGCGCAGCACCTTCTCCGTCGCCGGGATCACGCCGGTCAGCATCAGCAACGGGTCGGAGCCGGTCACGGCGAACGCGTGCAGGCGGGCCAGCGGCCGCAGCCCGAGCCGCTCGGCGGTCTCGCCGGCCATGATCAGCACGGCGGAGGCACCGTCGTTGACCGGGCTGGCGTTGCCCGCCGTGACGCTCCAGTCGATCTCCGGGAAGCGTTCGGCGAACCCGGGGTCGTAGTAGGCGGGCTTGAGCCCGGCGAGGATCTCGGCGGTGGTGCCGGGCCGCACGGACTCGTCCCGGCCGACCCCCTCCAGCCCCGCCACCTCGGCGTCGAACAGCCCCGCCGCCCAGGCGGCCGCGGCCTTCTGGTGCGAGGAGACCGCGAAGGCGTCCATCTCCGCCCGGCTGATCGACCACTTCGCCGCGATCAGCTCGGCGCTGATGCCCTGCGGGACCAGGCCCTCCGGGTAGCGGGCGGCGACGCCGGGACCGAAGGGGTCCTTGCCGGGCGGCACGTTGGACCACATCGGCACCCGGCTCATCGACTCGACGCCGCAGGCCACGACGATGTCATAGGCACCGGACATGACCCCCTGTGCCGCGAAGTGCACGGCCTGCTGGGAGGAGCCGCACTGGCGGTCGACGGTGGTCGCGGGGACGGTCTCCGGGAAGCCCGCCGAGAGCACGGCGTACCGGGTGGTGTTCATGGCCTGCTCGCCGACCTGGTCGACGGTGCCGCCGATCACGTCGTCGATGAGGGCCGGGTCGACGCCGGAGCGTTCGACGAGGGTGCGCAGGGTGTGGGCGAGAAGCTCGACAGGGTGGACGTGCGCCAGGGACCCGTTCGGCTTGCCCTTCCCGACGGGGGTGCGTACGGCTTCGACGATGACTGCGTCACGCATCGCGGGGACCTCGATTGCCAGTCTCGATTACCGGTGAGTAGGAAAACCGAACTCACCATAACTCCGTGAGTAGGAAATTCCAACCCTCACCTGGATCGGCGCCTCCCGGACCGCGACCGCGCACGACTTCGAGGCGGACGGCCGCCGGACCGTCCGCCTCTTGTGACTCCGCGTGACTCTGTGGCCTACTGCCCCTGCCGGTACACGTCCAGCCGCCCGCACATCCCGAACCGTCCCCGCTCACAGGGCTGTTCGGCCTGTACGACGGCGTCGGCGAGGTGGCCTGCATCGCCCCGTGCGAGGCGGTCGAGCTGCTCCCCCGTGGCCTCGGCGGCCGCCCGGGCGCCGCGCTCCCAGCGGGCCCGCCAGTCGGCGAGCCGGGGCCGCACGAGGGCGGCGGCGGCCCGGTGGAAGGCGGCCAGCGGCTCCGGGCCGGTGGCCTCGCGCAGGGCGCGGTAACCCTCCAGAGCGAGGTCACGGCGGGCCCGGGCGATCCGCTCCCGCTCGGCCTCCGGCGCGTCCGCCGGGACGGTGGTCACCGAGGCATACGTCTCCGGGTCGGTCAGGTACCGCGGCGGCAGCGTCAGCACCGCGTCCCCGGCCTCCGGGAGGCCGCTGTTCTGCATCAGGACGGTGATGCGCAGGTCGTCCTCGTTGACGAGGCGGTGGACGGTGCCCGGCGTGAACCAGGCGACCGTGCCGGGCGTGAGAGGCGTGACCTGGTACCCGGAGGCGGTGAGCGTCTGCACCGCACCCCGGCCGCCGGTGACGACGTACCCCTCCGAACAGACCAGGTGCAGGTGGGGAGTTCCGCCGCGCACACCGTCGGACGCGGGCCAGTCGTACACGCACAGGCGCGAGACCGCGACCCCGCCCGGCAGCCCCGCGAAACCGGACTCCCCACCGCTCACCACGGATGCGCCTCCAGGTACTTGGCGATGTCGGGGCGTTCCCAGGCGCCGTTCGCGATGACGACCCGGTAGCGGCGCCGGAGGGTGTCCCCCGGGGCCAGTTCGAGTTCGTCGTGGAAGGCCCAGGAGGGGGCGATGCCGGCGAACGGGTCGTTGCGCACGAACCAGTGCGCGGGGTGGCTGCCGCCCGCGCCCGAGTGGTCGTTCTCCGGGGCGTGTTCGAAGACGACGGTGGCATGGCCGTCGACGCCGTCGTGCTCGCCGGACAGGGCCAGCCAGGACGACTGGGAGCCCATCAGCTCCGGGCCTTCGCCCTCGGGGCCGATGATCCGGCCGTCCCGGAAGGCGCGCGGACCACGCCAGAACAGGCCGGTGTAGCCCGCCTGTTCGCGTCCCGCGGTGGTCGGGCTGCCGAACCGGAGCGGCTCGTCACGGACGTTGGTGACGGCACTGGACCAGGTCAGCGCCCAGGCACCGGACTCAGGGTCGACGTCATGGACCTCGATGCGCCGCCGCTCCCGCGCCCACAGCGTCCCGTCGTACGGATGCCAGGTCAGCCGCTCCGCGAGGACCAGCCGGCCGTCCGCGGACGACAGTTCGTCGAAGCCGACGTGCCGCATCGAGCCGACGCGCTCCGGGAGGACGAGGTAACCCTCGCCGTGGACATAGGAGTTGCCGCCCCACAGGTTCGCGCCGGACAGGTGCGAGGCGGTCAGGGAGAGGCCCTTGTGCCAGCGGTGGTCGTTGGGCCGGTAGTCGGTGACGACGTCCCCGGCGAGGGTGCGGATCGGGTGCAGATAGGGCTTGGGGGCCTCCCAGGCCGCCTCGGGCCGGTAGACGTACGCGAAGAGCTGCACCCCGGTGACCGGCTCGGTCACGCTGATCCGGTCGCCGTGGGTGTGCGTGATCCGCAGTTCACCGCTCACGCGGACGCCTCCTCGCGCTCGACCGGCGCCCAGCCCGGGGCGCCTCCGTGCAGGGCCGTGTAATAAGGATCACCGGGACCGATCTCGCCCGCACGTACGGTCGTGTCGGTGAACGCCGACTTGTACAGCGCGGTGATCAGCTCCAGGCTGGTGCGCCCGTCGGCGCCGCTGCTGCGCGGCCGCTCTCCCGCGCGCATGCAGGCGATCAGCTCGCGTAGCTGGGCCAGGTGCGAGCTGGGCACGTCCGGTCCGAAGTCCTGCCAGGCCGCCGCCTCGGCGGCGGGGACGCCCGCGGCCGGGGTGATCTGCCAGTTCGCGTTGGAGTGGCCGTACAGATGGGTCAGTTCGACGGTCGCGCGCTCGCAGTCGATGCGGATACGGCTGACCTCGTCGGGGCTCAGCACGCTGTTGACGACGGTCGCCAGGGCGCCGTTCGCGAACCGGACCAGGGCGGTGGAGACGTCCTCGGTCTCCACGTCGTGCACCAGCCGGGCGGCCATGCCCCGCACCTCGCTCCACGGCCCGAGCAGGTCGAGCAGGAGGTCCATCTGGTGGATGCCGTGGCCCATCGCCGGGCCGCCGCCCTCGGTCGCCCAGCGGCCGCGCCAGGGCACGGCGTAGTAAGCGGTGTCCCGGTACCAGGTGGTCTGGCAGTGGGCGACCAGCGGACGCCCCAGCGCCCCCTCGGCCAGCAGCCGGCGCACATGGGTGGAGGCGGAGCCGAACCGGTGCTGGAAGACGATGGACGCGTACGGCCCGCTGTCGGTGCCCTCCTCCGCCTCGACCGCGTCGAAGTCGGCGAGCGACGGCACCGGCGGCTTCTCGCACCACACCCAGGCGCCGGCCCGCAGCGCCGCCACCGTCTGGTCCCGGTGCAGGGTCGGCGGGGTGCCGATGGTGACCAGGTCGGGCCGTTGCTCGGCGAGCATCCGGTCCAGGTCGGTGTAGGCGTGCGGGATGCCGGCCTCGGCTCGGAACGCCTCGACGGCCGTGGCATCGATGTCAACGGCGGCGACGACCTCGGTCTCGCCCTCCGCGGCCAGCTGGGCGAGCGCGGGCAGGTGGGAGCCGCGCCCGATGGCACCGGCGCCGACGACGGCGGCCCGGATGCGGCGGCCGGTGAAGGGAGCGCCAGAAGAGCCAGAGGAGCCAGAAGAGCCAGAAGATGGGGAAAGGGGCGTGCGGGGCATGGACGTGATCAGCACTCCTCGGGGTGGGGACCGACGATGGGCGCGAGCCGTCGCCCGACGTGCGCCGCACACGCACCCCGATGTGCGGGAGCAAGCGCTTTCTCCTGGGGAAACGTAAGCGGCGGTGCCCAGGCCGGTCAACACCCCCTCACTCCTGTCCGCCCGCCGAACCCCTGTGTCCGCGCTGTCACCGCGGCCCGCTACGCTGCCGTTGCACACGCATGATCACGCGCGCCCGCGCGTCCGCCAGCCTCTCTCACCCCTGGGACGCCGTACCTTCATGTCTTGGTTTGAATCGCTGATCCTCGGACTCGTCCAGGGGCTGACCGAGTTCCTGCCCGTCTCCTCCAGTGCGCATCTGCGGCTGACCGCGGCCTTCTCCGGCTGGAAGGACCCGGGCGCGGCCTTCACTGCGATCACCCAGATCGGCACGGAGACCGCGGTGCTGATCTACTTCCGCAAGGACATCGGGCGGATCATCTCGGCCTGGTTCCGGTCTCTGTCCGACAAGGCGATGCGACGCGACCACGACGCCAAGATGGGCTGGCTGGTGATCGTCGGCTCGATCCCGATCGGCCTGCTGGGTGTGACGCTCAAGGACCAGATCGAGGGTCCGTTCCGCGATCTGCGCATCACGGCGACCATGCTCATAGTCGTCGGCGTCGTCATCGGCGTCGCCGACCGGCTGGCAGCCCGCGACGAGACGGGCGGCCGGCACCGGGCGCCCAAGCAGCGCAAGACGCTGGAGAACCTGAGCGTGAAGGACGGCCTGATCTACGGCCTCTGCCAGGCCTGCGCCCTGATCCCGGGCGTCTCCCGCTCCGGCGCCACCATCAGCGGCGGCCTGTTCATGGGCTACAAGCGCGAGGCGGCGGCCCGCTACTCCTTCCTGCTCGCCATCCCGGCGGTGCTGGCCTCCGGCGCCTTCGAGGTCAAGGACTCGGTGAGCGAGGGCCATGTGGCCTGGGGTCCGACCCTGTTCGCGACGGTGATCGCCTTCGCGTCCGGATACGCGGTCATCGCCTGGTTCATGAAGTGGATCTCCAACAAGAGCTTCATGCCGTTCGTCTGGTACCGCATCGCCCTCGGCATCGTGATCATCGCCCTGGTCTCGGCGGACGTGCTGAGCCCGCACGCGGCGGAGTCGGCGGGCTAGCACCAGGCGGTACGTCAGGCGGCCGGAGTGCCCTGGTGGAAGTACATCCGCCAGCCGGTCTCCGTCAGCCGCCACAGGGAGCTGCGCCAGACCCGGCGACCCTGGTTGTCCGCGAAGTACGTCAGGTGGACGAGGCCCGGTGCGAGCACGGTCCCGGACATCTCGCTCACCTGGACCGGCGACTCCGCGGACACCGAACCGTCGCTGGTCACCGTGAGGATCGACACCGCGTCCCAGCGGCGGCCGGACGCCCCGAACTCGGTGAACCCCGGGTCGAGGAGCTCCAGGACGAGGTCCGGGGAGGCACGCACCTCGGGATCGAGAAGCCGCAGCTCCCCGTCGATGGCCGCCTGTACCGCGTACTCGTCCTGGTCCGTCATGCGGGGAGGCTACGGCCTCGCAGCGCCCCGGCACAGCGAATATCGCCCTCGGGATCAGCCGAGCTTGAGCAGGAGTTCCGCGAGTTCCGCCGGCATGGTGATCATGCAGTCGTGGCCGGTGGGCAGTCGCCACGCCTGTTCCGTCGCGGGGACCGGGCGGCGGACGATGCCTTCCGGTACGTCGGCGACGCAGTGGATGTGGGTCCGGGGGATCGTGTGCACGGCCGGGTTGTCCAGCCGCACCGGCTGCTGGAGGCAGCGCACCGACTCGTCGGTCAGCATCGTGCGCAGCCAGGCCACGTCCGCCGGATCGGTCACCCCGAACAGGCCGTGCGGCGGCGGTAGTTCGGGCAGCGGCGGAACCCGCCAGCCGCTGCCGGAGGCCAGGGCCCGGTCGATCAGCACCTGGCTCACGGGCTGGGCGTCGGCGGCGCTCTCGCCGTGCTCCGGGACCATCGCGTCGAGATACACCAGGTGCCCGACGCGGTCGGGGACCTGGTTGGCGACGGACGAGACGACCAGCCCGGCGTAGCTGTGTCCGACGAGTACGACGTCGGTCAGGGCCTCGTCCGTGATCAGCCCCACGACGTCGTCGACGTGGGTGTCGAGGCCGACCTCGGGGCCGAGCAGATGCGCTTTCTCGCCGTGCCCGGTCAGCGACGGCGCGAACACCCGGTGTCCGGCCGCCGTCAGCCTCGGGACGACCCGCTTCCAGCACTCTCCGCTGTGCCAGGCGCCGTGCACCAGCAGATACGTCGACATGATCTCGCTCCTCACTGTGGTCATGACCGTCACCGATCACGCTCCCGCGCCCGCTCCGGCCGGGGCAGAGCCCCGCTGATCCTGGGGGTGACAGGACCAGGCAGGGGCGCGACGCCCCGCGTTACGGTGGCGGGGTGACCGACGAACCGAACCTGCTGGGCGCGTACGTACGGGCCCGCCGCGAGCTCGTCACGCCCGAGCAGGTCGGCATCCCCGTGCTCGGGGTACGGCGGGTGCCGGGCCTGCGCCGGGAGGAGGTGGCGATGCTGGCCGGGATCAGCGCCGACTACTACCTGCGCCTGGAACAGGGCCGCGACCGCAACCCCTCCGTACAGGTCCTGGAGTCCCTCGGCCGGGTGCTGCGCCTCGACGAGGCCGCGACGGCCTATCTGCTGAGCCTCGGCGCCGCAGAGCCCCGCCTACGCCGGCGCCGCCGCCGGAAGGAGACGGTTCCGCCCGGCGTCGCCCAGCTGGTCGCCGCCCTCCCGCTGCCCGCGCTCGTCGAGGGCCGCTACTTCGACGTGCTCGCCGTGAACGCCCTGGCGACCGCGTTGTCACCGCGGCTCACGGTCGGCGCCAACCGGCTGCGGGACACCTTCCTCGACCCCGCCGAGCCGGCCCTCCACCCGGACTGGGCGAACGCGGGCGCCGGCATGATCGCCGGTTTCCGCCGGTCCGTCGGGACCGACGCGGACGACCCCCGTGTCATCGAACTCGTCGGCGAACTCTCCCTCGCGAGCCCCCACTTCAGCCGGCTCTGGGCCCGCCACGACGTGGCCGCGTGCGAGGGCGCGGCCAAACACATCGACCACCCCCAGGTCGGCCGCCTGCGCCTGAACCGCGAACGCCTGACCGTCACCGGCACGACCGGCCAGACCCTCGTCATCTACCACCCGGCCCCGGACACCGACAGCGCCGAGAAGCTGGCGTTGCTTGCCTCCGCGACGACCGTGGTGTGAGCACCCCGGACGCAGATACCTTCTAACAAAATAATCATCAAAATCGTTAACAATCCTGCGCCTCCTTGCCTACAGTCTGGGATTCGAACGAGCCGCACAGCCCGACCTGCCCGCGATGCCGCCGGGCGGTGCGCAGGTACGGCTGTGACCACGTAATCCGCTGTACAAGGAGGTCTACGGGTGGACATCAACCGCAGAACCGTTATCCGGAGCGCCGCAGCCGTAGCCGCGTTCGGAATCGCCGAGGGCGTGGCAGGCGAGGCCTTCGCCGGCACCTCGTCGTCGCACGGTTCGTCGAGCACGTCCTCGGCGTACTCGCTGGAGTTCGATTCCACCGCCTGGTCGTACGACGCGA
>NZ_JBICZJ010000025.1:0-153831 GCF_043201895.1 Streptomyces sp. NPDC048254
CTCTATCCCGAACTCCACGAAAGCGCCCCCGCACTACCCAATAGTCCGAACACGCCCGCCAGTTGATCGCCTACACCACGAGAAGGGGCACCATCGAGCCGAAGGAGGCGAATGCCGTGCACCGAGGGTGGCGGTGTGGGAGCCTGGCCCAGTCCGGGCCCACCGCTTTCCCCCGTAGCGGGTGGGCCCGGACTCGTGTTCAGGGGGAGTGTTCTGCCGATGGGGTGTCGCCATGTCCGGCACAGCGGATGAGCCCGAGTTCTCCGCCCCGGAGGCGGCGCACTACCGGGGGTTCGTCACAGCCTCTGGTGCTTTTGTGGAAGCCGGGCGGTCTTGAGTTGCGTGGCGGGCCGCTGGCGTTCAGCGGCCGTGCGGGGCCAGGGTCTGGCCGAAGCGGGCGTCGGGGTACCTTCCGGTCGCCGGAGAGGGCGCACGGTCCGGTGCGCGGAGCGGCCCCGTGGCCATCGGCGCTCGAACTGCCGTCTGCCGTCAGCCGTCTGCCGGTCTCCCGTCTCCCGTCTCGCGTTGTCCCCTGCTCTGCTTGTGCCGGGCCCGTCCGCGAGAGCGGGGAAAGCCGTACGTTGCCGGAGCAGGACGTTCGAGGCCGTCTGCCGAGGAGGTCCCACACACCGGGCAGCCGGGCGTCCGTCCGGCCGGCCTGGAGCGTCTCGGTTCTCGCCGGCGCTCGTCGTATCCGGTGCCAGCACCGCGGTCCGCATGCCGACGAACAGAACACCGACCGTCGCCTTCCCCGTCGGCATCACGGTCCTCCGCGACCACAAGCAGCCGCAGGGCGTGCGGAGGTGGGCGCAGACTTGAGTCTCCTCCAGGGGGAGACGGGAAGGTGGGCTCATGGACGGCGGCACTCTCAGCTCTATCGGTGAACTGGCCCGGCACACCGGACTGTCGGTCAAGACGATCCGGTTCTATTCCGATCGCGGCATCGTGGCACCTGCCGGCCGCACTCCCGCCGGCTACCGGCGTTACGCCCCGGACGCGGTCGCTCGCCTTGCCCTGGTGCGGACGCTGCGGGAACTGGGACTCGGCCTGGACGTGATCCGGCGGGTCGTGGACCAGGAACTCACCCTCGGCGAAGTCGCCGCAGAGCACGCCGCCGCACTGGACGTGCAGATCAGCGTCCTGCGTCTGCGACGGGCGGTGCTGACGGCCGCCGCTGAACGCGAGCCCACCCCCAAGGAGATGGAACTCATGCACCAGCTGGCCACACTGTCCGCAGCCGAGCGCCGACACATGATCGACGACTTCCTCGATGCCGTCTTCGAAGGCCTCCACAGCGGCTCCCACGCCGCAGCTCGGCGCTCCATGACACCCGAACTCCCCGACAACCCCACGGATGACCAGGTCAGGGCGTGGGTGGAGCTGGCCGAGCTGTCCCTGGACCCCGACTTCCGCGCCACTGCGCGGCGCCTGGCCGAGGACCATGCGGGCAGCCTGCCCGAGGGTGCCGCCAGGCGCCCGCGCCCGGACGTGGTCGCCGTCGCCCGTGATGTCGTAGCACCGGCCGTGGCGTGCGGCATCAGGGCGGACTCGCCCCAGGCCGATCCGGTCGTCGCGGCGCTCACCGCTCGCTGCGCGCTCGTCCACGGCCGCACCGATGACGCCGGACTGCACACGTGGCTGCTGCACCGCCTGGAAGCCGCGAGCGATCCCCGCAGGGACGAGTACTTCCAGCTGCTCGCGCTGATCAACGACTGGCCGGCACCGGAACCTCTAGCCCCGCTGGTCGAATGGTCCGTTGCGGCTCTGCGGGTACGGGCAGCCCGATGACGCAACGGCCCCACAGCCCCGCCGCACAGCCGGACGCGGCGCTGAAAACGACGGCGGGTTCGTACTATCAGCCGTTGGACAAGACCGCTGCCCAACTGGAGGCAGACGCCACACCGACAGCCCCCGCTCTCCTACTGCGCCCCTGGAGCCAGGCGAACGCTGCCGAGCTGGTCGAGCTGTATCGCGACGAGGCCATGCGCCGCTGGACAAACTCGGCCGTGAACGACGAGGCGGGCGCGGCGCAGTGGATTCAGGGCCAGCAACGGGGGTGGGAGACGGGCCGCCGCTTCGGATTCGCCATTGTCGAATCCCAACCAGGAGGGGGTGAGGGACAGTTGGCAGGGCACGTGGTCCTCAAGGGCGTCACTCCGCGCGCGTCATCCGCCGAGGTCGGCTACTGGACCGCGGCGCATGCACGCGGGCGGGGAGTGGCGCCCCGGGCGCTGCAGGCGCTGACGGACTGGGCCTTCACCGTCTTCTCCCGTGACGGGCTGACCCGCCTTGAACTCCTGCATCAAGTGGACAACACGGCGTCCTGCCGTGTCGCCCAGAAGAGCCGGTACGAACTGGCCACACTCCTGCCCGCGGCACCGCCCGCATACGCCCTCGCCGGCCACGTGCACGTACGGCCGCGTGACCTGTGAACCAGCCGGGTAACTGCCTCTCGCCATGGTGCTGACGGCGCCCCATGGACGGGAACGGCGGATCGTTTCAGCAGAGTGCTCCCTGCACGCCCTGGGCATGCAGGCGGTGTCCACCGCTCGGCCGGGCCGGTGCCCGGACCGCCGGAAGCGGGAAAGACGCGTGCGCAGCTCCTGCATACGAGTCGTCTTGTGGATCAGGCCGCGGGCTCCGGCTGCCAATGCCCATGCCAAGAGGGGAAATGCCGCTACCCGCTCCATGCCGCCCATCCCGAGTCCGAGATAGCGAGGGAGAAGAAGAGTCCGAAGGCCGTGATCGCCGCTATTCCCAGCAGGCTGATCGCCCGGTGCAGCGGACCCGGCACATCCTCCGTCAGGCCGACCCCCGTCAGCACAGGACCGATGTTGCCCATGACCATGATGAGCAGCGCACCCAGGACATGCTGGTTCTCGTGGACGTCCGCAGGTGCCAGCCGGCCAGCACGAATCCCACGCCGGCGCAGAGCAGCGGCCCCGGACCACGAGTGCGGTCGCGCTCTGCGCCACAAAGCGCATCCGGAATCGAGAATTCGACGGAGCGCCGGCCCACAGGTGATTCCTCGTGATGCCAGCGCGGCTGAAGTGCTGGAAACTGAAGGCGGCGTCAGGCGACATTGGGTGGCATTTTCGCAACGGGCCCTAGGCAGGAAGGCCGGCCGAGGATTTAGTCGTCATATTGCTGCCAGAGCCGTTTCCGGGTACGGGAGAATATGGCCACCTATACCAAGCCCGTGCTGCTCGCCACGGGCGCAGCCGTTGCGGTCTCGCTTCCGGGTTTGCTGGCCGCGGCGCAGCTCAAATCACCGGCCATCGCCGTCAGCGCCGCCGGACTGGCAGCCGTCGTAGGCGTCTTTGCCGGCTTCTGGAAGGACGGCCTCCTGCAGAGGTTTCAGAAGGACCTCGTGAACGCGACCTTCGTACGGGACGGCTGTCTGACCACCCAGGGCGAACTGCCCCTCGCCCGTGATGTCGTCGAGCCGAAATGGCTCGGCGTGCATGCGGCACGCCGCGCCACGGGCCGGTCGACCACCAGTCAGCCACCGTACGTGCCTCGCGACATCGACGACGAGTTACTGGAACACCTCGCGGCCGCCGGCGCCTTCGTCCTGATCGTCGGCGACTCCACGGCCGGGAAGTCCCGCGCCGCCTACGAGGCACTCACCGCGACGCTTCCCCAGCACACGCTCATCGCTCCACAGGCTCGGACGGCTCTGCCGTACGCGATCGAGCAGACGACCGGCACGCCGCGCGCGGTTCTGTGGCTGGACGACCTGGAGCGGTTCCTCGGCGACGGCGGCCTGTCGAGGAACCTGATCACCAGGTTCCTCGACACCAACGGTCAGCACCGCGTCGTCCTGGCCACGATCAGGGCCTCCGAACTGGACACGTATCTGCGCACGGACAACGGCTCGCGACCGCTCAACCGCGAAGTGCTGGACGCGCTCGCGCTGGCCCACCGCATCGACCTGCCCCGGATGTTCTCACCGGCGGAGCGCGATCGCGCCGCGACCCGCACCTGGGATCCCCGGATCTCCGCGGCCCTCGACCATGCCGACCGGTTCGGCATCGCGGAGTACCTGTCGGCCGGCCCCGAGCTGCTGCACCTGTGGCATGCCGCGCGGGACGGTGGGGAGCATGTGCGCGGCGCGGCCCTGGTCTCGGCCGCGGTGGACTTCCGCCGGGCGGGCGTGACCGCCCCGCTGCCGCGCGCCGCACTGGAAGAACTGGCCGTCCACTACCTGCCCAAGCGCGGCGGCATGCCGCACCCGGGCGAAGCCCTGGCACAGGCGTGGGAATGGGCGACCGAGGTCCGCACCACGACCGCGTTGCTCACACCGCTGGGCCCCGAAACCGTCGATGTGTACGACTATCTCGTGGACGAGACGATTCACACCGCGGTTTCCCCGGTCTCCGACACCGCTCTTACCGCGGCGCTTCGTTTCGCGGACGCCGCGGATTCCATGCGGATCGGCTCCATCGCCCGCGCCCACGGCAAATACGTGATCGCGTTGAGCGCATACGAGGGCGTGCACAACGCCAGAGTCTCCTCACTCGGCGCGGATGACCCCGACACCCTCACCAGCCGGGGAAACTACGCGGCGGTACTGCGGGTGCTGGGCAGGCTGCAGGAGGCCGAGGCCGAACACCGGGCCGTACTCGAGGCGCGCATACGCGTTCTCGGCCCGGACGATCCCTCAACCCTGGTGAGCCGGAACAACCTTGCTCTCGTCCTTCGTGACCTGGACCGGCTGGAAGAGGCGGAGACACAGCACCGGATCGTCAGCGACATCCGGATGCGCGACCTCGGCGACAACCACCCCGCCACGCTCACCAACCGCAACAACCACCAGATCCCCGGCCTGGCGGGCGAGCCGGACCAGCCGGTCTTCCTGGTCGGCGATCTTCGGGTTGGAGATGGTCTCCCACAGCGGGCGGGCGCGGAAGGATTCCTGGACGTCGATGACGATCAGTGCTCGGGTCATGCTCCCAAGCCTGACCGGCGGGGCTGGAGCGGCGACAGGCCTCATCGGGTCCGGGTACGGACCGATCCGGTCACAGCTGGAGCCGTGAACACCCGCTGGGCATGGGCCACCAGGCTCTGGCTTCAACGGTTCGAGTCGGCTCGGGCACAAGGCCTGGTCCGGGAGTCGGTCACGCGGTGACGACGTCTCCTGGACGGCGGGCTGGGCCGAGGACGCCGTCCAGAACCGCGCTGAACGCGGTCTGGGGCGTCATGCACCACTTCGGCGGCACGACCGACCGGACCACCCCGGGCCCTGGAGACGTCTGCGACGAGAAAGCCGCCGGTCGAACTTCCCGCGGACCGAGCGAGCCGGTCAGAAACCTGCCGCACGGGCCGCCGAGTACACCTCGGCGGCCACGTCCTTCAGCTCCTGCGCGTCCCGCGTGGCCCACGAGACGTCGACCAGGAACTCGTCGAGACCGATCTCGGCGTACGCCATCAGATCGCTGACGATCTGCTCGACGTCACCCTGGAAGGGCTGACGGTCCGGCCCCTCGTACCGCTTGGCGGTGTAGTCCGGGTTCACGCGCACCACCGTCCGCAGCGGCCGGGTGCGGCCGCGCTCGGCGGCGAGATCCTGCAACTGGCGCCAGTGGGCGGCCACCTGGTCGGGACCGTCGGCGTACGGCAGCCAGCCGTCGGCGTGGTCGACGAGCCGGCGCATCGCCCGCGGGGTGTTGGCCGGCACCAGGATCGGGATCGGCCGGGCCGGCTTCGGCCCGACCACGGCCGAGGCGATCCTCGTGATCCGGCCGTCCTCGTAGACCACCGGGTCCGGGCCCCACACCGCCCGGCACACCTCGAACATCTCGTCCATGACCTTGCCGCGCTCCTCGAACGGGCGCACCCCGGCGGCCGCGTACTCGTCGAGGGACCAGCCGCTGCCGAGGCCCGCGACGACCCGGCCGTTGCTCGCCGCGTCCAGAGTCGCCAGGGACTTCGCCAGCTGGAAGGGGATGTGCAGCGGCGCCACCAGTACGGCGGTGCCCAGCTCGACCCGCTCGGTGGCCGCTGCCGCGAGCGTCAGCGTGACCAGCGGCTCGGCCACGCCCCGGTAGGCGTCGGGCCAGGGCAGGCCCGGGACGCCGTACAGGGGCTGGGTCTGGGGTTCCGGGAACAGAGCCCGTTCGTACACCCAGAGGCTGTCGTATCCGATGGCCTCGGCGGCGCGTGCCACGTCGGGCACGTCCTTGCCGAGGTTGTACTGCCGATTCTGCGGGAGACCGATTCCGAGCCGGGTCGTCATGCCGGTGCGCTCCTCTGTAGTTGGTTGCGCAATCAAGTTAAGGTTGTCTCAGTGAAGTCGGGGCGAGACCCGGCCGAGGTTGCTCTGAACGGATCCCGCAGTCGGGGAGCGGGCGGCGGCGGCCGGGCCGTCGGCGCTCGCGCCGCCGAGGAGGTGGTGTTCCGCGCCCGCTCCAGGCTCCAGGTTCCAGGAAGCGAGCAGACGGGTCGGCGGATCGTGTCGGCCGGTTCGCAGTCGTCAGCGGTTGGAGAGCATGCGCAGCATGTCGGCGTATTCACCGCGGGCCTCGGCGAACCGCACCGGTTCGACCGCCTTGACGAGGATCTCATCCGGTTGTCCGCCGGAGCCGAGGATGCTCATGACCTCATCGAGAAAGGCGTCGAGGGGCATGGCGGTTTCCGAGTCCTCCTGTCCCATCAAGGCGGTGCGCACCGCCGGAGGCACCAGTTCCAGGACTTCGATCCGAGTGTCCGCCAGTTGGGTGCGCAGGCTCTCGGTGAAGGAGTGGATGGCGGCCTTGGTGGCGTTGTAGGTCGGGGCGATCGGGAGGGGGACGAAGCCAGCCCGGAGGACACCGTCATGATCGTCGCCTGAGGCCGGGTGGCGAGGTGTTCGGCCTAGACCCCCGAGGCGGCTGTTGACAATGTACTCAAGCGCCTGCTTGAATTCATGGCATGACACGGGTGGAAAAGGCGGATCTGCGCCGGGAGGCCGGGCAGCGCACACGGGACGGCCTGCAGGCGGCCGCCCTGGAGTTGCTCTCGCAACGAGGCCAGGAGGGCGTGACACTCCGCGAGATCACAGATCGCGCCGGAGCCAACGTCGCCGCGGTGAGCTACCACTACGGGTCGCTGAAGGCGCTGTGCGACTCCGCGATCGAGCACGCGCTGGAACGATATCTCGACGCGCAGCTCCTGGAACTCGGTTCGCTTGACTCCACCGCGACGCTCCAGGAGGTGGCGGCGGCGTTCGCCCGGCCGATGGTGCGCGCACTGGCGGCCGGTGGACAGGACCTGGCCGTGATGCGGACCGTGGCGCGGGTCGGCATCGATCCGCCCCAGGGGTGGGAGCGGCTGAACGGCAAGTTCGACCAGAGCCGCCGGGAGGCCGTCCGGGTGCTGGCACCGAACCTTCCCGGAGTGGACGAGCAGGAACTGATCTTCCGTACGCGCTGCGCGGCCGGCCTGCTGAACTGGCTCGCGCTGGCACCCATCGGCACCGAGCTGGCCGCCATGCCCGCCGAGCAGATCGAACGTCAGCTGGTCCCCGTGGTGACCGGAGCGTTCCGCGGGGACGCCGCCGTCGCCGGCTGACCAGGCCGGAGGCTCCCGGAATCCGGACGACTCGAACGACTGCCTGCCAGGGAGGCGTGCACCGTGGCCCTCCCCGAGGCCGCCGACCGACCGGATTCCCGGTGTCAGCCGATACTCAAGTCGTCGATGTAGCCGCGATAACCCCCTGTCGCGCCCGGCCGGTCGTAACCGACGAGGATCTTGCTGATCGCCTGCCCCGCCTTGACCTCGCCGAGGTTCACGGTGACGTGGTTCCACGTGTCGAGGGTGAGGCGGCCGCACTGGTCGGCCGGATGGACGCCGGTGCCGGACTGGTCGGTGGCGCCCGAGTCCCGTAGATCACTGCCGTCGGTGAAGATCAGGTCGACGGCGACGCAGGCGCTGCTGTTGTCGGATCCGGCGGGCACCCAAGGAGTGGTGGCGTCGGACTGCGGGAAGATCCAGTAACTGAGGGTCGTGTCGCCGCGGACGGTGAGCGGCGCGCCGTTGAAGCCGTAGATCTGCAGGTAGGCGTGGTCGTAGGAACCGCCGTTGGCGTAGCCCGAGTACATCAGTGAGGCGTCGCCGGTGTGGGCCTGTTCGCCCGTGCGCACGTCCGCCTGGGGACCGGTGAGACCGCAGCACAGGCCGGTGATGCCGTAGTTGCCGTCGCCCTTGGTGTCGACGTTGTCGACGGTGTCGGTCCAGGTCGGCCGGGGCTGTCCGGCCTCGAAGCCCGTGGTGAGCGAAGAGGTCGTCGCGGCCGTGGCCGGCTGGGACAGCTCGTGCCGGATGGTGGCCTCGCTGGTGCCGGCCGGGGCGAGGTCGATGGTCTCGCCGACCTTGGTGCGCAGCTTGATCGTGGTGCCGGAGAGGGTTCCCCGGTGGACGCCGTCCGCGTAGTACTCCATGGGCTTGCCGGGCCAGGGGTTGGTGAAGGTGAGGTCGCCGCCGGACCGGCTGGTTGTCCGGACGTATTCGACCGCGTTGCTCCGGATGCTGCTGGAGACCTCGAAATCGCCGTAGGCGAGCAGGCCGCCGAACTTCGCGTTCGAGCCGGCGGGCCAGTTCGGGAAGACCTTGATGTCGTGCTGGAAGGACTGCAGGAGCATCTCGTCGAGCCCCGAGGTGGTGACGTTGAGGTTCTCGACGCCGCCGCCGTAGTGGTGCACCGCCATGTTCGGGTACGAGTGGGTCGTGGCCTCGGCGTGCAGCTCCTCCATCAGCGTGCTCGGGTTGTAGCCGACCATGGCCGCGGCCGCGTACAGGGTGGCCGGGGAGTTGTCGCTGTGCCAGTTGTCCAGCTGGGTGACGGTGTTGCGCGCGGTCTGGAGCAGGTCGGCGGAGTCGTTCAGTCCGACCTGGAGGCCTGGGTAGACGGCCTGGACGGCGACGTCGTTGCCGTCGGTGACCCAGCCGGAGCCTTCGGAGGTCTGGCGGAAGACGGTCTGGCCGTTCCGCGTCATCGTGGGCAGCGGCGCGAGGTGGCTGTCGATGTGCTGCCAGGTGGGGACGAGCGAGGCGTTGATGTGCAGGTCCTTGCTCATGTCGATCAGGCCCTGGAACAGCAGGTGCACCAGGCCGAGGGACAGGATGCTGTTGGTCTGCGGGTAGACGCCGCCTTCCTGCGGGGCGTCGTTCTCGATGTTGTACGTACCCGTGGTCGCGTCCCAGGTCAGGTAGTCCTGCCAGAACAGCCCTACCTGCTGGAGATAGGGGAGGACCTTGCGCGCGTAGGAGGCGCTGCGGGTGTACTCGTACTTCATGACCATGTCGCTGGCGAAGTTCACGGCGTCGGACTTCTGGTTGTAGAGGTCGTCGGCGGCGCTGGTGCCGTTGGGCGAGATGCCCACGGGGTAGAGGACGCCCTTGTAGCCGGCCGCCGCGGCCTTCGCCTTGCCTCTCGGCATCCAGTCCAGGATCGGGTCGTCGTAATTGCCCATCTGGGCAACGTGGTTGGTCGACAGGGTCGGGTAGAACGCCGCTTCGTAGTTGTAGTTGGCGTGATAGTCGCCGTACCAGTTCATGGCCCCGGTGGTCCAGTTGCCCCACAGGCCCGGGGCGTACTTCCCGGCGCGTGAGACCGAGCCGAGCAGGTAGAGCGAGCCGTACCAGCTCTTCTCCACGGCCTGGTCGGGGATCTGCACGAACGACCGGGACCAGTACTCCCGCCACCAGGACTCGTGGGCCGCGTACAGCTTCGCCAGCGAGCCGGCGGTGAGTGCGGCTGCTGTCGAGTGGGCGACGGACTGGTAGCGGGGCGTGTCGTGGCTGCTCTGGATCGCCGCGGCGAGGGTGTAGGTGACGCCGGGCTTGAGGGTCAGGCTGATCCGGTTGTTCGACGGCCTCGCGGCCGTGCCGCGCACGCTCGTCGCGATACGAGCATGAGGGTTGCCCGGCGCGTCGGTGGTGCCGGCCTGCACATCGGCGTCAAGTACGCCGTTCCTGCCGGACGTTGCCGGTGTCTTCCCGAGCCCGTCCTGCACGGTGACGGTCGCGTCCTGCGTGTGCGAGCCGGACAACCGCAGGGTGGTGACGAAGAGGTTCTGGGTCGCCGAGACCCAACTCCTGGACGAGAGCCTCTGGTTGCCGAGCGTGTAGGTGCCCTCGACCCGCGCCTGGGCGATGTTCTGTACGACGTGGTGGTCGGCGCCGGCGAGGCCCGGGACGGCGAGCACGATCCGGCCGAGGGGCTCGATGCCGTTGGTGGCGGTGGAGAAGAAGTCGTTCTTGCCGAGGTAGAAGGTCTGGTCGTCGATGGAGCCGCCGACCGCGACGCCGACGTCGCCGTTGCCCATCAGCGGGGCGTCGACGGTCTCGCCGTTCGTCAGGGTGGTGGGCGGGGAGTCCCACTCGCCCTGGAACTGCGCCACGGTGCGCAGGGCTTGGGCCGGGGTGGGGTCGCCGACGGTCTGTGCGGCGCCGGCTGCGGCGGCTGTGGCGGGCGTGCCGCCTTGGAGGGTTGTCAGGCCGACTGCCACCAGGGCCGAGGCCAGCAGGGTGCTGACGCGTCGCCGGTGACGAAGTGAGGATGCCACTGCGGTGTGACCTTTCTGCTCGTCTTTCATCCGGGGTCCCGCTCTTCCTGAGCGGGCGTGTGAGAGCGGGCCAGATAGGCCGCGCCAAGCAGCGGGGCCTGAGCCGGTCGGAGTGCCGGGGTGATGACGATGCGTCGGTCGAGGGCCGGATCGGCCTCGGTGAGCCCCGCTCGCAGTGGTTCCGCCACGAGATCCCAGGCCCCCGCGATCGCGCCCCCGACCACGAGAACCGTCGGTTCGAAGGCCGAGAGCGGCGGCCCCAGCACGCGTCCCAGGGCGGTGAAGGCCGCGGTGAACACGCCGGCCGCTGCACGATCCCCCTGCCGTGCCCGCCGGGCGATCTCCCGGACGTCGGGCGGCGACGCGCCGGTGGCCCGTGCGTAGGCTCGCCGCAGGGCACGTCTGGACACCGTCTCCTCGATCGGCTTGCCCGCGTACCGCAAGGTGTGGAGGCGGCCGTCGGGCGGGACCCCGGGCCCGTGCCGCAGGATGCGGCCGCCGCGCAGGAAGCAGGAGCCCACGCCGGTGCCGAGGGTGATCCCGGCGACCGAGCGGTGCCCGCGCGCCGCCCCCGCCCACCACTCACCGAGCACGAACGCGTCCGCGTCGTTCCAGAAGCTGACCGCGGTGGCACCGGGCAGCGACGCCGTCAGGGCGGCCCGGAGATCGAACCCGCGCAGGGCGTCGAACTTGCCGACCCCTTCGTACCGCCCGATCCCGCGCTCGTAGTCGAAGGGACCGGGCAGCGCCACGGCCCACGGGCCCGCGCTCCCGCCGGAGAGGCGGGCCGCGCAGCGGACGAGGGCGGACAGTATCTCCTCGGCGCTGCCGTCGCCGTCCAACGGCTCACGGAAGGACCGGCCGGACCGGAGACGACGCGTACCGATGTCCACACGCGCCGCGGTCACGTGCGTACCGCCGACCTCCAGCACCGAGACGACACTCCCGCCGCCGGGTCTCATCGCACCAGGGCCTTCACATAGCGCACCGGTCCCGTGCCGAGGGCCCGCACCCGGTAGGCACCGACCGAGGCGGGCACGGTCAGCGTCTCGGCGTAGGCCAGTTCGAAGCCGTGCCCGCCGCTCGTCTCCAGGAGGATTCCGTCGCCCGCCACGACGTTGATGACATGGAAGCGGTGGTCCGTGTCGTCGTCCGCGACGGCGTCCGGCGCCAGTTCGAGCCGCCGGACCTCGAAGAACATCTCCGGGAGCCGGCCGATGACGTCCTCGCGCCAGCCGTCGCCCGAGCGCAGGGTGCGCGGCTGCTGGACCAGGTCCCGCGCCACGGCTTCGCCCGACCGGGTGGGGTCGAGGTTCTCGAAGGCATGGCCCACGTGGACCGGCCGCTGCTTCCCTTCGCGGTCCTTGCGCAGCCAGTCGTAGAGGCGAAGGCTGTACAGGTACGGCGTCGCGCTGATCTCCAGGACGACATTGCCCTCGCCGCTGCCGTGCGGGGTGCCGCCCGGGATGAGGAAGAGCTGGTGCTGTTCGGCGGGGAAGGTCTGGACGTGGCGTTCGATGTCGAACGGCACGCCGTCGTGGAACGCCCGGTCCGCCTCGCGCCGGAAGGCGGCGAGGTCGGCGTCCTGGCGCAGGCCGAGGAAGACCTGACGGCCTGGACCGCCGAGCATCATGTAGTAGGTCTCGTGCTGGGTGTACGGCCACCCGAAGACCCGCCGCATGTAGTCCGACTGCGGGTGGCAGTGGACGGACAGGTTGCCGCCGCCGACGGTGTCGAGATAGTCGAAGCGGATCGGGAACGAGGTACCGAACGCTGCGTGCACGCTGTCTCCGAGGAGTTCCTCGGGATGCACGGCGACCAGTGCCTGCAGGGGGACCTCGACCCGGGGGCCGTCCGGCGTGCCGACGAGGATTCCGCTCTCCGGCGCGATGAGTTCGTAGCCGAGCGCGGTGTTGGCCGCCGCACGGTTGAAGCCGAGCTGCTCCTGGGCCCAATGCCCGCCCCAGGACGTGGTGTTGAAGGTCGGGCGGGTACGGAAAGGCCGCCCGGCCAGGTCGGTGAGCGCCTCGCGCAGGGCGGGGCCCGCCAGCCAGGCCGGAGCCTGCGGGTCCTGGGTGTCCAGCCACAGATCGACGCCGCTGACGAGGCTGTCGCGGTGCCGGTCCAGGACGGGCCAGTCGATGTAGAAGAGCCGGCGTGTGGTGCCCGCTCCGGTACCGGCCGGCTGCCCCAGGTTGTGCCCGGTCCCGCCGGTGATCCGGGCCTCGGCGTACCGCTTGGGCAGGTCCGCGTACCAGAGCCGGTCGTACGACACCAGGGCAGCCCCCGGTCCGAAGACGACGGTGACGGTGTCGGCGGGGGCCTCGGGCCGCGGCAGCCCGGTGAAGAAGTCGGCGAGCCCGGCCCGGGACAACGGGGCGAAGTCCGGGTCGTCCGCCAGCTCCGCGGACGCGGTGAGGGCGAGGATGTCCTGCCAGGGGGCGAAGTGCTCGCGCATGTCGATCTGCTTCGCCGTGATGTCGCGGGCTGCCAGCGCGTCGCGGATACCGGCGGTGACCGTCTCCCAGTCGACGGCCACCGGGCCGTCGACGGCCAGGATCAGCCCGGGAGCGAGCCCGGCGACCGCGTCCCGGTATCCGGCGCCGACCTCTCCTGTGATGCTGTGGCAGGGGTCGGCTTCGTAGCCACGAACTCCCGGCATGACGATGTCAGCCTTTCTGTGGGTCCAACCATGAGTGCGGCGCGGGTCGTTCAGGCGACCGGGCCGAGCTGCGTGAGCGTCCCGACACCCTCGACGGACAAGGTGGCGGGCAGCAGGGCCGGGGCCCTGCCGCCGGTCGCGAACGTCGGGTTGATGTCGAACAGGGCCGAGAGCACCGCCTCGGCTCCGGCCGCGCCCGCGATGTTGTCGCGGGTGGCGGTGCCACGCTCGGCCACCCGGGCCCGGTACCGCCCGTCCGTACCGGTGACGATCTCCATGGCCTGGCCCCACAGCCCGCCCGAGGCGGCGGAGGACAGGCCGCGCAGGAGAGCGATCGCGCGGTCACGACAGCCGAGGCGGGCCAGACCGTGGGCGGTGACGCCGGGCCAGGCGGCGAAGGCGCCGGCCGCGCCGTGGTCGGGGCGGTCGGAGGCGGCGGCGATGGGATCGTCGGGACTGAGTGCCCGCATCCAACCACCCACCAGCAGACGGCCGGTGACGAAGTCGGCCATCTCCCGCCGTATCCCGTCCGGGAGTTCGCGGTGGAGGGCCGCCGCGACCAGACCGAAGTCCAGACAGTGCCCGATCGTGTCGGTTCCGTCCGGGCGGAGTATCCGCCAGCGGCCCGATCCGGCGTACAGGTCCGTCAGCGCCTCGGCCAGTTGACCGGCCTCGGCTTCCGCACGGTCGGCATCCTCGTCGCGGCCGAGCCGTCGGTACAGTCCGGCCAGCGAGCGCGTCGAGGCGACGTAGGCGCCGTTGAAGGAGGCGACGACACCGGTGTAGGTGGGCACGCACTCCAGCAACTGCCAGGGATCGTCACCGAAGTCGGCGAGTACGCCCCCGGTGGCCGGGCTCCGCCGCTCGCGCCACCCCAGGCCGAGCCGCTCCAGATGCCCGAGGACCGTCGTCCCGCCGGTCGTCTCGTCGAGAAAGGCGAAGTCGCCGCTGACGCAGACGTAATGCTCGATGAGCCGGAACAGGGCGTAGTCGGTGGAGCTGTAGGCGTTGCCCAGGGGCCCGCCACCGAGGTTCTCGACACCGAAGGAGTCGCGGTAGGGACCGGCCAGGACCCGGAGCAGCCAGGAGCGCAGTCCGGCCGGTTCCAGCAGGGCGTACAGGCGGCTCCACTCGGAGTGGTCCCAGAAGTAGGTGGTGGTCGGCCCGAGCCGGGGGCCGCCGGTGAGGAACACCGGTTCGCCGGGCCGGATGCGGGTGTTGCGCAGGTACAGCGCCTGCAGGGCGCCCATGTAGTAGGTGCGCGCGAGTCCGGATTCCTCGGTGGTGAAGGTCGGCAGGTGCCCGGAGAAGTCGGCGTTGCCCGGGGTGAACATGCCGGCCCACAGTCGCCGCCAGCCGTCCTCCCCGGCCTGCGCCGTCGCCTCGAAGTCCTCGGCGGCGGCGTGGGCTTGGGCCGAGACGGCGTCGGCGTCGGTCCCGTACGCGCAGGCGATCCCGATGGTCACGCTCCCGCCGGGCTCGATCCGGCAGGTCCACCTCGCCCGGCCACCGGAGCCCTCGGCCCGCAGCTCGCCGGGCGGCCCGGCGAAGGCGTACACGGCGTGCGCCGGCGAGCGGGAGTCCGCGAAGGCGACCGTGCCGTCCTCGATGCGGGACTCCCAGCGGCGTGACTCGGTCCAGTGCCGGGTACGGGCGATCTCCGCGCCCGCGAGGCGCAGTACGACGCGGTCGGCTTCGACGTCCACGCGGACGTGCTGCCAGTCCCCGACGGGGAGTTCGGCGTCGGTGGACTCCCGCTCCCCGGTGATGCCTAGCCACAGCCGGCCGTCGTCGACACCGATCTGGAGCGAGTCGGGGTGGTTGCCGTGCGTGAGAACCGTCCCGGACCGCCCCGCCGTGTCGAGCCGCAGCTCGAAGTCGATCGTCAGGCCGGGGGAGAGGACGAAGGGGTCCAGAGTCGTCTCGCCGTCGGGCGTCAGCGCGATCGGCTCGTCGGCGGCCCGCAGGGTCACCTCGCCGTCGGCCCCCGCCACCTGAAGCCCGCGCACGGCCCCGGCCACACCGGCCCGCGGCTCCGGTTCCTTGTCGTGGCTGACGTGCGCCGGGAGCGCGTCGTCCAGGAGCATCGGGCCGTGGTCCTCGTCGCGCTGGATCCCCGGGATGCGGGGCCTGCCCAGGCGGAGGCGTCGTGGCGCGGGGGAGAGCAGGTAGTGCGGTTCACCTCCGCCCGTGGTGGCCCGGATGCGCTCCAGCGCCATGAAGTCGTGGTGCATGCCGTGATTCCACGGACCGTCGTACAGCCACCCGTACCCGACCTCGGAGTGGGCGACCATCGCGAAGAGGTCCTGGGCCAACTCGACCGTCCTGGCCGCACCGCTCTCGTTGCTCACCTCGATCCGCCACAGGAGCAGATCCCGGGAGAGCGCCATCCGGGTGTCGCTGGTCAGCAACAGCCCGTCCTGGCGGCGGTGTTCGCGCAGCACACCCCACGGCTTCCACAGGAACCGCTGTGCGGCCGGGACTTCACCGTCCACCCGCAGCTCGCCGGTGTGGTAGCCGAAGGTGAACGGCGGGGCGGCCAGCCAGGACAGGGAGGTCAGGTCGTGGTTGACGTGGGCCTGGCCCTGCTGGTTGCGCAGGGAGGGCAGGTGCGCGATCTCGTCCACGCCGACCCAGTGCCCGGCGACGTCGTCCAGGTCCGGGACGCCCGTCCTGCCGATGCCCACGGCCTGCGCGTCGGTCTTCGTGGTCACTTGGTCGCTCCCGAGGTCAGTCCGGCGATGAACTGCTTCTGCAGCGCGAGGTATCCGGCGACGGGAACGACCGCCGCCAGGAGCATCACGCCGAACAACTGGGCGTAGTCGGTGGAGAACTGACCGACCGACAGATACAGTCCCGTGGTGATCGTCTGGCCGTGCAGCGGGCCCAGGATGAACTGCGGATTCATGAAGTCGTTCCAGATCCACAGCGACAGGAAGATGGTGACGGTCGCGGTGGCCGGGCGCAGCAGCGGCATGACGATCGTCCACCAGACCCGCAGGCTCCCGGCGCCGTCCACGGTCGCGGCCTCGATGATCTCGCCGGGGATCGACCGCAGGAACCCGGAGTAGACGAACACCGCGAACGACAGATAGCCGCCGCCGACGTTGGCCAGGACCAGCCCCGGATAGGTGTGGTTGAGGTGCAGGAAGGTCAGGATGCGGATGGTGGGCAGCAGGATCACCGCGGGCGGGATCATCAGCCCGGCGGCGAAGCCCGCCAGGACGATCCTGCGCAGCCGGGCCGAGCGGCGCGACAGCCAGAAGCTCAGGGCCGCGCCCAGCGGGATGATCAGCAGCACCGAGACGACCACGGTGACCGCGGAGTTGGTCAGCCCGATCTGGACGATCCGGTCGGGCCGGGAGAGGGCGTCCGTCAGGTTGTGCGTGGTCGGCGGGGCCGGGGGAGCCGCCGGATCGCGGACGATCTGGTCCTGCGTCTTGAAGGCGTTGACGATCGTGAGGTAGACGGGGCTGACGAAGGCCAGCGTGAGCAGTGCCGCTGCCACGAGGTGCCCGCGCGTGGTCCAGGCACGGCGGTTCCCGCGCGGTGCGGGTACGACCGGAGGCGTTGTGGTCCGCCTCCGGGCCATGGGCCGTTGCGAAGTCGACGTGCTCACAGGTCCACCTCCCGGCGGCGCAGCAGGGCGGTCACGGACAGCGCGATCACGATCGAGACGACGAGCAGGAGCATCGCGACGGCCGACGCATAGCCGTACCGGTCGTCCGTGAAGGCGAGCTGGATGATGTAAAGGGCGGTGGACTGCGTGGAGTTGGCCGGGCCGCCGGAGGTGAGCACCGCGATGATGTCGTAGAGCTTCAGCATCGTGATCAGCGAGATGGTGACACTGATGGTGGTGCCCGGGGCCAGCATCGGGAACGTGATCCGGCGGAACCGCTGCCAGCGGCCGGCTCCGTCGACCATCGCGGCCTGATACAGCTCCACGGGGATCGACTGGAGAGCCGCCAGGTGGACGACGGTGGTGAACCCCGTCAGCACCCAGGCCGCGACGATCCCCACGGACAGGACGGCCAGGTGCGGGCTGCCCAGCCAGGTGATCGGCTTGTCGATGATCCTGAGCGAGACGAGGACGTTGTCGAGGATGCCGTCCCTGGCCAGGATGTAGCGCCAGACGTAACCGACGATGACACCGGACAGCACCTGCGGCAGAAACGCGACGGTACGCATCATCCGGAAGCTCAGCGACGTCCTGTTGAGCAGCATCGCGAACCCGATGCCGACGGCGTTGGCGACGATCGTCACCGCGCCGGCCAGCAGCAGGGTGAAGCCGAGGCTGTCGGCGAGGGCGCTGTCGTGCGCCATCTCCTGGTAGTTGGAGAGGCCGACGAAGTCGGCGCGCGCCAGCAGCGGGTTCTCGTTGGTGAGGCTCTTCCAGGCGCTCATGATCACGGGAGCGACGATGAACAGGACGTACAGGCCAAGCGCGACGAGCGCGATCGCGCTCAGGGCGGGGTCGCCTCGGCGTCGGCGGACTCGGCTGGTCATGGTTGGAGAGGTCATGGCCGCGTCCTTACTTGGTCGCCGAGTCCCAGGCGGTGTCCAGCTTGGCCAGCTGTCCGTCGACGTCGTCGGACGAGAACAGCGCCTGACTGGCCGCGTAGAAGGCGTTGTTGAGCCCCGAGGGCATGGAGTCGTCGTTGGTCGCCCAGCCGAACGCCGAGACCTTCGTGTTCTGTCGGGTGACGTAGGAGTAGGAGTCCTTGAAGACCTTGGTGACGTTCACGCCGTAGTCGTCCAGGGTCTTGCCCTTGAGCATCGGGAACGCGCCGTCGCCCTCGATCAGCGCCTTGTAGTTGGCCGGGTCCAGCGACCAGGCCTCGGCGAACGCGGTCGCCTTGGCCGGGTCCGGAGTCTTGGCGCTGATCGCCATGGAGCCGCCCACCGAGAACGGCACCACGAGCGACCCGTCCTCGGTCGGGGTGAGGAAGGCACCGAAGTCGTCGGCGTGGTCCTTGGGCACCGCACCGAGGAACCAGCTGCCCATCATGTACATCGCGGCCTTGCCGGACGTGAAGTTCGCGATGGAGTCGGCGTACTTGACGCCCAGGGCACCGTCCTCGAAGTAGCCGTTCTTGACCATCGTCCGGTACTTGCCCACCGCCGCCTTGACGTTGGCGTCGGTGAACTTGACCTTGCCGGCGTAGCGTTCCTTCAGCCAGTTCGGGTTCTTGCCCAGTACGTCGGCGGAGAGGATGCCGACCAGCGGCATCGACGCCGAGAACGGATCGCCGCCGCCCAGCTCGACCGGGGTGACACCGGCGGCCTTGAGCTTGGCGCACACGGCCATGAACTCGGACCACGTCTTCGGAGGCGCGGCGATGTGGGCCTTGGCGAACAGCTTCTTGTTGTAGAAGACCTCGGGGATGATCTGCGAGTTGGTCGGCGGGATGTATACCTTGCCCTTGTAGGCGTTGCCCAGGGGCAGCAGGAAGTTGGCGTTCACCCACTTCTGGTCGTACGGCTTGAGCAGCCCGGCCGTCGCGAACGTCGACGGGGTGATCGACTGGAGCAGATCCGGGAACTGGCCGGAGGCCTGCAACTGCTTGGCGTACGCGTCCCGGTCCGTGCTCGGCGCGACGATCTTCTTCACCGTGACGCCCGGGACCTTCTTCTCGGCGCCCGCGATCGAGGTGTCCCAGAACTTCGAGGTCAGGCTGGGGGTCTCGAAGGTGAGGTAGGTCAGGGTGCTGCCACCCTTCGCGCCCTCGGTCGACGCGGCGGAGCATCCGGTGAGGGCGAGCGCCGCGGCGAGGCAGACAACGGTCGGACGTTTGCGCCTCATGGAAGTCTCCTGACGGAACGGTGCGGCCCGAGGGAAGGGGCGGACCGGACGGGATCGACGCCGCGGCATCCTTCGGGATAACGTTATCCCGAGGATAGAAGCGCGTTGCGGGAATGTGTCAAGGGCCGGTCTGATATCGGTCCGATGTTTCGAGGGGAGCTGCCGGATGACGCGAGCACGGCGTGACAGCGGGGGACGGCCCAGGCGCCCGACGATGGTCGACGTCGCGCGCGAGGCCGGGGTGGCCCTGCGCACCGTCTCCCGGGTGGTCAACAACGACCCCACAGTGGGGCCGGAGTACGTCGTCAAGGTCGAGGCCGCGATCACCGCGCTGAACTACCGCCCGGACGACCGCGCCCGCCAACTGCGCACCGGTGTCACCGGAACGATCGGCGCCGCCGTCCGCCGGATCGCCGAGGTCAACCCCGAACTGGCCGCCATCGAACGGACGGCCCGGGACGCGGGCCTGACCCTCTTCGCCGCCTCCACGGACTTCGACGAGACCAGGGAGCGCGACGTCCTGATCTCCATGTGCCGGCAGCGCCTCGACGGCATCATCGTCGAACCGTTCGGCGAGAACCACGCCTACCTCCAGCCCGAACTGGACGCCGGCGTGCCGCTGGTGGCCATGGACCGCCCGATGAGCGGGGTCTCCGTGGACTGCGTCATGTCCGACAACGCCTCCGGCATCGGCATGGCCTTCCACCACCTCCACCAGCACGGTCACCGCCGCATCGCCTACATCGGTGACAGCGAACGCGTCTTCTCCGGCCGGGAGCGCGCCGTGGCCTTCCGCGCGGCCCTGCGCGCCCACGGCGAGGCGGTCGAAGGCCTGGTGCACCCCGGCGAGATCACCCCGGAACGCGTGGCCGCCGCCCTGGACACCGCACTGCACGGCCCGGACCCGGCAACCGCCCTGGTCACCGGCAACATGGACACCACACTCGCGGTCCTGCGGCACCTCGGCCCCAAGGCGGCCTCCCGCCTGGCCCTCGTCGGCTTCGACGAAGTCCCTCTGGCCGA
This sequence comes from Streptomyces sp. NPDC048254, assembly GCF_043201895.1. NCBI lineage: Bacteria > Bacillati > Actinomycetota > Actinomycetes > Kitasatosporales > Streptomycetaceae > Streptomyces > Streptomyces sp. NPDC048254. The sequence goes on from NZ_JBICZJ010000025.1 coordinate 20,036, forward strand.
CCTCCTGCAACCCGCCCTCACCGTCGTCGCCCAGCAGACCGCCGAGATCGGCCGGACCGCCGTCGAACTGCTCCGCGCCCGCATCGCCGACCCCGGCCGCCCGGTGCAGTCGGTGATCGTCCCGGTCACCCTGAAGGTCCGCGGCTCGGGCGAGGTGCACGCCTGAGGTCCGGGGTGACAGCGCCGTCCGGGCCTCTTGGCGCATACGGAGAGGCGTGGGGGCACCGGATTGCACGCGCGATAACGTTATTCGACATGAGTCGGTGAGCGGCCGCGACGGGCCGGTGGACGGCCTTCCGGGCCCGCCGGCCGGGGGACCCGTGTTCCGTCACGATTCGATGACGAAGGTCCGTGGGGTGTGCGCCGGGCGGGTGCCTGTGGCGTGGGGGTGGTGAGACGGCCGTGAGGCTCGCCCCTGTGGTCCAGGCCGTCGGACCCATCCTCCAGGACGAACAAGGGATCGACTATGCAGCAGCGCAGATGGGGATTTGCCGCCGGCGGCGTCGTAGGCGTGGGTCTCTGCGCCGTGTTGGCCACGACGGCGCTGGCGTCGTCCGATCACGGAACCGAACCCCAGGCCGTCAAGCAGTCGCAGACGAGCGCCGCGAAGCCGGAGGCGTCCTCCGGCCACAAGCCCGTGGCGGGGAACACCAAGCATTCTCGGACCACCACCACCCAGAAGACCGCGAAGACGAAGGCGTCCTCCGGCGACGGGACCAAGCCCCAGAAGTCCGAGGAGAACCGACTGCTCCTGGAGATACAGAAGGAGATCAAGGTGTCGACCGTCGGTCCGACCGCCGCCCAGGTGGCCAGGGCCGACAAGTTGGTCGGGCAGTTGAAGGCGGAAGGCAAGGCCACCGCCGCGCAGCTTGCCTGGCTGGCGCTGACTCCCGCTCAGAAGCGCGTGGAGGCGGCACCGGTGGGCACCGTCTGAGTGGAACGTAAAAGCAATGGTGGCCGAGGGCGGCGGGCCGACCTGACGGGCTTCGAGGACTTCTACCAGTCGGCGTACGCGCGGCTGGTCGGTCAGTTGTTCTCGGTCACCGGCAGTCTCGAGCAGGCCGAGGACGTCGTACAGGAGGCTTTCATCCGGGCCCTGGACCGCTGGCCCCGGATCCAGGCCTATGACGTGCCGGAACTGTGGGTACGCCGGGTGGCGATCAACCTGGCGGTCAGCGATATCCGGAGGTTGCGCCGACGTGCCGCGGCTCTGCTGCGCCTGGGTGCCCAGCGCTCGCAGCCCCAGCTCACGCCGGAGACGGTGGACGTCGCCGAGATGCTGCGCCGGGTGCCGATGAACCAGCGCCCTGTGCTGTTGCTGCATGACGTGCTGGACCTGCCGATCGAACAGGTCGCCGAGCAGTTGGGCCTGCCGGTGAGCACCGTGCGCGGCAGACTCGCCCGAGCCCGCGCGAACCTGGCCCGCCACCTCGCCGCCGATCCGGAAGGAGCCCTGTCCCGCCATGGCCGAACCTGAGCGCAGGCTGCGCGATCTCGTCGAAGAGGGCACCCGGGCTTCGCGGCAGCCGCCGGTCGCGGACCTCCGGCGCCGCGCCCGGCGCCGCCGCGCCTTCCGCGACGCCGCGACGGTGGCGGCCGCGGCCATGGCCGTGACCGCCACGGTGGTGGCAATCCTTCCCCTGGCCGGCTCCGAGCGTTCCGGAACCGGCCTGCCCGGTCCGACGGCGCCCAGCACACTCGAGTCCAGCGTTACCGAGCCCGCCAAGTCCCTGGTCGCCTCGCCGTCCGAGACCGTGCCCGGCGGCACGATCACGCTCACCGGCACCGGCTGCGCTCCGGGGAAGAAGGTGTCGTTCGGAATCCGCTGGGACCGCGGTGCGAAGCTGAGCCTCTCGATGGAGGAGCAGAAGGCGCAGGCACAACCGCAAGCGACCGCCACGGCCGCCGGGTCGTACAAGCTTGCCTCGGCCAACGCGCTCGCCACCGGGTCCTTCGAGGCCACGGTGACGATTCCGGCCGCTACCGCCGTCAACCGACCCACGCTGTGGGCGCAATGCCAGAGCCCGACCCGGGCCGCTGCCTCGGCCCATCGAGTCACCCAGTACGTCTCGATCGTCGTCCACAGCGCCTAGCCGGGCCGCCTCGGGGCACTCGACAGCCCGAGGTCCGCTCCGAATCTTGAGACATGCTTTACGTGAAACAGGCAACTGCGGGCCATGCCATCACTGTCTGACAGTGAGTCGGAGTCGGGCCCTCAAGGGCCGAAGAACGAGAGAGCGGGGCAGACCGTGGGGCGGCGCAAGGGCAGCATAGGGATCGCACTCGTCACGGGCATGATCGTGGTGGGTGCGAGTGCCTGCGGCGGGGGCGGCAGTGACAAGGCGAGCGGTGACGACGCGAAGGCGTCGGGGAAGCCGAGTGCGAGCGCCTCGCCCACACCGACGAAGCCCGCGGGCCCGCCGATGCTGCTGGACACGATCACCCCGCAGACGGGTACCACGGTCGGTGTGGCCATGCCGATCTCGGTGATCTTCACGAACCCGGTGGCCGCCAAGGCACGGGCCACGGTGGAGAAGCACATGAAGGTGAGTGCCTCACAGCCGGTGGCCGGCGCCTGGCACTGGATGGGCGACAGGCGCGCCGACTGGCGGCCGAAGACGTACTGGCCCTCCGGTACGACGGTGAAGATAGACGCCGACATGAAGGGCGTCAGCAACGGCAACGGACGCTACGGCGTGCATGGTTACACGCACACCTTCAAGATCGGCGACGATGTGCGCGCGGACGTCTCGGTGACCAACCACACCATGAAGGTGACCCGGAACGGCCAGACGGTACGCACCCTGTCGATCAACGCGGGCAGCGCCGAGTACCCGACGTGGAACGGCACGATGGCCGTCATCGACAAGCAGGAGAAGGTCCACATGACCTCCTGCAGCGTCGGCATCAGCTGCGACAAGGGCAGCCCCAACTACTACGACCTGACACTTCCCTGGGACGTCCACCTGACCCAGTCCGGCACGTACGTGCACTACTCGACCGGCGACCCGAACCCGGGCAGCGGCAGCGCCCGCGGCTCGCACGGCTGCGTCCACCTGTCCATGTCGGACGCCAAGTGGTTCTACGGCCAGGTCAAGCAGGGCGACCCCGTGACCATCACCGGCTCGCCCCGTGCCAAGGCCCCGGCCGACAACGGCTACGCCGACTTCAACCTGGGATGGGACCAGTGGCTCGCGGGCAGCGCGTCGGGGGAGCAGACGACGGCGACGCTCTGACGCACTGAAACCCCAAGGACGAAAACAGGCCAGTTTTGAACTGATGGTTCACCGGAAGACGACCCAGAGTTCATCACTGACCTACAGGTTCATGGGTATGACCTCAAGACCTCGCTTGCGCAAGCGCACCCGGATCGGCATAGCGATCGCTGTCACCGTCGCCGTGGCGGGCACCGGCACCGTCGTGGCCCAGGCCCACGGCTGGCTGTCCGCCCCGGCGCACGACTTCGACGCTGCCGCCGATTCCTTCACCGGCCACGACAAGGTGACGGGCAACGTGCTGCGCAACGACTCCGGCGCGACCGCCGTCGTACGGCACACCGACCCGTCCCACGGCACGGCGACGGTCAACGCGGACGGCACGTTCACGTACACACCGAGCTCCGGCTTCAAGGGCACCGACACCTTCACGTACACGGCGACGGACGCCGTAGAGCTGTTCAAGGACACCCAGCCGAACGGCGCCCCGCTGCCCTCGCTCGCGACGGTCGCCGGCCCGGGCGGCACCACCACCCAGATCTCCGGTGAGGGCTACGGCTCCTCGCTCGCCCCGGTACCGGGCAAGTCGGGCTACTTCTACGGTCTCACCGACCGCGGCCCCAACGCCGACGCCCCGGACGGCAACAAGTCCGAGATGCTCACCGACTTCATTCCGCAGATCGGCGAGTTCAAGCTCGTCAAGGGCAAGGCCGAGCTGGTCAAGAAGGTCACCCTGAAGGGACCGAAGAGCCTCGGCGGCGTGCAGTACAGCGGCCGTCCGCCGCACGACACGAGCGAGGTGATCGACGACGTCACCGCGACGAACGCCAACGGCGGCACTCCCACGCCGGTCGCCCGGGATCCCTACGGCTACGACTCCGAGGGCCTGGTGGCGCTGCCCGACGGCACGTTCTGGGTCTCGGACGAGTACGGTCCGTACGTCACGCACTTCGACCGGAACGGCTACGAGCTGGGTCGGCTGACCCCGTACAAGGACAGCCAGGACAACGCCTACCACAAGATCCTCGGCTACCTGCCGGCCGAACTGGCCAACCGCCTGAAGAACAAGGGCATGGAGGGCCTGACGGTCACGCCGGACGGCTCGACCCTGGTGGGCGTCATGCAGGCCGCGCTGCAGCAGCCGGATCTCGGCAGCACCAAGGCGTCCAACCTCGCGCCCACCCGCATCGTCACGATCGACCTGCGCACGTTCCAGACCAAGCAGTACCTTTACCTGCTGGACGACCCGGCCACCACGGGTGACGCCAACAGCGAGATCACGGCGCTGTCCGACACGAAGTTCGTCATCGACGAACGTGACGGCAACTTCGAGCCGTTCGCCCAGAAGTCCCTCTACGAGGTCGACATCAACGGCGCGACCGACGTCAGCGGGCTGACGATCGGCGGCAAGTCGCCCGAGGCGTTCGTCGGCAAGGTCGGCACCAACGCCGCGCTCACCGCACTCACCGGTGCCGGCGTCCAGGTCGCGCAGAAGCAGCCGTACCTCGACGTCGGGACGCTGGTGAGCCAGCTCGACCCCAGCGGGAAGTTCTTCGCGCACGACAAGGTCGAGGGCGTCGCCACCGCGGACGCCGGCAAGACGCTGTACCTGTCGAACGACGACGACTTCGGTATCGACACCATCGCCGTCGACCCCGACGGGAAATGGACCGTCCACCAGAAGGTGCTGCCGGCCACGGGTCAGACCGACAACGGCGAGATCCTGAAGGTCGACACCACCAAGTTGCCGGCCGTGCTCAAGACCGTCACGGTGACGATCCGCGTGAAGTGACGCACGCAGCCCCCCGCCCCGGGCCCGTCCGCTCCGGTGGACGGGCCCGGGGCGGGAACGGGCCCGACCGGACCGTGAGCCGCTGGTGTGGCCGTCATGTCGGCGGTGCCGGCGCTCACCCGAAGGCGGCCAGGGACACCGGCTGCCACCGACGCCAGGTGCTCAGCCGCTCCTCGTAGAGTTCGGCGACGTCGGTGAAGGACTTGCCGAGGAAGATCCTCAGCGGGGGCTGGTCCGCATCGACGATCCGAAGGATCGCGTCGCGGGTGGCGCGCGGGTCGCCGACCTCGAAATCCACCGCAGTGGCCGCGTGGACTTCGGCGTAGTCCGGGTGCCGCTCACTGTGCCGTGCACCGCGGGCCAGCCAGTCGGTGGCATAAGGCCCGGGCTCGACGTTGGTGATGTGGATGCCCAAAGGCGCCACCTCCTGCGCCAGGGACTCCGACAACCCCTCGAGAGCCCATTTCGAGGCGTGATACGCACCGATGCCGGGGAAGGCCCGGACGCCGCCCTCGCTGGTCACCTGCAGGATCCTTCCCGAACCCTGGGCGCGCATCACGGGCAGAACGGCCTGCGTGACCCACACCGCGCCGAAGAAGTTGGTCTCCATCTGAGCCCGGAGTTCGTCTTCGCCCAACTCCTCGACCATGCCGAAATGCCCATAGCCGGCGTTGTTGACCGCGATGTCCAGCGAACCGAAATGCGAGCGGGTACGCCGCACTGCCGCGTACACCGCCGCCCGGTCGGTGACATCGAGCCGGAGCGGCAGCACCGCATCCCCGTATCGCTCCGCCAAAGGGGTCAGTCGGCTGACGTCCCGAGCCGTCGCGACCACGTGGTCGCCGCGTTCGAGCGCCGCCTCCGCCCACTCGCGGCCGAAGCCGCTCGAACTGCCTGTGATGAACCACGTCTTCGCCATGATGGGTGCTCCTTATGGGCGGATTGCCTGCTGTCGCTCCTTCATCGTGCTGCTGATCGAGATATTCCACCAGCGATGGTCTGGCACAGAAGACATGTCATTCCGGAATGTGTCAGCATGGCGGCGTGGCCGAGTTCACCCTCACCGGCCTGCGTGTCATCCAGGCCGTAGTCGACACCGGATCGTTCACCGCCGCGGCCGACGCGCTGGGATACACGCAGTCGGCGGTGTCCCGTCAGGTGGCGGCGATGGAAGCCGCCGCGGGCGCACCACTGTTCGTCCGGGGCGCCCGCGGGGTCGCTCCCTCCCCGGCGGGCCTGCTGCTCGCCCGCCGGGCCGCGACGGTCATCAACGAGATCGATGCCGTCGGCACAGATCTCGCCGGGCTGCAGGACCACCTCACCGGGCGAGTCGTCGTCGCCGCGTTCCCTTCGGCGGCCACCGTGCTCGTCCCCAGGGCACTGGCCCGCCTCCGTCACGACCACCCGGGGCTGATCGTCGAGCTCGGCGAGGCGTCCTCACCCACGCAGCTGCGCCAGCTCCGCGCCCACCGCATCGACGTAGCGGTGATCGCCGTGGGACCGGACCTGCCCGCCTACGACGTCGAGGGGCTGCTGCGCGACCTGCTCCTGGACGGCGGCCTCCTGCTCGCCGTGCCCGCGAACCACCGGTTCGCCGGCCGCGGACCCGTCCCGCTGACCGAGCTGAGAGACGAATCCTGGATCGTCGGCAAGGGTCTCCGCGACGACCCCCAGTTCGGTGCCTGGCCAACCCTCGACCACCCACGGATCGCCTACGCCGCCCGCGAATGGCCCACTCGCCTGGGTCTTGTCGCCGCCGGTCTCGGCATTGCCGTACTGCCCGAACTCGCCGCCGCGGCGGTCCCCACCGGCGTCCGCACGGTCCAGGTCGACGACCCCGCCTGGCTCGGCCGAGCCACGGTCGCCGTCACTGCCCGCGATCGCTCTCCCGAGGTGACGGCCACCGTGGAAGCGCTCCGCCACGAGGCCGCACAACTTCGCGCGACTTGATCCCCGGCTCGCGGCCTGGTCCGCCTCGTCGCTCAGACCCGCCAGTGGTAGCCCAGGGAGGAATTCACAGCGACGGCGTAGGTGAGATACATGAGCCAGCCACCGGTCAGGATATGGAACAAGCCCAGTCCGCGTTCGCCCAATTTGACGCCGATGACGGAGAAGAAGTGACAGAAGTAGATCACGAAAAGTCCCACGAAGAGGAGGCCCACCGGCCAGTCTCCGGCCCTGAAGAACACAGTGGCGCCCATCGCGGAGATCACCATATAGGCGACGCACATACCGGCGTTGGTTCGCGCCTCATTGCCGCGATAACGGTTCCAGCCCATCGCGAACCAGTGGATTCCGTATGCCGAGAAGGCCAGTGCGGCCATGTACAACGGCGGTGACTTGGTGAATACCTCGAACCAGCTGAGCCCGATGAAGAGGATGAGTCCTGTGACGAACTGACACATGCCCGGCAGCCATATTCCCCAGACGCCGAGAGCCCGGTCCGTCTCATCACTCTGCGGCGGATATCCGAACAGTTCGTGCGGCCCGTAGACGAGGTATCCGGTACCGAGACCGAAGAATCCGAGGGCCAAGGGCGGATAGGCTGATGGATCGAACACTACGTCCATGTTCTCCTCCTTCGAAGGACGGAGGGCCGGCTCCTGTGCTTCCCCGCGCTTCCCGTCCCCAGGGCGTGCTGCGGGTCATACGCGCACGCTCGCATATTTTTCCACGCGATAATCCAGCCCGCCACCTGGGTACCTGGCCACAGCCTATTTCCGCTGCTTTTCGGACCTGGCGACCTTGAATTCCCCGAATGCGGTTGCTCGTCGGCGGCGGTGGGGCGTGCTGCCACAGCGCCGGGCGTACAGGCCCCGCCCACTGACGCGGCCGACGGGGTAGGTCAGGACCAGTTCCACACCTGGTTGCTGCTGCCCGCGCAACCGAAGCCCTGGACCTCCTGACCGTCCTGTCCCGAGGTGTAGGCCTCCGCGTCCAGGCAGAACCCGTCCGGGACGCTGACCAGCGTCCCGCCGCCACCGAGACGCCACGTCTGGGCGCCGAGCCCGTCGCAGCTCCGCGCCTGGACTTTCTGGCCGTTCCGGCCGGTCGTGCCGGCGTCGGCGTCCAGGCAGAGATGGGTGCCCTGATTGACCACGCGGTACTCGGCGTTCTGGTCGGCCAGTCGATACAGCGCCCACTTCTGACCGGCCGTGCCCTTGCATCCCCATACCTGGACGTGCACGCCGCGGGTGTCGAGACATCGGGCGACCGTGACGGCGTTGACGCTCTCGGACACGGTGACCGAGCCGTCCCGGACCGGCCCACGGGGCAGGTCGTACAGAAGCTTCTTGGTCCCCGCGTCGGCCTTTCCGTCGACGGTGAGCCCCGCCTCGGTCTGGAAGGCCCTGACCGCGGCGAGGGTCTCGCCGCCGAACCTGCCGTCGGCCGGCACATACAGGCCGTGACCGGCGAGGAGGAGCTGCAGGGACTTGACGCAGTCGCCGACGGCCCCCGAGACGATCTCGGTGGGGCAGGTGGCGGCGCGGAGATCCGGGGTCCCCGAGCCCTGTGCGTCGGAGTCCACCGTGGCCGCCGTACTCGGCGACTGCTTCGCCGCCTGGTCGGTCTTCGACGCGGTGGGCGCGGGTGTGCGGTGCGAACTGCCGGGTGTCGAGGCCGGGGTGTACGTCACGGTCACCGACGTCTCGGGCCCGGAACCCGCCGACGCCGGGGCGTGGTCGTCGCCCTGCCGTAAAAGCGCCACGGAGACGGCCGCGGCGACCACGACACCCGCTGTCGCGGCGGCGCCCACCATCAGCTTTCTTCGCCCCTGCGGGGAAGCACCGGCCGCGACGGTGCCGACGGGCGGGTCCGCGGGCGGCGGGGAGGCAGGGGCGGCAGGCAGCTGGTCAGCGAAGGGCGTGCTCTTCGCTCTCCTCGGCGCGGACCGGGACGGCCGTCCGGCCGGGGCGGGCAGCTGGTGCCCGATGGCGGTCCGGAACACCGTCTCCGGCGACGGACGTCCCTCGGGATCCTTGTCCAGACAGGTGCGGATGAACACGCCCAGTTCCGCATCGACCGCCGTCACCTTGTCGAGGACCTCCTCCCGCGGCGGGTCGAAGGCCACCCGGTGCAGGACGTCGACCCCCGTGCCCTCCCCGAACGGCGCCTGTCCCGTGACGGCGTAGGCGAGGGCCGAGGCCAGCGCGAAGACGTCGGAGGCGGCCGTCACCTCTTTGCCCCTGACCTGCTCGGGGGACATGTAGGCGGGGGTCCCCACGTTCTGGCCCGTGGCGGTGATCGAGGTACCGTCGGTGGCCTGGACGACACCGAAGTCGATGACGCGGGCACCGTCGGCTGCCAGGATCACATTGGACGGCTTGAGGTCACGGTGGACGATCCCCGCGCGCCAGATGGCCTCGACCGCACGTCCCAGGTCGGCCAGCAGTCGCCACGCCGCCGTCGCCCCGATCGGGCCACGGTCCTCGACGAGCTCGGCGAGCGTGGGCCCGGGGACGTACTCGGTGGCGACCCACACCAGGTCCTCGTCGCAGCCACTGTTCAGCAGCCGTACGATGTGTGCGCCCTGAACCCGGTCCAGCGCGCCGACCTCGCGCTCGAATCGCTTACGGAACTGGGGATCCTCCGCGTACTCGGGCCGGACCACCTTCACCGCGGCCAGGCCGGTCCCCCCGACGGTGTCCCGGCCCAGATAGACCCGCCCCATCCCGCCACTGCCGAGCACCGACATGAGCGCGTACGGTCCGACCCGTACGGGGTCGTTCTTCCGGAGCGGGGTCGGAGGCGGGGGTTCCATACCGGCCGCCGCGTAGGCGAGCGAGTGGGACCGGCTGAGATGGGGGTCGAACATGGGAATCCCGGTCTCTCGCGTGACATGTGGGACGTGTGTGACTTAGGTCGGTCAGCGCGAGAGTATCGCAACTTCCTTGGCACAATTGCGAGTTGGTGTTCGAATCAACCGTGCGCCGCGCAGCCCGGCAGGGCCGTCGCGAAGGGCCGGGCATGGCGGGACCGTGGCCCGGCACAGCACGTGCTGACGAACTGTGCGGTGGTACCGGCGGAGGCTGTCACCGCCGGAGGCGTACCGGCAGGGAAGAGATGATCACCAATGCCGCGCGCCCGTTGGTGGTGCACGTGAAACCGGCTCGGCCTCGTCCCCTCGCCGTTTCGGCTGATTGGCACTCGTGAGATGGCACCAATGGGGGAAACGGCGGCGGCGCCGGGTGTTTCGGCAAGTGGGGCTCCAGGCGCTGACTAGCATTCGCGAGATCCATCGGCCGCTACGGGCGACCAGCATGTCCGCCTACGGCGACGAGATTCGACGAAGCTTCAGTGTCTGTTCTGCCTGATTCCCCACGGCGGTGAGCACGTGACTGACGCGCGAGTCGTCCGCCGCTGTTCGAGCCGGAAAGAGAATTCATGCTGTTGTCCGCGCTGCTGGCAGCCGCCGACCCGCCACAGCTTCTCCCTGCGCGTGAGCAGATGGCGTTCACTCTGGGCTTCCACGTCGTACTGGTGCCGTTCGGCGTCGCGTTCACCTTCATGATGCTGGTCTGCCACTACCGGGCGCTGCGCCGTGACGACCACGAGGCGCTGCTTCTCGCGCAACGCTGGTCGAAGGTGGCTGCCGTGCTGTTCGCGGTCGGGGCGGTGTCGGGAACGGTGCTTTCCTTCGAGTTGGGGCTGCTGTGGCCCGGGCTCATGGGCCGGTACGGGGCCGCGTTCGGGTTCCCGTTCGCCTACGAGGGGCTTTTCTTCTTTCTGGAAGCCGTGTTCGTGGCCATTTACATCTACGGCTGGAAGAGGCTGCCACCGTGGCCGCACTTTTTCACCGGCGTGGCGGTGACCCTGGCGAGCGTCGGCGGAACGGCTTCCGTCATCGCGGCGAACAGCTGGATGAACCAGCCGGCGGGCATCGTCGTCAGCCATGGGCGTGTCGTGCAGGTGTTCCCGTCCAAGGTGTTCTTCAACGGCGCGTTCTGGTGGGAGATGGTGCACATGCTCCTGGCGGCGTACATCGTCGCGGGGTTCATGGTCGCGGGGGTGTACGCGTGGGGCCTGCTCAAAGGCCGCCGGGACCGCTACCACCAACTCGGGTTCCTCGTGCCGTTCACGGTCGGGTCGATCGCCATGCCCTTGCAGTTCCTGGTCGGCGACACGATCGCCCGCCAGGTCTTCAACAGGGAGCCCGCCAAGTTCGCCGTCATCGAAATGGTCCCCGAGACCGGTGACCACATCCCCGAGACGCTCGGCGGCATCTTCGTCGGCGGCAAGGTCCGTTACGGCATCCCCCTTCCGGACGTGGCGTCGATCCTCGCGGGCTTCAGACCGTCCACCACGATCAAGGGCCTCGGCGCCATCCCTCCGGCCGTGCGCCCCGACGACGAGGTGGTGAGCGTCGTGCACCTCGCGTTCGACGTCATGGTGGGAACCGCCTCGCTGCTGTTGCTGATGGCGCTGTGGTTCGGCTGGCTGTGGTGGCGGCGTCGCGAGGTCCCGGTGAATCGCTGGTTCCTGCGCGGTGCGTCGGTGTGCGGACTGCTCGCGCTCCTGTCGTTGTGGAGCGGCTGGGTGGTGACGGAGGTCGGCCGGCAGCCGTGGACGGTCGTGGGGCTCCTGCTGACGAGGGACGCGGTCACCACGGTGGGCAATCTGTGGCCGCTGTTCGCCACGGTCCTCGCCATCTACCTCTGCGTCGGGACGGGCGCGGTGCTTGTCCTGCGGGCCATGCATCGTCGCTGGTTGCGCGAGGGTACCGAGGCCGTCGCGGTTCCCTATGGTCCCGAGCCGGTGCCGGCGACGAGCGAGCGCGGCTTCGGAGCTGATGACGTATGAGCACGCTGACCGCAGTGGTCCTGTTCATCGGCGTGATCGCCTACGCCCTTTTCGGGGGCGCCGACTTCGGGGCCGGATTCTGGGATCTGACAGCCGGTGGCCGTCGCCGCGGCCGCCCCGAGAGGGAGTTGATCAACCTTTCCATCAGCCCGGTGTGGGAGGCCAATCACACCTGGCTGGTCTTCATCCTGGTGATGATCTGGACGGGATTTCCACAGGCGTACACGGCCATCACCACCACGCTCTACATCCCCCTGGGACTGGCAGCGCTGGGTATCGTGGTGCGGGGCGCCGGCTTCGCCTTCCGCCACGCGTTGACGGGCGGCCGGGGCGAGGCGGTCGCCGGTGTCGTCTTCGCCTCCTCGTCGGTGGTCACACCCTTCTTCTTCGGCGCCATCGCCGGCGCGATCGCCTCCGGCCGTGTCCCCGCGGCGGGGCACGGTGCCCCACTGTCCGGCTGGCTCAATCCGACGTCCGTTCTGGGCGGCGTACTCGCCGTCACCGTCTGTGCCTACCTTGCCGCCGTGTTCCTCACCGGACAGGCCCGGCACCGGGCGCAGTCCTCCCTGGAAACGGCCTTCCGCCACCGCGCCGTCGGGGCCGGCGTCGTCGCGGGACTGGTGGCGCTGGCCGGCGTGTTCATCCTGCATGCGGACGCTCCGCGGCTGTTCCACCAGCTGAGCCGGGTCGGCGCGCCGCTGCTGGTCGTCTCCGCCGTGTGCGGTCTGGCCGCGCTCCTTCTGCTGCGCGGGGGCAGCCCGCCCGTCGTCCGTACTCTTGCGGCCATCGCGATCGCCGCGGTCGTGGCGGGCTGGGGGATCGCGCAGTATCCCTACCTCCTGGGCACACATCTGACCATCCACCAGGCGGCGTCCCCGTCGGCCACCTTGTGGCAACTGTTCGTGGTCTCCTGCGTGGCGGCGGTCCTGGTCGCGCCGTCGCTCCTGCTGCTCTACATCCTGCAACTGCGGCGCAAACTCGGCTGACGGGGAGGCACAATCCGTGACGACCACCACCGGCCCGAGGCCCAGGGCCGCCGCCTGCGCGGCCCTTGTCGTGCTGAGCGCCGTAGGCTGCGCGGGCAACGGCGGCAGCGGTGCCGAGACGCTCCGGCGGACGGCGCCGGCGAGTGCCTCCCCGTCCGCGACCGTGCATCCCTTCCCCCGGGTGCCGACTGTGGCCGAGTGCCGCAAGGTGCTCGGTTCGCCCTGCTACACGCCCGATCTGGTCCGTAGGGCCTACGGCATCGACAAGCTCAACTCCTCGGGACTGACCGGCAAGGGCCGTACGGTCGTGGTCTATGAACAGGTGGTTCCGGACACGCTCGGGAAGGATCTGGAGACCTTCAGCCGGGCGATGAAGCTGCCGGCACCCGATCTGACGGTCGACCGCTACGACCCGGCCGGGCACATCGCCCCGTTCGACCCCGAGAACTCCCAGATGGCCGACGTCGCCATGGAGGCCACCCTGGACGTGCAGATGGTCCACATGGTCGCTCCCGACGCGAAGATCGTCGTCACCCAGATCGGGCTGCCCGCCGCTGTCTACCGTCCCGCTCCTTCTGCCGCTCCCACCGGGGAGACGGCCGGACAGGCCGCCGAGGGCGCGGTGTTGGGCGCCGAACTGATCCTCGACGGCATCGCCGAGAGCGTGACCCGGCATCGTCCGGATGCGATCTCGATCAGTTTCGGTGTCGAGGAGTACTCGGCGGCCGGAAACAGTGGCCTGCCGGCCCGGGATCTCACGCGGTTCAGCGGTCTGCTGGCCCGGGTCGTGGCCGGCGGCGTCACGCTGGTCGCCAGCGCGGGTGACTCCGGTGCCGCCCCGCCAGTCGGCCCGCACGGCAAACGGGTCAGGTCGGTGTCCTGGCCCGCGTCCGACCCCAGCGTCCTCTCCCTCGGTGCGTCCCGGCTCCACCTTGACGACCAAGGCCGGCGGACCGGCCCGGACACCGTCTGGAACGACCGGTTCGGCGCGACCGGCGGCGGCCCTTCCCAGACCTTTCCCCGCCCCGCCTACCAGGACGGCGTCGGGGACCGGGTCGGCGGTCGGCGCGGCACACCTGATGTCTGCATGGACGGTTCGGCCTCCGGTGGCACCCTGGTCTACCAGGGCTTCCTGCCGGCGGGCGCGGGCTGGCTGCCGGCCGGCGGCACCAGTGAGGCGGCCCCCATGTTCGCGGCGGTGGTCGCGCTCGCCGACCAGAGGGCGGGAGCCCGGCTCGGTGCCGTGCACGGCGCGATGTACCGGCTGGAGTCCGTTGCCGCCGGCGGCATCGTCGACATCACCATCGGCAACAACGGCCCGGACGGGTACCAGGCGGTCAAGGGCTACGACATGGCTTCGGGACTCGGCACGGTCGACGTATCGGCCTTCGTACCGAAACTCGTTGCCACGGCCACCGGCTGAACCGCGCGGCACGCGACGGCGGCAGGCGGAGGCCGCACACCACCGCGCGTCGAAGACGACCGGCCCGAGGACCTTGATGCCGGCCCGCATGTATCAGGGAGCGATGCGCGTCATCTCGGTCTTGGCGGGGCCCGCGTTGACGACGCCGGCGGCGAGTCCGGGTTCGGCGTGGGTGACATGGGCGGTGCCGAACAGCCGGGGCGTGTACCGCGCCTGATCGACGAATCGTTCGGATCGGGTCACTCGTCCAGATCCCCGAGCCGCGCAGGCGGAGGCCGACGAGGTCGCTATCGTGCCGCTCAACGGAGCCTCGCAACCAGAGGCGACAAGGCATTTCCCGGCCCCCTGGCAGCACGCCTGACCGGTGATCCCGGCCGGCGCGACCCGAAGGACCGCCATGACCAACACCGTCGCCGACCTGATGCGCCGCAACCTCCTCGACGTCTTCAACGAGCCGGATCCCGAGCGCCGCGGCGCGGCCATCGCCGAGACCTACGCCGAGGACGTCGTGTGGCACGAACCCGACCGCGTCGTCCGAGGCCGCGAGGCCCTCGACGAGCGCGCCACAGAGCTCCGTGCGCAGGCCCCGGACTGGGTCTTCCACCCCGACGGCCCCGTCTCCGTCAACGACGACCTCGGTCACCTCGGCTTCCAGTACGGTCCGGCCGGCCAACCGCCCGTTGCGACCGGAATGGACATCGCCCACTGCAAGGACGGCGTGATCATCGAGCTCTACACCATCGTCGCCGAAGTCGGCCAACCCTCCTGAGGCGGCGCGGATCTTTCCGTCCCCCGGCGGCTTTCAGCATGGGGATCGCGGAGACGGCGCTCGATTTCGCGGTGGCGGGGGCCGTGCCGCGTCCAGGCCCACCAGGCGGGGTGTTCGCGGTGCAGCCAGCCGGTCCAGGTTTCCCTGCTGCCGCCGGAAAGGACCTCGCGGGTCACGTGCGGCGGAGGGACCGGCGCCGCGCCGGTGACGCCCACCGCCAGGATCCGCACGTTGTCCGGGCACCTTGGGGGGAGGGCTTCCTGCCGTGGGGCGCCGCGGCGTCGGTTCGGCGGCGTCCTGTTTTCGTCGCGGCGCAGAACAGCCGGCCGGCGGCGTGGCCCTTTTCCTGTCAGGGCAGGTGCCGTCAGCGGGGGGTACCGCCCGTGCCGCCGCTTCCGCAGCCGAGCCCGAGGCAGATCCCGCCGCGGCCACCGGTGCCGCCCGTGCCGCCGCGGCCGCCGTCGCCGGTGCCCGCCGCGGCTCCGCCGGTACCACCGGTGCCGCCGTTGGCGCTGCCGGCACAGATCCCGGCGCAGATCCCGCCCGCGCCGCCGGTGCCGCCCTGGCGGCCCGGCGCGCCGGTCGTACCGGTGCCGCCGTTGGCGCTGCCGTTGCACAGTCCGGCACAGATCCCGCCCTGGCTGCCATTGCTCCCGTTGACGGTTGCGTTGCAGTTGCCCGCGCACACCCGGTCGCCGATCCGCACACTGCCGTTGCTCCCCTTGATGTCGCCGAACCGGCCGCTGCCGAACAGGCTGCCGCCGCCCGGCCGGGCGCTGTCAGCGGGAAGCTGCCGGGCGGTCGCCATGGCCGTATGGCTCTGCGGCGCCGGTGCCGCCATCGCGGCCGGCGCGCCGACCGCGCCGGCCGCGATGGCGGCGGTCAGGGCGGTCGAGACCGTGACACCGAGACGGACCTTCCAAGAGCGCACACGCATGGCATTCCTCTTTCCAGAGAGTTATTTCCCGTACTGCGGTTTCCGCTGTATCGAATAAACCCGGTCATGGGTCTCGTCGTCACGGTCCGCGGATTCGGGGCTTGACAGGAACGTCCCGGCCCGCACCGGGCCGGGACGTCGGGGGAAAGGTTCTTCAGGAGCCGAAGAGGGAATTCAGTGCCATCAGTGCGGCCCAGTCCCCGTCGCGGAACTGCTTGTCCCACGTGTCGAACTCCTTCTCGGAGATCTTGTACTTCTTGATGACGTCGGCCTTCTTCGCCTGCCCCGATTCCACGGTCAGCATGATCCGCATCTTGTCCGTGCCCGTGAGATCCGACTTGGGCTTGTCGGGCAGATCGCCGAACGTGAAGCAGCCGATCCGGCCGGGCTTGCCGGGCTCTCCCGGCTGACCGGGTGCACCGCCCTTGCCGCCTTCCCCGCCCTTCCCGCCTTCCCCGCCTTGGCCGCAGTGGGACGGGTCGGCCGGGGCCGTCTGGCTGGTGCCTGTGGTGACACCCGGCGCCGCCTGGGCGGCGCACGCGGTGCCAGTGGCGAGGGCGACCGAGGCCACCGCCAGAACGAGCGGACGCTGCCAGCGAGTTGTGGACATGAGGGCTCTCCGTTTTCCTTGATCGAGATTGTGGTTCTGCGGGTGCCGCGCCGGGTGCCCGGCTGCGCACACTGGTCAATGGGGTGCGGGCGTGGGGGCCGGGGGACGGAGGCCGCGCGGGTCTCCGTCCCCGACCGGGGAGAGACGGTCAGAAGATGCTGCCGCCGCCGGCGCCACCGGCGCCGCCCAGGCCACCGAAGAGGACGCCGAGCCCGCCCGCGCCGCCCTTGCCGCCGTTGCCGCCCTGGAAGACGCCGAAGCCTCCGTTGCCGCCCCTGCCTCCGTTGCCGCCCTTGAGGATGCCGTCGCCGCCGGTGCCGCCGGAGCCGGCGCTGCCGCCGAACAGGCCGGTGCCACCGTCGCCGCCGGTGCCTCCGTTGCCACCGACGACACCGTCACCGCCGCCACCGCCGCCGCCACCGCCACCACCGGACAGGATGCCGTCGCCGCCCTTGCCGCCCTTGCCTCCGTCGCCGCCGGTGCCCAGGACGCTGCCGCCGCCGGAACCGCCGGAGCCCCCGCCGCCGCCGATGAAGCCGCCGCCTCCGGCACCTCCGTCACCGCCGGCGCCGCCGCCGTGGACGAAGCTCACGACCTGCGAGGCAGGCATCGGAGCGGCCGTCGCGGCGGACGCGGGAAGGACGATGCCCCCGGTGATGACCGCAGCCGAGGCGGCGAGTGTCGCAAGGCGGAAGCCCCGGCGCTTGGAACGGACGTTGCTCGTGGTGTGAGAAGTACGGGTCATGGGTTCTCTCCTATCGATACAGGGGGCTTTTCTGTCTGCCCCGGAAATCCCGGACGATGACTGGCGGACCGCTTTTACCGGACGGTCGTACCGGGCCATTTCGCGGTTTCGGTGAAAGAGGAAACCCTCTTTGAGGATTTCCGTCCTGTCGACCTGCCTCGTTTGTTCTCCGGATTTCTTCTCCGGCGAGGCCCGCACTTCAAGTAGGCCCTGCGGGCACCGCACGGTCACGTTCCGAGGGGTCGTGACTTGACCCGGTGGGATGAATCGGGTAAGGCGCGTAAAGGGACTCCGTGCGGTGGTCCTGGGATACCGCGCCGCGGGAACGGTCGGGTGGTCGCGGCGGCCACCCCGATGCCGTCCGTGTCCGCCACAGCCGCACCACCGGCGGGGCCGCCTGCTGATGTGCCCTGGAAAAGACTGCGGGCCGCTGTCGATCCGGCCGCGTCCCGTTCGACGCCATGATGTGCGGCGCCTCGCCGCGCGATGACGCGACAGGACCTGACGAGGAAACACGTGGATCAACTGCTGAGAGTCATGAACTTCAACGTCTCGGACGACGGAATCGGTGCCGGTGAGCACCAGAGTCTCGAGCGGCCGTTCGGCGTCGACCACCCCGAGAGGCTGTTCGCGTGGGCCGGGGCCACGGCGAGCTGGCCCATGCGCACGGATCCTGGCGGGAGCCGGGGCCTGGACGACTGCTTCACGCGAGACTTCGCCCGCAACATCGGTGCCGAGATCATGGGCCGCAACAAGTTCGGGCCCCAGCGTGGGCCCTGGCAGGACCAGGAGTGGTGCGGCTGGTGGGGGGAGGAGCCTCCGTTCCGTACGCCGGTGTTCGTCATGACCCACCACGAGCGTCCGTCGTTCACGCTCTCCGACACCACGTTCCACTTCGTCGACGGCGACCCGGCGGAGGTCCTCGCACGGGCGCGGGAAGCGGCACAGGGCATGGACGTCCGACTCGGCGGCGGGGTCACCACCATCCGGCAGTTCCTTGATGCCGACCTCGTCGACACCCTGCATGTGGCGGTCTCGCCGGTGAAGCTCGGGTCCGGACTACGGCTCTGGGCGTCCCCCGACGAACTGCTCGACCGGTTCCACCTGGAGATCGTGCCCAGCCCGAGCGGCGTGAGGCACCACCTGTTCTGGCGGAGGTGACGCGAGGGCCCACACGGGTTGAGGCTGCGACCGCGAGGGGGGCGTCCGTCCCGTCGGACGCCCCTCCCGTCACGGATGCGGGCAGGTTCCCCGCGTCGGACGGCGAGTCCTTCGCGTGGCGGGCGGGTCACGCCCTTGGTGCGGCGGCAGGTCGCCGGCCGCCGGTCGGGCTTGCCCTGCCTCGCCCTGCAGGAGCCCGCGATGGGCCGGGTCCCCAACGGTCCCAACCCGATTGGCCCGCACCCTTCGCAAGACGTTCATCGCCTATCGGGAGAACGCGCCGGGCCGTTTCACCCAGGGCGGCATCTCCGGCGGGAACGCCATGGCCGTCGCCTTCGACCTGGTACCCATCTCGGCATGGGCCCGGGGCCCCGGCTGTCCGGCGTGCAAAGGCTTCCGGCATTCCGCCCGGTACGGTGCGGTGGTCGGGCTGTCGCTCTTCCTGGTCCGCCCGGACCGCGCACCCCCGGCGCGTCGGCCGAGGCCGTTCCGCCCGCCGACGGCGCGACGGCGGGTACCGTGCCCGCCCGCGCCGCGACGTGGTTGGCGCTGGAACGAGCCGTCGACTACTCGGCCGACAAGGGCGCCCTGATACTGCTGACCAGCTACAAGACCGCCTTGGCGATCAGGTGCCGTGGCCGGGCGCGGCTGACCGGCGGCACGCAATCAGGTGTAGAGGAGTTCGGCCTGCCACTGGTCCTGCGGCTGCTGATGCAGGTTCAGGTAGGCCGCCGCGAGCATGTCGGGGGAGAAGCGCGGGTTGTCCCCACCGATGGCGCCACCGATCGCCACCGTGGTCACGTGCACGTCGGAGCCTTGCTGCTGCTTGTGGAGAGACTGGACGTATGCCCGGAGCGCCGCCTTGCCCACCGACAGAGATGTGACCGCGGGCGAGGGGTCCAGAGCCAAACCGCCACCGGTGAACAGCAGGCTCCCTCGGCCGTCACGCAGGAGCGGAAGGACCGTCCGGGCCGCGACGACGGCTCCAGTGACGTTGACCGCGAGAGTGTGTGCAAACTCCCGTGCATCCAGCCCGGTGGGCGTGTCAGGGCTCATCACGGCCACGTTGTACACGAGCACTTCCGGCGCCCCGAGCTCGTCTGCGGCACGCGTGAGCGCAGCCTCCAAGCCTTCGGGATCGGCTGCATCCGCCGAGTAGGCGCGCGCTGTGCGGCCCTCGGTGGTCAGCTCGGTCGCGTACTTGTCCAGGCGCGCCGCGTCGCGCCCGAACAGCGCCACAGGGTGGCCGTCCCTGGCGAAGGCCTCCGCAAGGGCCAGGCCGAGGCCGGGGCCGACTCCGATGACAAGCGCGGATCCCTTGGTCATGATCTCTACTCCTTCTACTGAGTGTTGATATAGGCGCGACAACGCGCCGACCGATGTCGCCACCAAGGCCGGCGAGCCTGGCGGAGCCCGGTCCGACGTAGCCGCCAACAGCTCGGGTGATGAGCTTGTTCCGCTTTTTACGGACGGCGTTGGTGTGGTGGCCAGGCCGAAAGTGCGGTCCCGAAGCAGACGGCGGTGACCGAGGCTTCCGGGAAGCCTGCGGAGTACCCGTCGGCCGGCGTCCCGCTCGCCACGGGAACACGCGACGTGACGGCACGTCCGCCCGCCTCGGGGTGGGCCCGCAGCCGGGCTGGGGTGAGTCTCAACCGGCCTGATCACCAGGCTGGCGGTCATGATGGCGATGGTGGAGCGGCTGGTTCTGGATCGGCTGTGGGAGGTGTTTCAGCGGGTGGTCCCGGCCGCTCCGGTACGGCCCCACGGCGGTGGCCGACACCGGTATGGGGACGGGCAGGTGCCGACAGGCATCGTGTTCGTGGCCACGACGGGCCGGCACCGCGGTGAGCACCGCGACGGCGGCACCGTCCGCCGCTGGCCGACCTGTTGGCGCCGACATGATGCGACCGCCTTCGTCGGAACGACCATCACGGCCACCTGGAGTACGACGCGATCCAGTTCGAGACGGGCGTGCCGAGACCACCTCGGACAGGGTCCGCAGGCGGCTGGCGGCTTCCCCGGCGCCGCAACGAGGTCCGAGGGTCCGGTCCAAGCAGCCGGGCGCTGAGTGACGACCGCAGCGGACCTCCCCTGCACGGGGCTCGCTCTGCCTCTTCCGAGAGAAATCGTTCGCTGTCGACTGCTGACACTTCTAGCCTGCGTCGGGTGATGACAGCTGATGACGTGTCGTTCGTCCTGACCCTGTTGCGGCGGGCGGGGGCCGACGTCTGGGTCGGTGGCGGATGGGGGATCGACGCTCTGGTCGGCGAGCAGACCCGAGACCATCGCGACCTGGACTTGATGCACCGGCAGGACCAGGAAGCCGACGTGCTGGCGGCCCTCTCCGCCGCAGGTTTCGTGGAGAGTCTGGACTGGAGGCCCATCCGGTTCGTCATGACGGCTCCGGACGGCCGGGAGATCGACCTTCATCCGCTGGTCTTCAGGAATGACGGCTCAGCAGTGCAGGCGTCACCCGAACCGCAGCCCCCCCTTCGCCTATCCCTCCTCCTGCTTCGTGACAGGCACCATCCAGCAGACGCCCGTCCCGTGCTTGTCCGCCGAGCAGCAGGTCTACTTCCACCAGGGATACGAACCATCGGAACGCGACCGGCACGACATGGCACAACTCCGCCGTATCTTCGGGATCGCCACCCACTTCTGATCCACGTCGAAGCGGTGTCAAGACTCACCGACATGCTCGCGCTCCCGGAGCATCAACCGATACCAGAACTCATCGGCATGCGCTGTTACTGATCATCGGCATAGCCACGTTAACGGCATTCTTGACCTCTCCAAATGCCCTATTGCATGGCCCGGCTGGGCGCTAGAGTCCAGACGTGCGTTGATCTCCCGGGCGGCAGCCACGTGCAGCCGCGGACGGTGCAGGGCGTCTCGTAACGGGGTCGCCCCAGCAGGCATACCCGTCGTCACCTCACCGGAGATCCACACCATGACTGCTCAGCAGCCTCTCACCTACGACGCGTTCGTCGAGCTCGCTGCCGCTGATTCAGCCGTCGTCGGCCTCGTCCTCAAAGGTTCCCAGGCCCACCACGGCATGATCACCCCGTACTCCGACCACGACCTGTACGTGGTCGTTGCCGATGGTGCCAGGACCGACCTGACCCGGCTCGCGGGTCACCGCAGCGCCGAGCTCGATCTCGTTGTCGTCACTTTCAGCGAGTTCTGCGGGGCCGGGTTGCCTGGCTGGGAACGCTATGCCCTCGCCCGTGCTCGGATCGTGCTCGACCGGCTGGACGGAGGCATCGCTCGCATCCTTGCCGACTGGGGCCGACTGGATGCCGATGAGGCGTTCCGGGACTCTGGCGGATGGCTCGACGCCTACGCCAACTCTCTCTACCGCTCCGTCAAGAACCACCGGGACGGCCGGGCTCTGGCCGCCCGTCTCGACGCGGCCGACAGTATGCGGCTCCTGCTTGAGTTGCTGTTCGCTCTCAACCGTCGTCCCCGCCCCTACAACAAGTACCTGGAGTGGGAGCTCGCCCGGTACCCGCTGCCGGGCTGGGACACCGACATGCTGCTCCGTGCCGTGGACCGCATCTCGGCAAGGGGCGACGTAACCCTGCAGCGGCACCTGTTCGCCCTTGTCGAGAAGGCGGCCCGAGACGCCGGACATGGCAAGGTGCTGGACGCATGGGGCGACGACCTTGACTTCATGCGACCGAACGAGGCAGACAGCGACACTCCCTGAGCTCTGCCCTGGTGTACACGGCATCGGAGCCGCCCTGGATGGCTGCATTCGCTGGGCTGAGCCCGCGGCAGTCCACCGAGTTGATCAGCGCCCTGCGGCGCGAGGGCGCCGATCCGGTCAGCGGCTCCAGGCCACCATCCCGGCCCTTGACGGGAGGACCAGCCGACCCAGGGAAAGGAAAGCCATGCGTGAACACTCCGACGATCGAGCAGTGAGTGACTGGTGCATGGAACATCTGGGCCACCCCGTTGCCCAGCCTAGTTTCACGGCGGGAAACCTGTCCGTGGTCCACGGCCTTCGGCTGACGAACGGCCGCGAGGTGGTGCTGAAGATCCGCGACGACGATGCGCGGCTGGGAGCCTGTACCTGGGTGCAACGCAGGATGTGGCAGGCGGGCTTCCCGTGCCCCGAGCCATTGACCGGTCCGTTGCCGCTGGGTAGGAAGGTCGCCAGCGCCGAGACTCCCGGGGGACGGTTAGGCATGACGACTGTCCGCGAGGCCACGCCCTCGGACGCCGATGACATCTACCGTCTGCTGATCGGGTTCGTGACGAGCTACCGGCCCGACCGAGCGGTCTTCGACGGTGCCACGTTCCCCCGGATCATCGCGGCCGCCGCAGAGGGCAGCGCCGAGTTCCTGGTCGCCGAGCAGGACTCGGGCGTGGTCGGGTACCTGCTCGCGCTGCGCATGCCCACCCTGTTTGCCGGCGGAACCATCCTCGAACTGCTCGAACTCGCCGTGGCCGAGCCCATGCGCGGCCGCGGTACGGGTTCCGCGCTGATCCGGGCCGTACAGGCGAAGGCCCGGGAGGCGAAGGACGTCGAGGTGACCGTGCCGACCCGCAGAGCGGCCGACTTCTATCGCGCTCTGGGGTTCCACGAGACCGCCGTTCATCTCAAATGGTCCACGACGTGATCGGGAAGCTGACGACGAATCGGCCGGGCGAGACGGGGGTTGAAACCATGCGGATTCAGGGGGCAACGGCACTGGTGTCCGGCGCGAACCGTGGGCTCGGACAGGTGATGGCCCGGATACTGCTGCAACGCGGCGCACAGCGCGTCTATGGCGGGGCCCGCGACCCGGGGTCGGTCGTCGAGCCCGGCGTGACACCGGTCCGTCTCGACATCTCCGATCCCGTCCAGTGGCCGCGACAGCCGAGACGTGCTCCGACGTGACCTTGCTGGTCAACAACGCCGGTGTCCTTACCGACAGCCCCCTGCTGGCCGCGCCCGACCTGGACGCCGCCCGCGCGGAGATGGAGGTCAACTACTTCGGCACGCTCGCCACGTGCTGTGCCTTCGCCCCACTGCTGATAGGCAACTCGCCCGGCTCCATCGTCAACGTACTGTCCATCGCGAGCTGGTTCACCAACCCCGCGATGGGCTCCTACAGCGCCTCCAAGGCCGCCGCCTGGGCCCTGACCAACGGGATCCGCGGCGAACTCCACGACACCGGCGTCCTCGTCGTCGGCGTGCACTGCGGATCGACACGGACATGGCCGCCCATGTCCGGGGCCCCAAGAACACCCCGGTAGCGATCGCCGAGCAGACTCTCGCCGCCGTCGAAGCGGGCCGGACGGAAGTCCTCGCCGACGAACGCACCCGACAGGCCAAGGCAGCCCTGGGACTCACTCCCGGCACAATCGCTTCCGCCCGGCGCCCGTAACACCCGCCTCGCGGCGGGTGGGGAATTGCAAGGTTCAGGCAAGATTTCCATGATGAGTGACGGAGAGTCATATTTCTGGCGTCGTCATGTATGTGTGACGAGCTTCTGGGCATCGCGCTCCCGCACCTGAAGTCGGAGCGGGTGGAAGGGCGTTCGTGGAGGGCGGCACGGTGCATGTCACCGCGTGTACCCGGATTCCTGCGTCAGGACATCGACGCCGTGCTGGCCGGGTTGACCTTCGACTACAGTTCCGGCGCGGTCGAGAGACTCAAAAGCCGATGTTCAACCGGGCCGGGCTGCCCTTGTTCCGCAAGTGGGTCCTGCTTGCGGCTTCGTTCACTTCAAGAAGCGACGTCAGCGCCCTCGCCACAAGAGGGCGAGAGGCTCAAGCGATCGCGGCCGGTGTACGTGCGTTTGCCGACGCCGAGGGGTCTCTAGGTCGGTCGTCGTTGCACGGCATCGGCGATAACCGCTGACACGAGCTTGTTGACGGCTGCCAAGTCCGGTGGGCCGGGGGCGCGGTCTGCGAACAGGAGATGCCCGCCACCGACCAGCGAGAGAGTGAGTGAGTCGATGTCGGAGTCGGCCGCGATGCGGCCCAGTTCACGCTCGTCGGCCAGATAAGCGGAGATTGCGGTCGCGGCCTCGGCGAGGATCGCGATGCCGCCTCCGGGCCTGGCCTGCCGCAGCCGTGCGCGCAGCTCATCCCGGAAGGTGATGAGCGGGATGATTGCGACCGGAATCGGTCCGAACAGGGTGGCCAGTCCACTGGTGAGGTTGTCGGCCACCGTGCCGGTGCCGGCGGACTCGCGCAGCGCACTCGCCTGCGTCTCGAGCTGCGCGGCGCGGTCGAGCACGAGGTCGGTGAGGAAGGCGTCGAAGTCGGTGAAGTGCCGGTGCAGGACGCCTTTGGCGCAGCCCGCCTCGTCGGTGACGGCCCGGCTGGTCAGTCCGTTCGGCCCGTCCCGCAGAAGCACGCGTTCGGCAGCGTCGAACAGCTGCTGCCGGGCGTCGTGAAGGTGCACCCCAGTCGGCACTCGCAGATCCTTTCGTGCATCAACCTGCTGGCATCCGTTGTCGAGTGGGCATGCGCCCACTAAGGTGGGCGCATGCCCACCTTACCGCGAGAGCAACCAGAACCTTCCCCGGCGGAGCCGCATAAGGCTCGGCAAATAGCGGAGTCATTCGGCGCGGACGCGCAACGCTACGACCAGGCCCGGCCCGGCTACCCCGATACGCTGGTGAGGCGGATCCTCGCCGGAAGCCCCGGACCTGACGTACTCGACGTCGGCTGCGGTACCGGCATCGCAGCCCGCCAGTTCCAGGCCGTAGGCTGCACTGTGCTCGGTATCGAGCCCGATGCGCGGATGGCCGACTTCGCGCGAGCCCGTGGCCTGCAGGTCGAGGTGGCGACCTTCGAAGCCTGGCAGCCGGTCGGCCGGACGTTCGACGCGGTCATAGCTGCCCAGTCCTGGCACTGGGTGGATCCGGTCGCCGGCGCCGTGAAGGCGGCACATGTGCTGCGTCCAGAGGGACGGCTGGCGATCTTCGGGCACGTGTATGAGCCGCCGACCGAGGTGGCCGAACCGTTCGCCGCTGCCTACCGGCGGGCGGCGCCCGACTCCCCGTTCAACGGCCAACCGGCCCGACGTCCGCTCGACCTCTACCAGGCGGCATACACGAAGTTCGCCGACAAGATCCGCGAGACCGAACAGTTCAACGCTCCCGAGCAGTGGCGATTCGACTGGAAGCAGTCCTACACGCGCGACCAATGGCTGGACCTGCTCCCTACCACCGGCGGCCTCACCCAACTCCGCCCCGATCAACTGGCCCGGATACTGGACGCGGTCGGGAGCGCCATCGACTCCCTGGGCGGACGCTTCACAATGAGCTACACCACCCTGGCAGCGACCGCCGTACGCGTCGGCACCTCCTGAACCCATCGGCCAAGTCGCCTCCGACCTACGAACGCCGCCGCTCGCGTGCCGCTGAACCTCGCAGCCCGAGCGTCCTGCCCTCGGTCAGAGGTGACAGGCCGTGGCTGACGGCGGTGGTCAGATGCCGTCAGCGTCTGTGCTCTTGGGGCAGCGCTCGAACGCTGTCAGACCCGACCGAATGCTCTCGCGCGCGCCTGTCACTGCCCAGGCGGTACACGTACCGATGGGCACCGCGGTGTCTCATGTTGCGTGCCCTCACGGCCACCAGGGCCTCCCGAAGCCAGAGCCTCGGGTCACCACCGGCGCGCGGGACAGGATCTCCCGAGCGCATAAGGACGTTCGCGACATACTCGTGTCTCTGCTGCTGGCCACGGGCCTTTTGTGCCGCCGCCAGAAGCACGTGGGTTCGTAGAGTTTTGTGCGGGACATAGCGCGCACCCGCACGCCGGGCCGCCGTTGGGGACGACCCGGCGTACGGGTTTGCGGGTTCGAGGGCTATTTGTTCTCGCCGGGTTTGCCGACGTGTTCGCCGTCGCCAGGGGTGTCGTCGCCGGGCTTGGTCTGGTTCTGGCCGGGGCTGGCGGGTGCGGTGGAGGCGGGTTCGGTGTGGTTGCCGTCGTCTGCGGATTTGCCGGTGGTGCCGGAGAGGTTGAGCTGGAAGGCGAGGAGGAGGCCGGCCACGGCGAGGGTGGCGGTGATCCAGATGGTGATGCGTCGCATGGGGGTACTCCTGGTTGGTGAGGTGTGGTGGGCGCGCTGCTACCAGGCGAACTCTTCGGTGTGGACGGTGTCGCGGTGGGCGCCGGCGCCGCGTGCGGCCTTGCGGACGGCGGTGATCCAGACGGGTGGGCCGCAGACGTAGATGTCTCGGTGGGCGATGTCCGGGACGAGGCTTCTGAGGGCCTGGGCGTCGTCGCCGGGGTGTGCGGGGCCTGCTGCCTGCCAGGAGGTGTCGGCGCGGCGGGGGCCCGGCAGGAAGATGAGCTCGACGCCGCGGCGGCCGGCGATCTGGCGGAGTTCGTCGGCGAAGACGGCGTGCTGTTCTTCGCTGTAGCGGTAGATGAGCGTGGTCTCGCCGGGGGCGTAGGGGGTGTCTTCCAGCAGGGCGCGCATGGGGGTGATGCCGATTCCGGCGGCGATGAGGAGGATGCGGGGTTGGGTGCGCCGACGGGCGGTGAGGGTGCCGTAGGGGCCTTCGATGAGGGCGCGGGTGCCGGGGGTGAGGCGAGCGGCGCGTTCGCTGCCGTCGCCGGCGGCCTTGATGGTGATGCGGAGCCGGTCGGAGGTGGGGGCAGCGGAGAGGGTGTAGGGGTTGCCGCGTGACCAGCCGGGGCCGTCGAGGAAGCGCCAGACGAAGAACTGGCCGGAAGCGGTCTTCATCCTGTCCAGGCGATGGCCCTTGAACGTGACGGAGACGGTTCCGGGTGCTTCGGTGACCACGGACTCCACCCGCAGGCGGTGATGGAGCGAGCGCCAGGCGGGCAGGGCGAGGCGGTAGAGGAGGGTGACGGCGAACGCGAAGCCGTACAGGCACCACCAGTAGACGCGCGTCCAGGTCTCGTGGAAGTCGGCGCCGTCGGTGAAGGTGTGGGGGAACGTGGCGGCGATCCCGGCGTACGAGTACAGGTGCAGCAGGTGCCATGACTCGTAGCGCAGCCGGCGGCGGGCGGCGCGGATCGAGGTGACGACCACCATGATCAACAGAATGGTGCCGACGGTGGCGAACAGCATCCAGGAGTCGGTGACGAACACCCGCACCAGTGCCTCCAGCATCGCCTCCGGCTCGCGCACGGCGCGTTCGACGGCGAACAGGACGACGTGGGCGATCATCAGCCAGAACGAGGCGAAGCCGATCCAACGGTGCCGGCGGGTGAGCAGGTCGTGGCCCCAGGAGCGTTCGACCCAGGGGATCCGGGCCAGGAGGACAACCTGGAGGATCATCAGGTCGGAGGCAAGCAGGCCGGTGAGCAGGCCGAGGGAGCCCGTCGCCCGGTCCGGGGTGGTGAGACTGAGCGGACCGCCCTGGTTCATCACCCACAGCGCGACGACCGCGACGGCGGAGAGGATCGCGAGGGCGCCGAGCGGGTCGGCCAGGCTGAAGCCGCGCCGACCCCGGCGGCGGCCGGGCGGCTTGCGGTGCCCGCGGGGCAGCACGGTGGACAGGGTCATCGGCGGGCTTCCTTCGTCGCGGAATTCGGGCAGCGCCCCGACGGCGGGGCGTGCACTTCACCCTGGCCACGGTTCTTGTGGCCGCTCTAAGAAACACCCGCCACCACCGTCTGGCAGGAACGGCGCACGCAGCCCCTGAACTGCACGGATGGCGAAGGAGCCAGGGGTGAGGGCGATCGGGCGGGGCCGCGTGGTTCTTAGACTTCCTTGTCGTTTCCGGCCGATCCTTGGAAGACGCAGCGGCACCCGTTCCCGGTGGTGCCGGCGCGGAAACCGAGGTGCTATATGACAGCGGGCCGCAAGCCCGAGGTGCTGGTGGTCGACGACGACCCCGGCGTACGCGAGGCCCTGGCCCTGGGACTGGGCCTGGAAGGTTTCACCGTCCGGTCGGCCGAGGACGGCGCCAGGGCGCTGGAGGAAGTCGCCGGACGGCCGCCGTCGGTGATCGTGCTGGATGTGACCATGCCGGGCCTGTCCGGCGTCGAGGTCGTCCGCGCGTTGCGGGCGCAGGGGCGGACGTTGCCGGTGTGCATGCTCTCCGCCCGTGACGAGGTCGACGACCGGGTCGCCGGGCTGGCCGCCGGCGCCGACGACTACGTCGTCAAGCCGTTCTCCATCGGCGAGCTCGCCGCCCGCCTGCACGCCATGGTGCGCCTGCACGAGTCCACCCGCACACGGCCCCTGGTCATCGGCGATGTGACGATCGAGCCCGCCCGGCGTACAGCCTCCCGGGCCGGGCGGGAGCTGCAGCTGACCACACGCGAGTTCGACCTCCTCCTTGCCCTCGCCCACCGGCCCGGCCAGGTCCTCTCCCGCTCCCAGCTCCTGGAGCAGGTCTGGGGCTACACCTGGGATGTCGACACCAACGTCGTCGACGTGTTCATCGGCTACCTCCGCAAGAAGCTCGAAGCCGACGGCCGTCCCCGCATCCTGCAGACGGTCCGCGGTATCGGCTTCGTCCTGCGCACCGGCTCGTGAAACTCACC
Source organism: Streptomyces sp. NPDC048254 (assembly GCF_043201895.1). NCBI lineage: Bacteria > Bacillati > Actinomycetota > Actinomycetes > Kitasatosporales > Streptomycetaceae > Streptomyces > Streptomyces sp. NPDC048254. The sequence goes on from NZ_JBICZJ010000025.1 coordinate 48,942, forward strand.
CCGCGCAGCCTGCGCTCCCAGATCACGGCCGCGGTCGCCGTGTTGGTGACGGTCGTGGTCGCGCTGGCCGGCCTGGTCATCGTCGCCCGGATCGACCACCGCGACCGCACCGACCTCGACCGCCAGCTCGCCGCCCGCGCGACGAAGGTCCGCCAGGACGCCGACAAGCTCCTCGACAAGGGCGACCACACCGGCACCGGGACGGGCACGGGCGGGGACGACTACGGCGGCCTGCTGGCCGGCAGCCAGAGCCTGGTCCGCCTCATCTACGACGGACAGGTCATCGCCCAACGCGGCGAGACGCCGCCCACCGCGCTGCCCCTGCCCACCCGCGACGGCTACGCCACGATCGAGACCGACGGCCAGACCTGGCGCTCCCTGACCGAACCACTCGGCACCGAAGGCGACCGCCTTGAAGTCCTCCAGGACATCGACCCCATCGAACGCCGCCTCGCCGACAACACCGCCATCGTCGCCGCCGTCACCCTCTTCGCCGCCCTCATCACAGCCGCAGGGGTCTGGCTCATCACCCGGATCATCCTCCATCCCCTCCAACGCCTGAGGGCCGGCGCGCTCGCCATCAGCGTCGACACCACGGAGCCCCTTCCAGCCGCCACCCGCCCGCAGGAAGTCGCCGACCTCTCCGGCGCCCTGAACACCATGCTCGACCAACTGCGCACCAGCATGGAGGCCACCCGCCGCTTCACCGCCGACGCCGGCCACGAACTGCGTACTCCGCTCACCAGCCTCGGCATGACCATCGAAACCCTCCAGCGCAACCCCGACCTCTCTGCCCACCAGCGCACCCGCGCCCTGGAAGCCATGCGTATCGAGCACAGCCGCATCACCGCTCTCCTGACCGGACTGCAGACCCTGGCCCGCGGCGACGCCCACGCCCTGCCCGAACGCACCACTGTCCACCTCAGCGAACTCCTCGACGAAGCCGTGGCACACGCGTCCCGCCGCCACCCCGCCGTCACCTACCGCCTGGCGGCCGTCGCCCCGGTGACGGTGACGGTGACGGTGACCGGCTGGCCCGTCGGCCTGCGCCTGGCCGTGGACAACCTCCTCGACAATGCCGCCCTCCACGGCCGCCCCGACGGCACCGTCGACATCCACCTCAGCCACGACACCGTCGGCAACACAGTGCGGGTCACCATCCGCGACGACGGGCCCGGTATCCCGCCCGACCAGCGCCAAGCCATGAAGGAGCGCTTCACCCGCGGCACCCGAACCCGCTCACCCGGATCCGGTCTCGGCCTCGCCCTCGTCGACCAGCAGGTCCACCTCCACCACGGCTCCCTCCGCCTGGGCGAAAGCCCTGCCGGAGGGCTTGAGGTCACCATTGCCCTCCCTGCGGCCGACCGGCCTGGGCCCGCAGACGAGCATGCGGCGGACGGCGGTGCTCCCACCGCAGGTGCCTGACGTCACCCACCCGAAGCGGCGCTAGGCCCAGCCCGAGACCGCGCCTACCGTACTCGGCGGTGCTGCCGCATTCGCCCAACAGCATGCGCGCGGGCAGGCCGATGCCCTGAGCCGCTCGGGACGCACCGCCAGGCCCTGCAGACTGGCTGGAGCGTCCGCCAGTGAGGTCTGGCGCGGTTCCGTGGGCCCGTACCGCGGAGTGCTACTGGCGCGATGCCGTGACTGGCTTGGGTACTTGTTGCCGCGGACAGGGAGCTGGCGATGACCGTCCCCCGTCTCGCGCCGCTGGAGGATGCGGACGCTGCTCAAGCCCAGGCCGATGCGCTGCAACGTGCGCGCGGGACAGCGGGAAGCCGGTCCTGGTCCCCAGGGCGAGGCCGGGAGGGCCTGCGGTGAAGTTTCTCCGCGTCGGTGAGGGCGCCGGGTGCTGGGTGAGCCAGCCGGTGGCATCAGGCATCGAGGCGCGGTGGCGGGGCGAGGGTGAAGCCCGCCGCGCTGGGGCGCAGAGCGAGTCGCGATCAACGGCGGTCTGGGTGAGCTCCCTGATCCAGATCGTCGAGGCGCACAGATGGAGTCCGGCGAGCTGGCTTCCCGGGGTCCTGTCGTGGCCGGCCCCCTTGACTCTCAGGTCGCTTGAGATCTCATAGTGACGGGTGTGAAGGACCTTTACTCCATCGGGGACGTCGCCCGCCGCACGGGCCTGAGCGTGAGCGCGATCAGGTTCTACGCCGACGAGGGCGTCGTCGCGCCCACCGGCCTCACCGAGGGCGGCTTCCGGCGGTATGACGTGCTCGCCATCGCCCGGCTCGAACTCGTGCGCACCCTGCGTGACCTGGGTGCCGGCCTGGACGACATCCGCCGGGTGCTGGCCGCGGAGACCACCCTGCATGACCTGGCCGTCACGCATCTGAGGCTGGTCGAGGACCAGTTGCGGCAGTTCCGGGCGCGCCGTGCCGTGCTGCGGACCATCGTGCGGCAGCACACCACGACAGAACAGGTGAGCCTGATGCGCAAGCTCGTGTCGATGTCCGACGATGACCGTGACCGGCTCATCAACCAGTTCTGGGAGTTCGTGACCGACGGCCTGGACGTTCATCCCAGCTATGTGGAGCGTCTGCACAGCAGGCGGCCGCATCTGCCCGAGGAGCCGTCGGCCGAGCAGTTGGAGGCCTGGATCGAACTCGCCGAGATCGTGCAGGACGAGGAGTTCCGCACGGCGCTGCGGGACTTCTTCCACCGCACCTTCGGCACCGAGCAGGGCAAGCTGATGGCTTCACCGGAGATGATGGCCCGCGTCGAGAGACATCGGCAGCTTCTCCTGGAGGCACAGGCCTCCCACCAGGCCGGCGTGCCTGCGGATTCGCCGCAGGCCCGGGATATCGCCGAGCGTGTGGCCGCCGGTTCGGCCGAGTTGACCGCCGCCATGACCGGGGAGCACGACGTCGGCAGGGCCCGGCGCAGCATCGTCGAGTTCGACCGGAACGGCAGGGCGGCGCAGTCGTTGGCCAACGTGACCGGACTGAAGCTGCTGACCAGGTACCACCGTCTGGTGGCGACGGTCAACGGTACGGCCAAGCCGGACCCGGACCGGGCGGCGGCAATCCGCGAGTGGATGGCCGCCGCCCTGCGCCAGGGCGCGTAGTGAGCGTGACAGGCCGGTCTTGAGGCATTGGCTCGTGGAGAGCACGGGACGCGGCCGCTGGACGCCCTTGCGGGCGCCGCTCGCGGGGAACGGCTGGCAGGGGCAGGGGCGGCGGGGGAGTTCCAGCGGGCGGCGGGCGAGCTGGCCCTCCCGCTGGTCGCGCGGACGGCGACGGCCGGGTCGTCGGCGTGTTGCAGGGCGTTCCCTTGGGCACGGTCCTCTCCGGGCTCGCCCGGCTGCCGGTATGTCCTGGTGTCGATGCCGATGTATGCGAAGAAGCGGTTCGGCGAGTTCGGCACCGAGCACGCCCTGGGCCCATACCACACGCGGCAGGGCTTCACCGTGCTGCGGCCCGGGCAGGGCATCGACGTCGGCACCCTGCTCACCGGCATGCCACTTCATCTCGGTGCCGGGCCCGGCCTGACCTTCTTCCACCGGCGGCAGCCGCAAGACAGTGACGGTTGTACCGGAGCGAGTCCTGTCGTTCGGCTTCGGCCCGAGCCACCATCAGGCCGTACGGCCGGGTTACCACGTGACTCGACACCGTTCGGGCTGAGGCGGGGTGGGTCGCAGTCTGTTCGGCGGTAGGCGCGGTAGAGGACCGCTGCTCTGAGATCAGCCGGTCTGCCAGCCCTGCTCCCAGGCGACGTCCGCCCTTGACGTGGTCGTGGTCGCTCTGGTGCGTCTCGCTGCCGAGCCGGCGCCCGGTCAGCCGTTGCCGAAACCCGGAGCGCCGGAGCCGCTGTGCGTCGACCAGCGTGCCGGCTGCCGCCTGGCGGGGAGCGGCGACGGCCAGGGCTCCGACGGGGACCGATCGGTCGCGCTGGTCATGACCGGCAGTGGCTCCTGTCTGACCTGGGCAGGGGTCGCGCTTCACCTACCGCACCCTGTGCGGCGCGTTCTCCTTGAATGCCTCGTCGGCCTCGCGGTAGCCGCGCATCACCTTTGGGCCGGCGGCCCATCCGCTCTGCTTCTCCGTGACGGCGCCGGGGTTGCCAGCGCGGGAGGACTCGGTGATCAGGCACCGGCCAACTGGGCATTCCGTGGGTGCACGCGCGCGAGGTTGGGTAGTCCGAGAGAGACTCACCCTCGGGCTACCCGACCTGGCGGCCTTGGGCTCAAGCGGCCGGCGTGACCGGGGACCGCAGGCCGAGCCACTGCTCGGCGTCCCAGGCCTGGAATCGCTCCACCTCGGTGAACCCCAGCTTGGCCGCAAGGCGCATCGAGCCGGCGTTGGCGGTCTGGGTGGTGAGCACCACCGGCTCGCCGGGAAGGACGCCGTCGAACCAGTCGAGTGCCGCCGTGCTTGCCTCGGTGGCGTAGCCGAATCCCCACGCCTGCGGCAGGAACAGGTAGCCGAGTTCGGCCTTCCCCGCGGCAGCGGGACGACGGTGCTCCGTTGCTCTCCTGAGCAGGATCTGGCCGATCATCGCCCCGCCGAGATCAACGACGAAACTCCCGGGCCACCGCTCGGGCGCCCCGGGCATCTCGCGCTCAAGCTCGTCACGCGGCCCGGGGCCGCCGAGGTAGGTGTGCACCTCTGGCGGACGCCAGCAGCTCGATGAACGCTGCACGGTCCCGGGCCTCGGGCTCGCGGAGCACGAGCCGCTCGGTCTTGATCGGGGCAGGTGGCCAGGTGACGGACCCTGGATCAGTCATGGCGAGCAACCTACCGCGCGCCCGCGAACGCGCTTTCACAACTCCCGGACAAGGCCACGGCTTCGGCGTCAGCTACCGCTGAGGATTCGGCGCCGTGAAGCTCTGACGGTTATCCGTGAGGCTTCCGGCAGGGTCTGGCGTGCTCGGGGCGGGAAGACCACCGCGGAGCACCACACCCCGCGCTTCGTCCTCGCCCCCCTGCTCCGCGAGGAAGTGGAGATCCCCGTCCCCGCCGACCGGCACCCGGCCCGTGCGTGGAAGTAGGGCTTCCCGGGTAGCGGTTCGCTGGCGGTTGAACTCGGCTTTGAGATGCGGGTGGGCGCGGTAGAGCGTCGCTCGCAGCACCCAGGGGAGGGTGCACAGGTTCTTGACGTCGTACCTCAGGCCGGCGGGAACAGGACCGGCGAGGAGTTGCCGCATCGTGGTCCGGATCCTGTACTCGACCATCGTTGATGGGCATGTGTCATGAACGGGTTCCTCGTCTGCCTGTGTGACGCCGTCGATCTCGGCGACGATGAGGATGGCGCGGTCGAACGCCGCTTGGGCTCAGGCCCGTTCGGGCTCGGAGAGTCCGGGGTCGCAGAGGATGACGGCCTGGGTGTTTCCGGCGTGACCGGCCAAGATCTGCCGGTGGTGGGGGTGGTGGGCGGCCTGCGGGCATCGGGCTGAGAGTCGCACATCCCCATCAGAGGCTCGAAGGCGTCCGGCGTCGCGCCCCGCCCGCGCGTTCACCTGGCGGGCCGGGACACCCGGCTGAGGACCGACCCGCATCCCCCCGACATCGCCGCACCGGATCAGACATGGACCGTAGTCGTCACGAAATTACGATCAGTCCCCGTACTCGGCCCGTCCGGTCCGTCCGGCCCATGCGCGCTCAGGGATTGCGCCGGATCCTGAGGCTGGGTCAGGTGTGAACCGGGAAGGCCGATTGGAAAGCCAGGCGAGGGGCAGCGTCCGCACCGAGCCGAGTGAGCAGGTCATCGAGCGCGAGGTACTCCTCCCAGGGTTCCCGCTGTGTCGCACTTGCCAGCGCCCTGACGAGCCTGTCCTCAAGGTCGGAGACGCGCTTGTCCTTCCATACTTTGTCGGCTGCGCTGACCAGGAGGTCCTCCATCGTCACATCGGGGGCGTCCCAGCTGGCATGGTTGGCGGCGAACCGAGCCAGTGCAGGCGGGAAGCCGCGGCTCAGCAGCAGGTCACGACCGGCTTCCTCGTGTGCCGAGCCGGGCCCGGTGAGCTCCTCGGGGTGCAAGACCTTCCCCACGTCATGGGTCGCCGCACCGAAGAGAACACCGTCGCGGTCCACGGCCAGATCCGGGTAGCGGTCCTGCACCCATTCCACCAACTGGACCGCAACGTCATGGACCGCACGCAAGTGCGCCGCCAGCCGAGGCGGGGCGCTCAGAGAACGCAGCAGTTCCGCCACCACGGGCGGCAGCGGCCGCAGACGGGGCTCGCCCGGGGCGTCCAGGGCACGTGCCAAGAAGTCCGTAGGCGTCCTGGTCATCCCGCAGACATTACTGCCACGGGTGCGTCCCGAGGGAGACCTCATCGGTGTTGAAGTCCTGGCAGCCACCGCTGCGTCGCGCCGGGATCAGCGGTCTCGCGGGGCCCCCGCGCGCCGGCCAAGTGGTCGGGCTCGTAAGTCCTTCGGGGGTTGGCTTCGGAGCTGATTGGAGTGTGCCTGCGGTCATCGCGGCGGCAACTCGGGCTCTGAGCACCGGCTTGACCTCAACCGCACTTGACGTTCCACGCTGGGCACACGGCGACGACAGGAGGCTCGTGTGACAACGCTTCAGCTGCCGGATCTGGCCCGAACTGACGCCGGGACCACGCTGATCAGCGAGTGGATCGTGGACACGCCGGACCGTCAGGACCGGGCGGCCCGTGCACTGCTTGGGGAGTGGGACGAGCTGTCGGCCAGGTTTCGCCCTGAGGCTTTCCTGCGGCTCAGCTGCTTCGCAAGCCCGGACGGGCGTGTGCTGCTCAGTGTCGCGCAGTGGACCAGCGACGAGGCTCACCTCGCCTTCGTCCGCGAACACCGGGCTGAGATGGTCGGCCGCATCGACCGCGAGATCCCGGGGATCCGGCGTCCCGGGCTGGTCCGCTACCGGTTGGCGCACACCGTCGTGCCGGACAGCGTCGGCGACGACACGACCGACGTGATCGTCGTCGCGCGCGCGGAGAGCGAGCCGGCATCCCATGCCTCGCGATGGGCTGAGGCCACCGCCGACCGGCTACGGGTAGCTCCGTACCCCGGTATGGGCACCGCGCACGTGTTCGTAAGCGAGGACGGTGCGCATGGCCTGCTCTACGCACCGGTGACACAGGCGATTGCCGTTGTCGATGCGCGGCCCTACCGGCTGCTCGGAACCGTGCCAGGGCCAGGCGCCGATGCGGACGGCGCAGAACCGGTGAGCGGGGGTTCAGCGTTCTGACGGTGCGGCGATGAACTCCTCACTCGCCACGCTGAGGTCGGTCGCGGCGCACTGCTGCGGCAGCGCGCCGCGCTCCGGCCGCCCAAGGCGCTGCTCGGGGGAGAGCGGGGTGTGTTCCGAAGGTGTGGGCACGGCGGCCGTCCTGCCTGACGGGCAGTGGGACGGGGGACAGGGGACGGCAGGATGTGGGCAGTCGCGGTCCACTTCTGTCGATCGGCCGTCGCCTGATGCCCGTTGCCCCGGCCCGCCCGACTGTCTTGACCGCCGCCGCGCGCAAGCGGCTGAAGACGATGGCCTACAACCAGAAGACCGAGCACCGGCTGCGCATGCGCGCGCAGATTGTCCTGAACGCGGCACGGGGGCGCTCCAATGCGCGCATCGTCTGTGAGACGGGGCTGCGTCTGGACACCGTGCGCCGTTTGCGGGGCCGGTTCGCCGAGCACGACCTGGGTGGCCTGTCCGACCGCAAACGCAGCGGACGCCCGCCGGTGTTCACCCCGCTGCAGGTCGCTGAGGTCAAAGCGCTGGCTTGCCAGCTGCCCGCCAAAACCAGTACTCCGTTATCGCGCTGGTCATGTCCGGAACTGGCCCGCGAGGTGGCCGCCCGGGCCATCACCGGACCCGTCTCCGCCTCCACCCTGCGGCGGTGGCTCGCCGACGACGCCCTCAAGCCCTGGCAGTACCAGTCGTGGTTCTTCCTCCGCGACCCGGACTTTGGCGCCAAGGCCGGCCGCATCATGGACCTGTACGCCCGCGCCTGGAACGGCGTCCCGCTGGGCGAGGACGAGTACGTGATCTCCGCGGACGAGAAGACCTCCATCCAGGCCCGCTGCCGCGGGCCCTGGTGGCAAGCGAGTTGCTCAGTCACAGCAGAGGAGTGTCCACCGGCCCCAAGTCTCCGGGGGTGTTGGCCGGTTCACGGCGGATACGGGGCTGCATCGACCAGCGGGCGGTGGCGCGATGATCGGTTCTTGCGAATCCGCTGCCGTCTGCCTTCAGATGGACCTGGTGGTCTCGGCTGTCAGCGGCAGGGGGCTGAAAGGGCCGGGCCCGCGAGCCGGCGCACGGCTTGGGTGATGTTACTGCTGAGGGCGAAGTACGCAGAGCGGTACCTTCCCAGAGGCGGACACTCCCCTTCCATGCCCGGTCGCCGCATGCGAGAGCACCAAATCCCCCCGCAAGCCCGCCGACAGCTGACCCGGCAGAGCCACGCCAAGACGCTGGAAGGCAAGCAGCGTGGGTTTCGCAGCCAGTGCCGCATCAGGCAAAGTCCGCCCTGTTGTCGGCCGGCGGTTCCAGCTTGCGCTGAGTGGCGCGGTTACTCGGCGTCGAGTTGGTGGTCGGCCCAGATGTAGCTTTCGGGGAGCAAGTCGGTGATGAGGACGGTTCGGATGCGTTCGTCTTCGCCGACGATGACCCTGAGGGCGGGGAAGTAGTCGAGAAGGACCTGCCGGCAGCGGCCGCACGGGGGGACAACCCCTCGGTCGCGGTCGCCCACGGCGACGATCGTGACCAGGTCGTAGGCGCCCTGGGTGGCTGCCGCGCCGATGAGGACCAGTTCGGCGCAGGGTCCTCCGGTGAAGTGGTAGGCGTTCACCGCGGTGACGATCCGTCCGTCCCGGGCACGGGCCGCGGCAGCCATGGTGTGGTTGTCGCCCCGACAGCGAGTGTGCGCGACGTGCGCTGCGGCCTGGATGAGTTCGTGGTCGACGGGGTGGGTCTGCGTGGTCATCTTCTCTGCCTTCGTCAGGTGTCAGGCGACGTTGGCGCGAGTGACGATGGCGTGCAAGCGAATATCGGCGGTGTGCTTGTTCCGCCAGATGACGTAGCGGCGGATCATGCTGCTCCGGTCCTTGTGGCCGGCCTGGTCGGTGCCGTCCAGCGTGAAGTAGCGCAAGCCGGTGAACGGGGCCTCGACGCGGTTCAGCCAGGAGCTGTTGGTCGGTGTGCAGGTGCGTTCGACGTGGGTGGCCTTGGCCCGGTCGCCGACCCGGGTGTCCTTCTTGGTAGTCAGGTGCGGGGAGAAGTTGTCGAGCACGATCGCAATGGCTTCGCGGGCGTGAGATGTGCTGCTGCCACAGGGGGTCTATGGGGAACCGGGGCGGCTGACCCAAGGGCTGGTCGGCGGCGCGACGACGATCTCGGTGTCCGGGTTGTGGTCGGTCTGCGGAGGGCCGGCGACGATCACGGTGGCTCGGGCCCACGGCTGTTCTCGCAGCATGAACGGCAGTTCTTCCAGCAGCCAGTTCGCCACGTGCTCCTGCTGCCCGGGGGAGTCACCGTCGCGGACGGCCGACAGGCGCTCCTGCTCATCGAGGTCACCCTGCATCCACACCGAGGCGTCCCACCACGGGGCGAGCTCTTCGCGGATGACGCCGGTGCCCTCGACCCAGATGAAGTCGGCACCGGCGGGGACGGTGATCGATCCAGGCCGGGCGTGGGTGATCCAGGCCGCCGGGCGGAAGTCCACCGCCTCCCCCCGGTGCAGGGGTCGCAGGATGTTCTCGACGAGCACGGCGCCCCAGTCGAAGTAGGCGTGGTTCCAGGCGATGTCGTCGGTGTGCACGAGGGCGGAGTTGGGCACCACCTTGCGTAGCCGCTCGGCCAAGGTCGTCTTGCCGGCGCCGCCCCGGCCGTCGATCGCGATCACCCGCGGACGTCCGGTGACGTCGGGTGAGGCCTCGCGCAACTGCCGTACGGCGTCGAGCATGGTCACCACCCGCCAGCCGGCGGCTTCGATCTCGCCTGGATGCAGATGCATCGACACCATGTCTCCGCAGGTGAGGGCGTGCGTCCGGCCTGCCTGGACGGTCCGCCGGTCACCTGACCCTATCGACGTCATAGTCGAGAGGCCACGTCGGTGTCGGGCGGCGGAACCCGATCCTTTCGCCGGCCCCTGTGTCTGCCGGTTTGGTCCCGAGTGCCGTGGAGGGACACTGGAGGCGACCAGACGGGCGATCCAGCGGCTGGTGTCGCACGCCAGACGGGCGATGTCCCACCCCAGCCCTGTCATCGGGACACCCTGTGCGCCGAGACCGAGCCGCTGATGGCTCTGCTGAACCGGACGGCTGCCACCCGCGTCGAGGTTGGCCGCCGACCGTTGTCGGTCTATGGCGAGCTGACCGGAACCCGTCCCTTCACCATCAAGCCGCCACCGGCGGACCCCCGTTGAGTCAGTTGACCGGCAACCGCATCCCACCACGGCCGTCAAGCTCGGCCCACCTCACCCCACCTGGCCGAAGCCCTGAGCCAGTATGTCCAGCGGGCTGATGAGGCCAAGACGGGCTACCCCGACCTCATCGACCTGGTCCTGGCCGATGAACTCGCCGTCCGCGAAGACCGCCGTCTCCGTCAGGGCCTGCGGACCTCGAAACTGCCGCACCACAAGACACTCGACGACTACGACTTCTCCAGCCGAGGCCAACCAGGTCTCCCAGGTGATCTCCAAGCGCTACGAAAAGGGGCCGATGATCCTGACCTCGAACAAGACCTTCAGCGAGTGGGGCCAGGTCTTCGGCGACGAAGTCCTCGCCGCTGCGATCCTCGACCGCCTCCGCCACAACGGCGACGTGATCTGCCTCAACGGCCCCAGCTACCGGCTCAAGAATCGGCTCGCCGCCATCGAACGCGACACCAACGCGGCCTGACTGCCTGAGTCTGCGCAGCCCATGGGTTGGTGGCTTCACTCGTCGAGGTACTGGTACTCCCCGTTTGCGCTTCCGATCGCTACACCCCCATCGCGGACCTGCCACTCACTCATGCCCTCGACTTCGTGGCTGACGAGGAAGAGGCCGGTGACCAGGTCGTTGTCATCATCGGAGGCAGGAATCCGCGCTACGAGACGCAGTTGTTCCAGAAACCAGTCAACGGACTGCTCGCGTATGTCAGCGCCGAAGAAAACCCAGTTGGTGCAGTTGTACTGCCGCGCCGGGAAGCCCCAGCCTCCGCTATACGTCCGATCGGGGTCTTCGGAGCTGACGATCTCCTTGACCCGGGCAAGCTGCCGATCGTCGCACTCCAACCACCCCCTGATCCGGACGAATACACCCACGACGGTCACTCCCTCGTGCCTTAGACACTGCCCTGTTGAGCGTCCACCGTGACGCCGAATCGAACGATAGGCAGAACGAGCCCAGCCTCGCAAAGGGCTTGATCAGCGCCGGTCGGGCGTCAGTCGCAGCCTTTGACAACTGAGCACGTTCATCTGCACCCGACTGAGCACTTCACCGAGTACGCCGACACCAGGGCGACGCAGCCGGCTCCGCCTCCTCCTGCGGTTCCTCCGGCTGGGCCGGCGTGGGACGCGAGCAGCCACGGTGCCCGTAGACGCACTTCTCGGCGGCTTCGCCCAGGTTGTGTCAGAGATGCCATCGGTCGGCGACCTGGAGGGCCTGCGGGGCGCCGCGGGTGGCACCTTCGGCGAAGTAGGGCGCCCGGTCACGGCAGACGCTCTCGATGCCGGGCCGCTCGGCGAGCCAGGCCGCGAGCGTGTCCGCCTCCCGATCGGGAAGGGGGCCGACCGGGCGACGTGTCTCGACGTCGACGAGCACGGTTCCGTAGACACGGCCCTTGCGCTGGGCGTACTCGTCCACGCCGACCACGCGGGGTACGTCGGTGGCGGGGGCCGGAAGCGAGGCGATCAGCCTCAACAGGGTGTTCCGGCCGGCCGGAACCTTGAAGGATTCCGTCGTCCGGGCGCCGGCCCGGCCCGCGAGCGCAAGACCGACCGACACCGGCATCGACCGCAGCCGCTCGGTCCGTCGCCCGAACCTGCGGGTGAGACCGGGTACTTGCTCGGCGAAGGTCATGCGCTCGCAGGATTCCTCCTCGCAGAACCTCCTCACCCGCAACGAGACCACGCCGACCTTGCCCGCCGTCGGCAAATCGCGAGGAAATCGCAGGCAGGAGCCGTGTATTCGCCCCGACCAGCAGCGACCAGCACCCGCCCCCGGACAGGCCGCCCGTCCTGCGGCCGTACGGGCCTCGACCCGGACGACCGTGTCGATCACCTCGACCGATACCACCAACGCGCCCTTGACCGAGGAAAACTGCAGCTCGTTCAACTGCCGCAGCACTTCGTTCACGGCGAAGGAGTGTTGACCACACCACCATCCAGCCAGGCGATTTTCGGGCGAGCTCAAGTGGTCGTAGGCGGTCAGTGCGCGCATGACCGGCTGGCCGCGCATGGACCTGGGCTCCACTCATCAGGCCCCGTTGGAATCGATCGTCCAGGGAGCCGGGAGGCGCTCTACCGGCGGACCGCCGAGATCAGACCGCCGGGCCCCTCGTCGTGCTGCGGCGGGGTGCTGATCGGGCGGCCGTAGGCGGCAGCACGCTCGCGCAGGGTGTGGCTGCCGGCCTCCCAGCCGTGCCCGGCCAGCCAGCCCACCGGGTCGTCGGGCATCTCCGATACCCACATGGACGCCGCCGATCCCGGCACGGCGTCCGCGCTGAAGCGCTCGATCACGCCGCGCGAGCCCAACGTCAGCCCCATCCGACTGCCTGCCGCCGACTGCGCGCTGATCCGGGCCAGCAGCAGCTCCACCGCGTCCTCGGGCAGATAGATCAGCAGTCCTTCGGCGATCCACGCGGTCGGCATTTCCGGGTCGTGCCCTGCGGCGGCCAGTGCGCCTGGCCAGTCCTCACGCAGGTCCACCGCGACGGTGATCCGCTCGCAGCGTGCGACGGCCCGCTCCTGGCGCAGCACCGAAGCCTTGAAGTCCAGTGGCGTGGCGGTGTCGACCTCGAACAGTCGGGTGCCCTCGGGCCAGTTCATCCGGAAGGCCCGGCTGTCCATGCCGGCGCCGAGCAGCACGACCTGCCGGACCCCGGACGCGGAGGCCTGCTCCAACAGGTCGTCGAGGAACTTCGTCCTGATGACGATGGAGAACGCCACGCCCAGCCGGCGGCGTCGCGCGGCCTCGTCACCGGGCAGCGGCGGCGGCGAGGAGGGCCCCAGGCCGCCGGCGGTGGCGAAGGCCTGTGCCAGCGGGTCGCGGAACAGCGCGTTCTCCCGCTCGCTCTCCAGCGCCCGCACCCTGGCCACCCCCACCGCCGTGGCCCACACTCCCGACGGCTGCACCCGCTCCTGCTCATCAGTCACCGCGCCAGCCTAGATGATCGATTCCAAGAGGGCCTGACGAGTGGAGCCAGGTCCATACGCGGCCGGCCGGTCATGAGCGCACTGGCCGCCTACGACCACTGAGACCACCGTTAGGCGCAGATCAACAGTCACCCTGTGTACGCGATCACATGAAGTGGGCCAGAGCTTCCATGTGGCCCCCCGGCCGACTCCAACGGGCCCCATTCTGGGGATGATTCGCGAAGATCAGGCGTCGTGAAGCGGCCCTGGAGCGCGGCTTGGTCTGGGCGCAGGTGCTGCACGGTCAGACCCCGTAGTGGCTCAGGGATGGGGACCAGCCTGGGTGTATAGGCAGGGCATGCTGGACGGTCGGGAGGTACGGGAGGTAAATGTGCCGCGGGCCAGGCGGTAGGACTCGGTGCCGGTTTCGACGGGGGTGGTGTTGAAGGTGAGCCGGTCGACGATCGCCGCCTAGAGCCGCGGATCGGCAGAGGTCTTGGACTAGCCGGTGAACGCCTCGTTGGAAGCGATCGCGCGGGTGGTTGCGGCCCTGGGCGCGGGTCCGTCGGACGCGGATCCGGCTGGGGAAGAGCGCCCTCGCAGTTCTCGCCGGCGGCGGCGTCACCCATCGGGCCTGGCTCGGTGACCGTCGGTTCGGGTACGTCGAGGAGCACAAGGTCATCAAGCAACTGGCCCGAGCCAACTGGCAGTTGACGAAGCGTGGGTTCGGGCCGTGGGCGCGGATCTACCGCCCGGCGCAGGGCTCGGAGCGCAACTGCGTGCAGCTGTGCATCCCGTCGTGGAACGCGCTCGACACCCGTCACTGGGCCGACGCCGCCCAGCTTCCGCCGGCCGACCTCGCGCGGCTCCTGGGCACCTATGCGGCCCGGGTGATGACGCCGCGCGGCTCCACCGCCGTCACGGGCCTGGAGCTGATGACCGCCCTGCACCCGCCGACCCGCGCCTCCGGGCCCGACGCCGACGGCAAGCGGCACTCCGAGCACAACCCCGGCTCGCTGGGCAAGGACCCGGTGGACTGCGCGCCGTGCGAGGCCCCCGACGGGCACCCGCTCCTCGCCGGCCTGCCGCGTTTCCACCGCCGTACCCCGGCGGAGGTTCTCGTGGAGGAGGCCTACGACTGGGCGCGCCCGCTCACTGACGGCGAATGCCTTCGCCCCCACCTGGTGGGCATCGACGTGAACATGGCCTTCGCCGCCGGTGCGAACGGCCTCACGGTCGGCCTCGGGGCGCCGACGCACGTCAAGAATCCCGTCTTCGATCCGAAACTGCCCGGTTCCTGGCTGGTCGACCTGTCCCACGTCGACCTGTCCCGCGTGAAGGTGGCCAAGGACAGGTGGGCGGAGCTGGATGCCGGGCTGCTGCCGTCGCCGTTCACCCCGAAGGGCGAGCGCCCCGGAGGACCGGCCTGGTATGCGACGCCGACGGTGGCGTACGCGGTGGAACTCGGCTACGACATCGCGCCGATCGAGGCATACGTGCGCTACGACAACGGCCGCTACCTGGACGGCTGGTACAACCGGCTGCGTGACGCCTACCTGGCCACGATGGCCGACCTCGGGGTGGGCGCCGACCTTGCGCCGGAGGAGTTCCTCGCGGCGATGGACGGCTACCGGCAGCGTGACCCTCAGCTGGCGATCGTGGTGTCCTCGGTCAAGGCGACCGTGAAGGGCGGCCTGGGCAAGCTGCGTGAGCGCCCGCGCGGGGAGGGTTGGAAGCCGGGGCAGCCGTGGCGGGCCCTTGCCCGGCCGACGTGGCGCCCGGACATCCGCGCCGCCGTCATCTCCCGGACCCGGGTCAACATGCACCGCAAGATCGTCAAGCACGCTGCCTTCACCGGGCAGTACCCGGTCGCGGTTCTCTCGGACTGCGCCGTCTACGCGTCCGACGGACCGTCGCCGCTGGACTTCCTGCCCTACCGGGACGGCAAGCCGCTGCCGGGCGGCTTCAGGCTCGGGGTGAACCCGGGCCTGGTGAAGTGGGAGGGTACCCAGAGCGTGCTGTGGGGCGAGGGTGTCCGCGAGCAGTTCGACGCCCCGGACCTCAACCTCGCCCGCTACATCAAGGACGGCACCATCACCGAGCAGGACACCGGGGAGTAGGTAGAGCGCGATGAGCGTGTTCGGGGATGGCCTGGATGCCGTGGTGCACAAGGCGTTCACCCGCCCTGCGCCCAAGAGTGCGGGCGCGCAGATGCGGTACCTGGTCAGGCAGCTCAAGGGCACCCGGGCGGTCGCCCAGATGCTGCGGATCTCCCAGCGCACCGTCGAGCGGTACGTGAAGGACCAGATCAAGAAGCCGCGTCCGGACCTCGCCGCGCGCCTGGAGGCCGAGGTGAAGAAGCGGTGGCAGCCGCAGATCCGCGCGAAGGCGCGGCAGAGGGCGGCGAGCACCGGCGGCATCGTCATCGACACCCGCGCCCGGATCGGCTACACCGCGCCGATCGGGACGACGGACGAGGACCGGATCCGGCACCTGACGGTAGCGCTGCCGCCGCAGTACGCCGCCCGCCTCTTCGACGCCCAGGAGCAGGGTGCCGGCGAGCAGGAGCTCCAGCGGATCGCGGCCGAAGCGCTCAAGGAGGTGTACTTCCAGGACAGCGGCCGCCGGGCCGGTCAGCTGGAGGAGGTCCGCCTCACCGACATCGAGTACCTGGAGTTCGACCTCTGACCCGCCGTCGCCTGGAAAGTCGGGGGCGGGCCGCGTGAGTCGAAGCGCGACAGTCGTCACGAAGGCGGAGCTGTTGTCGCCGTTGCCGGCCGTGGTCGGTTCGGTTCGGCTGTCGGTGAACGGTGCTTCTGGTGCGCGGGCGCCCCGGTATTTTCCCGGGATGGCTGATCATCACGCGGTTGACGTCGGAGGCGTCCGGCTGGCCTATCAGGTGTCCGGACCGCCGGACGCTCCGCCGCTCGTCATGTTGCACGCGCTGGGCGAGGATGCCACTGACTGGGACATCGTGGCAGCTGTCTTCGCCCGCAGTTGGCGTGTCTATGCTCTCGATCTTCGCGGTCACGGCCGCAGTGACTGGCCGGGGAAGTACTCGCTGCAGCTCATGCGGGACGACGTGCTCGGTTTTCTGGATGCACTGGCACTTGACCGGGTGGATCTGGTGGGGCACTCGATGGGAGGGGTCGTTGCCTATCTGCTTGCTGAGGATTGTCCGCAGCGTGTGGACCGGCTCGTCCTGGAGGACGTTCCGATCCCACGCCCTCGGAAACCGACCACTCCGAGCAGGCCGGACGGGAAGCTGATGTTCGACTGGGACATGGTGCCGGCCGTCAGACGGCAGATCGACACGCCGGATGCGGGATGGCTGGAGCGCCTCGACAGGATCACCGCCGAGACCCTTGTCGTGGCTGGCGGGCCACGCAGTCACGTGCCCCAGGAGGGCATCGTCGAGATGGCCCGTCGTCTTCCTCACGGGCGGGTCGTCACCATTCCGGTCGGGCACTTGATCCACAAATCCGAGCCGGTGGAGTTCACGAAGGCCGTTCTGGCGTTCCTGCGGTCGGGGGAGAACCCTGACCTGCACGGGTGAGCCGAAGTGCGGGCGTTGTGGCCTGGGCGGGCTGGTTGTCCTCGGGATCGCTCCTTCAGCCCAGTGTGAGCCGAGCGGTGACCGGCAGGTGGTCGCTGCCGGTGCGCGGCAAGGTACGGATCTGGCGGACGGCTGCCGAGCGGGCCATGACCTGGTCGATACGGGCGGTGGGGAAGGCGGCGGGGAAGCTGAAGGCGAAGCCTCGCTGTGCTGTGTTCATCCGTGAGGTCAGCGGGGTCAGCCCACGGTCGTCGACGGTGCCGTTGAGATCGCCGAGCAGGAGGACCGTTTTCAGGTCCTCGGCGGCGATGGCCTTGCCCAGCAGGCCGGCGCTCTCGTCCCGCTGGGAGGATGCAAGGCCGCTCGCCCGGACGCGGACCGAGGGCAGGTGCGCGACGTACACCGCGATATCGCCGTGCGGTGTGTGGACCACGGTCCGCAGCCCGCGGCTCCAGACATCCGCGATCCCCTGGGGTTTGATGTCCACGAGCCGGTCACCGGTCAGTGGGTACTTCGACCAGAGTCCGACGGTGCCCCGGACGGCGCGGTACGGGTAGTCCGGGGCGAGGGTCTGCGCGTACACCGCCAGCGCCGGGGGCACCAGTTCCTCCAGCGCGATGAGATCGGGCCCGGTGTCAGCCAGGGCGCGGGCCGTGCCCGCCGGGTCGGTGTTCTCGTCGCTGACGTTGTGCTGCACCACGACCAGATCGTGCGGGCCAGGCTCCGCCCCGGGCAGGAGCATCCCGCCGAAGAGGTGCGTCCAGGTGGCCACCGGCAGCAGCAGCGCCACCAGCGCGGTTGCTGAACGGCGCAGCAGTGCCAGGACGAGCAGCACCACGACCACCAGACCGAGCCATGGAAGGAACGCTTCCAGCAGACTGCCCAGGTGGCCCGCGGAGTTGGGGACCTTCCGGTGGAAGGCCATGAGCCCGGCCGTCAGCAACGCGAGCACGGCGGGGACCCGTCCCTCTGTCCAGGCCGGCCGGCCCCGTGGATCCCGCTTCGTGCTCCGGCCCGCAGCCCGCGGCCCGGATCGGCGTCGCGTCCATCGGGTCACTGCCACCTTCTGCTCCACCATGGTTTCCCGTCTGCTTGACCTTGCTGTTCAGGACGGGGCATCAGGTAGATCGGTTTCGACAGCCCCGCTTTCGCCGCACCGGCACCCCTTCGACGGGCGGTGAGCAGGACACCGATGCCGCCGTCGGCGCCGAGGTCCAGGACGCGCTCGCCTTCGCGCAGGTCGGCTGTGGCGGTGGGGTTGCCGCAGCCGAGCGCGGCGGCGACCGCCTCGGCGGGCAGGGTGTCGCGCTCGTCGGCGGCGTAGAGGGGGGAGCCGGAGTTGTCGTCGATCTCGATGGCCTCGGGGCTGCAGCTGGCGGTGCCGCCCTCGGCGTCGGACGCTGTCGGCGTCCCGATGGCAGCATCAGCGAGTGGTGGCGGCGCAAGCCGGCGTGGCCCGTGGACACCGACCCCGGCCTCGCTCACATTCGGCAGAAGCCGAGTGTCACGCCGGGGGCCGGGTGAGTTTGGCGGCCACGGCATCGAGGACCCAGTCCAGGCCGGTCGCGAATGATGTCTCGGCGTCCACGTCCGTGCCGTCGTACACGGCCTTGGCCAGCGCCGGGAAGCGGCCCGTGGCCAGCATTCTCGTCACATGCGGGCCGGCGGCGCGCTGCCAGTCGCGCTTGGACAGGCCCGTGGCGCGCTCGGCCCGCAGGTTCGCGATCTCGCGCCTGATCGCGCCGGTGACGTAGGCGCTGACAGTCTCCACCGCGCGCATGACGGTGTCGATGTCGGCGAGGCCGTCGAGAGCGGCCAGCCTGGCCTCGGTCACGGCGAGGCCGTTCGGACCCAGAGTTGGGCGGCCGCCGAGCAGGTCGGCCATCCATGCGTGACGGAGAGCGGCCTGCCTGGTGAGGTGGGCGAGGGTGCGGAGCGCCTCCCGCCAGTCACCGGGCTGCGCCGCGGGGAGAATCTCGGCGTGCACCTCGTCCACCATGAGGTCGAACAACTCCTCCTTGGTGGAGATGTATCTGTACAGCCGCATCGGGCCGGCGTCCAGGCGGGCGGCGATCTTGCGCAAGGACACCGCCTCCAGCCCGCCCTCGTCGGCCAGCGCGATGGCGGCGGCGACGATCCCCTCCCGGTCGAGCGGCACGGGTTGAGTCGGCGGCTCCGGCCGGTCCCACACAGTCATGGTGACACCGTACCCTTGCGATGCATCGTAACGAAGAAATACAGTGTATCGACATGAGACATCGCATCGCAGTCGTCGGGGGCGGTCCTGCCGGCCTCACCTTCGCCCGCGTCCTGCACCGCCATGGTCACCCCGTCACCGTCCTCGAACGCGATCCCTCCCCTGACGCCCGCCCTCCAGGCGGCACGCTGGACCTGCACGAAGGGATGGGCCAGCTCGCACTGGACAAGGCGGGCCTGCTGGCGGAGTACCAGGCGCTGTCCCGTCCCGAGGGGCAGGCCATGCGCATCGTGGACACGGACGGGACCGTCCTGCGTGACTGGCGACCCAGTCCAGATGACCGGGCCAATCCCGAGATCGACCGCGGGCATCTCCGTGACCTGCTGCTCGGCCCTCTCGATGTCCAGTGGGGCCGGGGCGTGACGCAGGTGGCGCCGGGGACCCGGGATGGCGTACAGGTCCATTTCGCGGACGGGCGACAGGAGACGTTCGACCTCGTGGTCGGCGCGGACGGCGCCTGGTCCCGGGTCCGCCCGGCAGTCTCGTCGGTGACGCCGCACTACACCGGCGTCACCTCGATCGAGACCTCCCTCGACGACGTCGACACCCGCCACCCTGACCTCGCCCGGTTGATCGGCGACGGTTCCGTGGCTGTGTACGGCGTGAACCGAAGCCTCGTCGCCCAACGCAACAGCGGCGGCCACGTGAAGGTGTACACCAAATTCCGCGCGCCGCTGGACTGGCACGCGAACCTGGATCTGGCCGACGTCGAGGCCGTGCGATCGAGCCTGCTGGCTCTGTTCGACGGCTGGGCCGCTCCCGTTCTCGACCTCCTCCGCCACGGCACCGCTTTCGTCCACCGCCCCTTCTACGTCCTGCCCGTGTCCCACACCTGGACCCACGTCCCCGGGGTGACGCTTCTGGGCGACGCCGCCCATCTGATGCCCCCACTGGGGGTGGGCGCGAACCTCGCGATGCTGGAAGGCGCCGAACTCGCCGAGTCCATCGCCACCGTCCCTGGAGATCTGGACGAGACCGTCCGCGCCTTCGAGGAACGGATGTGGGCGCGGGCCGGCAAGTGGGCGAAGATCACGACGGCCGGTCTGGAACGCCTCGTGAGCCCGGACCCCGCCGAAGCCCTCGCCCTCTTCGAGCAGGTCCAGCCATCCTGACCGCCGAGCAGGAGAAAACCAGCACTCTCAGCCCCGCTGGAGGAGAACGTCGGCTCCATGCCCCCGACCGTACGGACGCCCCGCAAGTGCATGGGGGCGCTCGCCCGTACCTCTTCGCTTGTTCTATCTTCCAAGCGGGGGGTTGAGCTGGTCATTCGTAAGATCGGTGGACCCTGTGGTTCTTGTCGCTGTTGGATGGCTCAAAGAACTCGGCCGCCCGGAGCCCGGCGACGACTCGTGGCTCTGCCAAGAGTGGGCGGTGGGCGTGTAGTCGAGGTCGCGGCGAGCCGCGGAGATGTCGAACCAGTGGGCGCGTGTGAGTTCGGCCGCCAGGAAGCGCGTCAGCAGGGGGCGGTGTCGACTGCGCGTTGCCTTGGCCGTCAGTTCGAGGAGTGTGGCGGCTGCGCGCGCGGCCGTCGCGGATACCGAGCGGATCTCCGCGGTGATGCCGTGGTGTGCCAGCAGGCCGCGGACGGTGGCGGCGAGGGTGCAGGGAAGGCCCTGAGTGATGAAGTAAGTCGACCCGGCCAGGGGGGAGTTCGCGGTGAGCTTCTCCACGGCGAGCACGTGGGCGTCGGCGGCGTCGGTGACGTGGACGGTGTCCACGTGGTTGGCGCCGGTTCCCGGGAGCAGCAGTCTGCCCTGCCTGATCGCGGCGTGCAGGCCGGGCAGCAGGTGGGGGTCTCCCTCGCCCCAGATCAGGTGGGGGCGCAGCGACACGGTAGCCAGCGGGGAGCGGTTGGCGGCCAGGACCAGTTGCTCCGCCCGGGTCTTGGACCAGGGGTAGGGGGCGAGGAACCGCCTGGGGTAGGGGGTGGACTCGTCGGCCTCCTCCAGGTCTCGTCCGGCGAACACCACGCTGGCGCTGGAGCAGTTGACCAGCCGGGGCACCCCATGCCGCCGACAGGCGTCGATCACGGCTGCGGTTCCCGCGATGTTGACGGACGCGAATTCGCGTCGCGGCCCCCATACGTCGGCCAGCGCGGCGGTGTGCACGACGGCCTCACAGCCGCGTACGGCGTCCGCGACCGCCGCGGTGTCGCGGATGTCGCCCAGCACGGTCTCGGCCCCGTTCGGCGGCAGCGCGCGGCGGCCGCGTTGCAGGGAACGTACCTCGTGGCCGCGGGCCATCAGGCGTCGGCAGATCTCCGCACCGAGGAACCCGCTGCCGCCGGTGACGAGGACCTTCATACGCGATCCTCCATGGCGTGTGCGGTACGGGGGTTCGCTGTCAGGCGTTGGTGTGCCCACTGGGCGAGCGCGCCTCGCTCGATCTTCGAGTTGTGCCGGATGTCGACCGGGAACCCGGGGTGGAAGACGATCGTGCGGATCTGATCGCCGCCTTCCAGCCCGGCGAGAGTCCGGCGCAGGTCCCTGGCGATGCGGGTCCGTTCGGCGCCACGTCGTGGGCCGTCGGTTTCCACGCACAACGTGGGCCGGGGGTGCCGACCGTCGCCGGCGTCGACCAGGGCGGTGCGGCGAACTGCGGCGACTGTGTTGCAGGCCGGCTCGACGCACTCGGTGTACAGGGGGCCGTTGGCGCTGGGTACGACATGGGCCTTGCGTCCGCAGTACCAGAGGTTGCCTTCAGCGTCGGTACGGCCGAGGTCGCCGGTGCGGTGCCAGAGGTACCCGTCGTCGGGGATCTTGGCCTGGGCGTCGGCGTGCGGGCGGCCGAAGTAGGTCTGGCTGACCGAAGGGCCGCGGACCGCGATCTCTCCGATGGCGTGGGCGGGTGGCGGCGCGACATCGGCCCAGTGGGCGATCGGTCCGGCCCCGGCCGGGATGATCTCCACGTGCAGCGACGGATGCGGGCGGCCCACACAGCGGCCGCCGCCGCGTTCGGATGTGGCGCGCACGGCGCGCAGGGTCTCGCCGTCGGCCGCGCACACCGGCAGGCTCTCGGTGGCGCCGTAGACGGTGCGGATCACGGCCTCGTCGGGCAGCGCGGTGGTGAGGCGGTCCAGCAGGTCGTACTCCAGCGGTGCGCCGAAGGTGGCGACCGACCCTACGCCGGCGAGGGCCGGTTCGGCGCGGCCGTCCGCGGCCAGGACGGACATGAGTGCCGGGGAGCCGAGCAGGGAAGTCGCGTTCGAGCGTGCCACCGCCTGGAGCAGGTCGTCGCGGCGGGCCCGGGCCGGCCTGCGGAAGTCCATCCGCGGGATGACGACGGTGACGCCGAGTGCCGGGCCGCCCAGGGCGAAGGGCAGGAAGCCGACGAGCATGGCGGTGCGCGGCCGGGCGCCGAGCAGGTCCGAGGTGGCGCCGCATTGCCGCACCAACTGCTCGTTGGTGTAGACGACGCCTTTCGGTGTGCCGGTGGAGCCCGACGTGTAGGCGATCAGAGCCGTGCTGTCGTCAGTGGCCGCCAGCGACGCGCGTGGTGCCGTACGGGCGAGGGCCGTGATCGTGGGCCACGGCCCGGAGCCGGTGGAGATCACCGTGCGGACACCGGGGACCCAGCCGCGCAGCACGCGTGCCACGTGGGCGAGCGGCTCACCGACAAAGGCCTGGGGGTCGGCCTCGCGCAGGCACTGGCGCAGCGCCTGGCGGGGCAGGCCGGGGTCGATCAGCACAGCGCAGGCGCTGAGCGCGGACAATGCGTACACCGTGGTGAGCAGGTCCCGTGGGCGGCGGGTCATCACCACCGCGCGCGTGCCCGGCCCGATGCCGGCGGCGGCCAGCGCGTCCGCGGTGCGCAGGCATCGGGTGTACAGGCCGGCGTACGTGACGCGTTCGCGGTGCCGGCCGTGGAAGGTGTCGAGTGCGACAGCGCCGGGCTGGGAACGCCGCCAGTGCGACAGCTGTCCGAGCAGCCCCACCTGCGGGCCGGCCAGGGCGGGTGCGGAGTCGGGCATGGGGTCAGCTCCGCCCTTTCGGTTGGCGGGCGAGGAACTCCCGGACACAGGCGATGACCTCGTCGCGGGCATCCTCCTGGACGAAGTGCCCGGCGCGTGGAAGCAGCTTCACCTCGGCCGAGGGGAAGCGGCGCCGCCACTCGGCGAGGAAGCGGTGATCGAAGACGGGGTCCCGGCCGCCCCAGCACACCAGCATGGGCAGGGCGGTCATCTCCGGTGCTTCGACGGGGCCCACGTCGACCAGCGGCCACGCCGGGTCGGCGGGAGTCAGTGGAATGTCCTGGATGAAACGGAGCACCGCCAGACGCCGATGCTCGCCGCGATAGGGCGCCACGTAGGCACGGCGTACCGGCGCGGGCAGCGGGGACGTCACTCCAAGGCGGGAGGCGGCCAGTGCGAAGGCGTTGGTGCGGTGCACGAACCACGCCGGAAGGCGGCCTCCGCTGCGGATCAGGCGCAGATACCACGGCAGCCGGTGGCCGGCCGGCACGGGGAAGGCCGCCGAGTTGAGCATGACGATGCGGGAGAGCCATTCTGGGTGGCGGCGTGCCCAGGCCATGCCGATGATGCCGCCCCAGTCGTGCCCGACCAGGGTCCAGCCCCGGTCCGGCAGGCCGCGTTCGGTCACCAGGTACCGCACCAGGCGGTCCAGGTCTGCCAGGCGGCTGGCGGCGGTGTAGGTGTATGCGGGCGGTCGGGGGCGGTCGGACAGGCCCATGCCGATGTGGTCGGGCACGATGCAACGGTGACTCTCGCGCAGGTCGCGCACCAGGTGCCGCCACATGTAGCTCCAGCTGGGGTTGCCGTGCAGCATGAGCAGCGGCGTACCCGCCCCTTCGTCCAGGTAGTGCTGACGCACACCACCATGCGCGAACCAGTGGGGGGCGAAGTCGTAGTCGGGATAGGCGGATACGGCCTTGGGCAGTGACACCGCAGCATTGTCGGCGTCCCTGGACGGATGCCGTGACCTGCGTAACTCCTAGGGATGAAGTCCCTGACCATGATCACTCCCAGGGGTGAATCGGCACCGGCACCCGTTTGCGGTGTGTCGCCTGGTGTCAGTTCACTGATCTCTCCTGCCGCCGCCGGTGGCGCCCGACGACGACTGCGGCCAGGGCCGAGGAGACGACATGACTTCCATGACCAAGCCCCGCCACAGCGCGATCCGCCGAGTCGCAGTCCACGTGCCCGAACACCGGCAGACCGGCAAGGAGATCGAGGACGACATCCGCTCCCGAAACCCCGGCGTCCGCCTGCTGCCAGGACTGCTGCGGCAGATGTACGGGTTCCAGGAGCGCCGCGTCGCGCCGGCCGGCACCTGGCCCTCCGACCTGGCCGCGGCAGCCGGCCGCAGCCTCCTCGACGAGTGCGGCCTGAGTTCCGAAGCCGTGGACCTGCTCATCTTCGCGTCCGCGAGCGAGGACCTGGAGGAACCCGCCACCGCCCATGTCGTGGCCGACAAGCTCGGCATCGCGGCACCGGTCTTCGACGTCCAGAACGCCTGCAACGGCTTCCTCAACGCCCTGGAGATCGCCGACGCGCTTATCGGAACCGGCTGTTACTCCCGGGTGCTCATCGTCACCGGGGAACGGGGCAGCACGCTCTCCCGCCTCCCGGCACGTGACCGCGACGAACTCGCCTTGCTGCTGCCCGCTCTCACTCTCGGCGACCTTGGTGCCGCTGTGCTGGTTGAGGCAAGCAACCGCCCCGGGCTGCTGGGTGTCCGTTGGTGCACCAACTCGGCCGGCTGGCGGGCCGCGACGGTGACCAACCCGTACTTCTCACCAGACGCGCAGCCGCCCTTCGTCCGCTTCGACTCCGAAGCCCTGGCCGCCTCCTTCACGGGGATGGAGAAGTTCTGCATCGCCAAACTGGCCGAGTGGGGCCACAACCCAGACGATCTGGATCTCGTCTGCCTGCATCAGGCATCCGTTCCCTTCACCCACGCCATGGTGGAGTCCACCGGCCTCGCCCAGGACAAGACCATCGCCACCTTCCCCCGCTACGGCAACGTCGCCACTGCGAGCCTCCCCCTGCAACTCGTCGAGGCATCCCAGGAAAACCGGCTCCAGCCCGGCGACCTGGTGGCCTTCCTCGGTCTCGCCAGCGGAGCTTCCGCCGGAATGCTCCTCATGGAGTGGCACCCCGACGCAGCTTGACGATGCATCCCCCCTCACCACAACGACCACGCAAGGACGCCGCATGAACGACACCACCGACACCTACGACCACGTCCGGGCTGTCCTCACCTCCACCTTCCGGATCCCCGAAGACGAGCTGTCCCCGGACCTCACGCTGGAACAGCTCGACCTGGACTCCCTCGCACTGGCCGAATTCGTCCTGGTCCTCGAAGAACGCCTCGACGTGAAACCTGACAGCGAGCGCGCCTCCCGGACCACGACCCTCGCCGAAGTCACCGCCCACCTCGATGAGCTGCGCGCAGCCACGGCGTCCCCTCGATGACCCCCACGAAGCCGCCGATCGCCGTCACCGGGCTCGGCCTGGTCACCGCGGGAGGCAAGGGAGCCGAAGCCACGTGGAACGCGGTCTGTGCGGGGCAGTCCCTCGCCGCGCACGACCCGGTCCTGGACGGCCTGCCCGTCGACTTCTCCTGCCGGCTCCCCAGCAGTGAGGAGGACATCGACCGCGCCGTCGGCCGCAAGTCCTGGCGCATGGGCCGGTTCGCCAAACTCGCCGTCCTCGCCGCCCGAGAGGCGGTGCGCGACGCGGGTCTGGATCCGACGACCTGGCAAGGCTCTCGCGTGGCCACAGTCGTCGGCTGCGGCATGGGCGGGACCGAGAAGTGGGAAGAACAGTACGCGCGGCTGGACCAGCACGGCCCCGAACGCGTGTCGCCCCTGACCATCCCCTTGATCATTCCGAACCTCGCCGCCGGTGAGGTTTCCATCGACCTGCACGCCCACGGCGTCAGCCTCGCGCCGGCCACCGCCTGCGCCTCCGGAGCCACCGCGATCGCGCTGGCTCGTGACCTGCTCGCGGCCGACCTCTGCGACGTCGCCGTGGCGGGCGGCACCGAAGCCGCGATCAGTCGAATGTCCACGGTCGGTTTCTGGCGCATGGGTGCCCTGTCCGGGCGGACCGACCTCGCCGCCGGGGCATCCCGCCCCTTCGCCGCCGACCGCGACGGCTTCGTGATGGCAGAGGGCGCCGGCATCCTGATCCTCGAACGCGCAGCGGACGCAGCCGCCCGAAAAGCCCGGCCCCGCGCTTTGCTCACCGGATGCGGTAGTACCTCCGACGCCCACCACCCCACCACCCCGGCGCAGGGCGCCCACGGTGCTGAAGCGGCCCTGCACACCGCTCTTCACGAAGCAGGCCTCGCCCCCGGCGACGTGGACCACGTCAACGCCCACGGCACGTCCACCCCACTCAACGACGCCACCGAAGCCACACTGATCGCCCGTGCCCTGCCACACCGACCCAGCGTCACTGCCAACAAGGGCGTACTCGGCCACACACTCGGTGCCGCCGGTGCGATCGAGGCGGCCCTCACGGTCCTGACCATCCAGCACCGACGGGTCCCGCCGATCGCCAATCTCCAGGCGCCCGCTCCCGAGTTCGATATCGACTGCGTCACCAAACAGCCCCGCCCCCAGCACGTACGCACAGCCGTCAGCCACTCCTTCGGCTTCGGCGGCCACAACGTCGTCCTGGCCTTCACCCAGGCGTGAAGAAAGAGTCGAACGGTTCGGGAATTTCGACAGCACCGAATGAAGCTGCGGCTCTGCGGTGGGCGGACCGCGCTGTTGGGGCAGTTGATCGCCCCGTCCATGCCGGCGCGTGCGGCGCGGATTCCCGGTATCGACGAGTTCGCGTTCCGTAAGGGACGGACCCGTGGAACGGTAGTCGTCGACACCGAGACCTCCAGGCCGGTGGACGTATTGCCTGACAGGGAAACCGCCACGGTCGCCGACTGGCTCCGTGAGAACCCTGGCGCCGAGTCCCCGACGCGCTGGAAGTGGCAGATCGCCGGCACCTCCTCCAGAATCTGTCGACGGCCGTGGAGAAGACGTGCCGCAGCCACCGCGACTGCCTGCGGCGGCCTGATGGCACAGTCTCCGGCCGGCAGTTGGCTGTCCCGGAGTCCCGCCTCCTCGACCGGGTCCGTCAACGCCATTGAGATCCGCAGGGCACGGCGACGAGCCGGTGCACACCAGGTGCATCACAAGCCGGTCCGTCGCCTTCACCCTGTTCCGCAATGCGGACGCGACACAGCTACTGGCCTGTGGGGGCGTCAATCGCGAAGCGCCGAAGGGGCCATGACGGCGGCACCGCCGGTGAAAATCCCCACGCCGAGCGGCCAACGGTCATTACTCTGCCGCTCATGCCCAGCGCCAAAAGCCCCGCCGACACCATGTTCCGGCGCCTCCTGTGCTGCATCTGCGGCCAGAGCACCGCCGACGCCGACGACTACGTACTCCTCGGGATCAGCACCCCCGGCATCCCTACCGAGCAATGGCTCGGCGCGCATGCCGAACACCTCAACAGCCTCCTCGCCCGCGGCTTCTCAGTCGAGGTGCACAAGATGTAGCCCTAGGCAGGCGGCGTGCCCGACCAGCTCACGCGAGGCCCGCGTGACTGATCAAGCGACGCCGGTAGCCTCGCGGCATGCCTGTCCGCCCGCGGGGCTGGTGTGATGAGGTGACCCTGGTGACCGGCCCGCTATTTTCGCGGATGCCTCGTGCGGTGTGGGGCCGCGTGATGGTGGTGGTGCTGTTGGGCGGCGATCGTGAGGGTGAGGGCTTCTACGGCGTCGACGGTTGCGGCGCACAGGGCGACAAGCACGGCCGGTCGGCGTTCCGTCAGGGTCGTCGCCCGACACAGCTGGTGATCCGGTCTTCTTGTAGGCCGTCAGCAGGTCGGTGCGGGCGAGGTACGAGTCGAACACGGACCGCAGTGCCCTGGGGACGACGGTCTCGGCCCCTGCGGCGGCACGGGCGAGAGCGGAGAGATGCTGGTGCACCGGATCGGCCAGTTCGGTCAACTCCGGCACGACGTCCCGCTCGGTGCGCGGCAGGTGTTCGCGCAGAGGGTGGCGCATCCTGCGACCCTGTTCACCTGAGTGCTGATCTGCTCCAGTTGCTCGTCCGACCAGGGGTTGTGGTGTTCGGCCGGCTCGGCGTGCGCCTGCTCTGCCGCCGCCACCAACTGCTCCTGTACGTCCCGGGAACGCGTCCGCAGCCTGTCGAGGGCTGCGAGATTGCGTCGACGTCGGCGTAGCCGGTGAGCAGGTCGGGCAGCGGCCTGTCCTGCACCCGTAGCCACTCCGCGAGCAGGCCCGGCACGCGATGGATCGACCAGGTCGGCCAGAGCAAGAAGATGAGCACGGCGAGTGTGGCGCCGACCACCGTGTCGGCCGCCCGTGACCACGCCGCGGGCCCCGGCAGCCCGCCGATGTGGTGGATCAGGAAGACGATCCAGGTGGTCAGCCACAGATTGAGCATGAGCTGCCCGGTGCGCAGGGTCACGAAGGACACCGCCGCCAAAATCACCGTGAGGGCCGCGAGGCCGCCGGGCGACCAGTTCGGCATGGAGAGCGCCCAGGCGAGAAGGCCGCCCAGTACGGCTCCGGTCGCGCGTCCGCAGGCGCGGGCGAGGGTGTGGCCGTACTCCGGAAAGAGCACCAGCATGGTGGTGAGAGCCACCCAGAAGCCGTGCGCCGCAATTCCAAGCCCACCCCACCCGCCGATGGAGCGGCCGATGACCTCGGCGATCACCACACCGAAGGCCAGTCGCACCGCGTGCCGGAAGATCGGAGACTGGGGATGCAACTGAGCCCGGATACGGCGGGCAGTGCGGGCGACCGAGGGGGTGTCGGCGTACAGTCCCGGCACCTCGGTGTGGGGTTCCAGCGCGTCGCCGAGGCGCTCGTCGGTCGCGCGGCCGGCGAGCAGCTCGGCGAGCCGCAGCCGCGCGGTCAAGGACTGCGGGCCACGCCCTGGCGAGGCAGCCGCCCACGACTCCAGCAGGGTCCAGACGTGGTCGGGTGTGCGGTGCTCGCGGCCCGAGGCCACCGTGCGGGAGATGTCCCCCAGCACCTGCGCGGCGGCGTCCAATGCCTGCCGGTCTCCAGCCACAGCCGGTGCCGTCAGACGTACGGTGTGCAGCGCGCGGCGGACGCGTTCGGCCTCTCCGAGCAGCCCGAACATGGCCGCCGCGGCCGGCCGGCTGAACTGGGGGAGCAGATCCAGGGCCTGGCGCGCCGCGGTGAACGGCGCTGTCCCGACCAGCGCGGCGGACGCCGCCGACGCCGCGACCGACGCGTCGGCGAGCGACTGGGACGCCGCAGACCGCGGTCAGCACCTTGTCAGGGGTCGCCCCTGCCCAGGCCGGATCGTCGATGAAGTGGACGTGTGCCTCGTACCCGGCGTGGCACTGGCGGCTCCACGGAGACTCTTGCCGTCGACCGCCAGTGCACGCAGCCCGCCCTCGGTGTGAGGGCGACTAGGAGAGCCTCAGGGGCGCCTGCGGCGCACGGGCACCTGTCTTACATCCCTTGTGTCTGCCGCCCCTCGAGTTCCGTCTTGACGGCAAGCGCCTTCGCCAGCACCCTGGCCCGGTAGGGATTCGCGGCACTCAGGGCCGATGCCGCCGCCACCGCCTCGTCCAAGAGTGCCAGCCGCTGTTCGGGCAGTTCCCGCACCAGCGACGAGGCGCTGGCCTCCACCAGAACGTACGCCAGCTTCGACCCGTACACTTCCGGCTCGACCTGTGTCAGCAGGCGGTAGATCCGCAACCCCTCGGTGCCGCGGACCACCCGCCGGTTGGCACTGAGCAACTGGACCCTCGCCCGCATGACCATGTCCTGATCCATCGATCCCCCTCCGTTCCCTCACCCCCACCTGCACCCGTCCCACGACGGGACAGCACGACGAACGCGTCGACACCCGAGAACGGATGCCGACACGGACGTCGGAGAGTGGATGACGACGAGTCTGCGGGCAGGACACCGCCTTGGACAAGACTGAACGGACGTGCGCTCCGTCCTACCGCAAACCACGTCCGAGCAGGCATGATGGACCTGACACTCACTCAAGCCACCGGCTCACCCAGCGCGATCATCGAGTGATGTGGAAGCTGGCGTGTCGCTCCGTCGTACCGGTCGGGGGTGGTAGCCCCCGCCGTCGGCATGGCCGGGGCGGTCACGAGCTCTCTGGCCGCGTGGTCTCTTGAATAGCGGCAGATCACCCTGGCCAGTGCGTTGAGGGCTTCCTGTCGCGCGTGCGCCGTGTCCCGCAGCGCGGCCAGGGCTTCGGGGGCGGCGGACGGCAGTCCAACTGATTCCGGGTCCGCACCGGCATGGCGATCGCCGCAAAGGCGGGCGATCACGAGCTCCCCTGAACTTTCCTCCGAGACCATCGCGGCGCGGGGAGCGAAGCCCGTCTTGCCGACCGAGGATCAGTAACGGGACCTTGTCCCGTTCACCAAATGACGGCCCGCCAACGCCCTTCCTGGCCGCGAACTCCAAACAGGCCATGCACACCCGGGACATCGCGCGGCATCTCGGGCTCCCCACCTCGGGGCGCCCCCTCAGCAGCCTCACCGCGCAAATCTGCTACTGGGCCCGCAACGGCCGACTCATCCGCACCGCGCCGAACACCTACAAGATCATCCTCCCTGACACCTCGACGCCATCACCGAATCATCAACTTCGTGGCACTGGGTGCTGGATGTGGTCCGCTATGTCGTCGACAATGGCGTCAAGTGGGCGAACCTGCCCCGTGACCTCCCGCCGTGTCGGCGGGTGCACGCGTTCGCCCGCCGCTGGCAGGTGACGGGCTTGCTCGTCGAGCTCCATGACCGGCTTCGCGACAAGGTCCGCGAGAGGGAGGGCTGTTCACCCGACCCGACGGCTGCGATCGTGGACTCGCAGTTCGTGCGGGCCGCGGCGAACATCCCCCGCCCGACGTCCGGTTGGAACGGTGGGAAGCCTGCGACAGGCACCGCGAGCGGACCCCAGCCGCGCAAGTAGACCGACGACGTCGAAGGTCCTCCGCATCCTGTACTTCGTCACCGCCCTGCGCACTGTTTGACTCACCATGCGAAGCCGTCCATTGGATCACCACCTACCCACCCGCTCCGCCGCAGCCCGCATATCAACGACCGCCTGCCCGGCTCCTCGACGGCTGCCCTGAACTCAGGACCGCCCACGACACTGGTCCGCCGATTCGCCACCACGCTCGAAAGCCGCGGCGCAACGTGCTTGCAAGAGGCGCTGGACAACCTTGTGGACAGCGGGCTGGCGCCGCTCAACGGCCTTGCCGCAGCCTGTGCGAAGACCGACAATCTTGCCAGAGCCGTTGAAGTGCTCGGCCGAGTACGGATGAACGTGCTCCGTGTGTCGGAGTCAGCCGAGCCCTTTGCGGGGTCGAGTTCGTTCCAGTGCCCAGGGCACGGGGAGCGATCGTCGCCTACCTCGGCGGCATGGAACTGCACACCGACGGCGCCCGTACCACCGGCACCCGCTACTACACCTGCGGCAGTGCGAGGAGATCGGTGCCCAGTTCGTCCCAGCGGACTGCCACGGCGTCCACGAGATGCTGGGTTATGGCCTCGGCGTCATGACCGAACCGGCATCTGCAGGCGGCAAGCAGCAGGGGAGGGCGGCGGGGGTCTCGGTGCTGCGCCGCTGCCAGGTCGTCAGGTGGGCTTGGGCGAAGGCCTCGTTGCTCAGGCTCATCGGATGTGGAAGTTCTGGTGCAGCAGGCGCTGGAGGCTGGTGATCAGGCGACGCCGGACCTGCTTCGGGCTGAGTGCCTGTGTCAGGTCCTTGCATGACAAGTCGAGTGGTCTGTTAATGCAGGTCAGTAGCTCGTCGCTTCGGGCGGATCCGCCCGAAGCGACGGCTGGGCCACAGGTACCGCCCGCCGTACGGTGGTCCGTATGGGCGGGGACGGGATACCCCGGCTGCGTCTGGTCGTCGTCGCGATCGACGGGGCGGACCGAGGTTGTGCCGGGGGTGTGGTGGTCCGTTTCGGCGTCCATCGGCGCTCAACCAAACGGCATACCCGATCAGCACCCAGCTCCATGACCTCGTGACCTGGGAAAAGGTGATGCGCCCCCGGGCGCGAAAAGCATTGGTGGTCCCACGGCGCGTGCCGACATCCTGTCCGCATGCTGATCAGGGAAGCCAACACCGAGGACTGGCCTGTCATTTGGCCCTTCTTCCACAAGATCGTTGCCGCTGGTGAGACCTTCACCTATCCGATCGACCTCAGCGAGGAGCAGGGCCGCGACTGGTGGCTCCTGCCGGCCCCGAACCGCACGGTCGTCGCCGTCGACGACGCCGGAACGGTCCTCGGCACGGCAAAGATGAACAACAACCACATGGGCAACGGCTCGCACATTGCGAGCGCCAGCTACATGGTCGACCCGGCGCACTCTGGGCAGGGCGTGGGCCGAGCACTGTGTGAGTACACGGTGGAGTGGGCGCGCGCGGCCGGCTTCCGGGCGATGCAGTTCAATGCGGTCGTCGAGACGAACGTGCATGCGGTGAAACTGTATCGGTCCATCGGTTTCGAAGTGCTTGGCACGTTGCCGGAAGGCTTCCGACACCCCTCGAAGGGCTACGTCGGGCTCCACATCATGCACCGCGCACTCTGAGACACAACAGAAACTGAGACAGACGATCCAGGATCCGCCACCCGCCGTTCGGATCAGCGTCGATGGACGCCGATCCGAACGGCAAACAGAGACCTGTTCCGCTGCATAGCCCCGTGAGCAGCGCAAAGAGGTTCAGACACAGCTTCTGAGGGTGTCCGGCCGGTGGCGCTCGCCGGTTGCGGGGTCGAGGAGAACCCGCCGTGCGCGAGCAGTTCGGCGTTTGCGCCGAGGTAGCCGGAGCGGATCCGGGTCCGCCGCTGGTCGTCGAAGGTGACGTGGATTTCCGGCGCCGGCCGCGAAGGTGAGGTCGCCCAGCCGGTTCGATGCGGCCAGGGCGGCTCGTCGAGGTCTCACGCGCCGAGGGCCAGACCGGCCCCGCCGGCCGGCAGACGACGCCGGAAGGGACGGGACGAGGACGCGGACGAGGGCGTGGCGGACGTGCTCATGGCGGCTCCCTGACAGTGGGCTCGGTTATCCGATGCCGCAGACGCCATCCAGTGCATTGGGGCGATCCCGGTGCCGTCGAGGGCTTGCCGTGCACGGTCCTGACCGTCCCGGTGGCTGGAGCACCCCCGGCGGCAAGGCCGCCCCGGAGGACCACACCCGCACACCCTGTTCGTCTTCCGGCTCTGCGCCGAGCCGAAGGTCACGACCCCTGCCGTGCTGCCCTTGGGGGAGGGGCCGCCAAAGGGGACGCCGCCCTTGAGGCCGCGGCGCAACCGTGCCGGGCGCGCAGGCCGGGCTCGACGATCCCGCATCCCGGCGCCCTTTCCTCGGCTGGTGCGACCGGTCGCGGCTGCATAGCGTGATCACATGACCACAGAAACGGCCCGGCCCGCTCTCGACGACCGGCGGTGGAAAGCGCTCGCGGTCTGTCTGGCCGCGGGATTCATCTCGCTGCTCGACGTCTCGATCGTGAACGTGGCGCTGCCTTCCATGGAACGCGGGCTCGGTGCCTCCGAAGCCACCCAGTCCTGGGTGGTGTCCGGGTACGCACTCGCCTTCGGGCTCGCGCTGGCACCGGCGGGACGCCTGGGTGACCTGCGGGGCCGCCGCCAGGCGCTGTTGTTCGGCCTCGCCGTGTTCACGGCCGCATCGGTGGCGTGCGGCCTCGCCACCAGCCCCACCTGGCTGGTGGTGTGCCGGCTGATCCAAGGTGCGGCCGCCGGTGTGGTCGCACCACAGACGTCGGGGCTGATCCAGCAGATGTTCCAGGGTGCCGAGCGGGCCCGGGCGTTCGGCTTCCACGGCAGCGTCGTCGCGGTGTCCACCGCAGTGGGCCCGCTGGCGGGCGGACTGCTGATCCACGCGTCCGGCACGGCCGACGGGTGGCGCTGGGTGTTCTTCGTCAACGTGCCGATCGGGGTGGCGGCCCTCGTCGCGGGGAACCGGCTGCTGCCCCGTCTCCCGGTGCCGAACGACAGACGGGAGAAGTTCGACCCGTTCGGCGTACTGCTGCTCGGTGCGGGCGTACTCGCCCTGCTGCTGCCCCTGGCGCAGGAGCAGCAGTGGCAGGGCCGGGCCAAGTGGCTGCTGATTCCGGTGGCCGCACTGCTGCTCGGGGCCTTCTGGGTGTGGGAGAGGACCCAGGGACGCCTGGGGAAGGCACCGCTGGTCGACCTCGGGCTTTTCTCCCTGCGCTCCTTCACGCTCGGCGCTCTCATCAGCCTCATGTTCTTCGCCGGGCTGACCACCATCTTCTTCGTCCTGTCACTGTTCCTGCAGAACACCGCGGGATACAGCGCGCTCGCCGCGGGTGTGACGATCCTGCCGTTCGCGGCCGCCTCGGCGGTCGGCGCGGCCATAGGGGGTCGGCTGGTGATGCGTTACGGCCGCAGCCTGGTCGTCATCGGCCTGAGCGCGGTGGCTCTCGGGCTGCTCGGTGTCGTCGTCGCCGTCCAGCTGGTGCCCGGGGACGGCGTGGGCTGGGCCATGGCGCTGCCGTTGGTCATCGGCGGAATCGGGTCCGGACTCACGGTCTCACCCAACACGACCCTGACGCTCACGCTCGTGCCGGTACGACGTGCGGGTGCGGCGGGTGGGGTGCTGCAGACTGGCCAGCGCATCGGCTCGGC
This sequence comes from Streptomyces sp. NPDC048254, assembly GCF_043201895.1. NCBI lineage: Bacteria > Bacillati > Actinomycetota > Actinomycetes > Kitasatosporales > Streptomycetaceae > Streptomyces > Streptomyces sp. NPDC048254. The sequence goes on from NZ_JBICZJ010000025.1 coordinate 83,670, forward strand.
CATCGGTATCGCCGTGGTCGGCTCTGTCTATTTCGCCCATGTCGCCAACCACGGGCGCTCCACGACAGCCCTTCAGCTCGGGCTGCTCACTGCCGTGGCGATCATCCTTGTCGCCCTGGTCCTGGCGGTGGCCGACCTGCGGGAGCGCCGGGCGCATCCCGGACGCGACGGCCTTGCGGCGGCGGTACCGCGGGGCCTCGGGGAGAGCGGGGCCGGCGAGAAGGTGGGGCGCGGGGTCTGACACCGGGCGGGGATCGGAGAAGTGCGCCGCCCAAGGGACAGGCGCCCCGGCCCCGAAGAAGCGCCCTGGCCGCAGGATGAAAGGATCGGCGAGGGACGCCGGGCGTCAAACCTTCGACGTGCGAGGCCGCCGACGCGCTTCGAACAGGACCAGCGAAATCTTCACCGCGGTCGAAATGGTCAAGGCCTGCATGAAGGGCATACCCATGAGCCACAGTGCCATCATCATGGCCGTGAGAACCAGGAATACTGGCAGCAGCATGGTTTCCTTGACCGCGGAACGCAGAACACGCCGAAGCGTTCGGGGCTGATCCGCCGTATCGACTGCGCTGACGCGGATTTCTTCCTCGTCCACCTGAGGCATTCTGTGTCCTTCCCGCGAACTCGTTTCCGCTAGCGAGCCTAGGTACGGCGGGATCGGGCTGCCACCGCTGCTACTCCGACACCGCCGGTACGCGGCCGGTGAAGTGAGCCTGCACGCCCGACCGGAGGCACGTTCGGTACGTCGCGTTCGTCGCCGTACTCCTCGGTGTGGGCGTCGGTGCCTTCCCGACTGCCGCGTCACCGCGAACCCTGACGGTGTATCCGGCCGCCCCGGGTACCGAGGGAGCGATGGGCTGCGGGCGGAAAGGGTGACGGGCAGGGTGACGGGCTTCTCCAGCGTCGGTCTGTGTTCCCTGGCCAGCGACGGCAACCAGGTTCTCCACCACAACAAGTACTGCGTCAAGACGGCCCGGCTGCCGTTCGTGCAAGGCTCGGGCATCCTGCTGGCCGGTGACGCATGACGTGGTCGCGGGCGACAGCGGCCGGTCCTGGCTGTCGGGCGGAATCGTGCCGTTCAAGAGCTTCGTCGGCGCGGTCAACGAGAAGAACCGCGTCGACGAGAACTGGATCACGGCCAAGCCCCCGCCGGAACTGTGCGCTGAGGTGAACCCGCGCGTCGGCCGTGCGGCTCGGTGAGTCGAGCCGCACGGCCAACGTCCGTCCGAGCGCCGAGCGCCGAGCGCCGAAAGTGAGCCGGGCAGCGATTCTCCGTGGCACTCACACCCGCGTACGAGGACGACCCGCCGTGCGTGCTCAGGCCGACGCGAGGGTGGGCAGGAGACGCAGGGCGTTCCCGCGGTTGATGTGACCGCGCTCCTGGTCGCCGAGGGCGGGATCCCTGTCCAGAGCGGGAGTTGTCACATCGGCGACCACCCGGGTGGGAGTCGGCGGCCAGTCGCTTCCGTAGAGGATGCGGGAGGCGCCCGCGGCGGCCAGAAGAGTGGGGGTGGCCGACGGCGACATGGGCGCGGCCGTGTCGTAGTAGAAGCGGTGCAGGTAGTCGCGGACGCGGCCGGGATCGACGGCGGGGACGAGCTGGCGCCCGAAGACCTCGATCCGGCTCGCGATGTAGGGGAGGTACCCGCCGCCGTGCGGGAGGATGAACGTGAGCCGCGGGAAACGGTCCAGAGTGCCGTTCATGATCAGGCTCAGTGCGGCGCGGGTCGTGTCCATGAGGAAGTCGCACACGAACGGCGGTACACCTTCGGGCGCGCCGGAGGTGTTCACCTGCATGGGGTGCGTGCTGATCACAGCGGCACGTTCGTCGAGTTCCGCCATGATCGGGTCGAGCCCGGGGTCGCCCAGATATGTGCTGCCCGTGCTGGTGCGCGCACTGACGCCTACCGCGCCGAGCTGGTCCATCCCATGGGTGACGGACCAGCGGGAGAGCTCGGCGTCGTCGAGGAAGACGGGTGTGAAGAAGGCGAAGCGGCCGGAGTGCCGGACGGTCAGGTCGCCCGCGGCATCGAGGGCGATACGCGCGCTCTCCTTGCGTGTCGCCGTGTCCTGGAAGCGTCCCAGCATGGCGACGGTGAGGATGCTGGTGCGCGTGCCGGTCAGATCCATCAGGTCCAGGGCGGCGGCCTCGTCCCACCGGGTCCACGGCGGCAGCCCGTCACGGTCCGCGATCCCGTTCTTCTCGGCCCACTGCACCCATTCGGGGGAGGTGTAGTGGTGGTGGACGTCTATTCGTTCGCGCCGGGCGTCGTCGGTGCTCTGTGCGGTGCGCAGACCTATGTCGCCTGGAGCCTGCGGGTCGGTGGTCTCGGCGGCGTGAGGCATGGAAGGGCTCCCTGTGGTGGGACGGTTCGAGGGCGTCGGAGAGCGGGTTCAGCGGCTGAGGAGGCCTTGCAGAACGTGCGTCAGCTCGTCCTCGGGGTTCGCGGGGAGGTCGCCGGAACGCCAGGCGACCATTCCGTCGGGGCGTACGAGCACTGCGCCCTGCGGGGTGACGCCGTGCGTGGCGGCCCAGTCCTCGGCACCGGCGGCCAGGGCGGGCGAGGTATCGACGTCGAAGTCCGGGCCGGCTCCGGCGCGGTAGGACACCAGGGGCACGCCGAGCTTGGCCGCCGCGGCGTGAGCGGCCGCCGGCCACGGCCCGTCCGCTAGGCCGCAGAGGAGGACGAAGCACTGCTCGTACAGGTCGATGGTCGACTTGGTGTCCCCGTTGTACACGACGGACATGTGCGGCGCCCGGGTGCCGGGGTCCGCCTGCAGGCGAAGATCCTGCGGGATGGTCGGCGCGTCGGTGTCGGCGCCGGACACGGCCGTGGAGACATAGCGGTAGCCGAGGGACACGGTCATCAGGTCCGTGCTCTGGCCCGCCCCCTGCGCGGCCGTGTAGCCGGGGTGCTGCTCGCGTGCGGCCTGCTCGATGGCCCGGGCACTCGTGGCCAGTGCGACCGGGCGCCGTTCGTTCTCGTAGGTGTCCAGCAGGCCCTCTCCCGCCCAGCCATGCAGTACGGCCGTGATCTTCCAGGCGAGGTTGTGCGCGTCCTGGATGCCCGTGTTGGATCCGAAGGCGCCGGTGGGGGGCATCTCGTGGGCCGAGTCACCGACGAGGAAGACGCGTCCCTGCCGATAGCGGTCGGCGACCCGGTCCGCCGCGTGCCACGGGGCGCGTCCCGTGACCTCGACGTCCAGGTCCCGTACGCCGGCGGCGGCCCTGATGTGGTCGGCGATGCGCGTGTCGGTGAACGACTCGAGCGTCTGGCCGCGCTCGGGGAACCACGGGACGTGGAAGACCCACTTCTCCTCGTTGTCCACGGGCAGCAGGACCCCTTCGCCCTCGGTTCCGTTCAGGTAGCACACGAGGAACCGCTTGTCCCCGACCACCTGACGGAGGAGCTTGCTGCGGAAGGTGACGCTGACGTTGTGGAACAGGTCGCCCCCGCCGCTCTGCCCGATGCCCAGCCGCTCGCGCACGGGGCTGCGCGGCCCGTCGGCCGCCAGGAGGTAGGCGGTGCGCAGCGCGTACGTCCGGCCGCTCTCCCGCTCGCGCAGTTCGCACGTCACGCCGTCCCGGTCCTCGGTGAAGGAGATCAGCTCCGTACCGAAGCGCACGTCCCCGCCCAGTGCACGGGCGTGCGCCAGCAGGACCGGCTCCAGGTCGTTCTGGCTGCACGCGCACCGCCGGGTGGAGCACACGTTCGTCTCGGGCGCTGCGCCGGTGAGACGGGCCGAGAGCCATCTGCTCTCACCGCCCGACAGCTTGTCCGTCTGCATGATGCCGTGATTGCCGGACAGGACGGCCGCGGCCTTTCTGATGTCCGGTTCCAGCTCGGCGGTGCGGAACAACTCCATTGTCCGCATGTTGTTCCCCCGGCCCCGGGGATGTTCGGAAGTGGCGGCCCGGCGCTCGGCGACCATATGGGTGACGCCCAGTCTTCCCAGAAACACCGACGCGGACAGTCCGACAAGCGAACCGCCCACGATCAGTACCGGCACCATTTCTTTGTCGCGCGTGTCCACGGCCCGTCCTCCTCCAGTGACCCAGCGGTAGTTCGGGCAGCGATTCGCATTCATGGCGGCCCTGGATCCGAACTTGTCACAGGCACCGGGGGTCGGCAATCGAGCCTTCCCCCGGACGGCACACTCTGCTTTCCGCTTCCGTACCGTTCCGATGACTTGGGTCCGCGTCAGGGTGAATCGCGTTTTCCCTTTCCGAGTGGCGTCAATGCATTCCACGCTTGCAGCCGACCTGTGCCACCGTGGGAAGAGAAGAAGGGCCGTCGATGACTCAGATGCAGGAGCAGGAGATCGCGGACGAGACAGCCCGGGCGGTGGACGCGGCATCCCGTGGTTGCCCGGAGTACCGGGCCAACCCGCACCCCGTCTACCGACACCTGCGGGAGAACGCGCCGGTCTGCCGCATCACCCCGCCGCACGGTGTGCACTCGTACCTGATCACCCGGTTCGAGGACGCGAAGGCCGCCCTTGCCGATCCCAGGATCAGCAAGGACATGTACGCGGCCATCGATGCCTACCGGTCCATCTTCGGCGACTCCTCCATCGCCCTGGACGACAACATGCTGTTCGCCGACCCGCCGAAGCACACGCGGCTGCGCCGGATCGTCAGTCGTGCCTTCGTGCCCCGCCGTATCGAGGCGCTGCGTCCACGGATCCAGGAGCTCACCGACACGCTGCTCGACAACTGCTCCTCTCTGCAGCCCGTCGATCTGCTGTCGGCCTTCGCCTTCCCGCTGCCCCTGCAGGTGATCTGCGAGCTCATCGGCGTCCCCGAGGAGGAGCGGCAGGAGGTCCAGCAGTGGTGCAGTGTTGTCGCGCGGACCGGTTTCAGCAAGAAGGACAAGGATCGCCTGGCCGAGGCGGAGAACACGCTCCGTGAGTACTTCGAGGTCCTGATCGCCCGTAAGCGCAAGGCCCCCGAGGACGACTTGCTCAGCGTCCTCATCCAGACGAGCGACGAGCAGGAGTCGCTGACGGACGGTGAGTTGCTGTCCACGCTGTGGGTGCTGCTGTTCGCGGGCCACAAGACGACCGCGTACCTCATCGGCAACGCCGTCTACACCCTGCTCACCCATCCCGAGCAGCTCAGGCAGGTGATCGACTCGCCCGACCTCCTCCCGAACGCGATCGAGGAGATCATCCGCTTCGAGGGCTCGGTCGAGAACGCGACCTTCCGGCACGCCTTGGAGGACATCACCATCGCGGGGACGCTCATTCCCAAGGGTTCGCTGGTACAGATCGCGGTCACCTCGGCCAACCGGGACGCCGCCGCGTTCGAGAGCCCCGACACCTTCGACATCGCCCGGCCGGGCGTACAGAGCAAACACCTGGCCTTCGGTACGGGGCCGCACTTCTGCCTCGGCGCACCGCTGGCGAGGATGGAGATGCAGATCGCCCTGACCTCGCTCTTCCGCCGCTTCCCGCAACTCTCCCTGGCGCTGCCGGCGGACGAGGCCAAGTGGCTCACCGTGCCCTTCCCCGCCTTCCGGGGCCTGACCGAACTGCCCGTCGTCCTGGACCCCTCCAAGATCCTGGACGACTGGGCGTCCGGGATGGTCGACTTCGCGTGACATCACGGGCGTAGCCCGCGACCGACCCCGCCGCGCAGTCGGGGCAGGCGGCGAGACGCTCGGCGAGCGGCGTCTGCTCGGCGGGGTCGATCCTCAGCTGGTGGCGGATCTTGTCGGCGACCCAGTCGGTGACGTAGGTGCACCAGTAGCCGACGTAGGGGGGCCACTCGGCCGGGTCCTTGTCGGCTTTGGACCTGTTGGAGGCCGCGGAGACGGCGATGAGCGCGCGAGGGTTGTCAAAGTCGTTGGCGTAGGCCTCGCGTGGTTCGGCTGTCCGTCGACTCACCAAGGCTGTGGGTCGGCAGCCGAAACCTCCATCTCTCCCAAGGCACCTGCGAGTTGGTGGACGCGGCGGACGGCCGGGTGACCGAGCCGCTGGGCCTCCGGAGCGTCTGGGGCGACGCCGAACAGGCTCTCCTCGTCACAACGGGGGGCGATTGCAACTCCCGGGCGTCCACGGCCATCAGGACTGTCTGGACAAGGGCTGGGGGACCGGTCCCGCCGAACACGCCGAGGGCCCTGACCTGATGGACGAGACGGGAGTCAACGCGCTGCGCACGGCCCATTATCGCCAGGACAGTTCGTTCGTTCCGGTGGCATCCTGGGCCTGACCTGCACTGCTGCTGACCCGGGCAGGCATTCTGACGGCCTGTCAGAAGTTCCCGCGAGTTCCCTCGACTTCCCGGGATTTCCCGTGGAAATGTGCAACGGATGTGCAACGGGCGCGGGGCGGGGGAGGGCCCGGTGAGCACGCAAGAAGAGCCCGGCGAGCACCGGAACGCTCGCCGGGCCCTCGACGTCGAGGCATGGGTGCGGCCCCTGTGTGCGCTCGTTGTGGCCGGAGTCGCGGCTTATGCGCCATACATCCATCAGCGGTCGTTCGCTCTGCAGGGCGGGGCGGACCGGGTGAGTGCCTCGTTGTGGCCGTTGTCGGTGGACGGGCTGCTGCTGTTGTCGACGCTTGGTCTGCTGAAGCAGGAGAGCGATGTCGGCCGTCGCGCCAAGTGGGCGGTCTGGGCGGCGTTCTTGCTGGGTATCGCCGTTTCCTTGGCCGCGAATGTCGCCGCCGCTTCGAGGCTGGAGTGGCGGTCGGTGCTGGTGGCCGGCTGGCCGCCGGTGGCCTTGTTGCTGTCGGTGGAACTCCTGCTGCACCGGACGGGGCGTCGTCGGCTGGATGGAACAGCGTGGGGGCTCGGCCGGGATGGGGTGGATGCGGGCGGGGCGGAACTAGATGAGGATCCGCTGCTAGCGCAGGCGAAGAGGCTCGATCTTCAGCATCGGGATCTGCATCAGCGGCCGGCTTCGGCAGAGACACTGCGCGAGGAGCTATTACGTCGGAGCGAGAAGGTCGAGGTCGTTGGCTGCGCGGGTGCGTGGTCGACTGGAGGAGGGTGAGGATGGAGGGAGAGGCCGGGCGGGATGACAGTATGTCGAGCTGCGGGGCGGGTGAGGTGCTGCGTTCGCTCGACTCCCGTTGCGTTGAGCAAGTCTCCCCGGCTGACTCGGTCGGCCCCGCAAGAAGCGCTTCAACCGTCGGACACCTGCTGCACACCCTGGGCTACAGCTGCAGGGAACCGCGAAGACGACGGAGGGCATCAGGCATCCGGACCGCGAAGCCCAGTTCTCCCACCCAAATGCCACCGCCATCGCCTTCCTCAACGACGCTCAGCCGGTGATCAGCGTCGACACCAAGGCCAAGGAATCCACCCTCGCCCTGGTCCCGGCGATCGTCCGACGCAGCGACGACATGCGCGGCTTCGTCGTGCTGCCCCAGTGGATCGCAGCGTCCCGAGCCCTGGCATGGGGCCAGAGTTTCGGCTACTCGATCTACTTCACCTGCCTCGACGACATGGTCCGCCGTTTTCCCGGGGAGATGAGGGGGTCAGCTGATGGCGGAAGGGTGCTGGGCCAGCGGGGTCACGGTGACATCCATGTACGGGAAGAGTGGTAGGCCCCACAGGAGTTCGTTGAGCCGGTCGTTGTCGATGACGTCGAAGACGCTGAGGTTGGAGTACTGGCCGGCGCAGCGCCACAGGTGCAGCCATTCGCCGGAGCGCTGGAGTTCTTGCGCATACTCCTTCTCGGCGGCGACGGTCGCCGCCCGGAGCGCCGGGTCGAGATCGGGTGGCAGGTTCACGGTCATGTGGACGGCGAAGAGCATGACGGTCTCCGGTCAGGAGGCGGGATCGAGGACGAGGTCGTAGGTGACCTGGCTGCCGCCGTCGCCCGTCGGCTGCGGGTCGATGACGAGTTCCGGTTTGACGGCGGACGCCACGTCGTCCTCGACATGCTCGCCGCCGCGGAAGTACAGCTGGGCGGTGAGCGTCTCGTGGCCGGGCGCGGAGACCTTCAGGTGCAGATGGGCCGGGCGCCAGGGGTGCCAGCCTGCGGCGGCGATGAGCTTGCCGCAGGATCCGTCGGTGGGGATCTGGTAGGGGGCGGGCTGGATGGTGCGCACCGCGAAGCGCCCCGCCTCGTCGGTTTCGATGGCACCGCGCAGGTTCCACTGGGGGATGCCGGGTGCGAACTGCGCGTACAGGCCGTCGTCGTCGGCCTGCCACATCTCCAGCAGCGCGCCGGACAGGGGATCGCCCGAGACCCCCGTGATCTGGCCCTGGAAGAGGAGCGGGGTGCCCGACTCGTCTTCGCGCATCGGCAGGGTGCTGACACTGGGGAGGGCGGGAGCGCCCGGCACGTAGTACGGCCCTTCGATGGTTCCCTTGCTTCCCTTGCGGTCGGCGCCCGCGACCTCCTCGACGACGTGCTCGATCCACACGTCCAGGAAGAGCGGCCACTCTCCGTCCTCTCCCACGGAGATCAGCCACGACTTGAGTGCGTTGTACTCCTCGTACGTCACCTGGTGCCGACGGATGACGTCATGAACGGCGGAGATCATCTCCGCGGCGAGGGTGTTGACGCGCTCGGTGTCGGCGACGACCCGGCCGGACGCGGCACTCTTGTCGGTGCGGAAGCGGTCGGTGGCCGAAGCACCGGATGCGGCGGCCGTGGCTTTCGAAGTGGTCTCGGACATGATGTGCGGCTCCTTTGCCGGTGGGAAATGCGGTTCAGCGGTCCTGGCGGTATCGGGTGAGCTTGTCCGGGTCGATCACGACACCCAGACCGGGCAGGTCCCGTACGGCGAGCGTGCCGTCGGTGATCGTGACCGGTTCGGTGAGCAGGTCGTCGCTCATGTCCAGGAAGTTGGAGAGTTCGCCGGCGCGGCGGGAGGCGGCGGCGTACGCGGCGCCGAAGGCGACCGTGCACACCGTGCCCAACTGGCCGTCGATCTGGTTGCCCATCACCACCTCGGCGCCCATCCCCTCGCACTGGAACAGCACGCGCTGGGACAGGGTGAAGCCGGTGCGGGCCGTTTTGATGCTGATCGCGGTGGCCGCGCCGTCCAGCAGGGAGCGGGTCACCTCTGCGGGCGTGGTCGCGGACTCGTCCGCGACGAACGGCACGTGACTCTGTCGTACGAGCCAGCGGCGCCCCAGCACGTCGTCGGCGGGGCACAGCTCCTCGGCGAGTGTGATGCCGACGGGTTCGAGGGCGCGCAGGGCGGCGGCGGACTCCGAGGCGGTCCAGCCGCGGTTGCCGTCGACGTACAACTCGGCCTCGTCGCCCAGAGCTTCGCGGAGCGCCCGGCACACATCGAGGTCGAGCGTGACGGGCCGCCGCCCGACCTTCACCTTGAAGGTGGTGATGCCGTACGTGTCGCGGATGCGCTCGGCCTCGGCGGCCATCCGGTCCGGGGCGTCGAAGCCGAGCATGTGCGAGACGCGCATCCGGTCGGTGTAGCCGCCGAGGAGCTGGGTGACGGGTTGGCCCAGGGCCTGACCGGCCAGGTCCCAAAGGGCCACGTCTATCGCCGACTTGGCGGCCGGATTGCCGACCGTGCGGTGCAGACGGGCGTGTACCTGCTCGCGTGCGAACACGTCCATGCCCGTGAGCTGCGGGGCGAAGATCTTCTCGACGACGCCGATCACGGACTGCTGTGTCTCGCCGTAGGTGAAGGGGCGGGGTGGCGCGTCGGCGACTCCGACCAGCCCTTCGTCGGTGTGGACCCGGACGAGCACGTGCTCGGCGCTGTGCACCTCACCGCTCGCGAAGCGAAGGGGTTTCACGTACGGGATCGAGTACGGGACCGCCTCGATCGCGGTGATCTTCATCGGGTGCCTCCCGCGGCCTCATGGATGAGCGCCTCCGTGAGCTGGGCGATGCCGAGCAGACGGGCCACGCGGTCGGGGTGGCCGATGAGTTGGAGGCCGAGTGGCATACCGTGCGGGTCGCGGTGGCCGGGGACGGTGACGACGGGCAGGCCGAGCAGTTGCCAAGGGCGGCTGAGCACGGGGGTGCCGGTGGCCTCCAGCCCGAGCGGGGCGGGGCCCGGGGCGGCCGGAGCGAGGATCACGTCGACCCCGGTGAGCAGGTCCAGGACGCGGGCGCGGGCGGTGCGGGCGGTGTCCTGTGCCGCGCCGTATTCGCCCTCGGGGGTCCGGCGACCGCGCTCCAGCAGTTCACGCAGGGGCGTACTCAGCGACTCCGGGTGCTCCGCCTCGGCGGCCAGCGAACGCGCGGCCTCGTACGCCATGACGGTGGCGTGGGTTTCGGCGAGTTCGGGTGTCCGGACCTGGCCTGCCAGGTCGTTCGTCCTGGCGCCGGCTGCCGTCAGGGCTCTGGCGGTGCGGTCCAGCGCGTCGAGCATCGCCGGATCGATGTCGGCCAGTTCGGTGCCGGGCCAGATCAACGCCCTGATCCCGTCCGGGACTTCGGTGCTGGTGCCGTCGACGGCCTCGACCGCCGCCGCCAGGTCGGCGACCCCGGCGGTAAGCAGCCCCGGCGCATCCAGGCTCGGGCTGAGCCCGGTGAACCCCCGAGTCGACCAGGCGCCGACCGGGGCGACGTACCCGGCGACACCGCAGAAGGACGCCGGCCTGGTCAGCGAACCCGCCGTCTGCGAGCCCAGTGCCAATGGCACCACGCCCGCCGCGACCGCCGCCGCGGACCCACTGGAGGAACCGCCCGGCGTGTGGGCGAGGTTGTGCGGATTGCGGGTCGGGCCCGGCTGGAAGTACGCGAACTCGGTGGTGACCGTCTTGCCCAGCGGGACCGCGCCCGCCCGGCGCAGCCGGTCCACCAGCCAGGCGTCGGACGTGGCGACCCGACCTTGCCGGAGCGGGGAGCCGCACTCGGTGGGCAGCCCGGCCACGTCGATGATGTCCTTGACGCCGACCGGCACACCCCGCAGCGGCCCGCCCGTGACACGCCCGGCCGCCTCGCGCGCACCCTCCCCGTCGACGAGAACCCAGGCACGGATGTCCGGCTCGGTCTCGGCCAGGCGCCGCAGAGCGCCGTCGACCGCTTCGCGGGGGCTGTGCGCGGCGGGGGTCAGTGAGGGCACGTCAACCTGCTTTCGGAGTAGGAGTGTTCCTCAAGGGGTGTTCCTCAACGAGCCTCAACAGGCCACCGGCGGCGCCGAGTCCAGCCGGTGGAAGGTGCGGTTGAAGTAGACGAGGCTGTGGCCGCCCGGCCGGGTGCGGATCTGCTCGATCTCGACGAACAGCACGCTGTGGGTGCCCATGGCCTTGGAGTCCTTGATGGTGCCGACCACGGTCACCACCGCGTCCTTGAGGACCGGCACGTCATGCGTCCGGTCCCAGATGTCCCAGGTGAAGCGTTCGGCCATGGAGGCCTCGGTCGCGCCGGCGAAGTGCATCGCCAGCTCCTGCTGGTCCCCGCCGAGCACGTTGACGCACACGCGACCGTTGGCACTGAAGACGTCGTGCATGGCGCTCTTGCGGTTGACGCAGACCAGGACGGTCGGCGGATCGTCGGTCACCGAGCAGACCGCGCTGACGGTGATGCCGCAACGGCCGTTCGGTCCGTCCGTCGTCAGGATGTTGACGGCCGCGGGAAGGTGCGCCATCGCCTCCCGGAAGTCCGCCCGCGTCGGGGCGCGTTGGGTGTCGTACGCGTTCATGGTCGTTCGTTCCTCTCTGCGCCGGACTCCGGCGCGGCGCATCGCTCGGCGTGCCCGCTCACCACAGTTCGACCACCAACCGGGGTGACCTGGAGCGTGAGACGCACGCCGCGATCTGGTCGCCCGTCGCCTTCTCCTTGGCGGTCAGGCAGTGGTCGCGGTGGTCGGGCTCGCCGTCGAGGACCCGTAGGACACAGGTGCCGCAGATGCCTTCGCGACAGGAGGTGTCGAGCGGCACCCCGTTGTCCTCCAGTACCTCGGCGATGCTCTTGTCGGCCGGCACGGTGTAGACCTCGCCGGTGTCGAGTTCGACCTCGAAGCTCTCGCCGGGGGCGGCGTCCGGCTGGTCCGCCGCCTGGAACAGCTCGGAGTGGATCTGGGTCGCCGGCACACTTCGGGCCGCGAGCGCGGCGACCCGTTCCATGAACCCCTGGGGTCCGCAGGTGTAGACGTGCGCGCTCGCCGGGAGATCAGTGAGCGCGTCGGAGAGCGCCCGGATCGCCGTCTCCCGCCCGTGCCCGAAGTGGAAGACGACCCGGTCGGCGAAGGCGGACTCCTCCAGCCAGCCTGCGAAGGCCGCTTCGGTCCGGCTCCGAGCCGCGTAGTGCAGCGTGAAGTCAGCACCGGCGCCGAGTAGTTCGTATGCCATGGCCAGCAGCGGCGTGATGCCGATGCCGCCCGCGATCAAGTGGTGCTCGCTCGCGTCGGGGGCGAGGCCGAAGAGCTGCCGGGGGGCGCCGATGCGCAGCTCCGTGCCGGTTTCCGTCTTGTCGTGCAGGGCCTGGGAGCCGCCCCGGGACGTCTCCTCGCGTTTGACGGCGATGGTGTAGGCGCCGGGGTCGTGCGGCGGTCCGCACAGCGAGTAGGGGCGGGTGATCCCGGTCGGTCCGGTCACGTCGATGTGGGCACCGGCCGGGTAGCCGGGGAGCGGGCCGCCGTCGGAGCGGGCCAGCCGGAGGACCTTGACCGCGTCGGTGACGGCGACGGCCTCGGTGACGGTGACAGTGAACATCCGTCTGCCTTCACGTTCGGGGCGGAACCAAAGGGGCGAGGGGCTTGAGCGCATGTCGGGGCTTCAGCGCATGTAGAGGCCGCCGTTGGCGTCCCAGCACGCCCCGGTCACCGCGTCCGCGTTGTCCGCCGCCAGCAACACGGCCATGTCGGCGATGAACTCGGGGCGCCCGAGGCGCCCCACGGGAATCGAGGCCTCGATCTGCGCGAGCTTGTCCGGGGCGACGCTCTCGCGGACGGACGGCAGCTCCTGTGGACCGGGGGAGATGGCGTTGACCGTCACGCCCTGCGGCCCGAGTTCGCGGGCGAACACCTTGGTGAGCGTGGTGACGCCGCCCTTGGCCGCGGCATAGTGCGCGCCGGTCGCCGTGCCGCCGTTCTGTCCGGCGAGCGAGGCGATGTTGACGATGCGTCCGTAACCGCGGTCGGCGAAGTACGCGCCGAGCACCTGGCAGCCGAGGAACGTGCCGTCGAGGTTGGCCGACACGACCGAGCCGAAACTGTCGGGGGTGATGTCCATCAGCGCCTCGACCTTGGAGTGGCCCGCGTTGTTGACCAGGACATGGACGGCGCCCCAGCGTGCGACCAGGTCGTCCAGCACACGAACGAACGCGTTCTTGTCGCGGACGTCCAGGCCGAGACCGACCGCGGAACTCCCGGCCGGGTCCAGGGCGGCCGCGGTCTTGGCCGCGGCTTCCGCGTCCAGGTCGGTGACGGCGACGCGGTAGCCGCGGTCGTAGAACCGGGAGGCGATACAGGCGCCCAGACCGCGAGCCGCTCCGGTGACCAGCGCGACACGCGGCTGGGTGTCCTCCCACCCTTCCGGGCTCACAGGAGGAACCCCGACGCCGTCACGGCGTCCTCGGAGTTGATCAGACATACGACCTTGCGCACGATCCGGGGACCGTCGTCGGTGAACGTGACGCGGTGCGTGACATCGGCCGCCAGGACGAAGGTCTCGCCGCGCTTGTAGCCCACGACCACCTGCGCCGAACAGATCTCGATGGAGTCCTCGGACTCGTCACGGGCGGCGACCGTGAAGCGGGAGACGGAACGGACCGTGCGGGCCGCGGCCGTCGCCGAGATGGAGAAGCCACCGGTCAACCGCTCGATGCGCATCCGGCGCATCCGGTCGTCGTCGTACACCAGGTTCAGCGAGCCGGCGAAGTCCGTCGTCTCGGGGTCGATGGGGATGACGTACTCGCCGCCCTCGGCCCAGAGCGTGTCCCACTCCTCGTAGCGCTTGGCGTCCAGGAGGCGGGCCTCGCGCCAGATCAGGGACAGAGCGGCGAGGGCACGGGGATCGTCGAGCGGCAGCTCGGCATCCGCAACCGCCGTGCTGACGGCGTTACTTGACATCGGTCATCATCCTCTTCCACATCGCGTACGCCTCCCGCATGCCGGTCTCGTCGGTCGCGTGGGAGGTCGGCCGGCCCAGGTCGTCGGGCTTCTCCCGGCCGAGGCCCCGGTTGACGAGGATCGGCATGTCGACGTCTCCGGCCACGCCGCGCTGGACGCGGTTCCAGGCCTCGGCGTCGTCGGGGCTGCCGAAGCCGAACGGGCCCTGGAAGTGCTCGTGGATGCGGAGCCGCTCGCGGTTGACGATCTCGGGGCCGCCGTCCAGGCCGAGGGCCACATGCCGGATCTCCGTCTCCGCGACCGAGATCGGCCGCAGGACCCGGAAGAACGACATCGACATGGCCACGTTCGGGAACAGGTTGAGGTTGAAGCCCGCGCCGTGCAGCGAGCGCACGATCCGCCGCACGCGCTCCGGAGGCAGGTCCTTCGACAACTCCTCGATGACGTGACCGAAGCGGTCCTGGAGCTTCTCGGTGCCGTCGTCGACGTCCAGGTCGACGTGCTCGGCGACGGAGACGGACACGCTGTGGCCGTTGCCGAGAGCGTGGGTGACCGCGCTCTCGTCGGTCATGATCGACAGCATGCTCGCGGTCTCGGCGTCCACCGACGACATCCAGGAGCGGTGCACGATCGGGAAGTGGTACCAGTCGGTCGTGTTCTCCAGCTGGATCTTCCAGTTGCCCTGGAAACGGAACCTGTGCTCGCCCTGCACCTTGATCGGATAGCCGGCGCCCTGCTTCATGAAGCGGTCGATCCACAGCCGCGCCCCGCCGAGGAAGTCCTCCAGCGGTTCGATCTCGTGGTCGAAGCTGGCGAAGATCATGCCCGCGTACGTCCCGACCTTGAGGCGTTGCAGCGGCAGGTCCTTCTTCTCCGTGACGTTCTCGTAGCCCTCGGGATAGGGGATGCCGCGCAGTGTGCCGTCCAGGGCGTACGACCACGCGTGGTACGGACAGGTGAAGCCGTTGCCGTTGCCCTTGGGGACCTCGCAGACGCTCGCGCCGCGATGGCGGCAGCGGTTGAGGAGCACATTGATGCCGCCACGGCGATCGCGGGTGACGATGACGGGACGGCGGCCGACCCACGCCGTCTTGAAGTCGCCCGCCTTGGCGACCTCGCTCTCGTGCGCCACCCACACCCAGGTGCGGTGGAAGATCCGGTCCATCTCCAGCTCGAAAAGCTCCGGGCCGGTGTAGAGAGTGCCGGCGACGCGGTCGTTCTCGACGAGCGCGGCGATGTCGGGAAGCTCCGGGGACACGGTCATCGGGTGGCCTCCGGCTCCGGCAGCGGACGGCCGACGCGCGCCTCGATCTTCATGTAGCGCCACAGCCCGTGCTCGCCGACCTGGACGGTCCGGAAGAGGTTGCAGGCCGCGGCGACCGTCGGCTGGTCGGTCACGTCGGCGAGCACGTACGACGTCCAGGGCCAGGAGCCCGAGGGGCCGACCATGTGCTGGTCGTCGTCCATGGTGCCGAGGACACTCACGCCGGGCAGCTCCCAGAGCTGGGAGAGCATGGTCGTGAAGCCGTCCCAGACCGCCTTGCCCTGACCGGTGGGCAGATCGAAGAAGTTCTGGTTGACGCCGATGCAGAAGAGCACGCGCAGGGGTTCGTTGCCGGGCTCGGGCATGGAGAGGTACCTGCCTTTCAAGGGTGACCGGGGCTTGTCAGAGGTAGCCGGGGAAGGGCTGGACGCCCATGAGGACCGCGCCGGCTCCGTCGTACATGCCCTCCTGGAGGAAGGCGTGCTGCGGGACGACGGACGCGTCGCGCAGGAAGCGCTGCATCGGGTTGCCGTCGGCGATGGCCGGGATGCCGCTCAGCTGGTATGCGGCGCGTACGACCTCGAACGAGGTCTTCGCGAGGTGGGCGGAGGCGAGCCGTAGCAGACTGGCCTGCTCGGAGGTCGCGGGATCTCCCGCCTCCACCGTCGCCCACACCTCGCCGGTGGTCTCGTAGAAGAAGGCGCGCGCGGACCGGAGTTGGGCCTCCGCCTGGCCCACCGCGATGCGGTAGGTGGCGCGCTCGGCGGGCTTCGGGGCGCCGGTGAATCCGGCCCGTCCGCCACTGGCGATCGCCTGGTCGAGTGCGGCGCGGGCGACTCCGAGACCGACCACGGCAAGGACCTGGGCGGCGTAGGGGACGGTCGGATAGCGGTACAGCGGTTCGTCGACGGTGGGTTCGCCGCCGCGTACGAACGTCCACTCCTCGGGGACGAGCGCCCCGTCGGCCACCAGGTCGTGGCTTCCGGAGCCGCGCAGACCGATGACGTCCCAGTTCTCGACGATCTCCAGCTGCTCGGGGCGCATCACAGCGGTCAGTGGACGACCGGCGTTCTGCTGACCGCCCTTGTCCTGACTCTTCTTGATGCCGACACCCAGGATGTCCGCGCCCTTGCAGCCGCTGGCGAACTTCCACCGGCCCGAGACCCGGTACCTGCCGTCGACCAGTTCGGCCGGCTGTACGGGGAACAGGCCCCCGGCGAAGGCCACATCGGGTCCGTCGGCGTACAACTCGGCCTGGGTCTCCAAGGGCAGCGCGGCCAGGTAGACGAGGGCCGAGCCGAAGCTGGCCACCCAGCCGGCCGATCCGTCGACCTCCGATATCCGCTCGATGAGCCGCAGGAACTCGGCCGGCGGCAGTGCGTCGCCGCCGAAGCGCTTCGGGGCGCCCGCCCGGTAGAGGCCGGCTCGTTTGAACTCGGCGACCATGTCCCGGGGAACGTGGCGCTTCTCCTCGAACTCCGCGCGCCGCTCGGCCACTTGGGAAAGCACGCGGTCGAAGGCCGCTCGGGCGTCGGAATCGACGGGTGCCGGGGAATCCAGCGACTGCGTCATGGGACGAACTCCTCGCGTTGCCGGGCGGTCCTCGATCCCGCCGTGCCTTCACGCTAGGCGCGCCAGGAACGGGCCGACAATTGGGAGTTGGCTGGAGTGTGTAGGGGATTCCTTTACACGGTCAGGCCCTCCAGGAACCCTTACGTGGGTTCGCTCGCCAGGAGTCGTGCGATGCCCGGGGGGCTGAAGATGTCCCGGGTGGCGAGCGCGATCCCGCCGTGGATCCCGGCTACGGCGCCGAGCTGGGTGGTGGTGATGGTGAGTTTGCGGGTGGCCAGTGGCAGGGCACGCTGGTAGACCACCGCGCGCACGCCGGAGAGCAGATCGTCGCGGAGTTCGCTCAGCGGGCCGCCGAGCACCAGGGTGCGGGGGTTGAACATGTGCACCAGCATCGCCACCACCTCGCCGATCTCGGTGGCGGCCTGGCGCAGCGCGTGCAGGGCGGGCGGATCGCTGTTCGCCACCCGCTGCGCCAGTTCGTGCGCACCGTGCAGTCGGTCCTCGCCCGTCGTCTCGGGAATGCCGAGGCTGCGCAGGATCGCCCGGTGCGAGGCGAGCGCTCCCACGCAGCCGATGTTGCCGCAGGCGCACAGCACGTCGCCACCGCCGACCGCCCGGATGTGGCCGATGTCGCCGGCCGCCCCGTCGGCCCCGCGGTACACGTCACCGTTCGCGGTGACGATCCCGGCGCCGATACCGCTGGCGATCTTGATGCACAGCAGCGGAGTGTCCGCCGCGTCCTGGCCGGCCTCGCCGAGCGCCATCAGGTTGACGTCGTTGTCCACCACGACCGGGCAGCGGAAGACGGCACGCAGGTGCTCGGCGACGGGGTAGCCGTCCCATCCGGGCATGCCGGTCGGACGTACCGCGCAGCCGTGCTGGAAGTCGACGGGGCCGGGCAGGCCGACCACCGTCTCGCGCACCCGGTCCGGGTCGCGGCCGTGCTTCGCCAGCAGGCTCGACAGCCGCTCCGTCACCGCGTCCAGCACCGCCCGGGGGCCCGCGTCGATCCGGATGTCCACGGTCTCGTGCGCGATCACCCGCTGGGTGAGGTCGGCGATGGCGACCTGGCTCGACAGGGTGTCGATGTCCGCGACGGCGATGGTCCCGGCCTGCGGGCTGATCGTCAGGACCCGCGGCGGGCGTCCCCGGACCGACTCCCTGCTCTCCAGCTCCTGGAGTATGCCGCGCGCGACGAGGTGGTCGACCTGGTGGCCCACGGTCGAGCGGGCGAGGCCGCTGCGCCGGGAGATCTCCGCGCGGCTGGTCGCCTCCCCGGAGACCACGAGGTCCAGCACCCTGCGCAGCGCGACCGGCACCGGGGAGGACGGGGCCGTCCCGGCGGTGTGTCCCTCGCTGTATCCGTCGCCTTTATGCATTCCAGTGACCTTAATGATGCCGCCTTCCGTCCGTCAACGGACTCTTCAGGCCAACGATGTCGGGAACGCGCCGAGATCTTTTCCGTTCAGGCCTCGGGTTTGGTCGATTTTAGGCCCTGTAGAAAATTAAATAGGGCCTCTTGTGCTTTTCCAGCGAACTAAACGATGGTGATGCGCAACGCGGCGTTCAGGCCGCGGTCGGTCGGAAGACGGCGGAGGTGCACCGGTGAGTGGTTCCCTGCGGGCGGTCGTGGTCGGGACCGGGATGATCGGCGCGGTACACGCCGCGGCGATCCGCTCTGCCGGGGGCGTCCTCGCCGGAGCGGTGGCATCGACTCCCGAGCGCAGCGCACAGGTCGCCGAGGAGTGGGACGTACCGGCTCGGTATCCGGACTTCGACGCGGTACTCGCCGACGAGAGCGTCACGGTGGTGCACCTCTGCACGCCCAACGCCCTGCACGTCCGGCAGGCCGAAGCGGCCCTGCGCGCCGGCAAGCATGTGATCTGCGAGAAGCCGCTGGCCACGTCCGCCGCCGACGCCGAGCGGCTGGCCGAACTGGCCGCGGATACCGGACTGTTGCTGGCGGTTCCCTTCGTCTACCGCTATCACCCCCTCGTCCGGGAGATCCGCGACCGCCGGCTGCGCGGTGAGTTCGGGGCGTGGCAGCTCATCCACGGCAGCTACCTCCAGGACTGGCTGCTGGCAAAGGACGCGACGTCTTGGCGGGTGGACCCGGCCGAGGGCGGGCCCTCGCGGGCCTTCGCCGACATCGGATCCCACTGGTGCGATCTGGTGGAGTGGGTCGCCGGAGTCCGCTTCACCGAACTGACGGCCCGCATCGGCACCACGTTCGCGAACCGGCCCACCGAGGACGTGGCCGCCGTGCTGCTGCGCACCGAGGACGGTGTCCTCGGCACGCTGACGGTCTCCCAGGTCTCGGCGGGCCGCAAGAACCGGCTGTGGTTCGAGCTCGACGGCGCCGATGGCAGTGCGGTGTTCGACCAGGAGAACCCCGAGACCGCCTGGCTGGGCGCCCAGGACGGCGCACGGATTCTTATGCGCGATCCGCAGCACGGCTCCGCCGAGCAGCGGCGCCTGTCCCGGCTGCCCGCCGGACACGCCCAGGGCTACGCCGACTGCTTCAACTCCTTTGTCACCGACGCCTATACGGCCATCGAGGGCGGCGCGCCCGAAGGCCTGCCCACCGGTGCGGACGGGGCGCGCTCGGCACGGCTCGTCGAAGCCGTGCTGCGGTCGGCCGGCTCCCTCGCATGGACCGGCGTGGACGGCCCCGTCCACAGCCACGAGACCCAGAAAGCCCCCGTATGAAACTCGGAATGCTCACAGCCTGTCTCCCGAGCCTCTCCCTGACGCAGATCGCCGCCTGGGCGAGCGAGGCCGGATACGAGGCTCTGGAGGTCGCCGCCTGGCCCGTCACCGGCGGCCGTGACTTCGAAGCCGCACACCTGCCGGTGGCCGACTTCGGCACCCAACAGGCGGACGAAACAAGGCAGTTGTTCGAGCACCACCGCCTCCAGCTCTCGGCGCTCGCCTACTACGAGAACAACCTCCACCCCGACGCCGGGCGCCGTGAAGAGATCCACGCCCACCTCAAGAAGGTCATCGACGCCGCGGCCGCCCTCGACGTTCCGTACGTCGGCACCTTCGTCGGCCGCGACTGGACCCGGCCCGTGGCGCACAGCCTCCGAGAGGCCGAGAAGATCTTCCCCGAACTCGTCGAGTACGCCGGCGAACGCGGCGTACGCGTCATCATCGAGAACTGTGTGATGGAGGGCTGGCACCCGGACGGCTACCCCGGCAACCTCGCCTACTCGCCCGAGCTGTGGGAGTGGATGTTCTCCCTCGGGCTCTACCTCAACTGGGATCCGTCGCACCTCACCTGGATCGGCGTCGACCCGGTGAAGACCATCGCGCCGTACGCCGAGCGGATCGTCCACGCCCAGGCCAAGGACGCCGAGATCCTGCCCGGCGCGATCGACCGCTACGGCTTCTTCGGCAAGGCGGTCGAGCGCGACGACCCCTGGGACAACGGCTGGTGGCGCTACCGCGTACCGGGCCGCGGCCAGGTCGACTGGAACGCCGTCGTGGACGCCCTGTACGAGAACGGCTTCACCGGGACGCTCTCGGTCGAGCACGAGGACCCCGTGTGGAGCGGCACCGAGGAGAAGGTCAAGACGGGGCTGGAGATCGCCCACCGCACGCTGCGGCCACTGATCGTGGCCTGACGGGACGTCCCCCCACTCGACCGACACACCCCCCAACTGACAAGAAAGCGCAGGAGATTCATGGCTCAGGAGAACACGCGGCACCGCATCGGGATTCTGGGCGCGGGCAACATATTCGGCCGTTACGTCGAAGGCCTGCGTAATTTCCCGGAGCTGGAAGTGGTCCGCGTCGCCGATGTCGACCCGGCCCGCGCCAAGCAGGCCGCCGCCGAATTCGGCATCCCGGAATGGGGGGACGACACCGAACTCCTCGCCGATGACAGCGTCGAGATCATCATCAACATCACGCCGCCGCAGTTCCACGCGAAGACCACCATCGCCGCGCTGGAGGCCGGAAAGCACGTCTACACGGAGAAGCCCCTTGCCGTCACCGTCGAGGAGGGCAGGAGCATCCTCGACGCCGCGGCGCGCACCGGGCGGCTGCTGGGATCGGCTCCCGACACCTTCCTGGGCAGCGCGGTGCAGACCGCGCGGCACGCGATCGACGCCGGGCTGATCGGCGAGGTCGTCGGTACCACCGCCTTCGTACGCTCCAGCCGCGCCGAGACCTGGCACCCCGACCCCCGCTCCTTCTTCCAGCCGGGCGCCGGGCCCGTGTTCGACATGGGGCCCTACTACCTGGCAGCCCTCATCAACTGCCTCGGCCCGGTGAGCTCGCTCTCCGCGGCCACCCGCATCGGCGCGAAGACCCGCAAGGTCACGAGCCCCGACCGCGTGGTCGAGGAGATCACCGTCGAGGTGCCCACCCACGCGTCCGCCGTGCTGACCTTCGCCTCCGGGGCGATCGGCACCGTCCTGATGAGCTTCGACGTCTGGGACACCGAACTGCCCCGGATCGAGATCTACGGCACGGAGGGCACGCTCGCGCTGCCGAACCCCAACTTCTTCGACGGCGACGTACGGATCAAGCGCCACCAGGACAGCGACTGGGAGGTGCTCACCCCGGTGACCGAGCTGTTCGGCGCCGTGGGCACACCCGAGCAGCACCGCCGGGGGCTGGGCGTACGGGATCTCGTCGGCGCGCTCGCCGGCGAGCCGCACCGCGCGAACGCCGGGTTCGCCTTCCACACCCTGGAAGTCCTCGCGAGCTTCGAGATCTCGCAGCAGGAGCACCGGGTCGTCGCGCTGCAGAGCAGCTGCGAGCGCCCCGAGCCCCGCTACGCCCACTGATCCCGAGCCACGCCCCGCACACCGAAAGGACCCGAGAACGTGAAGATCAGGCAGGACCGTCTCGCCATCAACCCCCTGCAGTGGGTCGCGAGCCCCGAGGGCTGGATCGATCCCACCCTCGCGCCGCCGCTGGAGAACAGGCTTGAGGTCATCCGCGACGCGGGCATCACCGCCGTGCACAGCGACGTCCCCGGCGACATGACGGCCGCGACGTACGCCGCGCTGCTGGCCGAGTACGGGCTCAGCGCCGCGCCCGGATACATTCCCGTACGGCTCACCGAGGACGAGACCGAGCGGCAGCGGTACCGGGACACCGCCGCGCGGCTCGCCGAACAGCACGCGGAGCTCGGTGTGCCCACGATGTTCCTCGCCATGGGCATGGCCAAGGACGCGGTACGGGTGGCCCGCCCGGCGGTCGGCCAGGACGCCGATCAGGACCGGCTGGAACGCGTACGGGACCTGCTGGCGGAGACGGCCGGGATCATCCGCGCCCAGGGGATCACCCCCGCCTTCCACCCGCACGTGGGCACCTGGGCCGAGACCGAGGAGGAGACCCGCTTCATCCTCGACACCGTCGACGCCTCGGTCCTCGGCTTCGGTCCCGACATGGGCCACCTGGCCTGGGCGGGCGCCGACGCCGCGCAGCTCGTCCGCGACTACGCCGACCGTGTGGCGAGCGTCCACATCAAGGACCTCGACCTCAACCTTGCCGCACAGGCAAGGGAGGCGGGCTGGGACTACCGCAGGACCGTGAAGGCCGGCCTGTGGTCGGAGCCGGGCCACGGAAACGCCGACATCGAAGGGTTCGTCGACGCACTCCCGGACGGCTTCGACGGCTGGCTGATCATCGAAGTGGACCGAGGAGCCCAGGCGACCCCGGAGGAGAGCGTCCGACGGTGCGGAGAGTGGGCCGCCAAGTACGTGCGGTGACCCACAGGCTCTGAACGTCGAATGACTGGTTGTTCACACCCCGGGGAGCGGGACGACCAGGGGGAGCCGAGGAGACAGTGGTAATGGAACAGATGGAGAGATCATGCGCAAGACAGCGGCGTTCATCGGCGCCGGATTCCTGACCATCACGACCGCGGCCTGTGGCGGCGCCGCCTCGACCGGTGCCGCCGGCAAGACGCTGACCATCTCCGAGTCGGTCACGGCCACGCCGTGGGACCTCGCGAAGGCCAGCATGGGTCCCGAGGCCCAGTACTACCAGCCGGTCTACGACACGCTGATCCGGCTGAACACGAAGAACGAGCCCACCCCGAACCTGGCCACTTCGTGGACGTACGACAAGGCCCAGACCACCCTGACGCTGAAGCTGCGCAGCGGTGTGAAGTTCACCGACGGCACGGCGCTCGACGCGCAGGCCGTCAAACAGAACCTCCTGCACACCAAGAGCGGCACGGGCACGGCCGCCGGCGAGATCCAGGACATCTCGAGCGTCGACGCCGTGGACGCCCGGACCGTCGCCATCAAGCTGAGCCACCCCACCGCCGCCCTGCTCCCGGCCCTTGGCCAGGTCTCCGGCATGATGGCCAGCCCCAAGTCACTGGACAACCCGAAGGCTCCCGTCGGCTCCGGCCCGTACCAGCTGGACACCTCGGCGACCACGGCCGGACAGACGTACACCTACACGCGCACTTCGGGCTACTGGAACGCGAAGGCCTTCCCGTACGACAAAATCGTCATCAAGTATCTGGCCGACCCGACGGCACGTACCAACGCCCTGCTCTCGGGCCAGCTCGACGGCGCCTCGCTCAGCCTCAGCCGTGTCAAGACCGTCAAGGGCCGCGGCCTGAACGTCGTCACCTACCAACCCGGCGACATCGAGGGCCTGTTCATCTGGGACCGGGCCGGCAAGATCGTCCCCGCGCTCGGCAAGCTCAAGGTCCGGCAGGCGCTCAACTACGCCTTCGACAAGCAGGCCATCATCAAGACGGCCAAGACCGGACTCGGCGAGCCCACCACACAGCTGTTCGCCCCTGGCGAGGAGGGCTACGACGCCTCGCTGAACTCCACGTACTCCTACGACCCGGCGAAGGCCAAGAAGCTCCTCGCCGAGGCCGGCTACCCGAACGGCTTCTCGGTCACCATGCCGGACCTGTCCGCCCTCTTCCCGCAGGAGCAGGCGGCCCTCACCCAGTCCCTCAAGAACGTCGGCATCAAGGTGAAGCTGGACAACCTGCCGAGCGACCAGATCTTCAGCAGCATGCTCTCCGGCAAGTACGCCCTGACCTACTTCAAGCTGGGCGCCCCGACCTCGTGGGACAAGGTCCAGCTGGAGCTGACCAAGAACGCGACCTGGAACCCCTTCAAGTACGACGACCCCAAGGCCGACGCCCTGATCACCCAGATCTCGAAGGCATCCGGGGCCGAGCGCACCGCGCTGCTCAAGAAGCTCAACACCTACGTCGTCGACCAGGCGTGGGACGCCCCTTGGACTCCCACCGTGAACGCCTACGCGACCGCCAAGGACGTGAAGGTGACACCGCAGCCCGGCATCAATTTCCCGCCGATCTACAACTTCGCGCCGGCCAAGAACTAGCGGCGAGGCCGCTGCGACCCACGGAAGGAGGAACTGACCGTGCTTGTCTTCTTGCTCCGGCGCATCGCCGCCGGTGTCGTCCTGGTGGTCGTCGTGGCCACCGCGACGTTCCTGCTGCTCAGCCTGACCGGCACCGACGTGGCCCGCAACATCCTCGGCGAGACCGCCTCGCCGTCCCAGGTGTCCGCCAAGGCCCATGAACTCGGCCTCGACGAACCCCTGGTGGTCAGGTACGGGCACTGGATCGACCGGGCCGTGCAGGGCGATCTGGGCCAGTCCTGGTTCACCGGTGACTCGGTGAACCAGTCCCTGGCCAACACCCTTCCGGTCACTCTCTCCATCGTCCTCGTCGGCATGCTGATCGCCCTGGTCCTCAGCATCGCGCTGGGGACCGTGGCAGCACTGCGCGGCGGCTGGGTGGACCGCGTCGTGCAGTTCGCCGCGGTGCTCGGCACGGCGATCCCCAGCTTCCTGATCGCCCTGGTCCTCGCGGTCGGCATGGCGGTCCAGCTCAGACTGCTGCCGGCCACCGGATATGTCGCGCTCGGCACATCCGCCACGGGATGGCTCCAATCGGTCATCCTGCCCGCCGTGGCACTGGCGGTCGCGGCCACCGCGGCCACGGCGATGCAGGTGCGCGGGGCACTGATCGACGTCCTGCGGGCCGACTTCGTCCGCACGCTGCGCAGCCGGGGACTCAGCACCCGCAGCGTCGTGTACCGGCACGCGCTGCGGAACGCCGCCCCACCCGCCCTGACCGTGCTCGCCCTCCAGTTCATCGGCCTGATCGGCGGCGCGGTCGTCGTGGAGAAGGTGTTCGGGCTGCCGGGCATCGGCACGCTCGCCAACTCCGCGGCCGTCCGGGGAGACGCGCCCGTCCTGCTCGGCACGGTCGTGGTGACCGTGGCCGTCGTCGTCGCCGTCAACCTGCTGCTGGACATCGCGTACGGCTGGCTCAACCCGAAGGTGCGTGTCTCATGACCGTCCCGGAGACCGCGGCGCTCCCCAAACGGGACCGCCTCCTGCGCCGGACTCTGCGCGACCCGGTGGCCGTCGGCTGCCTCGTGGTGCTGGCGCTGGTGATCCTCGCGAGCCTGGCCGCCCCGCTGCTCACCGACCACGCACCGGACCACAGCGACCTGTCGGCCACCCTCGCACCGATGTCGGGAGCCCACCCGCTCGGCGGCGACGGCGTCGGCCGGGACGTGCTGTCACGGCTGCTGTACGGCGGCCGGACCAGTCTGCTCGGCGGCACGCTCGCCGCTTTGGTCGCCTTCCTGGTCGGCGGACCGCTCGGCCTGGTCAGCGGCTTCTACCGGGGCTGGTTCGATGCGGTCGCCGGCTGGATCATCAACGTGATCATGGCCGTGCCCGCCATCATCGTGATGCTGGTGGTGATGGCGGCCATCTCCCAGGATCTCAACGTCGCGATGGTCGTCCTGGGCGTCATCATGGCGCCGATGGTCTTCCGCCTGATCCGTGCCTCGGTGGTCTCGGTGCGCGAGGAACTGTACGTCGATGCCGCGCGGGTCTCCGGCCTCGGCGACCCCCGCATCATGCGGCGGCACATCCTGCCGGTGGTCGTCGCGCCCTCGGTCATCCAGGCGACGCAGCTGTTCGCGGTGGCGATCGGCATCCAGGCCGGTCTGTCCTTCCTCGGCCTGGGAAAGTCTTCCCAGGCCAGCTGGGGCGCGATGCTCAACGACGGCTTCACCAACGTCTACACCACACCGACGCTGCTGGTGTGGCCGGGCCTCGCGATGGGCGTGACCATCCTGGCTGCCAGCCTGCTCGGCAACGCGGTGCGCGACGCACTGGGAACGACCGAGACCCGGGTGGTCCGCCGTCGTCGGCCGGCGCCCGGGAAGACCACTGCCGGGGTGCCGTCCGATCGCCTGCTCACCGTGGAAGGCCTCCGCATCAGCTACCCGAAGCCCGGAGGTTCGGGCGGTTCCGGTGGCTCCGGCGGTTCCGGTGGCGACAAGATCGTCGTCGACGGAGTCGATCTGACCGTGGAGCGCGGTGAAGTCCTGGGCCTGGTGGGCGAGTCGGGTTCTGGCAAGAGCCAGACGGCTTTCGCCGTCCTCGGACTCCTGCCGAACGAAGCCGAGGTGACGGCGGATCAGATGTCCTTCTCCGGCAAGGAGTTGCTCGGCGTGAGCCAGGCCGACCTCAACGCCCTGCGCGGCCGCGGGATCGGATACGTACCGCAGGAGCCCATGTCCAACCTCGACCCCTGCTTCCGTATCGGCTCCCAGCTCGTCGAACCCATGCGCAAGCATCTGGGGATCTCCAGGGGCGAAGCCCGCACCAGGGCGCTGGAGCTCCTGGCGCGCGTCGGCATCCCGGACCCGGAGCGGGTGTTCACGTCGTACCCGCACCAGGTCTCGGGCGGTATGGCCCAGCGCGTACTGATCGCGGGCGCGGTGTCCTGCGATCCGCAACTGCTCATCGCCGACGAGCCGACCACCGCGCTCGACGTCACCGTCCAGGCCGAGGTGCTCGACCTCATGCGCTCCCTCCAGCAGGAACGCGAGATGGGCATGATCCTCGTGACCCACGACTTCGGCGTCGTCGCCGACATCTGCGACCGGGTCGCCGTCATGCAGACCGGACGCATCGTCGAGACGGCACCCATCGAGAGGATCTTCGCGTCGCCCGAGCACGCGTACACGCGGATGCTCCTCGATTCCACGCTCGAAGGCGGCCCGGCGCGCGCCGCCCTGGGCGCCCCCTTGAAGGAGGTGACGTCATGACCGGCGGCCCCGCGGCCCCGACCCCGCTGCTCGAACTCGAGGACGTCGTCGTGGAGTACCCGGGCAAGGGCCGCCGCGCGCAGCCCTTCCGCGTCCTGCACGGAGTGTCCCTGTCGATCGCACCCGGCGAGACACTCGGCCTGGTCGGCGAGTCCGGCTCCGGCAAGACGACCCTGGGCCGGGCGGTCCTCGGCCTCGCCCCCGTCACCAGCGGTGCGATCCGCTACGGCGGAAGGCCGGTCTCGGGGCTCGGCAAACGGGAGCGGCGGGCGCTGAGCAAGGACATCCAGGTCGTCTTCCAGGACCCGTTCACCTCGCTGAACCCGGCCATGACCGTCATGGACATCCTCACCGAACCGATGCTCGTGACCGGTGTCTCGCGCACCGACGCGGAACGCCGCGTCCAGACCCTCCTCGACCAGGTGTACCTCCCGCACGACGCGGCGGGGCGGCTGCCGCGGGAGTTCTCCGGCGGCCAGCGGCAGCGGATCGCCATCGCGCGCGCCCTGTGCCGGGATCCCAAGCTGATCGTGTGCGACGAGCCGGTCAGCGCCCTGGACCTGTCCACGCAGGCACGGGTGCTCGACCTGTTCATCGAGATCCAGGAGGCCACCGGGGTGGCGTATCTGTTCGTCACGCACGACCTCTCCGTCGTACGGCACATCAGCCACCGGGTGGCCGTGCTGTACCGCGGCGACATCGTGGAGACGGGCGCCGCCGCCCAGGTCACCGAGCACCCCGAGCACGCCTATACGAAACGGCTGTTGCTCGCCGCGCCCGTGCCCGACCCCGAGCGGCAGGCGCAACGCCGGGCGGAGCGGCTGCGGTTGGCGCGGGAAGGGGACGCGTCATGAGCGAAAAGCCGTCCGAGAGCGAGAGGCCGTCCGAGGGGCCGGCCGTGGACACGCGATCCATGGTCGTGGACACCCTGGCCCGCTATCTCGCCCTCTGCGACGTTCCGGTTCGTACGGAAGGCGAGCTGGGGGACCTCTTCACCGAGGACGCGGTCTGGGAAGGCGGCGGCAGCGAGTACGCCGAGAAGTTCGGCCGCACCGAGGGCCGCGAGGCGATCGTCGAGATGCTGTCGGCCCACCTGCCGCCCACCCCTCACTTCCGTACGAACGTGCACCTGCTCTTCCCCGGCACGGTGGACGTCAAGGGCGTCACCGCCCGGGGGAGTTGGCCGATGCAGCAGCTATCGCGGTACGAGTCGGGTGCCGCCGAAGTCATCGTCGCAAAGCTCGACGTGACCTTCCGGATCGGCCCGGACCGTCCCCGTATCTCGGCCTTCCGCACGGAACGGCTGTTCAGCGCACCGTTGGCGGGAGAGTGATGAGCGCGGACACCCACGACCGGACGATGTTCCTGACCTGCTACGCCGACACCCACCACTACGGCTGGCACCACGTCGACCTGTTCGTGCACGACAGCGCCGGCCAGGAGGTCAACTGGGTCCACTGGCAGGTCGACGAGGACGGTCCCGACGGCGCCGACGCGGCGACCGCGCGGGTCGAACCCGCCCTGCGACGCACCAGCGAGTGGCAGCGCGGCGTCAGCGCCGACGGCAGCGAGTACTGGATCGCCCAGGCTGCCTGGGGCGATTGAGATGTGCCTCGTCTACATCCTGGACGACGACACGGAGTTGTGCACCTCGCTGGCCTGGCTCCTGGAGTCGGTGGGCATCCGCGCGCAGTGCTTCTCCGACGCCCGGACCTTCCTGCGGTCCTACGACCGGGACCGACCAGCCTGCCTGGTCCTCGATGTGCGGATGCCGGAGACCAGCGGCTTCGGCGTCCAGGAGATGCTGAACGAGGCGGGGGCGGCGCTGCCCGTCGTCTTCGTCTCGGCGCACGGGGACATCCGGATGTCGGTACGGGCTCTCCAGAACGGGGCCGTCGACTTCCTGGAGAAGCCGTACGACCCCCAGCACATGCTCGACGTCGTGCAGGCGGCGCAGCGGACGGCGCGGGAACGCTTCGATGAACTGGCCCGGCGGCGCGATCTGCTGCGGCGGTTGGACACCCTGACCTCCCGGGAACGGGAGGTGCTGCACCTGGTGGTGGACGGCGTGCCCAGCAAACAGATCGCCGGACGGCTCGGCATCAGCACGAAGACCGTCGACGTACACCGCACCCGTATCCGGGAGAAGACCGGCGCGGAGAGCATCGCGACGCTGGTCCGCGACGTACTCCGGCTGGGACTGCGGCTCCCGGCCGCCCGATGAGAGCGAGGGCAAGGCCGCATGAACGATCTCGAACCGGCCGACTTCCGGGCCCTGACACAGGCCTTGAAGTACTGCGTGCTGCTCCACGACGCGAGGACGTACGACATCCTCTGGGCGAACCAGGCGGCCTGCGACCTGCTGGAGTGGACCGTCGACGAACTGAAGCCGCTCAAGGCCCCCGACATGAGCAAGAACGCCCGCCAGTACAGCCGGGAACTCGGTCACCGCTGGCTCGGGCAGGCGGTCGAGGACGGGGTCAGCGCCACCGAGTGGTGCTACCGCTCCAAGAGCGGTGAGGAGATCCTGACCGAAGCCATCGCGATCCGCGTGGACCTGCCGTCCCGCCCCGTCGTGATGGTCCAGTTCCGTGACATCGCCGAGGAGAAGGCCGTCCGCCGCGATCTGTTCCGCACCGAGGGGCGACTGCGCACCTTCCTCGGCAATCTGGCCGAGGGCATCGTCGTCCTTGACGGCGGCGGCTGTGTGGTCTTCGCGAGCGAGTCCGCAGCCAAGCTGCTCGCAGTCGACGTACCGGCCCTGCACGGCGCCGACTTCGCGGACTACTGCCGTGACGGTGCCGTCCCCGAGCGCGAGGGCCGCTACCGTCTCGGCGCACCCGGCGGCGAGGCCCGCTGGTACGCGGCCACCTGCCAGCACATCGACATCGAGAGCGATCTGAGCGGCCGGCTCCTGCTGTTCTACGACATCACCGACCGGGTGCGCGCCGAGGAGGAACACCGCCGGGACACCCAGCACCTCAACCACCTCGCCCGCAACAACGCCATGGGCGACATGGCCATGGCGATCGCGCACGAGGTGAGCCAGCCGCTCGCCGCCGCGTACAACTTCGTGGAGGGAGCCCGCGGCCGGCTCGCCGCCGGCGACGAGTCCGTCGCCTGGGGGCTGGACAACGCAGTACGGCAGATCGAGCGGGCCCGGCGGATCCTGGGCAGCCTGCGGCAGTACGTGGGCCGCCTGGAGCAGTCCGAGCAGCTGACCGACCTCAACACGATCGTCGAGGACTGTGCCTACTTCATCGGCCTGAGAGCCCAACAGCACGCCGTGGACGTTCAGTTCCACCTCACCGACGTGTCTCTCCCGGTGCGCTGCGAGAACGTCCTCATCGGGCAGGTCGTCATGAACCTCGCCTTCAACGCCATCGAGGAGATGGCCGGTTGGCCGCCGGGGGAGCGCAAGGTCGAACTCGTCACGCGGCGGACGGCGGACCAAAACGCCGAACTCGCCGTCCGTGACCACGGCCGGGGCCTGCCGGTCGACCTTCCCGGGGACCGGATCTTCGACGGTGTCTTCACCTCGAAGGAGAACGGCAGCGGCATCGGCCTGGCCCTGAGCCACCGCATCATCACCCGTCACGGCGGCCGAATCCACGCGGCCGGGAACCAGCCGCAGGGAGCGGTCTTCCGCTTCGCTCTCCCGCTCGTGCCGGCCCAGGCACTCTCGGAGGAGGACCATGCCTGACCAGGACATCCACGTGACCGCCCTGCGCGCCGAACACCACAGGGAGCCGCTCGGGATCGGAGAGCCTTGCCCCCGGCTGAGCTGGCAGACCGTCACCACCCGCGCGGGCTGGGCCCAGTCGGCGTACCAGATCCGGCTCACGGACGGTGAGCGGGAGCTGTACACGGCCCGTCGGCTGTCCGCGGACTCGGTCCTGGTGCCCTGGCCCGGCGACCCCCTGCACTCGCGGCAGCGAGTCGGCGTGTCCGTACGGGTATGGGGGCCGAAAGGCGGGGGCCCGAGCCCGTGGTCCGCGCCGCTGACCGTCGAGGCCGGGCTGCTCGAACCGTCCGACTGGCAGGCCCGCTTCGTGTCCCCGGCCTGGCCCGAGGCCACCGACCGGCAGGTGCCGCCACCCGTGCTGCGCGGCACCTTCCGGCTGCGTGCGCCCGTGGCGTCCGCCCGCCTCTACGTCACCAGCCACGGCCTGTACGAGGCGGAGATCAACGGCGTACGCGTCGGCGACCACGTCCTGGCCCCCGGCTGGACCCACTACACCGAGCGGCTGCGCCACCAGACGTACGACATCACCGAAGCGCTGCACATGGGCGGCAACACGGTCGGCGTGCTGCTGGCCGACGGCTGGTTCCGCGGCCGGATCGGCTTCGGGGGCGGACGCCGCAACATCTACGGAGACCGGCTGGCCGCTCTCGTCCAGATCGAGGTGCGCCACACCGACGGCACCACCGAAACCTTCGGCAGCGACTCGGGATGGCAGGCCGCGCACGGCCCGATCCGCACCTCCGGGATCTACGAGGGTGAGGAGTACGACGCGCGCCGCGTGCCCGCGGAGTGGAGTCCGGTCGAGGTGCTGTCGTACGACCTGGCGCCGCTCGTCGCCCCGGACGGCCCGCCCGTACGCCGTACCGAAACGCTGGCTCCCGTCACCGTCCTCACCTCACCGTCCGGCCGTACGATCCTCGACTTCGGTCAGAACCTCGTCGGCCGCCTCCGTATCCGGGTCACCGGCGAGGCCGGACGCACCGTCACCCTGCGCCATGCCGAAGTGCTTCAGGACGGCGAACTCGCCGTGCGCCCGCTGCGCGAGGCCCGCGCCACGGACACGTACACCCTGCGGGGTGAGGCAGACGGCGAGGAGTGGGAACCACGCTTCACCTTCCACGGCTTCCGCTATGCCGAAGTCACCGGGTGGCCGGGGGACATGGGCGAAGGTGACATCCAGGCCGTCGTCCTGCACACCGACATGCGCCGCACCGGCTGGTTCAGCTGTTCCGATCCGCTGCTCAACCGCCTGCACGAGAACGTGGTGTGGGGCATGCGCGGCAACTTCGTCGACATCCCCACCGACTGCCCGCAGCGCGACGAACGCCTCGGCTGGACCGGCGACGTGCAGATCTTCGCCCCCACCGCGACCTTCCTGTACGACTGCTCCGGCCTGTTGCGCTCCTGGCTGACCGACCTCGCCGCCCAGCAGTACCCGGACGGCCGGGTCCCGATGTACGTGCCCTTCTTCCGCGACCGCTTCCCCGAACTGCGCGCCGCCGCCTGGGGAGACGCGGCGGTCGTCGTGCCCTGGGTGATGTACGAGCGCTACGGCGACCTCGGTATCCTCGCCGACCGGTACGACAGCATGAAGGCCTGGGTCGACGGCATCACCGCCGTGGCCGGTGACCGGCACCTGTGGAACACCGACCGTCAGCTGGGCGACTGGCTCGACCCCGCCGCCCCGCCGGACCGCCCCGGCGACGCGCGCACCGACAGACAACTGGTCGCCACCGCCTACTACGCCCACTCGGCCTCCCTGCTCGGCCGCACCGCCCAACTCCTCGGCAGGGACGACGACCACGCCCACTACACGAAGCTGGCCGAGGCGGTACGGGCCGCCTTCCGCGACGAGTACGTCACCCCGGACGGCCTGTTGACGAACGACGCCCAGACCACGTACGCCCTCGCCCTGCGCTTCGGCCTCCTCGCCGACGCCCATCGGGCCCAGGCGGGCCGCCGTCTCGCCGAACTCGTCCGTGAGGGCGGCTTCCACATCGGTACCGGCTTCGTCGGCACGCCGCTGATCTGCGACGCGCTGTGCGACGCGGGGGAGTACGACACGGCGTACCGACTGCTGCTCACGAAGACCTGCCCGTCGTGGCTCTACCCGGTCACCATGGGCGCGACCACCGTCTGGGAACGCTGGGACAGCATGCTGCCGGACGGCACGGTCAACCCCGGCGAGATGACCTCCTTCAACCACTACGCCCTCGGCGCCGTCGCCGACTGGCTGCACCGCACCGTCGCCGGGCTCGCCCCCGCGGCCGCCGGCTACCGCCGCCTGCTGGTCCGCCCCCGCCCAGGCGGCGGACTCACCCACGCCTCCGCCACACACGAAACGCCGTACGGCCGCGCCGCCGTGTCCTGGTCCCGCACCGACGGTGTGCTGCGCGTCACGGTCACGGTCCCGCCCGGCACCACCGCGCTGATCGACCTGCCGGGCATGGCGGAGCGCCCCGAAGTCGGCTCCGGCGAACACCGCTTCCTTACGGAGATGCCATGAACACCCGTTACCAGCATGCGACTCTGATCGACGGAACCGGAGCCGTACCAGTACCGGACGCGGTCCTCGTCGTGGACGACGCCGGTCTGATCGTCTATGCGGGACCGGCGGCGACCGCGCCCCCGACGCCGACGGCGGTGACGGTGGATCTGCGCGGACGCACCCTGCTCCCCGGCTTCTTCGACTGCCATACGCACCTGTGCATGACCCCGGGACGCGGGCTCACCGCGGGCCTGACCGCCGACCCGACCGTGGAGACGTTCGAGATCGCGGGGCGGCTGCGCACCACCCTGCACGCGGGTGTCACGTCGCTGCGCGACCTCGGTGGCCTGCCCGCCGGCTATCGCAGCGCCGTCGAGCGCGGTCTCGTCGAGGGCCCCCGGCTTCAGACCGCGGTCAAGGTGATCGGCCACACCGGTGGCCACGCCGACTGCTCGCTGCCCAGCGGTGTGAACGCCGCCCCGCATCTGACCGAGCTCGCCGACACCCCCGACGAGGTGCGGATCGCGGCCCGGCGCATGCTGCGTGACGGCGCGGACGTCATCAAGGTCTGCGCCACCGGCGGCATGGGCAGCCCGCACGACGACCCCGACGACGAGGGGCTGACCCCCGACGAGCTGAAGGCCGTCGTCGACGAGGCCCGACGGCATCGCGGGAAGACGGTCGCCGCGCACGCCCAGGGCACCGCGGGTATCCGCAACGCCCTCCAGGCCGGTGTCACCAGCATCGAGCACGGCTACGGAATGACCGACGAGCTGTGCGATCTGGCCCTGGAGCGGGGCGCCGTCCTCGTCCCCACCCTCGCCACGGTCTTCGCCCCACTCGACGAGGCGGCCATGCCCGACTACCACTTCCGCAAGAAGAGCCGCTGGGCCGGCATCACCAAGGAGAACATCGCGCACGCCATCGCCCGCGGTGTCCCGATCGCTCTCGGCACGGACGCCGGTGTCGTCGCGCACGGCCGTAATCTGAGCGAGTTGTCGTTTCTGGTGGAACTCGGCATGGACCCGCTGGCCGCGATCACCTCAGGCACGCTCACCGCGGCCCGGCTCCTCGGCGCCGACGACCGACTGGGCTCCCTGGAGGCGGGGAAGACCGCGGACTTCGTGGTTGTCGACCAGGACCCCCTGCGCGACATCGGCAGCCTTGGCCGGCCGGAGAACGTCGTCCTGGTCGCCCAGGGGGGAACGCTGCGCAAGAACCTCCTTTGAACAAGGCGGACTCGGCGAGGAATGAGGTCGCGCGGGACTGGACCTTACGAGACTGTGACACGGAGTTCGAACGCCTTCATGCGCCGCTTCACAGCGGCAACTCTGGTCCCACAAGCCCCGGGCCAGAGGAGCCGCACATGAGCAGGCACAACAAACGCAGGTCGAAGCTGCAGAAGAGGCTGACCGTCCTGGGCGGCGGAGCGGTGGCCGTCGCGGCGGCCGTGGTCACGGTCAACGTCGCCTCCGCGGCGCAGGTCTCACCCGCCCCACGTGCCGCTTCGAAAGCCGACCACGCCGTCTTCGTCCAGGGCAACGAACTGACCGGAAACACCATCCACGTCTTCCGCCGGGGCGACGACGGGAAGCTGACCGCCGCGGGGACGTACGCGACCGGCGGCAAGGGCGGGGACCAGACCGACGCGCCGACCGACTCGCTGGCCTCGCAGGGATCGCTCGTCTACGACCACCGGTCCGGCCGGCTCCTGGCGGTCAACGCGGGCAGCGGCACCCTGACGTCCTTCGCCGTGCGAGGACAGAAGCTGATGGATCGCCAGACCCTGTCCACGGGAGGCGACTTCCCGTCGTCCATCACGGTATCGGGGGACCTCGCCTACGTCATGAACGCGGGCGGCGCGGGAAGCGTCCAGGGCTTCCGGATCACCTCCGAGGGGCTGAAGCCGCTGAGCGGTTCGTACCGCGGCCTGGGGCTGAAGAACGAGAAGGTGCCGTTGTTCAGCAGCTCGCCGGGGCAGGTCGCGTTCACGCCGGACGGCCGGGACCTGGTCGTCACCACCAAGTCGGCGAACACCATCGAGGTCTTCCCCGTGGGCAGGGACGGGCTCCCGGCGGACGAGCCGGTCGTGAACAAGTCGGCGGGCATGGTGCCGTTCTCCATCGCCTTCGACAAGTCCGGGCGGATGCTGGTCGCCGAGGCCGCCAATTCCACCGTCAGCACCTACAAGGTGGGACGGGATGGTGAGTTGGAGACCGTGCAGGAGCCCTTGCCGAACGGGCAGGACACCCTGTGCTGGCTGGAACGGGCCGGCGACTTCTTCTTCGGCGGCAGCACCGGCAACTCCACCGTCAGCGGCTATCGCCAGGACGCACAAGGCCGACTCGCCCTGACCAACGAGGCGGGCATCGCCGCCGCGCCGTCCGGAAAGTCCCAGGGCGTCATCGACATCGCTGTCGCCGCAGACAAGTTCGTCTACGTCCAGAACGCGACCTCCGGCACCGTCGACGGCTTCCGTGTCGGGCGCACCGGCGCCCTCACCAAGATCACGACGATCACAGGACTGCCTGCCTTCGCCGCATCCGGCATGGAGGGCATCGCCGCGGTGTAATGAAGCGGCCGCCGCGGCGGGACGTCCCGGGCACGCGACGAGCGCGCCCGGGACGTCGTGTACGGAGCGGGCGCGCTCCCACAGGACACCAGCGTGTGGACGTACCGGGCGACGTTTCGCCAGGCGAGACACCGGGCCCGGAGACGCTCACTGCTGTGAGGCCGCCGGCCGCGTCCCACACGAGAGCGGTTCAGTGCCACTCGTGGTGCGTCACGCAGTCGGCGTGGGTGGTCGGGCAGTACCACCCCGGGCAGCGATGGTGAGGGTGTGGCTCCTGCCAGGAGTTTGGACGAGTAAGTTCAGGCCACGGGCCCCATCGGGAGCCGGGCGGTGGGCTCGATGAGTGATGTCATCGAGCTCCCCGCCCAGGCCCCGAGCGCCGGAGCGCATCTCAAGTCCGCCTGACGGGGCGGTCGGTCACACGGTGAGTTCCTTGGTGATGCGGTCGAGCATGAACGTCGAGGACTCGCGGGCGCGTTCCTCCCAGGCGAAGACGCAGGCGGTGGCCACGCCGTCGAAGTCGAGCTCGCGGAGCGTGCCGAAGAAGGCGTTCCAGTCGACCTCGCCCTGGTCGATGTCGAGGTGCTGGTGGATGCGGGCGGTGGTGCCGGGCGGGTTGAGGATGTAGCGCAGGCCGGAGGAGCCCTTGTGGTTGTAGGAGTCGGCGATGTGCACGTGCTGGAGTTTGTCTCCGGCGTAGCGCATCATCGCAGCGATGTCCGCCGTCGGGTCGGAGCCCGAGAGGTGGAAGGAGTGCGGGGCGCAGTAGAGGTAGTTCACCCAGGGCTTGTTGATCGCCCGGACGAGGTCGACCGCAGGGGTGTTCTCCTCGCAGAAGTCGTCGGGGTGGGCCTCCAGGTTGAGAGCGATGCCTTCCCGCTCGAAGGCGGGCAGCAGTTCCTCCAGTGAGCGCCAGAACGCGGCCTCGCTCTCGGCGGCACGCTCGGGGCGGCCGTTGAACTCGCTGTTCATCAGGGGACATTCGAGGTCGGCGGTGATCTCGATCATCCGCTTCCAGTACCGTACGGCGGCCTGTCGCTCGGTCTCGTCGGGCGAGGACCACTTGTACAGCGGGAGTACGGAGGACAGCTTCACCCCGTGCGTGCGCAGGGAGTTCTTCAACTCGGCCACGCGGTCGTCGTCCGCCCGTGGGTGGAGGAAGAACGGCATGAAGTCGTCACGGGGCGACAACTCGATGTAGTCGTAGCCGAGTTCGGCGACCGTGCGCACCATCTCGTCGATGGGCAGGGCGCGGAACATGTAGGGGTCGAGGGCGATCTTCACGCGGCACCTCCGTAGAAGGCGGGACGGGGCTTGAGGTCGGTGGCGATGACGTGGCCCGACTCCAGGGCCTCGACGGTCGCGCTGGTGATGACGGTGGCCGCGTAGCCGTCCCAGGCCGAGGGGCCGGTGGGTTCGTTGCCCGCGGCGATCCCCGCGATCCACTCGCGGAACTCCGTGTCGAAGGCGTCCGCGAAGCGGCCCACCCAGTCCGTGAGCACCTCCGTACTGTGCTGTCCGGCGTGGCGCACGCCTACGGCGGCCGGGTCGGGCAGCCGGACGAGGCCCTCCTCGCCGACCGCCTCGCACTGGATGTCGTAGCCGTACTGGCAGTTGACGAAGACCTCCAGGTCGATGCGGACGCCGTTGGCGGTTTCGAAGAGCATGATCTGCGGGTCCTTGAGGTGGGCGAACCGCTTGCTCGTGGCGCGCGGTGTGACCACCTGGGTGGAGACGATCTCGTCGTCGAGCAGCCAGCGCAGTACGTCCACCTCGTGTACCGCCGTGTCGAGGGCGGCCATGGCGGAGGTGTACGACTCGGGGACGGTCGGGTTGCGGTGGGCGCAGTGCACGATCAGCGGTGTGCCGATCCGGCCGGAGTCGATAACCTGCTTCAACTGCCGGTATCCGGCGTCGTATCGGCGCATGAAGCCGACCTGGACCAGGCGGCGGCCGTGTGCCGTCTCGGCCTCGACGATCCGCAGGCAGTCCTCGGCGGTCGTGGCCAGCGGCTTCTCGCAGAACACCGGTTTCCCGGCGGCTATCGCGGTCAGCACGTGCTCGGCGTGGGTCGGGCCCCAGGACGTCACGAGGACCGCGTCGACGTCGTCCGCCGCGATCAGGGCCGCGCCGTCGGGCAGTACGCGGGCGCCGACCGGAGCCGCCGCCTCCTCGGCGCGAGCGGCGTCGATGTCGGTGACCGCGGTGACGCGGGCGCCGGTGACGGTGTGGGTGAGGCGCCGGATGTGCTCCTTGCCGATCCAGCCGGCGCCGATGACTCCTACACGTACTGTCATGGTCATTCCTTATGTATCAGGGGTCAGGAGAAGCGCGCCCGGAGTTCGGCTTCTAGGGTTTCGAGGGTGCGGCCCCTGGTCTCGGGGACGTAGAGCTTGACGAAGGTGAGCGAGAAGACGCCCGCCACCACGAAGAGGAAGAAGGTGTTGGAGATCCCGATCGCGGAGACCAGCGACGGGAAGACCAGGCCGATGGCGAAGTTGGTCAGCCACAGCACCACCGCCGCGACACCCATGCCGAAGCCGCGCATCCGCATGGGGAAGATCTCGGAGAGCATCAGCCAGGTCACCGGTGAGATCGCGCCCTGCTGGAAGGCGAGGAAGGTGACCGTCATCGCGAGTACCGCGAACGCCCGGCCGTCACCGGAAGGCAGCACGAGGGAGAAGACTCCGATCTGCAACAGGGCTGCTGTCGTGCCGATCTGACCGGTCATCAGCATGGGGCGGCGGTTGACGCGGCCCAGCAGCCAGATGCCGACGAAGGTCGCGAGCACCGAGATGACGCCGTTGGCGATGTTCGCGGTCAGGGCGCTGTCGGCGGTGAAGCCGGCGTCGGTGAGGATCTGGGTGCCGTAGTACATGATCGTGTTGACGCCGGTGATCTGCTGCACGATCGCGATGCCGAAGCCGACGAACATCAGCCGGCGCAGCGACGGCGTGGACTTCATGTCCTGCCAGCCGCCCAGCTTCTGCTGGTCCTCCTTGACGGCGAGCGCGGACACCTCGCGCAACTCGGCCTCGGCGCGCTGCTGGGACCGGACCTGCTTCAGTACGTCCAGGGCCTCGCTGAAGCGGGTCTTGGAGGCCAGCCAGCGCGGGCTCTCCGGCATGACCAGCATGCCGAACCAGAGCACGACGGCCGGGATCGTGGCGAGCACGAGCATGTAGCGCCACACACCGCCGGACTCACCGCCCACCCGGGCGATGATCGCGTTGGAGGTGAACGCGAGCAACTGCCCGCTGACAATCATGAGTTCGTTACGGGTGACCAATGCCCCGCGCCGCTCGGCGGGCGAGATCTCGGCCAGATAGACCGGCACGGTCACCGACGCA
Organism: Streptomyces sp. NPDC048254; assembly: GCF_043201895.1. NCBI lineage: Bacteria > Bacillati > Actinomycetota > Actinomycetes > Kitasatosporales > Streptomycetaceae > Streptomyces > Streptomyces sp. NPDC048254. Next base: position 122,708 of record NZ_JBICZJ010000025.1, read on the forward strand.
CCGCCGACCGCGAGGCCGAGCACGAACCGTGCCACGACCATCACGGCGGTGTTGGGCGCGAGCGTGCAGCCGAGTGCGCCGACGAAGAACACCACGGCGAGGACGAGAATCGTACGGCGGCGTCCGCGCGCGTCCGAGAGCCGTCCGCCGGTGACCGCGCCCAGGGCCGCGCCGAGCAGCAGCGAGCTGGTGACCATGCCCTCGGTGAAGGGGGTCAGGCCCAGGTCGTCGGTCATGTAGGGCAGGGCGCCGTTGATGACGCCGGTGTCGTAGCCGAAGAGCAGTCCGCCGAAGGTGGCGATGACGGTGATGAGCCGCAGCCGCCGCGACACCGCCCAAGGGGCGTCGTCCGCGACCGTGGTGGCCGGGGCTGCGGTCGTGTCGTCCCTGACGTCCATGGCTGCCTCCTACCGGTCGAGCTGCGGGCGGCGGGTACCCGTGAGTCCGCAACCGGCCAGGTGCTCACGCGTGTTGACCGCGATGGGCAGCGGCACCTCGGGCGCGCACGGGTACAGGTCCTGCTCGACGATCACGAACAACTCGGCGTCGAGCTGGGCGAGTTCGGCCACTACGTCGGCCGGGTTCGGCACGCCTGCGGGAGGTGATACGCATACCCCGCGCTTGACCGCCTCCCCGAACGACAGGTCCTCGGCGGCGACTTGGGCCAGCACCGCAGGGTCCATCTGCTTGATGTGGACGTAGCCCACGCGCTCGCCGAAACGACGGATCAGGTCCAGGTTGTCGCCGCCGCCGTAGGCCACATGGCCGGTGTCCAGGCAGAGGTTGGTGTAGCGCGAGTCCGACTCGTTGAGCAGCCGCTCGATCTCCGGCTGGGTCTGGATGTGGCTGTCGGCGTGCGGATGGATCACGAGCCGTACGCCGTACTCGTCGAGCAGCAGCTTGCCGAGGCGGTCGGCGGAGCGGCCGAAGCCCGCCCACTGGTCGGCGGTCAGCTCGGGCGACTCGGTGAACGCGCCGGTCTTCTCGTCGCGGTACATGGGCGGGATGAGGACGAGGTGGTGCGCGCCGGCGGCCGCGGTCAGCGTGGCGACCTGCCGGACGTGGGCGAGCATCTCGTCCCACGCCTCCGGGCGGTGCAGCGCGCCGAACGCGGTGCCGCCGGAGACCTGCAGGCCGCGGGTGTCCAGCTCCTCCCTCAGGCGCTGCGGGTCGGTGGGGAGGTAGCCGTACGGGCCGAGTTCGAGCCACTCGTAACCGGCCTCGGCCAGCTCGTCGAGGAAGCGGGTGTACGGCACCTGGTGCTCGTCTTCGGGGAACCAGATGCCCCAGGAGTCCGGGGCGGAGCCCAGGCAGAGGTTGCCGGCGACGGTGCGGAGGGGGGATGGCGCCATTGCCATGGTGAGTCCTTTGCGGAGTGGGGACAGGGAGCCCTGGGGGTCAGCTGGAGGTGGGGAAGTCGAAGCCGGCGTTCACCTGCTGGGCGGGCTGGGGCCAGCGGGTGGTGACGACCTTGGGGCGGGTGTAGAAGCGGATGCCCTCGGGGCCGTGGACGGGGGAGTCGCCGACGAGGGAGTCCTTCCAGCCGCCGAAGGAGTAGTACGACATCGGCACGGGGACCGGGACGTTGATGCCGATCATGCCGACCTTGACGTTGCGCTGGAACCGGCGGGCGGCTTCGCCGGAGGCGGTGAACAGGGCGGTGCCGTTGCCGTAGGGGTTGGCGTTGATCAGCGCGATCGCCTCGTCGAGGGACTCGGCGCGGACGACCGCCAGAACCGGGCCGAACAGTTCCTCCTTGTAGGCGTCCATCTCGGCCGTGACGTGGTCGAGGAGGGACGGGCCGGTGAAGAAGCCGTCGGCGTACGCGGGGTCGTCGAGCTTCAGTCCGCGGCCGTCCACGACGACGGTGGCACCCTGCGTGGCGGCGACGCCGACGGCGTTCTCGACGCGTTCCTGGGCGACCTTGGTGACCAGCGGACCCATGTCGGTGCCGGGGGCGTCACCGGGACCGACCTTCACCTCGCGCGCCTTGCGCTCCAGCACCTTGACCAGCCCTTCGGCCGCCTCGCCCACGGCGACGGCGACGGAGAGGGCCATGCAGCGTTCGCCCGCGGAGCCGTAGGCGCCGGCGGTGATGTGGTTGGCGGCGAACTCCAGGTCGGCGTCCGGGAGGACGACGGCGTGGTTCTTGGCGCCGCCGAGGGCCTGGACGCGCTTGCCGTGGGCGGTGGCCTGTTCGTGGACGTACTTGGCGATGGGGGTGGAGCCGACGAAGGAGACGGCCTCGATGCCGGGGTGGGTGAGGAGGGCGTCGACGGCGTCCTTGCCGCCGTGCACGACGTTGAACACGCCGTCGGGCAGGCCCGCCTTCTGGTACAGCTCGGCGACGAAGTTCGCGGCCGACGGGTCGCGCTCACTCGGCTTGAGAATGAACGTGTTGCCGGTCGCGATGGCCATGGGGTGCATCCAAAGGGGCACCATGGCGGGGAAGTTGAAGGGGGTGATGCCGGCGACGACGCCGAGGGGCTGGCGGAAGTCGTGCACGTCGATGCCGCGGGAGACCTGGTCGGAGAAGGATCCCTTGAGCACGTCGCCGAGGCCGCAGGCGAATTCGACGACCTCGCGGCCGCGGGTGATCTCGCCGCGGGCGTCGTCGACGGTCTTGCCGTGCTCGGCGGAGATGATGCGGCCGAGTTCCTCCTCGTGGTCGACGAGGAGCTGGCGGAAGGCGAACATCACCTGGGTGCGCTGGGTCAGCGACGACTCGGACCAGGTCTCGAAGGCACGCGAGGCGGCCTGGACCGCGCTGTCCACGTCGGCGGCGCCGCCCAGGGTGACCCGGGCCTGCTCGGCGCCGGTGGCCGGGTTGAACACCGGGGCGGTGTCCGTGCCGGAGACCGGTGAGCCGTTGATCCAGTGCTGGATGGTCTTCACGGTGGGGGTTTCCTTTGCGGGGACGGGACTTACAGGTAGTGCCGCTGGGCGAGCTTGTGGGCCGCGTACGCCTCGTACGCGGCCTGGGTGGACTCCAGCGCGGAGGTCTGGCTGACCGGGACGTCCCACCAGCCGTGGCCGGGCGGGTTGGGTCCGTAGAGGTCGGTCTCGACATGGACGACGGTGGTGCGGGTCGCGGCCTTCGCCTTCTCCATCGCCGTACGGAACTCGTCGACGGAGGCGGCGTGCAGGACGTCCGCGCCGAGCGAGGAGGCGTTGGCGGCGAGGTCGACGGGGAGGACGTCCCCGTCGAGCAGGCCCGTATCGCCGCTGCGGAAACGGTACTTGGTGCCGAACCGCTGCGAACCGAGCGAGTCCGACAGCGCGCCGATAGATGCGAAGCCGTGGTTCTGGACCAGGACGACGATGACCTTGAGGCCCTCGGAGACCATGGTCACGATCTCCTGAGCCATCATCAGATACGAGCCGTCGCCGACGAGTACGACAACCTCGCGCGAGGGGTCGGCCATCTTGACGCCGACACCGGCGGCGATCTCGTAGCCCATGCAGGAGTACGCGTACTCGACGTGGTACGCCTTCGGATCCCGGGCGCGCCACAGCTGTTGGAGGTCGCCCGGCATGGAGCCGGCGGCGTTGATGACGACGTCACGGTCGCCGAGTACGTCGCCCAGGGCGCCGAGGATCTCGGTCTGGGCGGGCAGCGGGCCGTGGCCCACGGTGAAACAGCGGTCCTCGATCTCCCTTGTGCGGGCGATGAGTCGACGGGTGTGCTCGCGGTACTGAGGATCGACCTCCCAGTCGGTCAGGGTGCCCGCGAGGGCCTCGATGCCGAGCCGGGCGTCGGCCACCAGCGGCTCCGCGGAGTGCTTGACCGCGTCCAGGCGGGCCACGTTGAGGTTGACGAAGGCGACGTCCGGGTTGCCGAAGACGGTGTGGCTGGCGGTGGTGAAGTCGCTGTAGCGGGTGCCGATGCCGAGGACGACATCGGCCTCCTTCGCCAGCTCGTTCGCCGCGTAGGAGCCGGTCGAGCCGATGCCGCCGACCGCGCACGGATGGTCCCAGGCGACCGCGCCCTTGCCCGCATGGGTGTCGGCGACCGGGATTCCGGTGGCCGCGGCGAAGGCCCGCAGTTGGGTCTCGGCACCGGAGTAGACGGCCCCGCCGCCCGCGACGATCAGCGGCTTCTTCGCGTTGCGCAGCAGGCGCGCGGCCCGTTCCACGACAGCGGGCTCCGGCACCGGACGGCCCACGTGCCAGACACGGCGCCGGAAGAACGCGACCGGCCAGTCGTACGCCTCCGCCTGCACGTCCTGGGGCAGTGCCAGCGTCACGGCACCCGTCTCCACCGGATCGGTCAGCACCCGCATCGCGGCCAGCGCGGCCGGGATCAGCTGCTCGGGCCGGGAGATCCGGTCGAAGTACTTCGATACGGCCCGGAAGGCGTCGTTGACCGTGACGTCCCCGCCCCGGGTGTCCTCCAACTGCTGGAGCACCGGGTCCGCGACGCGGGTGGCGAACATGTCGCTGGGCAGCAGGAGCACCGGAATGCGGTTGGTCGTGGCGAGGGCCGCACCCGTGATCATGTTCGTCGAGCCGGGCCCCGTCGAGGCCGTGCAGGCGTAGGTCGCCAGCCGGTCGCGCATCTTGGCGTACGCCACCGACGCGTGCACCATGCCCTGCTCGTTGCGGGCCAGGTAGTAAGGCAGATCGGCCTCTTGCGTCATGGCGGCCTGCAGCAGCGCCTGGCCGATCCCGGCCACGTTGCCGTGCCCGAAGATGCCCCAGACGCCGGGGATCAGCCGCTGTTCCTGGCCGTCCCGCTCGCTGTACTGGTTGGCCAGAAAGCGGACCAGGGCCTGCGACGTGGTGAGTCGTACGGTGTTCATCGCTGCGTGACCCCTTCGAAGGGAAGCCGGTCGTCGACGTCCTGGGACTCCCAGGTCCCCCGCACCCACCCGTGGGCCGGGTCGTCGCAGATCAGCCAGGCGCGTTCCTGCCCCGGGCCGGCCATGACGTTGAGGTAGTAGAGGTCGTAGCCGGGCGCCGCGATCGACGGACCGTGCCAGCCGTGCGGGATCAGCACGGTGTCGCCGGAGCGGACCTCGGCGAGCACGTCGATCGGCCGCTCCGGCGTGCCGTAGACCCGCTGGTAGGCGAAGCCGCCCTCGCCCGCGACCTGGAAGTAGTAGATCTCCTCCAGCTCGGACTCCTCGCCGGGGCGGGCCTCGTCGTGCTTGTGGGGCGGGTACGAGGACCAGTTGCCGCCGGGGGTGAGGACCTCGCACACCAGCAGCTGCTCGGCCTCGAACGTGCCGGGCAGGCAGTAGTTGTTGACCTGCCGGGAGCAGGCGCCGGCCCCGCGCAGCTCGACCGGAACGTCCTCCTTGGGCCCGTACCGAGCGGAGAGTGAGCTCCGCTCGGTACGGGCGGAGGGCAGCGCGTACGTCCCACCGTCCGCGCTGCTGATCAGGGCCTCCGACTCGCGGGGGAGGTAGGCGAAGTCGGTGGCCGAGGCGAACACACCCGTCCGGCCGGCGAGTTCGAAGGCCCTGCCGTCCGTGGTGACGGTGCAGGAGCCCGTCAGCGGCAGGACCAGGATCTCGGAGTCTCCGGTGTGCAGGGTGTGCGCCTGGCCCGGCCCCAGGGTCAGGATCCTGAGGCCGGAGTGTCCCCAGCCCGCCGACTCGGGCGTGACCAGGAGGTCGTAGGGGCCGTCGGCCGAAGTTCCCTTCTGCAGGTGGTACTTGCTGGTGTCCGTCACAGCAGGCTCACCGCCTTGTCGACCGCGCCGGCGACGTCACCGTTGGACGGGTAGAGCAGGGAGCGGCCGACGACCAGGCCCTGGGCTGTGGGGAGTTTGAGGGCCTTGCCCCAGGAGGCGAAGGCCGCTTCGGGGTCCTTGACCTCGCCGCCCAGCAGCAGCGCGGGCAGCGTCGAGGAGGCCAGCACCCGCTCCATGTCCGCCACGACCGGGAGCTTCAGCCAGGTGTAGGCGGTGCTGCGGCCCAGACCGGAGGCGATGGTGATCGACTTGACGACGGCGTCCGTCGAGAGGTCGTTGCGGATCCTGCCGTCCTGCCACTCGGACATGAACGGCTCGATCATGGCGATGAGTTGGCGGTCATTCAGCTTGTTGACGGCGCGGGCGGTGCTTTCGAGGGCGGACGGGGTCGCCAGGTCGTCGAGGGCGATACGGGTGAGCATCTTGCCGCCGTCGAATCCCATCGCGGCGATCGTCTCGGCGTCGTACCCGGTGAAGCGGTCGTCGATCTCGAAGGCGGAGCCCGCGAGTCCGGCCCGGTTCATGGAGCCGAAGACGCTCTTGCCGTCGAGCACGCCGAGCAGCAGCAGGTCTTCCAGGATGTCGGCGGTGCCCAGGACGCCCGTGACGCCGGGCCGCTCCAGGGCCGTGCACAGACGGTCGAGAAGTTCGAAGCGGTCGGCCATCGCGGTGGGGTCGGCGCCGACGCCGTTGGCGCCGCGGGCGGGGTGGTCGGCCGCGACGATCATCGCCTTGCCATGGGCGCCGAGGAGCGAGGTGGCTTTCACGCGGCGTGCTGCCGCTGCCGCGATGGCGCCGGGGTCGTTGACCCGGGCCTCCACGATCCGGCTCACGTTGTCGGACGGCACGTCGTCACGCCTTTCGTTCGATGGAAGCGGTGGTTGCCTCGCGGAGCTTGGCCTCGACCTCGGACTCGGTGGGCATCGCGTCGGAGCAGGAGAGACGCCCCGCGACCAGGGCGCCGGCGGCGTTGGCGAAGGCGACCGTGCGGCGGGTGTCCCAGCCGGACAGCAGACCGTGGCAGAGCGCGCCGCCGAAGGCGTCACCGGCACCGAGCCCGTTGACGACGTCCACCGGGACCGGCGATATCTCGACGGCCGAACCGTCGCGGCCGACGGCCAGGACACCCTTGGGTCCCTGCTTCACCACGGCCAGCTCCACCCCGGCGGCGAGCAGTGCCTTCGCGGCGGCGTACGGCTCGCGTTCGCCGGTGGCGACCTCACACTCGTCCAGGTTGCCGACGGCGACGGTGGTGTGGCGCAGGGCCTCGGCGTAGTAGGTGCGCGCCCGGTCCGCGTCGGCCCCGGCTGTGTCCTTCCAAAACGTCGGCCGCCAGTCCAGGTCGAAGACCGTCGGGCCCGACTTCGCCCGGTGTGCCAGCGCGGCCAGGGTGGCCGAGCGGCTCGGCTCCTCGCTCAGCCCCGTCCCGGTGACCCAGAAGATCCGGGCGTCGCGGACGGCGTCCAGGTCCAGTTCAGCCGGCTGGATGTCCAGGTCGGGGGCCTTGGGCAGGCGGTAGAAGTACAGCGGGAAGTCGTCCGGCGGGAAGATCTCGCAGAATGTCACCGGCGTCGGCGCGACGTCCGACGTACCGACGAACCGGCTGTCGACGCCGTACCCCTCCAAAGCGGTGCGGACGAAGTCCCCGAACGGGTCCCGGCCCGTCTTCGTGATCACGGCCGTGGAGCGCCCGTACCGGGCGGCGGCGACGGCCACGTTGGTCGGACTCCCGCCCAGGTACTTGCCGAACGACGTGACCTCGGCCAGCCCCACACCGGTCTGGAGCGGATACACGTCCACCCCTACGCGGCCCATGGTCAGCACTTCGAACGGCATCACGCTGGTTTCCCTTTCGTGCCGGAGGCGGGGACTCTCACAAGATTCGCTGTCGCGCTCTACTAGCGCGCTCTAGTCTGTGTACGATGACCCCTGTCCAAATGTCATGTCAATACCTTGTTGCTGGGAGATTTCGAGAGGCCCGTAGGGTTGGCGGCGGCGGAAGGTGGGTTCACAGGTGGATGCGTCGGGAAAGCAGCGGCCCACGATGGCGGACGTCGCCGCGAAAGCGGGGGTGTCGCGGGCGCTCGTCTCGATCATCTTCCGCGGTCAGCCAGGGGCGAGCGAAGAGACTCGGAAGCGGGTGTTGCGAGTCGCCGACGAGATCGGCTACCACCCCGACAGCGCGGCCCGGCTGCTGGCCCGCGGCCGCAGCCGCACGCTCGGCGTGATGTTCACCGTCCACCAGACCTTCCACGCGGACCTCATCCAGGGCATATACCCCGAGGCCGAACGCCTCGGCTACGACGTCCTGCTCTCCGCGGCCACCCATGGCCGCAGCGAGGCGAAGGCGGCCGAGGCGCTGCTCAGCCACCGCTGCGAGGCGCTGATCCTGCTCGGCCCCGAAGCCGAGGCCACGTATCTCGACGAACTCGGACACCGGGCAGCGACCGTCTCGGTCAGCCGCCGGGTGTCCCGCGCCCGCGTGGACTTCGTGCACAGCGCCGAGGGCAAGGGCGTACAGCAGGCCATGGAGCATCTCGTCGAACTGGGGCACCGCCGGATCGTGCACATCGACGGCGGCCGGGGACCCGGATCGGCCGAGCGGCGGCGTGCCTACCGGGCCGCGATGCGCCGGCACGGGCTGGAGTCCGAGGCGCGGGTGATCCCGGGGGAGCACACGGAGGAGTCGGGCATCGGGGCGGGCCGCCTGCTCCTGGCGGAGCGCGATGGGGGGCAGGCCCTGCCGACGGCGGTCCTCGCGGGCAACGACCGGTGTGCGTGGGGCCTGCTGATGGCCTTGACGCGGGCGGGCGTCGACGTCCCGCGCGATGTGTCCGTCGTCGGGTACGACGACAGCCACCTCTCCCATCTGATGCCGATCGGCCTGACCACCGTCCGCCAGGACGCGGCACTGATGGCGGAGCATGCCGTACGGTTCGCCGTCCAGCGGCTGGAGAACCCGGAGCTGGAACCTCGGGAGGCCGTACTGGACCCGAAGCTGGTGGTACGCGGTACCAGTAACGCGGCACCAGAAGCGTCGACCTGAGATATAGGCTGTGCCGGCCGCCGTGCGATACGTGTGGACACGGCGGCGTCGTTCGCGGTTCGCGGTGACCGCGTGACCCTGGGGACCTCGCCGGCGTTGCCCATGGTGACGAGGCCGGTCCGGTGAGGACGGGCGCGGTGCTGCCGCCGTTGAAGTTCCCGTTCGTCTTGCACAGCCACAGGGCATCGACGAGAGGCAGCCCAGTTCGACCGGGTGCCCCCCAGCAGTTGGGGCCTTTGGCCTTGCCGCGCTGGGGTGGCACCGAGCGCACGCTTGTCGAGATCGCGCCTTCGGCGATGTGGGCGGGGAGCCAGGACGCCCTGCATCAGATGCGGACAGCTGAAGCGTTCGCCGTAGCGAGGATGCCCTTTCGGGACATGCCCACTACCGGACCGTGAGGTCCGTCGCCTCGGGGAGTTCTTCGACGTCGACGCCGCGGACCTGGGACAACTCGTGCTTGAGTGCGGCGAGTTCGGTGCCGCCGGCCATGTGGTTGGTGAGCTCTTCGAGGGTGATCTCGCTGCGCTCGGCGGAGAGTTCCAGGGTGCCCAGGCGCAGCACGCTGAAGTGGTCGCCGACCATGTAGGCGTGGTGCGGGTTGTGGGTGATGAAGATGACCCCCAGACCGCGTTCGCGGGCGGCGGCCACGTACTTGAGGACGACACCGGACTGCTTGACACCCAGCGCGGCGGTCGGCTCGTCCAGGATCAGCACCCGCGCCCCGAAGTACACAGCCCGGGCGATGGCCACGCACTGGCGCTGGCCGCCGGAGAGGGTGCCGATGGGCTGGTCCAGGTTGTCCAGGACGATGCCCATGTTGCGCAGCTCTTCGTCCGCGGTCTGCTTCATCTTCTCGATGTCGAGACGGCGCACCGGCCAGGGGCCCTTGGTCATCTCCGAGCCGAGGAAGAAGTTGCGCCACACCGGCATCAACGGCACGACGGCCAGATCCTGGTAAACGGTCGCGATGCCCTTGTCCAACGCCTGGCGCGGCGTGGTGAAGTGCACCGGCTCGCCGTCGACGAGGAACTCGCCCTCGGTGTGCTGGTGCAGGCCGGAAATGATTTTGATCAGGGTCGATTTGCCGGCGCCGTTGTCACCCAGCACACAGGTGACCTGGCCGGGGCGGACCGCGAGGTCCACGCCGTGCAGGGCGCGGATGTTGCCGTAGGCCTTGCCCGCGTTGCGGAGCTGGACGAGGGGGTGGTCGTCGCCCTCGGGCGCGGTGTCGATGAGGATCGCGCCGTGGGTGCCGGTTCCGTTGCTTGTCATGGAGGTCACCTCCGGGTCGCGGTGCGCTGCACCCACAGATTGATGAGGACGGCGCCGAGCAGCATCACGCCGAGGAACGCCTTGAACCAGTCGGGGTTCCAGCCGGCGTAGACGATGCCCTGCTGCACCATGCCGAACATGAAGGCACCGAAGACCGGGCCGATCGCCGAGCCCGCGCCGCCGGTCAGCAGACACCCGCCGATCACCGCCGCAGAGATGTAGATCAGCTCCTGGCCCACCCCTTCACCGGACTGCACCGTGTTGAAGGAGAACAGCTGGTGCATGCCGATGAACCAGGCACCGAACCCGACCAGCATGAACAGCGAGATCTTCGTGAACGCCACGGGCACGCCGACGGCCCGCGCGGAGTCCTTGTTGCCGCCGACCGCGAAGACCCAGTTGCCGTACTTGGTGCGCAGCAGGACCCAGGTCGCGATGGCGGCGAAGAGCAGCCACCAGAAGATCGTGATCTTCACCTGGACGCCGCCGATGTCGAACGACGACGCGAAGACCTTCTTGGCCTGGTCGAAGCCGTCCATGGTGCTGATGTCATCGGTCGCCACGTTGCCGGTGACCAGCTTGGTGACCGCCAGGTTGACGCCCTGCAGGATCAGGAAACTGCCCAGGGTGACCAGGAAGCTCGGCAGCCCCGTCCTGACCACCAGCCAGCCGTTCAGGAACCCGATCCCGAGCGACACGACCAGGGCGGCGACAACACCCACCCACACGTTCATCGTCAGCTGGTAGCTGAGCATCGCCGCGGTCAACGCCGAGGTGATGACCGCGACACCGGCGGAGAGGTCGAACTCCCCGCCGATCATCAGCAGGGCGACCGGCAGCGCCATGATGCCGATGGTCGACGAACCGTAGAGGATGTTCGCCATGGAGCCGGCCTCGCGCACCGGCGGCGCCGAGATCAGGAAGAACACGTAGACCGCGGCGGCGCCGAGGAACACGCCCACCTCGGGACGCGCCAACAGCCGTAGAACCGGGGGTCGTTCAGAAGTCCGGCCGTCGGTCGTCTTCGGGCCGGGGGCCGGCGGTGTGGTCACCGCCGGCTCGGCATGCTGGGTCACGCTCATCACCGGGTGCCCTTCGCGGCGAACTTCGCCACCGTGTCGACGTTGGTCTTGTCGATGAAGGCCGGTCCGGTGAGGACGGGTGCGGTGCCGCCGCCGCTGAAGTTGCCGTTGTTCTTGTAGAGCCACAGCGAGTCCACCGCCAAGTAGCCCTGCAGATACGGTTGCTGGTCGACCGCGAACTCGACCTTGCCGTCCTGGACGGCCTTCACCAGGTCCTGGTTGAGGTCGAAGGTGGCGAGCTTGGCCTTGCTGCCGGCATCGGACAACGACTGGATCGCCGTCAGCGCGATCGGGGCGCCGAGGGTGACCACCTGGTCGATGGACTTGTCCTGCGTGAGCTTGGCGGTGACCGTCGACTTCACCGACGGCATGTCCGTGCCGTTGACGTAGAGGATGTCCGTCTTGCCGCTGAAGCCCTTCTTCAGACCGGCGCAGCGGGCCTCCAGGGCGACCTGCCCCTGCTCCTGGATGACGCAGAGGGCGTGCTTGGCGCCGAGCTGGTTCAGGCGCTGACCGAAGGCCTGGCCGGCGATGTTCTCGTCCTGGCCGAAGTACTCCAGCATGCCGAGCTTCTTCCAGTCGCTCACACCGGAGTTGAAGCCGACGACCGGGATGCCGGCCGCCTTTGCCTTGGCCACGACGTCCTTCATGGCGTCGGGCTTGGCAGCGGTGAGGGCGATGCCGTCGACCTTCTGGTCGATGGCGTTCTGCACCAGGTTGGCCTGGTTGCCGGCGCTGGGGTCGGACGAGTAGACGAGCTTGATGTTGTCCTTGGCGGCAGCCGCCTGGGCGCCCTTGCGGACCAGGTCCCAGAAGGTGTCACCGGGGGAGGCGTGGGTGACCATGGCCACCGTCATACGCGCGGTGGTGGCCTTGCCCGCCGAGGCGTCCGCACCTCCTTCCTCGGACTTCTTCCCGCCCGAGCTGCTGGAACAGCCGGCGGCGAGCAGGGTCCCGGCGAGGACGGTGGCGGTGAGTACTGCGGCTCGGTGGTTTCTGTGCATGTCCCTTGCACCTCGCTGTGCTTGTCGGGGTGGAGCTGTGGCGGGCAAAAGCGCGTCCGGCGTCGGCGGCCGATGCACGATCACCGAGTGGCGACGCGGTGCCCGAGTGGCGTGTATGTGCCGTGCGTGGCGGCGGGTTCTCTTCGGCGGTCGTAGGTGTGGACCGTCTGGTCAGCGACTGGAGCGCTTTAGTAGCGCGCTCTAGTTGGAGAGACTATGAAGCCGTCTCCGCGGGGATGTCAACAGGTATGTCAGGACGTACCAACAAAGTACTCGGAATGAAACTGAGTCGCGGATCCGGTCACGAGGTGAGCGGCACCGACCACGCGGGTGCTCGCCCCGGTGGGCCGAGCGCCCGACGCGGAGGAATGGCGGAATCTCTCATGTGGCTGATCGAGGACGGTGGCGCGGGCCGTCTGTCGCCGCCGGCTGAGGCGAGTGGGCCGCCCGCCCGGCAGGGCTGTCCTGGGTTTCGTGTAAGACCTGGCGTGTCCCGTCCGGCGTGAGAGGCGGCCTCTGTCGGGAAGGATCACCAATGGTGATCAGGGGTGAGAGCTCGCTCAAGGTGGAGAACTCCCGGCCCGGTCCGGCTATGCCGCGCGCGTCAGGCGCGTCCTGTTCGCCATGCTCCGAAGCGACACCCGACTAAATGGCGCAGTGTGACGTAAAGTGGGTTTCGGGGGACCTGGACATGCAGGGCGGTCCCCGTCCTGCGGTGCCGTCCGGGTTCCGAAGGATGTCGGGTGCAAGGAGGCATGGCATGACCAAGGAACTTGACGGGCGACGGGTCGTCGTCACCGGCGGCGCCAGCGGTATGGGGGAAGGCATCGTGCGAGCCTTCCCGGGGCTGGGGGCGAAGGTTGTCTCGCTCGATCTGTCCGCGGACAAGGGGGCGGAGATCGCCAAGGAGGCCGGCGCGCACTTCGTCTCCTGTGATGTCTCCGAGCAGGCATCGGCCGAGCGTGCCTTCGCCGACGCCGTGGAACACCTGGGCGGGCTGGATGTGCTGATTCACGCGGCGGGCATAGCCCCGGGTGGCCGCGCCGAGGAGATCACCCTCGACACGTGGCGCAAGGTCGTCGATGTCAACGCCACTGGTACCTTCCTCGCCAACCAGGCGGCCTTCGGCCACCTCAAGGAGCGGGGCGGCCGGATCATCAACTTCGCCTCTGCCGCCGGTGTTCAGGGGTACCCGGGCAAGGCCGCCTACGCCGCCTCCAAGGGGGCCGTGGTCGCCTGGACGCGGTCCGCGGCCGTGGAATGGGCTCCGTACGGCATTACCGTCAATGCCATCGCGCCGGCCATCTGGACGCCCATGTACGACAAGACCCGTGCCTCGATGAACGCCGGGCAACTCGCTGAGCATGACGCCCAGATGGCCAAGGCCGTGCCGCTCGGCGGCAAGCTCGGCGACGTCGAGAGGGACCTGGTTCCCGTCCTGGCGTTCCTGGCTGGTGAGGGGTCGCGATTCATGACCGGTCAGGTCTTCCCCGTGGATGGCGGAACCCTGATGATGCGCTGACGTTCCCACGTGTGCGGCGGGCCGGACGGCGTGTGCGCCGTCCGGCCCGCCGCACACCGCCGCGTGGCACCCCGCGGAGCACGGTGTTATGACAGCTGTTGCGTCAACTCGCCTCTGGCGAAGCCGAATCGCCCTGTCCTGCCAGGATGGCCCGGATGCGCCGCGCCGCTTCGGTGTCGGCCGCCGGCGGTTGCGCCCCGTGGGAGGGCTCCGCGGGAATCAGGGCGTCGACGAGACCGTCGGCCAGGGGCTCCAGCGGCTCCTGCGCCTGGGCGCTGCTCGACAGGGACAGGGCGTGCTGGAGCGCGATGAAACCGTGCAGTCCCGCCCAGAGCGTCTGCGCCGCCTGCTCATCGGGCATCGCCAGCGGGTATCCGGCCTCTCGGCACCGGGCGAAGGCCTCGCGCAGGGAGAGCGAGACATGCCGGGAGGGGTGCCGGTGGAGGCGGGCCGTCGGGACGGACGGCTGGCGCACCTCGTACATCAGCCGGTAATGGCCGGGGTATTCGCTGGCGAACCGGCAGTAGGCGTGCGCCTGGGCGCGGAGCCCCCCACGGGCGTCGGCTCCCGAGTCGGTCGCATGCGTGTCGGCCGCGCGCATGCGTGCCGCCAGATCCTCGTACTTGTCCTCCAGGGCGGCCCACACGAGCTCCGCCTTGTCGGAGAAGTGCAGGTAGATGCTCGGGGCGGCCACACCCACCTCGCGTGCCACGGCGCGCATGGTGAGCTTCTCCACGCCGCCCCACTCGTCGAGCAGCCGCCCCACCGCACGCAGGATCTCCCTGCGCAGTTGTTCGCCCTGCCCGCGAGGGCTTCGTGCCCGCCCCTTGCCTGCCGCCTGCGCGCTCATGCCAGTCCTCTCCCTCGCAGGTGAGCCTAGTGAAGGGCCTCGCTCGCGGCTCGGGCGCATGCCGTCCGGCAAGCTCCGCGGGCCGAGCGGCTGCCCAGGCGCGCGTGTGGTCCCACGTTCCCGGTCGGATCGGCTCCCCCTGGCTCGTCCCCGCACCTCGTCGCTCTGAGCGCACCGCTTTCCCCACCTTAGTTCATGGCGCATCGCGCCAGAAATGGCGCAGCGTGACAAAAAGTCGCATCGCGGCCCAGCTGCTGAGCGGCCGCGGCAAGAGCGCGGCGGCGGTGCAGGAGGGGGCGGCGGTGCAGGAGGGGGCACGCCGCTCGCCAGGGGTGGCGAGGCGATGGCCGGCGTCGTCGCGACCGGAAGCTGAACACTCCGAAACACCACCGGGTGCCGGGCCTGCTCCGGTTTCCCCGGGACCCCGGCGGCGTGCGGTCTGTGGGACCGGCGGGCACATCCCCCATCACGGGCCCGGCACACGAGGCCGCGGGGCGGCTGACGTCGCTACGACAGCACGATCGGCCGCTGCGGATACGCTGACCTTGGTGACGCGGACGGGACCGCGGCCTGGCGAGGACGGGAGAACCATGGAGGCGGCGCAGTTGCAGCCACGGCGGAAGCCGCAGGGACTGGGCGGCGAGTCGCGCATGGGCCGCCCGCCGCTCTCGGAACGGCGCAAGGCGGCCGCCCGGCTGGAGATCGCGAAGGCCGCGGTTGAGCTGTTCACCGCCCAGGGCGTCGAGGGAACCTCGGCGGGCGAGATCGCCGAAGCGGTCGGCATTTCGACCAGAACACTGTGGCGGTACTTCCCGTCGAAGGAGGACTGCGTCGCTCCGCTGCTGGCCTCCGGCGCGGAGCGGCTGAGCCGGCGGCTGGGCGACTGGCCCGTCGGCCGTCCGCTGATCGAGGCGCTCGACGACGATGACCTCTGGCTGGCGGACAGCGACCCCGACACGCTGCGAGTCGTCCTGGACCTGATGCGGCTCACCCGTACCGAACCCGGGCTGCAGTCCGTATGGATGCGCAAGACCTTCGACGCGCTGCCCGTGGTGGCGGATGCTTTGGCGGCGCGCGCCAATAAGCCGGTAGCCGACATGGAGGCACGTGTGCAGGCCGGGATGCTGCTCTCCGCACTGCATCTGGCGCTGCGGGAGTACGCGTGGCGTGAGCCGGGTGAGGACGGTCCCGAACTCGACGAGATGCTGCGGCAGGCGGCACGGATCGTCATCCGAGGGCTTCCCTTCTGATCCCCCGACCGAGGCGTCCCTTCTGATGACCTGGCCGGGGACTGCTGTCCGATCGCCTGCCGGAGACAGGACTGCCGGGAAGTCGGCGGGCCACCACGGCAGCCTGCTGCCCCGCGCACCCAAGTGGTAAGTGCCGCCCAGGAGTTCACCTTCTCGACGGTGTTCTCCATGAGCGCCGGCACCAGATCGCGTCCGTCGGCCGTGCCAGGGAGACCCCGGGCCCAGCCGTCCCGCGCCCGCAGCACCTGGAACGCCCCGCCGGCCGACCACGGTCCCCGCCGTGTCAGCGCCATGAGGGCCGCGCGTTCTCCCGGAAGCCCGGCCCCGGCCAGGGTGTGACCACCGCTCTGCGCACCGAACACCGCGAGCGCACCCCGGACCGCGCTCGCCGCGTATCCGGGGCGGCGAGCGGCCGCCCGTCGTGCCGGCCGGTCAGCGCCATCGCCCGCGGACGCCGCCCAGTCCGGCTGAGCCCCGCTCGGCGGAAACTCGGGCGCCGGGACGCCCCGGCACGCCGGCACGGCCATGTCGAGCACCGCGAGCAGCCATGCCGCGTGCCGTGCCGCCGGTCCGTCCGGCGGGAGAGCTTCCGTCCGGCGGGAGAGCTGGGGCATCAGTGATCAACACAGGAGTCGACCAGTCCCCACCGCAGTGCGGTGGACGCGTCGACCGGTGCGCCACTCAATACGAGATACGCGGTACGCCACCGGCCGATACGCCGGGTGACGCTGACCGTGCCGCCGGCTCCGGGAATCAATCCCATGCGCAGTTCGGGAAGTTGGAAGTACGCGTCGTTTCGGGCCGCCACCCGGCCCGCGAACGCGGGGATCTCGATACCCGCGCCGATGCAGGCACCGTGTACCTTCACCCGGACGCGCTCGGCGCAGCGGTGCACGGCGTGGCCGGCGCTCTGCCGCAGCCGGATCAGGTGCGCGGCGGCCACATCCGGAGCCGTACCGAATTCGTCGAGGTCGCCGCCGCTGCAGTACGAGGGGCCGCGGCCGGCCAGTTCGACCTGAGTGATGGTCGGGTCGAGGCACACCAGATCGAGTGCTTCGACGAGTCCGTCACGGACCTCCCGGCTGAAGGCGTTGTGCCGTCGCGGGCGGTTGAGCTCGATACGGAGGACCGAGCCCTCCCGGGAGAGCAGGACCGGCTCCGCGCCGCCGAGGTCCACGCTGTCCGCGTCGGGCCTGCGCGGCCTGCGGGGCTGCCAGCCTGCGAACTCCGGGCCGGCCAGCAGCATCGAATACGCCAGCGACTCCGCGACCAGTCCGTCCGGTACGGGAAGGCGCTCGGTCAGCCGGAGCAGGCCGACCAGTGTCAGCGCCGCGCGAGGCGAGGCCTGTACGTACGCGGCGACGGCAGCGGCGGTCGCCGACGGATCGTCCACTCCGACCCGGTTCCTCTGCTTGCCCTCCTCCCGACGCGGCACCAAAGTGACGGCCAACGCGTCGAGCAGAGGAGACAGGAAGGGGGACACCGCTGCGTGGCCGACCCCGACGAGTACCCGTTGCGCCGCACCGGCTGCCGCCGCAGCGGCGGTCACGAGGGTATCGGCCCCGCCGTACCGATCCAGGTCCACGAAGGCCAGCGGAGCCACCGGACGTCCGTCCGGGGACAGGTCCAGTGGAGCTGCGGCGCCCTCGACCAGGTCCTTCGGGCTCAGCCATGGCAGCGCGGTGTCCATCGTTGTCCGCCGTTTCCGTTCCTGCGTGAGAGGGTTCCGAAGGCACTGCACGGGGATTGCAAAATATCACTGATCTAACCAGTTCAATAGATCAACGGACGACGGGTCGGCTCCGGCGGCTGGACTCCTGGTTGCGCCGACAGAGGGGACTCTCAACTGCACCGAACCTGGGTGCTGTGGGGAGCCTCTACGCCTCATACGGCGTGACCGCCCTCCACGACGCCACACCGGAGCGTGAGGACGGCACGGTAGTGCGGACCCGTGGCCGCGGGCCGGGCTGCACACGACCGCCGTACACCCGCAGGCCGGATGCTCGGACCAGGGGAGCGGGTCCCCGCGTCGGCAGCCCTGACCGGATACTTCGCCCGCCCCGCCGTCAGGCCGGGCGACGTCGCCGGTCTCTGCCCGCCGCGTGCGCCCTGGTGTGGCCTGCGAAGACCCGGAGGTCGGTCTCGTCCGCATGGCGCCGTGCCGGGGGCGGGTGGTCCACGGCGAGCTCTCGGACTGAGCCCGGCCGTAGGGCGATGAAGTGCGGCGTCATGGGACGATGTCCCGGCGAGCGGAGAAGTCGGGAGGGTGTACGGGATGGCACAGGCGGCCCGGCGAGGGCGTCCCGCGGGCGTGGACGGCGAGCAGACGCGGCGCCGCATCATGGCCGCGGCGACGGAACACGTGGCCGAGGTGGGTTACGGCAACGCGACCATGAAGTCCATCGCCGAGCGCGCCGGTCTGACGAGTGCGGCCATCTACCGGTACTTCCCCACCAAGCAGGAGCTCGTGAGCGTCATTCTCGACGAGCTGGTCCAGGACATCATGGGCCGACTGGAGAGGGCGACGCAGGTCCCTGGGACCCTTCAGGAGCGCTTTGTCTCCCTGCTGGAGGAGTCGCTGGTCTGCACCCGGGACCACCCGGCGGCCGCGCGGCTGAGCGAGGCCGTTCACCTGGAGTCCGCGCGGATCCCGGAGTTCCAGGCGGTCATCGACAGTCGGTTGCGCACCGAGGAGAGGATCTACACGCGGCTCGTCGCCGACGCGATCCGGCGCGGCGAGCTTCCCGCCGACGCGGAACGGCAGGCGATCGCCGACACGCTCATCTCGCTGACCTGGGGCCTCACCCGCCTCGGGGCGACCGTACCCCGAGCGCGCCATGCCGCAGCCATCCGCCAGGTGGAAGGCCTGCTCACCAGCGGCACGCTGCTCCCGCACCGCGGCTGACACGGTCCGGGATCCGCTCCCGCACCGTCGCTGACCCGGTCCCCTGGATCCGCCCCGCCACCGCGGTCGGCATGGACTGGGGGAAGCACCTGACGCGCGACTATTGACCAGGGGTGTCAGATTGCCTAAATTAAATAACTGATCAATTATTTACGTTGCGCCAAAGGAGGTAGCGACGTGTCACTCACACCTGACCTGGAAGCCCTGGCTTCGCATCCCTACGCGATCACCGACCCGAAGCGGGTCCCCGCCCAGCGCTACTACTCGACCGACTTCGCCCAGCTGGAGAAAGACAAGCTGTGGTCGCACGTCTGGCAGGTCGCCTGTCGGCTTGAGGACCTCCCCGAGACCGGGGACTACATCGAGTACGAGATCAACGACCAGTCCATCCTCGTCGTCCGGGAGTCGGACTCCCGCATCAAGGCGTACTACAACGCCTGCCGGCACCGTGCCACAGCCCTGGGGAACGGCGCCGGAACCTTCCATGGGCGTCAGATTGTCTGCCCTTACCACGGCTGGCGCTGGGATCTCGACGGAGAGAACACCTACGTCTACGCCTCCCGGCGCGGGTTCACACCGGCCTGTCTGGACAAGGACAACCTGCGGTTGCGCGAGGTCCAGGTCGGCACCTGGGGCGGCATGGTCTTCGTCAACATGGACGCCGAAGCGCCGCCGCTGGAGCAGTACCTCGACGGCATCGCCAAGGTGCTGGACCCGATCGCCTTCGATCGCATGCGGGTGCGCTGGTGGCGGCACGTGATCCTGCCCTGCAACTGGAAGATGGCGCAGGAGGCCTTCCTGGAGGCCTATCACGTCATGCAGGCGCACCCCTCACTCTCCATGGGGGCGGCCGACGACGACTACGACCTCGACGCGTTCGCCGGCGACTTCGAGTGCTTCGACGACGGCCACGCCCACATGCGCCACCCGACGACCGGGGACCTGCCGGTCAAGGGGATGACCAAGGCGGAGTACTTCATCCAGTACAACAACGCCCTGTACTTCGGCACCGACGCGTTCGTCACCGAGCGGGAGATGTTCATCCAGCAGGGGCTGCTGGACAAGGACATCCCGGACGACGAATTCCCCGCCAAGTTCTTCGAAGCGCTGTACGAGTACGCGCAAGGGGCGGGCATCCCGCTGCCGCCGCCCGTCACGGACACCACCGGGTACGGTCACATCTTCCCGAACCTGACGTTCCTGCCGGGCTACGGCACCAACATCATCTACCGGTCCCGGCCGAACGGCGACGACCCGGAGAGCTGCATCTTCGAGGTCTGGGCCGTGCAGATCCCCGGCGCCGACGCGGGCGAGCCCGAACGCCCCGTCCTGGAAGGCCCCATCCCGGTCGAGGAATGGCCGCAGATCTTCCAGGAGGACTTCCGGAACGTCATCGGCCAGCAGAAGGGCGTGCGCGGTTTCGGCGTCGACGACCTCATGATGTCCGGACCGTACGAGGCGATGATCATCAACAACCATCGCACCATCGACCGCTACCTCAGCAGGGACTGACGTGGTGGCGCGCGTACGGGTCGAACCCGGAGGGATCGAACTCTCGCCGCGGGCCGGCGAAACCGTCTTCCAGGCGGCGCTCCGGGCGGGCCTGACCTGGCCCACCATCTGCTACGGCCAGGCCCGTTGCACCGCCTGCGCGCTCCGGGTGACCGACGGACACCTCGCGACCGACCCGCCAGGGCCCGAAGAGCGGGGCGTGCTACGGCAGTTGGCGCAGCGCCGCCGGGGCTCCGTCCGCGACATCCGGCTGGCCTGCCGACTGACCGTGACCGGTGAGGTCACGGTCGAGAAGAAAGGCGTCAAGCCGACGGACGACGGCTCCCCGGAGGTCCAGCAGCCGGTGAACGAGAACTCCCGGTAAGTCCGTTGGGCGGCAGCCGCCGCCGAACCAGTAGCTAGGAACCACACTCATGGCACATCAGCACACCAGAGTGCCCGCGGACGAGACCTACGACGTGATCGTCGTCGGCTTCGGCGGCGCGGGCGCCTGCGCCGCCATCGCGGCCGCGGATGCGGGAGCGTCCGTACTCGTTCTGGAACGCTCGTACGGCGGCGGCTCCACCGCCCACTCCGGCGGCGTCGTCTACGCCGGTGGAGGCACCGACGTCCAGCAGTCCGCCGGGGTCCTGGACTCACCGGAGGGGATGCTCGCGTATCTGAAGCAGGAGACCCAGGGCGTCGTCTCGGACGAGACCCTGCGGACGTTCGCCGAGGGCAGCCCGCAGATGATCGACTGGCTGCGCGCACAGGGCCTGGAGTTCGACGGCAGCCTCTGCGACTACAAGACGTCGTATCCCACCAACCGCCACTACCTCTACTACTCGGGCAACGAACTGACCTCGCAAGCTGCCGCGGTGGCCCGGCCCGCGGCGCGTGGCCACCGGGTCCACGCCAAGAACTTCACGGGCGCCGTCTTCTACGCCCGGCTGCGCGAATCGGCGCTCCGCAAGGGCGTCACCGTCCGCCCGCTGGCGGACGTACGCCGTCTGATCGTCGAGGACGGCACCGTCGTGGGAGTCGAGTTCGCGGCCCCTGAACAGGGCCGGGAGCCGGGGGGCTGGCACGAGAAGCTCGCCAAGACGGCCGGGAAGATGATGATCTACTACCGGCCGGTCGGCAGCAGGCTGAGCAAGCTCTCCGACGCGGTCCAGCGCCGCCGCAGCCGGGTCCACCGCGCCCGGGCCCGCGGCGGAGTCGTCCTCGCCACCGGCGGGTTCGGCTTCGACAAGGAGCTGATGAGCAAGCACGCGCCGCAGTACTCCGGCCTGAACGCCCTCGGCCCGGGCGGTGAGAACGGCTCCGCGGTGAAGCTCGGAGCCCAGGTCGAAGCGGCCACCGGCCGGATGGACTCCATATCGGGATGGCGCTTCATCTGCCCGCCGTCGGCCTTCATGGAAGGCATCGTGGTGAACGAGGCGGGACAGCGCTTCGCCAATGAGCAGCTCTACGGCGCGACGATGACCAAGCCGATGATGGAGGAGCACGGCGGTCGCGGCTTCATCATCGCCGACGCCGCCACCTGGAGCAAGGCGCAGGGACAGAGGCGTACTCAGTCGGCATTCTTCCAGGTTCCCCAACTCGCCTACATCTTCAGCCCGTTCGGCCATCACAAGGCGAACACCCTGGAGAAGCTGGCCCGTGCGTGCAAGATCGATCCCGCAGGGCTGATCAGGACGGCCGGAGAGCACGATGCCGCCCTCGCCGCGGGCGAGCCCGACGCGTACGGCAAGAACGACGAGTTCCGGCACTCGCTCGGCCAGGGGCCGTACTACGCCGTGAACATCTCGCAGGACGCCTCACGGACCTTCTACCCGCTCCCCTTCATCACCCTCGGCGGACTCGTCGTGGACGAGGGGACCGGTGGAGCCGTCCGTGAGAGCGGAGAGGCCATCCCCGGCCTGTACGCCGCCGGGCGCGCCGCGGTCGGGATCTGCAGCAACAGCTATGTGTCGGGCCTCTCCCTGGCCGACGCCGTCTTCTCCGGACGACGCGCCGGCGAGCACGCGGCGGGCGTGGCTCGTTCCGGGTCCGGGGCACAGGAGAAGGAGACCACCGCATGACCGCGCAGGTTACCGAGCCGGCCGTCGAACCGGACGCGAAGGTTCTGCTCGAACTCTTCGCCACCGCCACCCGCATCAAGCTCTTCGACGAGAAGTACCTCTCGCTGATGAAGGCGGGGCAGATCGGCGGGATGTACTACTCGCCGCGCGGCCAGGAGTTCGCGGCCGTGTCCGTGGCCCAGCACCTGCGCCCCGACGACTACGTCGTCACCATCTACCGCGGTCTGCACGACCAGATCGCCAAGGGAGTACCGCTGCGCGACCTGTGGGCCGAGTACCTGGGCAAGGCGGCCGGCAGCTGTAAGGGCAAGGGCGGGCCCATGCACGTCACCTCGCCCGAGCACGGGCTCATGGTGACCACCGGTGTGGTGGGCTCCGGCATCCCGATCGCCAACGGGCTCGCGCTGTCGGCTCAGATGCGCGGCACCGACCAGGTGGCGGTGACGAACTTCGGCGACGGCGCGTCGAACATCGGGGCCTTCCACGAGGCGCTCAACCTGGCCTCCGTATGGAAGCTGCCGGTGATCTTCGTCTGTCAGAACAACCAGTTCGCCGAGTACACCCCGCTGAGCGAGGGCACCTCGGTGGCACGCATCGCCGACCGCGCCGCCGCCTACGGCATGCCCGGCGAAAGCGTGGACGGCAACGACCCGGTCGCCATGTGGCAGGCCGCGGGACGCGCCGTGGACCGGGCCCGGCGGGGGGAGGGCCCCACTCTCCTGGAGGCCAACACCTTCCGCTTCAACGGGCACCTGATGGGCGACCAGCAGAAGTACATGCCCAAGGAGCTCCTGAAAGAGGCGATAGCGGCCGACCCGGTGCCGCGCTTCCGGGCCCGGCTCATCGCCGAAGGGATGGCGACCGAGGCGGAGCTGACGGACATCGAGGAGCAGACCGCCGCAGAGGTCGCGGATGCTGCCGCGTACGCACTGGCCGCCGATTTCCCCGACCCCGCCGAACTCACGACGGACGTACACGCCCCAGAGGTGGCAGCCTGATGACGGACACTCAGCTCAAGGCGAAAGCGCCGGGAACCCGCACGATGGGGCAGGTCCAGGCCCTCAACGAGGCGCTGGACATCGCGCTCGCCGCCGACCCGTCGGTCTTCCTCCTCGGCGAGGACATCCAGGAACCCAATGGCGGAGGGTTCGGCGTCCACAAGGGCCTGGGCTACAAGTACGGCACCGCCCGGGTCCGCCACACGCCGATCTCGGAGCAGGCCATCATGGGTGCGGCGGTCGGCGCGGCGATCTCCGGGATGCGCCCGGTCGCCGAGATCATGCTGATGAACTTCGTGCACGTCTGCGCGGACCAACTCATCAACCATGCCGCCAAGTTGCGTTACATGTCCGGCGGCCGCACCCCGGTGCCGCTCACCGTGCGCACCGCGACCGGGACGGGCGGCGGGTTCGGCGCCCAGCATTCGGACATGCTGGAGGCCCAACTGGTGCACTCCGCAGGTCTGAAGGTGGTCGTCCCCAGCAATCCTGCAGACGCGAAGGGCCTGTTGTTGTCGTGCATCTTCGACGACGACCCGTGCGTGTTCGTCGAGATGAGCCAGCTGTACTTCGCCGGCAAGGGAGAGGTCCCCGAGGGGGACTACCGTGTTCCGCTCGGCAAGGCCCGGATCGCCCGCGCCGGCTCGGACGTCACGCTGCTCACCTATGGGCGCCAGGTCGGTGACTGCCTGACGGTCGCCGAGACACTCGCGGCCGACGGCATCGACGTCGAGGTCGTGGATCTGCGCACCCTCAACCCCCTGGACACCGACGCCGTACTCGGGTCGGTCGCCAGGACGAAGCGGGCGGTGGTCGTGCACGAGGCGGTACGCCGCAACGGCTTCGGTGCCGAGCTGGCGGCGACCATCCAGGAGGAGCTGTTCGGCGAACTGGCCGGACCGGTGCTCCGCGTCACCGCGCCGGACACCCCGGTGCCGTACGCGAAGTCGCTGGAGGACGCCTTCCTTCCCAGCCCGGTCCGCATCGAGGCCGCGGTCCGGCGCCTGACCAAGTCCTAGGCAGAGCCGAGTCCCAGGCAGGACCGGCCAAGAGGTCCCGGAGACCGGTGCCGGAGACCTGAGAACCAGAAAGCGGAGCACATGAGTCACGAACTGCAGATCCCCCAGCTCGGTGTGACGATGACGGAGGGCGAGATCACCGAGTGGTTGGTGGCCTCCGGCGACACCGTGGCGGAGGGGCAGGTGCTGTACATCCTGGCCACCGACAAGACGGAGACCGAGATCGAGTCCCCGGCGTCGGGCACCCTCGAAATCATCGGCAAGCCCGAGGAGACCTACGCGGTCGGCACACTGATCGGCCGGATCAGCAGCTGAAGGAGGAGGAAGGGGAGAGGAAGGACGCCCGATCCGCCGAGGGGCTGTACGCCGCGGTGAACGTGATGGCCTCGTCCTTCGGCCTGACCTACGGTGGCCGGGCGGCTCCCTCGAGCCCGCGATGGTGTTCGGACACCTCGCGGGCCGCCACCAGGATGGCTGCCGGGAGCCGACTACGAGAGGTCGGGGGCTACTCGGTTCCCAACTTGGTCCTGGCCTTTGCGAGGCGCGTGGGGATGTGCTCGGAGGGCCAGGCGGAGTCACTGGGCCGGTGGCCCTTCAGCACCTCGCGGGCGACGGTGACCTTGTGCACTTCGGTCGGCCCGTCCGCCAGTCCCAACACGGGTGCCGTCACCCACCAGTCAGCGAGCGGCAGTTCGTTGGAGACGCCGAGCGCGCCGTGCACCTGGATGGTCCGTTGCACGATGTCGTGGAGGACGGTCGGTGTGAGTGCCTTGATGGCCGCGATGTCCCTGCGCACCTTCTTGTAGTCCTGGTAACGGTCGATCTGCCAGGCGACGTTGAGCACGAACAGCCTGAACTGGGCCAGCTGGGCGTAGGAGTCGGCGACGTACTCCTGCACCTTCTGCTTGTCGGCCAGTACGGAACCCTTGGTGTGCCGGCTCAGCGCGCGTTCGCACAGCATGTCGAGTGCGCGCTGAGCCACTCCGACCGTGCGCATCGCATGGTGCACCCGGCCCCCTCCGAGCCGTACCTGGGCGACGGTGAACGCCCCGCCCTCGGGGCCGAGCAGACTGTCGGCGGGAATGCGGACGTTGTCGTAGTGGATGAGCGCGTGGGATCCGTCCCCGTCCGGCTCGCCCATGAGTCCGACGTTGCGCACGATGCGTACACCGGGGGTGTCGCGCGGCAGCAGGAACATGGACATCCCGCGATACGGGCCGGCGTCCGGGTCCGTGATGGCCATCACGATCAGGAACTCGGCCCAGCGGGCGTTGGACGAGAAGAACTTCCAGCCGTCGATGACCCAGTCGTCCCCGTCCCGCACCGCGCGGGTGGTGAACTCTCCGGGATCGGCGCCGCCTTGGGGCTCGGTCATGGAGAAGCAGGAGAAGATCTCGCCGTTCAGGAGCGGGTCCAGATAGCGCCTGCGCTGCTCGTCCGTGCCGAAGTGGGCGAGGATCTCCGCGTTCCCGGTGTCCGGGGCCTGCGTGCCGAAGATGATCGGCGCCCAGGAGGAGCGACCCAGGATCTCGTTCAGCAGTGCCAGCTTGACCTGCCCGTACCCCTTGCCCCCGAGCTCCGGGCCGAGGTGGCAGGCCCACAGCTCGTGATCGCGTACGGCCTGCTTGAGCGGATCGACGACCTTGCGCCGCTCCGGGGTGAGGGGCTGGTAGTTGAGGGGCGAGGGCCACACGAGATCGAGGGGTTCGACCTCCTCGCGGACGAACGTCCCGGCCCAGTCGAGCTTGTCCTGGAACTCGGTCTCGGTACTGAAGTCCCATGCCATGGGTTGTTCCTCCGTGATTCGGTCAGGGATCGGTCGGTCATCGGGTCGGTCATCGGGTCGGTCATCGGTCTTTGGTCAGGGAATGCCGCCGTCGGCACGCAGCATCGCGCCCGTGGTGTAGCTGGAGGCGTCACTGGCCAGGAACAGGGCCGCGCCGACGATCTCCTCGGGCCGTCCGCCGCGCCGCAGGGCGTGCTGCTGAAGGGTCTCCTCGACGGCCGGCATGTCCCAGGCCTTGCTGACGTCGGTGAAGAACGGGCCCGCCATCAGGCAGTTGACGCGCACGGTCGGACCGAACGCCCGGGCGAAGCCCTCGGTGAGCGCGTTGAGACCGGACTTCGCGGCCGCGTACGGCAGGATGCCGGGCGTCGGACGGATGGAGCCGGTGCTGCTCACATTGATGATCGACCCGCCGCCCCGCTCGGCCATCCGGCTCCCGATCAGAGAGGTCAGCCGGAACGGGCCCTTGAGATTCAGGTTTACGACGCTGTCCCACATCTTCTCGGTGACATCGGTGGGCCGGCCGTACGGCACCGACATCCCGGCGTTGTTCACCAGGACGTCCACCTTGCCGAAGCGCTGGTACGCGGCCTCGACCAGCCCGTCGAGTTCGTCCCAGTGGCCCAGGTGGCAGCCGTACGCGAGCGCGGCCCGGCCGGTCCGCTCGGTCACCTCACGGGCGAGTGCCCGGCAGGCGTCGAGGCGTCGGCTGGTGATGACGACATCGGCGCCCGCCTCGGCGAAGGCCAGCACCATCTCCCGGCCCAGGCCACGGCTGCCGCCCGTGACGAGTGCCACCTTGCCGGTGAGGCCGAAGAGATCGGACGATGGGCCGGAACTCCCAGGTTCCCTGGGTCCTGCCGACTCCTGTGTCATGTCTCCTCCACTCATTTCAGGCTCGTACTGCGGGAGAGTTCGGCGGCCTTGCGGAGCAGTTCCAGCACGATCCCGTCGAACGCCGTGGCGTACGGGTCGGCCGCCCCTGTCGTGCTCGCCTTCCCCCTGGCAACGGTCTTCTCCAGAACGATGGCGAGCTTGAAGCGGGCCAGGACGACGTAGTAGTCGATGTCGTCCACGGGGCGTCCGCTCACCGACGCGTAGTGCTCCAGGAGGCCGTCGCGGGGCGGCATACCGGCGAGGTCCAGGTAGCGGGAGTGGTGCATGTCGTCGCCCTCCGGCGGCCAGGCGATCAGCGCCCAGCCGAGGTCGAGGAGCGGATCGCCGACGGTGGCCATCTCCCAGTCCACGATGGCGGCCAGCCGGGCCGGTGTGCCGTGCGCGTACATCACGTTGGCGAACTGATAGTCCCCGTGCATGATGCCGGGCCGGTAGGTACGAGGCCGGTGCCCGCGCAGCCACTCGGCCGCCGCGTCCAGACCGGGCAGTTCCCGGAACCGGTAGGCGGCCAGGAACGAGAGCCACCGGTCGACCTGTCGGTCGTGGAAGCCGTCGGGGCGGCCGAACCCCTGGAGGTTGCGGGCCTGCCAGTCCACGCGCGAGAGCCGGGCGATGCCGTCCACCAACTGCACGGCGAGGCCCGCGCGCGCCGCGGGCTCGGTGTCGAAGGGCGCCGCCCAGCCCTGGGTCGGCGACCATCCGTCGATGTGATCCATCACGTAGAACGGGCTGCCCAGCACCGACGGGTCGTCGGTCGCGGCATGGGCGCGGGCGTGCGGCACGTCGGTGTCGGCGAGCGCGCGCACCAGGCGGTACTCGCGCATCATGCTCTGCGCCTGCTGGGGCGTGGCGTGCCGGGGAGCGGCGCGCAGGACGAGTCTCGCGTCACCACTGCGGAGGCCGTAGAGCAGGTTCTGGGAGCCGCCGGAGATCAGCTCGATCTCCAGATCTCCGTCCCCGCCCGGGAGGTTGTGGCGGTCGAGCCACTGGCTGAGCCGGGGTATGTCAACGCCCGGCCGTGCGGCAGTTCGTTCGTTGGCCATGGTTGGAGAATAGGATTCTCCAACAGGAGACTTCAATACTCCCGAGTGAAAAGATTGAACTGATTGATTTGACGGGCGATCGTGTCGACTTGCTGGCGCCGAGCCGCGCCAAGCGCTTAGACTTCTAAATCATCTAACTCATTCAGTGTTCGTGGGAGAGGTGGGAGAGCCGGTGCGCCGAGGCGTCTTCACCAGGGAGCCTCAGCAGCGGGTCGCCGATGTCCTGATCCGCACCTGAGACCGCCCAGCAATCCTCCGAGGGAGTTCGGAAATGACCGTAGTGGTCGACCGGCACGACGCCGTGACCGTGGTGACGATCAACCGGCCCGAGGCCCGCAACGCCCTGGACGCCGAGACGATGGCGGGCATCGGCGAAGCCCTGGTGGCGGCCGAGCGGGACGACGAGGTACGGGCCGTCGTGCTGACCGGTGCGGGCGACCGGGCGTTCTGCGCGGGCATGGACCTGCGCGCCTTCGCCGCGGGCGGCAAGATCATCGACGAGTCCCGGCCTGGCCTTGAGGTGTTCACCGAGCGGGTGTACCCGAAGCCGCTCATCGCCGCCGTCAACGGGACAGCCGTGGCGGGCGGCTTCGAGCTCGTGCTCGCCTGCGACCTGGCCGTGGCCGCCGGCCACGCCAGATTCGGCCTTCCGGAGGTCAAACGGGGCCTGGTCGCGGCGGGCGGTGGGACGAATCTTCCGGCCCGGATACCGCTGGCGCTCGCGCTGGAACTGGGGCTCACCGGAGACACGTTCGACGCCCGGCGCGCACAGGAGCTGGGACTGGTCAACCGTGTGGTGCCCGGGGACCGGGTGCTGCCCGAGGCCCTCGCCCTGGCCGGCGCCATCGCACGCAACGGGCCACTGGCGCTGCGCACCACGAAGGAGCTGATGCTGGCTCAGGCCCGTGGGGCGACCCGGGCCGAGATCGCCGGGGCCGTGGCTCCGGTGTTCGCCAGTGCGGACGCCAAGGAGGGCGCGACGGCGTTCGCGGAGAAGCGGGAGCCGCGATGGACCGGAGCGTGAAGCACGCCCATCAGGTGCGCGTCGTAAGGCAAGCGCAGGTCGCAGGGCAGGCGCAGGTCGTAAGGCAGGTGCACCTCGCGAGGCAGGTGCACGTTGCAGGGCTCACAGGAAACCCGGACCAAGGAGAGATCGATGCGTGACGCGGTCGTCGTGGAAGCCGTACGGACCCCGGTGGGCAAGCGCAACGGCGCGCTGTCCGGGGTGCACCCCGTTGATCTGTCCGCGCGGGTGCTCCACGCGCTCGCCGAGCGCTCGGGCATCGATCCGTCCGTCGTGGACGACGTGATCTGGGGGTGCGTGGCACAGGCAGGTGAGCAGACCTTCGACATCGCGCGCAACGCGGTGCTCGCCGCCGGCTGGCCGCTGAGCGTACCGGGCACGACCGTCGACCGGCAGTGCGGTTCCTCGCAGCAGTCGGTGCACTTCGCGGCGGCGGGCCTGATCAGCGGACAGTACGACGTGGTGGTGGCCGGCGGCGTGGAGTCGATGAGCCGGGTGCCGATGAACACAGTGCTCGGGGACGCCAATCCGTTCGGCTCCGCGCTGGAGACCCGGTTCGGGGGAGTGGCGCCCCACCAGGGCATCGGCGCCGAGACGATGGCCGAACGCTGGGGGCTCTCGCGTACCCGCCTCGACGAGTTCTCGCTCGCCTCCCACGAGAAGGCCGCGGCGGCGCAGGACGACGGGCGTTTCGCCGCGCAGATCGCACCGGTCACCCTGGCCGACGGGACCGTCGTCGACACCGACGAGGGGGTCCGCCGTGGCAGCACGCTGGAGAAGCTGGCCGGTCTCAAGCCCGCCTTCAAGCCGGACGGGGTGATCCACGCGGGCAACAGCTCCCAGATCAGCGACGGCTCCGCGGGGCTGTTGATGACGACGAGTGAGAAGGCCCGGCAGCTCGGGCTCACACCCATCGCCCGCGTGCACACGGCCGTCGTGGCGGCCGACGATCCCGTGATCATGCTCACGGCGCCGATTCCCGCCACCCGCAAGGCACTTGAGCGCAGCGGCCTGAGTCCTTCCGACATCGGCGCGTTCGAGGTGAACGAGGCCTTCGCCTCCGTACCGCTGGCATGGCTCGCTGAGATCGGCGCCGACCCCAAGACCCTGAACCCCAACGGCGGCGCGATCGCGATCGGACATCCGCTCGGCGGCAGCGGGGCACGGTTGATGACCAACCTCGTGCACCACATGCGCGACAACGGCATCCGCTACGGCCTGCAGACCATGTGCGAGGGCGGCGGCCAGGCCAACGCGACGATCCTCGAACTCGTCGGCAGTGTATGACCGTCGCGGAGACAGCGGTCGTCGTACTGCGGGCCGTCGCCGGGTCCGCGACGGAGACGACGTGATGCCCAGCACCATGACCGCAGGCCGACAGCGCAGGAGGCGTCACCATGCCACGGCCCAGCTTTGACCTCGACCCCGCTCACACCGTTCTCGTCCTCTCCGAATGCCAGAACGGAACAGTCGGTCCGAGCACGATGCTCCCCGAACTGGCCCTGGCCGCGGCCCCGGTGCTTCCGGTGATCGCCCGGCTCGCGCGTGCGGCACGGAAGGCGGGTGTGCCGGTGGTGCACCTGACCTATGTGCCGGCGCTCGGCAACAGGTCGTCCAACCGCAACGCTCCGCTGATGGCCAGGACCAGTACGCAGACCGAAACCTGGACGGCGGGGCACGACGGCGGGCAGGTCGTCGACGAGATCGGCGTCGAACCCGGCGACCTCGTCCTGCCCCGCCACACGGGTATGTCACCCACCCACAACACGGAACTCTTCGCCCTGCTGCGCAACATCGGCGTCACCTCGGTGCTGCTCGCCGGCGTCTCGCTGAACGTCGCCATACCGGTCGCCACCGCCGAGTTGGCGGACGAGGGGTTCCAGGTCGTCATCGCCCGTGACGCCGTCGCCGGTACTCCCGTCGAGCACGGCGAGAGCATGCTCCGCCACACCTTGCGTTACCTGGCGGCGATCACGACAGCGGACGAAGTGGTCGCGGCCTGGTCCTGAAACACCGGCAGTCCTGAAACACCGGCAGGGGAGGGGAGGGGGGGGGGGGGGGGGGCGCGGGCCCCCCCCCCCCCCCCCCCCCCCCCCCCCCCCCCCCCCCCCCCCCCCCCCCCCCCCCCCCCCCCCCCCCCCACCCCCCCCCCC
>NZ_JBICZJ010000026.1:0-144790 GCF_043201895.1 Streptomyces sp. NPDC048254
TGAGTTCTCAAGGAACGGTCGCTTCCTTTGTACTCACCCTCTCGGGCTTTCCTCCGGGCTTCCCTTCGTTCTTGCGTTTCCGACTCTATCAGATCCTTTCGGCGTCCGATTCCCGGTCGGCGGGATTGTCTGGGGCTTTCCGGCTTTCGCCTGTCGGCCTTTCGACATTCACTACGTTAGCCGATTCCCTGCGAGACTCATAATCGAGTTCCGCGAGTTCGAATTCGGGCATGCGGGCATGACGAATTCGACCCCGCCAAGGGAAGTCGTAGTAGTGGGTGGCCGCTTCCGGCTGCTGGCGAATGCCGTACCCGGTTCAAGCGGCTCGGGCTACGTTACGCACCTTCCAGGGACGCGTCAACTTGAGCGGCGCCGGGGTGCATGTGCCCTATAGGGGCTGACCGTCGGGTCATTGGCGATCCAGTACCGCCAGGGATGGACGTCACCATTGCCTCCCTCGCCGGCGACTCCGGTGCGTGGACCGTTCCAGACCTGGTCGGGAGGCACGGGGGTGCCGGTCAGTATCCGCAGCGGTGTCTCGCCGGCGGCACACGCGTCCGTGCCGTCCAGGGCCCGGTCGACGCCCAGTGCGGTGGCCAGGCGGGCCGGGCCTTTGGCCAGTTCTCTGTCATATCGGGCCGAAACTCGACGTTTGCGTGCGAGCTCGGCGCCCTCGACGATCTCGCCGGCGCGGAGCAGGACCGCGCTCGCGGTGCCCGCCGGACCGCAGACGAGGTTCATGCAGAACCACATGCCGTAGGTGAAGTAGACGTACACATGTCCGGGCGGACCGAACATCACCTCGTTGCGGGGTGTGGGCCCGCGATAGGCGTGCGACCCGGGATCGTTCGGGCCGTCGTACGCCTCCACCTCTGTGAGGCGCACCGCGATCGGACCGTCCGGGGTGGTGCGGAGGAGGATGCGGCCGAGGAGGTCGGGGGCGACCTCCAGTACAGGGCGGTCGAAGAAGTCCCTGGGGAGTGGCGTACGGTCCGGGGGCGCGATCATGGCGTCCGAGCCTAGTCCAGGCCGGGCGTGCCAAGGGGTGGTCAAGGATTCGTCTCCTTGCCAGGGTGTGGGCCGGAACCGGTCGCGGCCGGATCGCGTTTGTAGGGATCAAGGGTCCGTACGTAAAGGGAGAGTCATGGGGTTCAAGAAGCTGCTCGCGAGCCTGGGGGCCGGTGGGGCTTCCGTCGAGACGGTGCTCACCGAGGTCAACGTCGTGCCGGGCGGTGTCGTCCAGGGCGAGGTGCGGATCCAGGGCGGCTCGGTGAACCAGGAGATCCAGGGGCTGTGCGTGGGTCTTCAGGCGCGGGTCGAGGTGGAGCGCGGCGACGAGGAGTACAAGCAGAACATCGACTTCGGCAAGGTGCGGCTCGGTGGTGCCTTCGAGCTTCAGGCCGGGGCGGTGCACGCGGTGCCGTTCGGGCTGGAGATCCCGTGGGAGACGCCGGTCACCATGATCGACGGGCAGGCGCTGCGCGGAATGCACATCGGGGTGACCACCGAGCTGGAGATCGCGCGGGCCGTGGACTCCGGTGACCTGGACCCGATCAACGTGCACCCGCTGCCGGCGCAGAAGGCGATCCTGGACGCCTTCATCCAGCTGGGCTTCCGCTTCAAGAACGCGGACCTGGAGCAAGGCCACATCCGGGGGACCCGGCAGACGCTGCCGTTCTACCAGGAGGTCGAGTTCCACCCGCCGTCCCAGTACCGGGGTCTGCACCAGGTCGAGCTGAGCTTCGTGGCGGACGAGCACGCCATGGACGTCATCCTCGAAATGGACAAGAAGCCGGGGCTGTTCAGTGAGGGCAGTGACACCTTCCGGTCCTTCCAGGTGGGTCTGCACGACTTCCAGGGGACCGACTGGGCGGCTTATCTCAACCAGTGGCTGTCCGAGGTCGGCAGCAAGCGCAACTGGTTCTAGGCTCGGGAACCACGGAGTCCGTATCGGCCTCCGTAAGCGATTCAGTATCGATCAGGAGGTACCGAGGTGACCGAGCTCAAGCGGCGGCCGCTCCCCCATGACTTCCACCCGCCCGTCCCGTCGTTCACGGTGACGAGCGAGGACGTCGAGGAAGGGGCGACGCTCAAGGACGCTCAGGTCTACGCGAAGGGCAACACCTCGCCGCAGCTGCGGTGGGAGGGCTTCCCGGCCGGGACCAAGAGCTTCGCCGTGACCTGCTACGACCCGGACGCGCCGACGGGGAGCGGGTTCTGGCACTGGTCCGTGTTCGACATCCCGGCCTCGGTGACCGAGCTGCCGGCGGGTGCGGGCAGCGGCAAGTTCGAGGGCCTGCCCGAGGGCGCCGTACAGGTGCGCAACGACTACGGGTCGAAGGACTTCGGCGGTGCCGCGCCGCCGCCCGGGGACGGTTCGCACCGGTACGTCTTCACGGTGTACGCGGTGGACCAGGAGAAGCTCGGCCCGGACGCCGATGTGTCGCCGGCCGTCGTCGGGTTCAATCTGCGGTTCCACGCGATCGCCCGTGCCCAGTTGATCGGCGAGTACGAGAACCCCGAGAAGGGCTGACGCACCGCGCGAAATCAGCCAAGCGTTCATTGAACGTTTGCCCGTCCCTGGTCTTGGAAGTGATCAGGGGCGGGCAGTTTTTATTGCGTTGTCCATCTCGGCGCGCCCGTCCAGAGTTGATCCAAGCCTGCCGGGGGT
Organism: Streptomyces sp. NPDC048254; assembly: GCF_043201895.1. Taxonomy (NCBI): domain Bacteria; kingdom Bacillati; phylum Actinomycetota; class Actinomycetes; order Kitasatosporales; family Streptomycetaceae; genus Streptomyces; species Streptomyces sp. NPDC048254. The sequence goes on from NZ_JBICZJ010000026.1 coordinate 2,672, forward strand.
GGGCACGGTGCACATGGGAGGTGGGCTGGATGCGTGACACGCTGGTGCTGAACGCGAGCTTCGAGCCACTGTCTACGGTGACTTTGAATCGAGCCGTCGTCCTGGTGCTCCAGGACAAGGCCGTCGTCGAGCAGGCCCACCCCGAACTGCGCATGCGCGGTGCGGATGTGGACATACCCGCGCCACGGGTGATCAGGCTGTGCCGTTATGTACGGGTGCCGTTCCGGAGACAGGCGCCCTGGTCGAGGCGGGGGGTGCTGGTCAGGGACCGGCACCGGTGCGCGTACTGCGGGCGGCGGGCGACGACCGTCGACCATGTGGTGCCTCGGGCCCAGGGCGGTCAGGACTCTTGGCTGAACACGGTGGCCTCGTGCGCGGAGGACAATCACCGGAAGGCGGACCGGACGCCGGAGCAGGCGGGGATGCCGTTGCTGCGGAGGCCGTTCGAGCCTTCGCCGCAGGATGCGATGCTGTTGGCGATGGGGGCCGAGGACTTGGCCGCGCTTCCTGAGTGGCTGTCGGGGGATGTCGCAGCCTAGTCGTCTGCCTGGCTGAGCCCGTCGCGCGAGTGCGGGTGGTTCGTGGCTTCTCGCGCAGTTCCCCGCGCCCCCAAGAAGGTGGGCGCGGGGAACGTTCGCTTACAGGTAGCCCTTAGTCGATGTTCGGCTTCTCGCGGCGTTCCTGGGCCGGGACGCTGCCGCTGCCGCCCGAACCGCCGCCCAGGTTGCCGAAGTTGCCCATCGCGCCGGACAGGCCCTTGAGGGCGTCGCCGATCTCGCTGGGGACGATCCAGAGCTTGTTGGCGTCGCCCTCGGCGATCTTCGGGAGCATCTGGAGGTACTGGTAGGAGAGGAGCTTCTGGTCCGGGTCGCCGGCGTGGATCGCCTCGAAGACCGTGCGGACCGCCTGGGCCTCGCCCTCGGCGCGCAGGGCGGCCGCCTTGGCCTCACCCTCGGCGCGCAGGATCTGGGACTGCTTCTCACCTTCGGCGGTGAGGATCGCGGCCTGCCGCGTACCTTCCGCGGTGAGGATCGCGGCGCGCTTGTCACGGTCGGCGCGCATCTGCTTCTCCATCGAGTCCTGGATGGAGGTCGGCGGCTCGATCGCCTTGAGTTCGACGCGGTTGACGCGGATGCCCCACTTGCCGGTGGCCTCGTCGAGGACGCCGCGCAGGGCCGCGTTGATCTCCTCGCGGGAGGTCAGGGTGCGCTCCAGGTCCATGCCGCCGATGATGTTGCGGAGCGTGGTGACCGTGAGCTGCTCGATGGCCTGGATGTAGCTGGCGACCTCGTAGGTGGCCGCTCGCGCGTCGGTGACCTGGTAGTAGATGACCGTGTCGATGTTCACGACCAGGTTGTCCTGGGTGATCACCGGCTGGGGCGGGAACGGTACGACCTGTTCACGCAGGTCGATGCGGTTGCGGATGGTGTCTATGAACGGGACCACGATGTTCAGGCCCGCGTTCAGGGTCCGCGTGTAGCGGCCGAAGCGCTCCACGATGGCGGCGCTTGCCTGTGGGATGACTTGGATCGTCTTGATCAAGGCGATGAAGACCAACACCACCAGAATGACCAGGACGATGATGACCGGTTCCATCGTCGCTCCCCGTACCCTTCTCCGCCTCGGCGCTCGGCAGATCTTATGGTTGTTGAAGATCTTGCTGGACGAGCATGACAGACCCTCGCCCAACTCGGGAGTCCTTCCGCTGAGTTGCGTCGTACGAGGTCAGATGACGATGGCCGTGGCCCCCTCGATCTCCACGACATCCACTTCCTCTCCGGCTTCGTAGGCGCGTCCGCCGTCGAGCGAGCGTGCCGACCAGACCTCGCCGGCCAGCTTGATCCGGCCGCCGGAGCCGTCGACGCGTTCCAGTACGACGGCCTGCTTGCCCTTCAACGCGTCTATGCCCGTGGCGAGTTGGGGTCGCTGGGCGGCGTGCCTGGCCGCGATGGGCCGTACGACGGCGATCAGGGCGACGGAGACGAGGACGAAGACGAGTACCTGGAGCACGACGCCCGCGCCGAGTCCGGCGGTGGCCGCGGCGGCCAGCGCGCCGACCGCGAACATGCCGAATTCCGGCATCGCGGTCACCACGAGCGGGATTCCGAGCGCCGCCGCGCCGACGAGCCACCACACCCATGCGTCGATGCTGTTCACATCGTCATGGTAGGGCCGCGGGTGCCGACCCCGACAGGGCGCTTTCCCGGGGCGGAACGCCCGTCAGGACCCGTCAGGACAGGGGGAGTCCGTGGGCCGTCCAGCGGTCGCCGAGCTGTTCGACGACGAGCGGGAGGCCGAAGCAGAGGGAGAGGTTGCGGGAGGAGAGTTCGAGCTCCAGGGGGCCGGCGGTGAGGACCTTGCCCTGGCGGATCATCAGGACGTGGGTGAAGCCGGGGGCGATCTCCTCGACATGGTGGGTGACCATGATCATGGAGGGGGCGATCGGGTCGCGGGCGAGCCGGCCGAGGCGGCGGACCAGGTCCTCGCGGCCGCCGAGGTCGAGGCCGGCGGCGGGCTCGTCGAGCAGCAGCAGCTCGGGGTCGGTCATCAGGGCGCGGGCGATCAGGGTGCGCTTGCGCTCGCCCTCGGAGAGGGTGCCGAACTTCCGGTCCACGTAGTCGGTCATGCCGAGGCGGTCGAGGAAGGCGCGGGCGCGCTGCTCGTCGACCTCGTCGTACTCCTCCTGCCAGTGGGCGGTCATGCCGTAGGCGGCGGTGAGCACGGTCTCCAGGACGGTCTGGCGCTTGGGGAGCTTCTCGGCCATGGCGATGCCGGCCACGCCGATGCGGGGGCGCAGGTCGAAGACGTCGACCTTGCCGAGGGTGTCGCCGAGGATGGTGGCGGTGCCCTTGCTGGGGAAGAGGTAGCTGGAGGCGATGTTCAGGAGGGTGGTCTTGCCGGCGCCGTTGGGGCCGAGGATGACCCAGCGCTCGCCCTCCTTCACCGACCAGGAGACCTGGTCCACCAGAGCCCGGCCCTCCCGGACCACGGATACGTCCTGAAGCTCCAGAACATCGCTCATGAGCGCGTTGTCTCCCCTTGCAGTGTGGCCGGTCTCGGCTGGCGCGTACGCCTGTGGCTCGGGCGGCGGCGCCGGTGGGCGCAGCCCTTATGAAATCTACGCCACGAGTGCGGCGCCCCATTCCATCGGTCCGGTCCTTAGGGTGGAGGCATGCTTTCGGAACCGCGTTCAGGACGCCTTGCCGCATGGGGAAATGCCCTATTGCTCGGACTTGTCTCCCCGGATGACGCCGTGCTCGCCATCGTCGGCGAGGACGCGGTGCATCGGGTGGAGGGGCTGCCCGGGGAGTCCGCTCCGGTCGGGCTCACGCTGGCGCTGGGGCGGCTGCGGTCGCTGGGGGCGACCGGGCTGCGGGTCGCGCTGCCGGCGTCGGGGCATCCGCTGGGGCTGAGCGGTCCGCCGGAGTTCAACGCGCGGGCCCTGGAGGCCGAGGAGGCCGTGCTCTGTTACGGCACCGCGCTCGGGCTGGTGCCGGAGGTGTACGAGGCCGGTCCCGCCGGTGATGTGCATGTCGAGGTGGTCTGGCATGTGCTGCCGGTGCGGGAGGCGCCGCCTGCGGACGTGCCCTCGCTGGGCGAGGCCGAGCGCGAGCTGGCGGAGGCGCTCAGGGACGCGACCGAGATGCTGTCGAAGCTGGATGTCGCCGGCTCGGGCCCGGTGGCGGAGGCGGCGATCGACGCGTACCGGGCGCGGGCCGAGCGGGGGCGGGAGGTACTGGCTCCCGGGTATCCCCCTCGGGCGGTGCGGGTCCTCGAGCTGGCGCAGCGGGTCGGGTTGCTGATCTCGCTGGCCCACGAGAACGGTCACGGGGGCGCGGTGAGCGCGTCGGAGATGGCGGCGCGGTCGCTGGCCCTGCGGCCGGTGGAGCGGACGGCCCGGCGGGCGCAGGTGGCGGCGTACAACTCGGTGGTGGAGGAGCGCGAGCGGGGGCGTTAGAACGCCCGAGGGCTACGCCGGACGGCGTAGCCCTCGATGGTGGCGCCGGTCCTACTTGTTGACCGCGGTGTTGCCGAACGCGGGGTTCAGGAGGCCGACCAGGTGGGCGGTGAGACCGCTGGCGTTGACCGGCACGTGGAGCGGGATCTGGGCGACCAGGCCGGAAGCGACGCCCGGGGAGGCGACCGCGGCCTTCTTGGCGATGTTCATGGGAGGGGTTCCTCCTGCGTGTGCGGGTCCGACCCGGCCGTGGGTCGCGCGCTGGTCAACGTCGGAGGAGTCCTCGGTGGTACGGGGCCCCGGACCCTGACTGCCCGTTCGGATCATTGGACGTAAGAGTCACTGGGCCTGAGAGTCACTGGGCCTGAGAGTCACTGGCCGTAGGAAGCGTTGGGAGTAAAAGCCGACCGGCCTTCCGGGGGTGCCCGAAAGGCCGGAGGTCGATGCCGCTGTGCGGCGCGGTCTCAGTGGTTGAGGCCGAGGTTGCCGAAGGCGGGGTTCAGCACGCCGATGACGTTGACGCTGTTGCCGACGGCGTTGACCGGGATGTGCACCGGGGCCTGGATGACGTTGCCCGAGACGACACCCGGAGAGCCCTGGGCCTGGCCGTCGGCGTGCGAGCCGCCGGTGTGGGCGGAGGCCATCCCCGCGCCCGCGGCCATGATCCCGCCGGCCACCATCGTCACGGCCGCTGCCTTCTTCAGGTTCTTCACTTCTTGAGCCCTCCTTGGCGATCGCCACGGCGGTCGCCGCGGCACGCACTGAAGAACGCCGGTGGCCGGGAGAGGATGCGCCGTCCGGGTGACATTCCCACGACGGTATGAATCTCAGCCCGGAAGGCGACCCTCCATGTTGCCGTCGGTGAAGCGTTGCGGAGGGCGTTTCAGCCGGCCACGCCATGGCGTACGGCCCACAGGGCGGCCTGGGTGCGGTCGGCGAGGTCGAGTTTCATCAGGATGTTCGAGACGTGCGTCTTGACGGTCTTCTCGGAGAGCACCAGGGCGCGGGCTATCTCGCGGTTGGAGCGGCCGTCGGCGATCAGCCCGAGCACCTCGCGCTCCCGCTCGGTGAGCGAACCGCCCCTGCCCTGGCCGGAGTTGGCCTCCTCCTGGGAGAGCAGGGCGCCGGCCACCTCGGGCTGGAGCAGGACGTGTCCGGCGTACACCGAGCGGATGGCGGTGGCGAGCGCGTCGGGATCGACGTCCTTGTAGACGTACCCGGCGGCGCCGGCGCGCAGGGCCGGGATCACCGTGCGCTGCTCGGTGAAGCTGGTGACGATGAGCACGCGCGCGGGGTTGTCGAGTTCGCGGAGCCTGCGCAGGGCCTCCACGCCGTCCATGCCGGGCATCTTGACGTCCATGAGGACGACGGCGGGGCTCAGCTCCTGGGCGCGCTCGACCCCTTCGGCTCCGTCGGCGGCCTCGCCGACGACCTCTATGTCGTCCTGGACCTCCAGGAAGGTACGCAGGCCCCGGCGGACGACCTGGTGGTCGTCCACGAGCAGGACCCTGATCGCGTCAGCCACCGGGGACCTCCATCTCGATCGTGGTGCCCTTGCCGGGCGCCGATTCCACGGTCAGCGTGCCACCGGCCCCGCTCGCCCGGTCCCGCATGGAGACCAGGCCGAGGTGGCGTCCGGCACTGCGGGTGAGGTGCGGGTCGAAGCCGCTGCCGTCGTCCGTGACCCGCAGCACGGCCCCGCCGCCGCGCCGGTTCACCGTCACGTCGACGTGCTCGGCACCGGAGTGCCGCAGGGCGTTGTGCAGGGCTTCCTGGGCCACCCGGAGCAGTGCCTCCTCCTGGGCGGCGGGCAGGGCGCGGAATCCGCTGGCGGCGAAGGTCACGCGCGCGCCGTGGGCACGGTCGAGGACCTGGACCTGGGTGCGGAGGGTGGCGACCAGGCCGTCCTCGTCCAGGGCGGCGGGGCGCAGCTCCACGACGGCCGCGCGCAGTTCGTCGGTGGCCTCGGCGGCGAGCGCGGCCACCTGCTGCAACTCGCCCTTGGCCCGGGAGGGGTCGCGGTCGACCAGGGCGGCGGCGGCCTGGGCGGTCAGGCGCAGGGAGAACAGTTTCTGGCTCACCGCGTCGTGCAGCTCGTGGGCGAGCCGGGAGCGTTCCTCGGCGATGGTCAGCTCGCGGCTGCGCTCGTAGAGGCGGGCGTTGGTGAGGGCGATCGCGGCGTGCTGGGCGAGGATGGAGAGCAGTTCCTCGTCCTCGGCGGTGAAGCCGCAGCCGCCCTCGGGTTTCTGACAGTTCTTGTTGGCCAGGAACAACGCGCCGATGATCTCGTCGCCGTCCCGGATCGGCAGGCCGAGGAAGTCGGACATCTCGGGGTGGGCCGACGGCCAGCCCTCGAAGCGGGGGTCCTTGCGGACGTCGGCCAGCCGCTCGACCTTCGCCTCGTGGAGCATCGCGGCGAGGATGCCGTGCTGGCGCGGGAGCGGGCCGATGGCCTTCCACTGGGCGTCGGTGACGCCGTCGACGACGAACTGGGCGAAGCCGCCGTGGTCGTCGGAGACCCCGAGCGCGGCGTACTGCGCGTCGAGCAGCTCACGGGCGGAGGCGACGATCGTCTTGAGGACGTCGCGCACCTCCAGGTGCCTGCTCATGGCCAGCAGCGCGGAGCTGACCGCGGCGAGGCCGGACCGGGGACCTTGACTCATGCCCTCACGGTACCGGCGGGGTGTGACACCGCGGATCGGCCGATGGTGGCGGGGCCCGGGCCGATGGCCGTAGGACCAGGGTCCTAGGGCGCAGGCCCCGGACCGGCGGCGTAGTCCGAAGGACCCCGCCGGATTGCGGCCCGCGTCCGAGGCGGCCGGGGCGGTGCGGTTCCTAGGTTGAGGTCACCGCCGACGGAGGCGGACGGAGCCGAGGGGACGGTTGTCATGCCGGTAGCGATCATCACGGGGGCGTCGAAGGGTCTGGGGCGGGCGCTGGCGGAGGCGCTGGCCGCGCGCGGCTGGGACCTGGTGCTGGACGCCAGGGGTGCGGGGGCGCTGAAGGAGGCGGCGGAGTCCGTCGCGGGGCCGGGGACGCGGGTGGCGGCGCTGCCCGGCGATGTCACGGACGCCGGGCACCGGGCCGAGCTGGTGGCCGCCGCGCGTCGGCTGGGCGGGCTGGACCTGCTGGTGAGCAACGCCAGCGCGCTGGGTGCCGAGCCGCTGGTGCGCCTCGGCGAGCTGCCCCTGGCGGGGCTGCGCCGGGCGCTGGAGGTGAATGTGGTGGCCGCGCTGGGCCTGGTCCAGGAGGCGCTGCCGCTGCTGCGGGAGTCGGCGGCGGGGGCGGTGATCGCGGTCAGCTCGGACGCGGGCGCGGAGGCGTACGAGACGTGGGGCGGCTACGGCGCCTCGAAGGCGGCCCTGGACCAGCTGGCGGCCGTGCTCGGCGTGGAGGAGCCGGGGCTGCGGGTGTGGGCGGTGGATCCCGGGGACATGGCGACCGGCCTGTACGCGGCGGCGGTACCGGACGACGACGATCCGCGGCCGGCACCGGTGAGTGTCGTACCGGCCTTCCTGCGGCTCCTGGACGAGCGGCCGGCGAGCGGGCGGTACGGGGCGCCGGCTCTGGTGGCGGGGCGATGACGACGGCTCTGCGGGTGCCGGAGGAGCTGTCCGCGCGGGTGCCGGCCGAGCAGCGCGGGCCGGGTCTTGAGCGGGATGCCGTACGGCTGCTGGTGTCGCGCGGGACGGCGGTGTCGCATCACGCCTTCGCCGAGCTGCCGGTGCTGCTGCGGGCCGGGGACCTGCTGGTGGTGAACACCTCGCCTACGCTGGCGGCCGCCGTGGACGGGCGGATCGGGCACGCGCGCGTGGTGGTGCACTTCTCCACGCGCGGCGACGACGGCCGGTGGGCGGTCGAGCTGCGGGAGCCGGACGGCACGGGGACGACACGCGCGCGTGCGGGCGCATTCGCGGGGAGCGAGGTGCGGCTGCCCGGGGGCGGGCGGCTGGTCCTGGCGGAGCCGCTGAGTGCGCGGGGCGAGCGGCTGTGGTGGGCGCGGGCCTCGGGGAACGTGCCGGGGATGCTGCGGGAGCACGGGCGGCCCATTCGTTACTCCTATACGGAGCGGGATCAGCCGTTGTCCGTGTACCAGACGGTGTTCGCGCTGCCCTCGGCCGACGGGGCCGGGAGTGCGGAGATGCCGAGTGCGGCGCGGCCCTTCACCGCGCGGCTGGTGGCGGAGCTGGTGAGCCGGGGTGTGCAGTTCGCGCCGATCACGCTGCACACGGGGGTGTCGTCGGCGGAGGCGCACGAGCCGCCGTACGCGGAACGTTTCGCCGTGCCGGCGGCGTCGGCGCGGCTGATCAACGCGGCCAGGGCGGGTGGCAGGCGGGTCGTCGCCGTCGGGACGACCGCCGTGCGGGCCGTGGAGTCGGCCGCGGGCACCGACGGGGTGGTGCGGGCGGCCGAGGGGTGGACGGAGCTCGTCGTGACGCCCGAGCGCGGGGTGCGGGTGGTGGACGGGCTGCTGACCGGGCTGCACGAGCCGGAGGCCTCGCATCTGCTGATGCTGGAGGCGGTCGCGGGCCGGGCCGCCGTCGACCGCAGCTACGAGGAGGCGCTGCGTGGGCTCTACCTGTGGCACGAGTTCGGGGACGTGCACCTCATCCTCCCGGAGGAGGAGCCTCACACAGAGCATTGCGTCAGCAACTCCCGGTGAGATTCATGTGTGGCTGATGTGAGGCCGCACATAGGGCGCACATCACGTACGAACGGACATAGGAGATAAAGGGTCCCACGGTGAACGGGGCAGACTGCCTAATCTGTCCCGTTTTGCCCTTCCGGTCTCTACTACCGGGGATCGTACGTCACACCTTTGCCAGGGCATTTTGCGGCCGCTAACAATGGCTCCCGTCGCTCGGCACCGCGGGTTCCCCCCGCGGTGTTCGTGCAGGAGGAGCCGGTCTCCCCCACGGACAACGAGCGACCTCCGCGCTATCCGAAGAGGTCCACCGCTATGCCCAAGCACTCCCACAGTCCCACGCTGACCAAGCATCACAAGATCGCGCTCGCCGGTGTCGCCACGCTCGGCGCCGCCGCCCTCGCCTTCTCCGCCGTGCCCAGCAGCGCGGAGACCGTCGCGACCGGGTCCCCCCAGGCCGCGGCCCAGGTGGCCTACGGCACGGAGCAGATCAAGGACGTCAAGGGCACGGTCACCGACCAGCTCGCGTTCCAGAACGTCAAGGTCGAGGCGATCGCCGCCAAGAAGAAGGCGGCCACGCCCCACACCCTGCACATGGCCCACGTGAAGCAGGCCCACGCCCTGCACGTGGCCCACGTCAAGAAGGTCCAGGCGGCGCACGCGGCCCACACGGCGCACGTGAAGAAGGCCCACGCGGCCCACACCGCCAAGGTCAAGGCCGCCCACGCCGCCCACGTGAAGCACGTCGAGGCCGCCGCCAAGCAGGCCGCCCACGCCGCCCACGTGAAGCACGCCGCCAAGCAGGCCGCGAGCCGGTCCGCGCTGCGCCCGCAGATCCAGCAGGTCGCCGCGAAGACCTACTCGAACACCCTCGACGGCTGGATCCGCCAGGCCCTCGACATCATGAAGGCCAAGGGCATCCCGGGCTCCTACAACGGCCTGCACCGCAACATCATGCGGGAGTCCTCCGGCAACCCGAACGCCATCAACAACTGGGACATCAACGCCATCAACGGCATCCCGTCCAAGGGCCTGCTCCAGGTCATCCCGCCGACGTTCGCCACGTACCACGTCAACGGCACGTCCTGGAACATCTACGACCCGGTAGCCAACATCACCGCCGCCGCCAACTACGCGGCCAACCGGTACGGCTCGATCGACAACGTCAACAGCGCGTACTGAGGCCTGCGCGGACCTCTGCACGCACACGCCGAAGGGCGGCACCCCATTACGGGGCGCCGCCCTTCGGCGTCGTACGGGCGACTACTTGCGCATGACCTCGGGCTCGTGGCGGCGCAGGAAGCGGGCCACCAGGAAGCCGCAGATCACCCCGAGGACGATCAGGGCGGCCATGTCCATGGTCCAGGCGCCGGCCGTGTGGTTCCACAGCGGGTCCGTGTTGGTCGGGTCGTCGGTGTTGGGCGCGATGTTGTTGAAGTCCAGCGTGGCGCCGTCGGCGCCCACCGCCCAGCGGGACGGCATCAGGTACGAGACCTGGTTGACGCCGACCGCTCCGTTCAGGTTGAACAGGCAGCCGGTGAAGACGACCTGGATGATCGCGAACATCACCAGCAGCGGCATGGTCTTCTCGGAGGTCTTCACCAGCGAGGAGATGACCAGGCCGAACATCATCGAGGTGAAGCCGAGCCCCATGATCGGGATACAGAGCTCCAGGAGGGTGGAGTGGCCGAGGACCACGCCCTCGGCGGGGATGTCGCGGCTGGAGAAGCCGATCAGCCCGACCATCAGGCCCTGCAGCACGGTGATCACACCGAGCACGACCACCTTGGACATCAGATACGCCGACCGGGACAGGCCGGTCGCCCGTTCCCGTTCGTAGATGACCCGTTCCTTGATCAGCTCACGCACGGAGTTCGCGGCGCCCGCGAAACAGGCGCCGACGGCGAGGATCAGCAGGACCGTGGTCGCCGTGCCGTTCGGGACGGGCACCCCGGTCTTCGAGTTCACCGGGTTGACCAGCAGGCCCTTGTCGCTGTCGATCAGCAGGCTGACCGCGCCGAGCACGGCCGGCAGGATCACCGTCAGCAGCAGGAAGCCCTTGTCGGAGGCGATGACCGCCACGTACCGGCGCACCAGGGTCAGCAGCTGCGACCCCCAGCTCTGCGGCTTCTTCGGCCGCATCGCCTGCATCGCGGGCATCTGTACGGACTGCGGGGCAATGGCGTCGATGTCCGCGGCGTACATCTGGTAGTGCTGGGAGCCCTTCCAGCGGCCCGCCCAGTCGTAGTCGCGGTAGTTCTCGAAGGCGGAGAAGACATCGGCCCAGGTGTCGTAGCCGAAGAAGTTCAGCGCCTCCTCGGGCGGGCCGAAGTAGGCGACCGAACCGCCCGGCGCCATCACCAGGAGCTTGTCGCACAGCGCCAGCTCGGCCACCGAGTGGGTGACGACGAGGACCGTACGGCCGTCGTCGGCGAGGCCGCGCAGCAACTGCATGACATCGCGGTCCATGCCCGGGTCGAGGCCCGAGGTGGGCTCGTCGAGGAAGATCAGCGACGGCTTGGTGAGCAGCTCCAGGGCCACCGAGACACGCTTGCGCTGGCCGCCCGAGAGGGACGTGACCTTCTTGTCCTTGTGGATGTCGAGCTTCAGCTCGCGCAGCACCTCGTCGATGCGGTCGTCGCGCTCCTGCCCGGTGGTGTCGGCCGGGAAGCGCAGCTTGGCCGCGTACTTGAGGGCCTTCTTGACGGTCAGCTCCTTGTGCAGGATGTCGTCCTGCGGGACCAGACCGATGCGCTGGCGCAGCTCGGCGAACTGCTTGTACAGGTTGCGGTTGTCGTACAACACCTCGCCCTCGTTGGCCGGGCGGTAGCCGGTGAGCGCCTTGAGCAGGGTCGACTTGCCGGATCCCGACGGGCCGATGACCGCGATCACGGACTTCTCCGGGACACCGAAGGAGACGTCCTTGAGGATCTGCTTGCCGCCGTCGACCGTGACCGTCAAGTGCCGTGCGGAGAAGGAGACTTCGCCGGTGTCGACGAACTCCTCCAGCCGGTCGCCGACGATCCGGAAGGTGGAGTGGCCGACGCCGACGATGTCGTTCGGGCCGAGCAGCGCGGTGCCGCCCTTGGCGATCGCGACACCGTTGACGTACGTGCCGTTGTGCGAGCCCAGGTCACGGATCTCCATACGGCCGTCCGGCGTGGAGTGGAACTCCGCGTGGTGGCGCGAGACCTGCAGGTCGGACACGACCAGCTCGTTCTCCAGGGCACGGCCGATGCGCATCACGCGGCCGATGGAGAACTGGTGGAACGTGGTCGGGCTGCGGTCGCCGTAGACCGGCGGCGCCCCCGCGCCACCGCCGGAGGCCATGGCCGGGGCGCCCTGCTGCTGCGGGATCGCCGACGAGGCCTGCTGCCAGTCCTGTTGCGGAGCCGACTGCTGCGGAGCCGGCGGCTGGGACCAGCCCGCGCCGCCCGCGCCCTGCGCCGCGAACGGCTGCTGCTGGGGCTGCGGTTGGGCGACGGCGGCCGCGGTGCCGGACAGGCTCAGCAGCGGTCCGTCGTTCGCGTTGCCGAGGTGTACGGCCGAGCCCGGGCCGATCTCCGTCCGCTGGACCCGCTGGCTCCGCACGAAGGTGCCGTTGGTACTGCCGTGGTCCTCGATGGCCCAACTGCGGCCGTCGAAGCTGATCGTGGCGTGCCGCCAGGAGACCCTGGCGTCGTCGAACACGAGGTCCCCCTGCGGATCGCGTCCGAGGGTGTAGGACCTGGACGGGTCGAGCGTCCAGGTACGTCCGTTTGATTCCAGTACGAGTTCCGGCACTCCAAGCCCCATGAGTAGTCCCCCGAGTTACCCCCATCACAGGGAGTCTAGGGATGTCGAACATCGTCGGGAACTATTTCAGGCTCGGCCCTCTGACCGAAAGTCGGGCCTTGTGGAGGCCTCGCCCGAGCGCTTCAACTCTTTCCGTTGACGGGGTTGAAACCGGGCCGGAGAGTGGTAATCCACGCGAGGGGGACAAGCGCGGCGGAGCGGTCCGGCGCGTCCGCGGATCGGGGGGTCAGCCATGGGTTCTGGCACGTCCGGCACGGGAGTCGAGAACACGAGGCACGGCGCGCGGCTGCCGTGGGGCGACATCCTGCTGTCCGCGATCGCCGCGGTGAGCTGGGCGTTGATCGGCATGGCGGGTACCGCGGCGTTGGGTCTGCACCTGCTGCAGGCCGACGCTGCGGGCTCGCTGGGCCCGATGACAGCGGCGGTCGTGGCGCTCGGGGCGGGTGGTTCGGTCACGCCGAACGGCGATCTGTCTGCATTCGGTCTGAAAGGGGCGGAGGCCACCACGGCCATCGAGATCACGCCATTGGGTGTGAGCCTGGTGGGAGCCCTCCTGCTGTCCTGGTTCTTCTTACGGTCCCTGCGCACGGCCGGAGTTGTGATCGCACCGGCCGAACTGCTCGCCCGCGCGGGCTCGGTGGTGGTGCTGTTCGTGGCGACGCTGGGCGGACTGGCCTGGGCCGGGCACTCGGTCGTGACCATCGACGGCGGTGCGCTGGGGCTGGACAAGCTGCCGGGCACCGGCGGGGGCGGGGGCGGTCTCAAGATCCCCGGCATCGGGGATGTCGGCGGGCTGCTGCCGGACCGCCTCGGCGACCTCGTGCACGCGAACGCGGCGGTCGGTTTCAGCGTGGACACGGCGGCGACCCTGCTCGGCGGCCTCGGCTGGTCGGCCGGCGTCCTGCTGATCGCCCTGCTGGCCTCGCGCCGCACTCCGCTGCCGCGCGGCTGGGAGGCGGCGCACCGGGTGGTACGGCCCGCGGCCTCGGCGCTGGTGACGGTCCTGCTGGTGGCGGTCGCGGCGGGCTGGGCGGCGGCCGCCTTCGCGGCGGTCGGCGACCCGCACCCGGCCCGGATCATGGGCGCGGCGCTGCTCGGCGCCCCTGACGGCGTCTGGCTCGGCATCCCGATCGGCCTCTTCGTGCCGTTCGACGCCAGGGCGACGGGCGTCCTCACCATGTTCCTGCCGCACCCCCTGGACGACCTCCTGAACTCGCCGTCCGACCAGTCGGTGACGCTGGGCCGCCTGGCCGACCTGGACGGACGGGTGTGGCTGCTGGGCATCGCCGCGGCCCTGCTGATGCTGCTGGCCGGGGTGTTCACGGCGGTCCGGACGCCGGTGGCCGGCCGCGGGGCCGGGGCGGGTACCGGGGCGGGTGCCGGCGGGGGTGGTACGGCGGGTGCGTCGGGTGCGCCGCGGGGCTCACGCGGTGACGCGGACGGCGGGGGCGGCGGGGGCGGGGGCGGGGGCGGCGGGGGCGGATGGGACTCACGCGGTGATGCCGGCGGCACGGACGGGCGGGGCTCGCATCCGGGCGCGCTCGGGTTCGCCGGGCGGTGTGCGGTGCGGCTGGGGTTCGCGACCGCGCTCACGCTGCCGCTGCTGGCCTGGCTGACGAACGTGTCCGTGAACGCCTCGCTGTCGGTGCTGGGCTTCGACGCCTTCGGCGCCGGCATCGAACTGCACGGGCAGCTGGGCATGGCCCTGCTCCTCGGCGCGGCCTGGGGTGCGGCGGCGGGGGCGGCGGGGGCCCTGCTGGCATGGGCGACCGGCGCGGCCGGCACCCGCACGGCACGACTGGCACTGGGTGACGCGGGGGCCGGTGACGCGAGCAGCGGGCCGGCGTACCCGGTGGGGCCCGGGACGCCGGGCCGGGCCGGAAGCGGCGGGGCGGCGGGGCCTTACGCACCGGTGCCCCCGCACCGCGCGCCGAATCCGCACACGAACCCCTATCTCCGGGTACCGGACGAGCTACGCGAGCCGGGGAACACCGACCGGAAGGCCCGGCCCGAGAGCCCGGCGGATCGGCGGGGACCGGGGCGGTACGACGGAGGGCCACCCTGGCCCGATGCACCGCAGGAACCGCAGGCCCAAGCGCCGTACGAAAGCCGGACGCCCCGGCCCGACACGCCGTGGCAACCACAGGCGCCGGGCCCGTACGACCGGCAGACGCCCCGGCCCGACACGCCGCGGGAACGGCAGCCCCCGGGGCCGTACGACGGACTGGCGCCCTGGCCCGACACGCGGCAGGAACCGCAGGACTCCATGCCAGCTGACGAGCGAGGCGGCCGGCCCGGGGGCGGGCAGGGGTCGCGGGATGCGGTGGGGCCGTACGGCGGTCCGGGGCCGGGGGCTGCGGGCGGTTCTAGGCCGGGGACGGCGCCGGCGGATGGTCCGGGCTATCGGTCGCCGTCGGGCGCGTCGTCCCCGGCGGACGGTCGGTCCCCCGACGACAGGCGGTCGGCGGAGGAGTGGCGGCACGGTAGCGGCGGTGACTCCTCCGACGTACCGCCCGGTGCCGGCGATGTGTACGGCGCTCCCACCATGGCCCGGCCGGTCGACCCGCCGCCCCGCTCCCCGCGACGCGGCCGAAGGGCAGCGGACGGTCCGGACGGTCCTGCCGCGGGCCCTCCGCCGCCACCTCCCCCACCTCCCCCACCTCCCCCACCTCCCCCACCTCCACCGCCGCCGCCACCCAGGCGGCCCCGGTGAGGTCGCCCCGTCGGGACGGGGCACGGCGGTGGGGCCGGTGTCGTCTGGACGGTGCGTGGAGCGGCACTGAACTGAGCGTGAAGGCGCGGCCAGGGAGTACCTTCTTCCCGGCCGTCGCCATCGCACGCACGTTCGCCCGTTGTACGGAAGCAAGGCCTCCGACACCGATCCGACACTTATTGTTCCGTGTCCGTCAGGCGGACCACCTGCGCCGCAGGCACTGCGTGCCGGTTACGGTGGTTACACCATGAGCGATCCTCAGACCTCCGAGGTCCCCACTCTCCTCGTCAAGATTTTCGGCAAGGACAGGCCGGGCATCACGGCCGGCCTCTTCGACACTCTTGCCGCGTACATGGTCGACGTGGTCGACATCGAGCAGGTCGTCACGCGAGGCCGTCTGGTGCTGTGCGCGCTCGTGACCCAGCCCGCGGCCGGGCTTGAGGGCGACCTCAGGGCAACCGTGCACAGCTGGGCCGAGTCCGTGAAGATGCAGGCGGAGATCATCTCCGGCCACGGCGACAACCGCCCGCGCGGACTCGGCCGCTCCCTGGTCACCGTCCTCGGTCACCCCCTGACCGCCGAGTCGACGGCCGCCATCGCCGCCCGGATCGCCAAGGCGGGCGGCAACATCGACCGTATCTTCCGGCTCGCCAAGTACCCGGTGACGGCAGTGGAGTTCGCGGTGTCCGGTGTGGGGACCGAGGCGCTGCGCACCGCCCTGGTCTCGGAGGCGGCGGAACTCGGCGTGGACATCGCGGTCGTCGCGGCCGGCCTGCACCGGCGGGCCCAGCGTCTGGTGGTCATGGATGTGGACTCGACGCTCATCCAGGACGAGGTGATCGAGCTCTTCGCCGCGCACGCCGGCTGCGAGAACGAGGTCGCCGAGGTGACGGCGTCCGCCATGCGCGGGGAGCTGGACTTCGAGCAGTCGCTGCACGCACGCGTGGCGCTACTGAAGGGGCTGGACGAGTCGGTCGTGCAGAAGGTGCGCTCCGAGGTGCGGCTGACGCCGGGCGCCCGTACCCTGATCCGCACACTGAAGCGGCTCGGCTACCAAGTCGGCGTCGTCTCGGGCGGTTTCACCCAGGTCACCGACGATCTGCAGGAGCGGCTGGGGCTGGATTTCGCCCAGGCCAACACGCTGGAGATCGTCGACGGGAAGCTCACCGGCCGCGTGACCGGCGAGATCGTGGACCGTGCGGGCAAGGCGCGGCTGCTGCGCCGGTTCGCCGCCGAGGCGGGCGTGCCCCTGTCGCAGACGGTGGCCATCGGTGACGGCGCCAACGACCTGGACATGCTGAACGCGGCCGGTCTCGGTGTCGCCTTCAACGCCAAGCCGGTCGTCCGCGAGGCCGCGCACACGGCGGTGAACTTTCCCTTCCTGGACACGGTCCTGTACCTGCTGGGTGTCACCCGCGAAGAGGTCGAGGCGGCGGACACCCACGACGAGAGCTGAACCGCCCTGCGGTCCTGTCGGGAGGGGCCCGGCACCGAGGAGATCGGTGCCGGGCCCCCTGTCGTCCCGTGCCGGAGCGCGGCGGTCGTACGGTGGTCTCAGTCGGAGGGCGCCCAGTAGTCCACGAGCGTGGCCGCGCCGGGTTCCAGGCTCTTCCAGGAGCCCTCGAAGGTCATGACGGCGAAGGCGGCGGCGGGAAAGCCCCGGCTGTTCATCCGGTCGCGGGCGTCGCCCTCGGCGTTCCCGGCCAGGATCTCGGTCACGCCGTGCACGCTGGGGTTGTGGCCGATGAGGATAACGTCCTGCGCGTCATCGGGCACCTCGTTGAGCACGGCGATCAGCTCACCCGGAGAGGCGTCGTACACCCGCTCCTCGTAGACTGTTTTCGGCCGGTGCGCGAGCTCATGGACGGCGAGCTTCCAGGTCTCCCGGGTGCGCACGGAGGTGGAGCACAGGGCCAGGTCGAAGGCGATACCGCTGTCCGCCAGCTTGCGTCCGGCGATGGCGGCGTCCATTCGGCCCCGGTCAGCGAGCGGTCGCTCGTGGTCGGTCACCTCTGGCCAGTCGGCTTTCGCATGACGGAAGAAGACGATCCTGCGGGGTTCTGCGACGCTCATGTCACCCAGCTTCGCATGAAACAGGCCATCGGGCGCAGGGAGTTGACATGCGGCTTCGCCCAGTCCGGAGGTTGTGGGGCTAACGCGTGACGATCTGCTGGACCCGCTCGACGAGATGGGTGACGGCCGGGTCACCGGTGGTCGCGTGGGCGTCCGCCGGGTTCAGTATCAGCACCAGCAGGGCGACGAAGGCGAGCGCGGGCAGGGCGAGGGCCCACCAGGGCAGCCGGACGTCGACGCTGCCCGGGGTGGCGGGGTGGGGCAGGGTGTGCGTACGGGCCGGCATGGTCGCCTCCGCTGGTCTCCGGGCTTCGGTGACCACCTCTCGCGGCCACAACTCGAAATTACGGAATCCGCGGCCGTCAACCCATCCGGTGATCCACCCACTTGACCCTGACCCTCACCCCCTAGGGGATGGTGGTGCTAGCCCCACCATCGACCGCGGGGGCGGTGGTCAGGGTGACGCGAGGGTCGCGATGACGGCGATGACGATGAAGATGGCGAAGAACGAGCCGAAGACGATCAGCATCTTCTTCTGACCGTTCTGGGGGTTCGGGTCGAGCACTGGCATGCGACCAGTCTGGCACCCCTCGAAGGGGACGGATCGGGCGGGGTGGCCACAACACGCCGCCGGAACGCAAAACGCCGCCTGGACGCAACAGGCGGCCCGGACGCCGACAGGACCGGGCGCGACGGGACCGGGCGCGACGGGACCGGGGCGGCACCCTGGCGGGCCACGTCCGCATCAGCCGACCGCGGGCGGTCGGTATGCGACGGCGTCGGTATCAGCGTCAGCGTCAGCCAGCTTTGGCCGGTCGGCCTCGGCATCGTCCGGCTACGGCCAGTCGGTATCGGCCTCTGCCTCAGCCGGCCGTCGCCGCCTCGTCCTCGACCGTGCGGTCGCGGCCCGCCAGGACGCCGACGGCCATCTGCGGGATCATCAGGCCGGCCATGAGGGCGATCGGCAGGCCCCAGCCGCCGCTGTGCTGGTAGAGCACGCCTACCAGCAGCGGGCCCGGGATGGAGATGAGGTAGCCGACGCTCTGGGCGAAGGCGGAGAGCTGTACGACGCCCGCGCCGGTCCGGGTCCGCATCCCGACCATGGTGAGGGCCAGCGGGAAGGCACAGTTCGAGACGCCGAGCAGCAGGGCCCAGGCCCAGGCACCGCCGGCGGGGGCGGCCCACAGGCCGGCGTATCCCGCGAGGCCGCAGACGCCGAGCGCGATCACGATCGGGCCCTGCTGCGGCAGCCGGGTGGCCACCCGCGGGATGACGAAGGCCAGCGGTACGCCCATCACCATGGTGACGGCCAGCAGCAGTCCGGCGGTGCCCGCGGGCACGCCCGCGTCCCGGAAGATCTGCGCCATCCAGCCCATCGTGATGTAGGCGGCGGTGGCCTGGAGCCCGAAGAACACGGCGAGCGCCCAAGCGGTACGGCTGCGGGTGATCCGCAGGGCGGGCGGCTGCCGGTCCGCACGCGCGCGTGCCTCGGCCACGGGCGCCGGCGCCGGTCCCCGGTCCCGCACCAGCGGAAGCCACGGCAGCACCGCGACCGCCGCCAGCCCCGCCCACACCCCGAGCCCGGACTGCCAGCCGCCGCCCAGCGCGTCGGTCACGGGCACGGTCACCGCGGCGGCGATCGAGGTGCCGGCGGCGAGGGCCATCGAGTACAGGCCGGTCATGGAGCCGACCCGGTCGGGGAACCAGCGCTTGACGAGGACCGGCATCAGCACGTTGCTGACCGCGATGCCCATGAGCGCGAGCGCGCTGCCGGCCAGGAATCCCGCGGTGCCGCCGACGTACGGGCGTATCAGCAGGCCGGCCGTGATGGCGACCATGCCGGCGCAGACCACCGCCGGCGGGCCGAAGCGGCGGGCCAGGCGGGGGGCCATGACACCGAAGACGGCGAAGCAGAGCGGCGGTACGGAGGTGAGCAGTCCGGCCACGCTGCCGCTCATGCCGAGCCCGTCGCGAACCTCCTCCAGGAGCGCGCCGAGGCTGGTGATGGCGGGCCGGAGGTTGACGGCCGCCAGCAGGATGCCGACGACGAACAGCCGTGTCGTCCACGCGCGCGTGCCGTTCGCCGGACCGCCGCCGGGTTCCGTCGGACGTGCTGTCGTGGATGTCGTCGTGGCGGTGTCCTCGGCTCCCATGACGCCCATCATAGAATCATGGGATGATTGGTTGTCCAGTCCCGGGCGCAGGACCACGGCTGACCCCGCCGTCCTCTCCCGGCCCTCGCGTGCGAAGGTGTGTCATGCCTCTGAGCCACCCGCGCCGCTCGGCGCTGTCCGAGCAGGTCATCGCCGAGCTGCGGAACCAGATCGCCTCCGGCGAGTGGCCGGTGGGCTCGCGCATCCCCACCGAGCCGGAGCTGGTCGAGCAGCTCGGGGTGGCCCGCAACACCGTCCGGGAGGCCGTCCGCGCGCTGGCGCACAACGGCCTGCTGGACATC
Organism: Streptomyces sp. NPDC048254; assembly: GCF_043201895.1. Lineage (NCBI taxonomy): Bacteria > Bacillati > Actinomycetota > Actinomycetes > Kitasatosporales > Streptomycetaceae > Streptomyces > Streptomyces sp. NPDC048254. Next base: position 22,311 of record NZ_JBICZJ010000026.1, read on the forward strand.
CGGCAGGGCTCCGGCACGTACGTCGTGGCGACCAGTGAGCTGGCCGGTGTGATGCACCGCCGGTTCGCCGGGGCCGACCCCCGGCACATCGCCGAGCTGCGTTCCACGCTGGAGTCGTCGGCGGCCCGGCTGGCCGCGGCTCGGCGCACGGAGAAGGACCTCAGGCAGCTCGACGCGATCCTGGCGCACCGCGAGCGGGCCTGGGAGTCGGGTGAGGCGGAGGCCTTCGTGACGGCGGACGCGACCTTCCACCTGGCCGTCGTGGCCGCCTCCCACAACGACGTGATGACGGCGATGTACGCCGACCTGGGCGAGGTGCTGCGGGACTGGCTCCGCGCGGACGTCGGCGCCGAGCTGACGCCGGAGACGTACATGGACCATGCCCGTCTGGTCGACGCGATCCGCGCGGGCGACGCGGACGCGGCCGCCAAGGAGGCGGCCAGCTACCCGTACCTGTGCCGTCCGGGCAGGTTCAGCTCGCCTTCTGGTGACTGATCCACACCGAGCGGACGTCCTGCCAGCAGCGGCCGGTGAGCCGTACGGTCATCGCGGGCCCGGTGTCGACCGGGGAGCCGTCGGTGTCGATGTCCCACCACTCGGCACACTCGATGTGCAGCCGTACCCGGTCGGTGTCCACATAGGGGTTGTGGCAGTAGGCCACCACATGGGAGCCGCGGACGGTCGACCGGCACGACGCGCCGAACAGCTGCGGGGCCGGCTGGTGACCGCCGGGCACGCGCGCGTGGGACACGGCGTCGTACGGCAGGGCCAGCACGAGGGCGAGGGCCACGGTCACTGGGGCCAGGCTGCGGGACAGGCGCACAAGGGGACCTCCTCGGCCGGGCTGGGGAGGGAATCGCGCGGTGAACGTGTAATCCGACGCGTATCCCCAGGGTGCGCCGCCCGGGCGACGAGGGCCCGGCCGGTGGGCCGAACGGGTGAGGCCCGCGCCCCTCACGGGATGCGGGCCTCGGAAAATCCGTGCCGATGATGTCCGTACGGATGGTGCCTGTACGGATGGTGCCCGTACGGGTCAGGCGCCGATGGCGTGCAGACCGCCGTCCACGTGGACGATCTCGCCGGTGGTCTTCGGGAACCAGTCGCTCAGCAGGGCGACGATGCCCTTGCCGGCCGGCTCGGGATCCTTGAGGTCCCACTCCAGGGGCGAGCGGTGGTCCCAGACCGAGGCCAGCTCGGTGAAGCCCGGGATGGACTTGGCGGCCATGGAGCCGAGCGGGCCCGCGGAGACGAGGTTGCAGCGGATGTTCTGCTTGCCCAGGTCACGTGCGAGGTAGCGGCTGGTGGCCTCCAGGGCGGCCTTGGCCGGGCCCATCCAGTCGTACTGCGGCCAGGCGTACTGGGCGTCGAAGGTGAGACCGACGACCGAGCCGCCGTTCTGCATCAGCGGCAGGCAGGCCATGGTCAGCGACTTCAGGGAGTACGCCGAGACGTGCATGGCGGTGGCGACGGACTCGAAGGGCGTGTTGAGGAAGTTGCCGCCGAGCGCGTCCTGGGGGGCGAAGCCGATGGAGTGCACGACACCGTCGAGCCCGCCGAGCTCCTCACCGACGAGGTCGGCAAGGCGGCCGAGGTGCTCATCGTTCGTCACGTCGAGCTCGATGACCTTGGTCGGCTTGGGGAGCTTCTTGGCGATGCGCTCGGTCAGCGTGGGCCGCGGGAACGCGGTGAGGATGATCTCGGCGCCCTGCTCCTGGGCCAGCTTGGCCGCGTGGAAGGCGATGGAGGACTCCGTCAGCACACCCGTGATCAGGATGCGCTTGCCCTCAAGGATTCCACTCATGGTGATCAGTGACCCATTCCCAGTCCGCCGTCAACGGGGATGACGGCTCCAGTGATGTACGAGGCGTCGTCCGAGGCGAGGAACCGCACCGTCGCGGCGACCTCCTCGGGCTCCGCGTACCGGCCGAGCGGCACCTGCGACACGATGGTGGCGCGCTGCTCGTCGGTGAGCACCTTGGTCATGTCGGTGTCGACGAAGCCGGGCGCGACGACGTTGAAGGTGATGTTGCGCGAGCCCAGCTCACGGGCGAGGGAACGCGCGAAGCCGACCAGCGCGGCCTTGGAGGCGGCGTAGTTGGCCTGACCGGGACCACCGTAGAGGCCGACGACCGACGAGATGAGGACGACACGGCCCTTCTTGGCGCGCAGCATGCCCCGGTTGGCGCGCTTGACCACGCGGAAGGTGCCGGTGAGGTTGGTGTCGACGACCGAGGTGAAGTCCTCCTCGGACATACGCATCAGAAGCGTGTCCTTGGTGATGCCGGCGTTGGCGATCAGGACCTCGACCGGGCCGTGGGCGTCCTCGATCTCCTTGTAGGCCTGCTCCACCTGCTCGGAGTCGGTGATGTCGCACTTGACGGCGAGGCAGCCCAACTCCTTGAGGACGGCCGGCGGCTCGCCCGAGCGGTACGTGATGGCAACCTTGTCGCCGTTGTCGGCGAAAGCACGGGCGATGGCGAGGCCGATGCCCCGGTTGCCTCCAGTGACGAGAACCGAGCGGCTCAACGGATCACCCTTTCGTTCGGTCTGACCGCCCGCCGGAACAGCTGGCACGACAGGCGGCTTCATCGAAAACCTATCGGTCCCGCCATCACCGCGAGCAAGCGGGCACCGACAGTGGCTCGGGGGTGTCGCTGTCGGATCCCTACAGAAAGGCCCGGCACCGGGCCGAAACCTGTGGTCCGTACACCCGCGGGCGCGACATGATCGGACGGACAGGCCACGACAGCAGGGAGACCTCCGTGCCTCATTCCATCGACGAAGCCTTCACGGCGCTTCCGCTACGGGCCCTGGCCGACGCCGCGCTGGCGCGCGCGCGTGCGCTGGGGGCCCAGCACGCGGACTTCCGGTTCGAGCGGGTGCGCAGCGCGTCCTGGAGGCTCAGGGACGCCAAGCCCGCCGGATCGTCGGACACCACCGACCTCGGCTACGCGGTCCGGGTCGTGCACGGCGGTACCTGGGGCTTCGCCTCCGGGGTGGACCTGACCCTGGACGCGGCCGCCAAGGTCGCCTCCCAGGCGGTGGCGATGGCCAAGCTCTCGGCACAGGTGATCAAGGCCGCCGGGTCCGACGTGGGGGCACCTCCCACGCCTTTCGGGCAGTGGGGGAGGGTCGAGCTGGCCGACGAGCCGGTGCACGCGGAGCGGACGTGGATCTCGTCGTACGAGATCGATCCGTTCACGGTGCCCGACGAGGAGAAGGCCGCGCTGCTCGCGGACTGGAGCGCCCGGCTGCTGGCGGCGAACGGCGTCAACCATGTCGACGCGTCGCTGCTCACCGTGCACGAGAACAAGTTCTATGCCGACACGGCGGGGACCGTGACCACCCAGCAGCGGGTGCGGCTGCACCCGCAGCTGACCGCCGTGTCGGTGGACGAGTCGAGCGGCGAGTTCGACTCGATGCGGACCATCGCGCCGCCGGCCGGCCGCGGCTGGGAGTACCTCACCGGCACCGGCTGGGACTGGGACGCCGAACTGGAGCAGATCCCGGAGCTGCTCGCCGAGAAGATGCGGGCGCCGAGCGTGGAGGCGGGGCTGTACGACCTGGTGGTCGACCCGTCCAACCTGTGGCTGACCATCCACGAGTCCATCGGCCACGCCACCGAGCTGGACCGCGCGCTCGGCTACGAGGCCGCCTACGCCGGCACCTCGTTCGCCACCTTCGACCAGCTCGGCAAGCTCAGGTACGGCTCCGAGCTGATGAACGTCACCGGCGACCGCACCGCCGAGCACGGCCTGGCCACCGTCGGCTACGACGACGAGGGCGTCGAGGCCCAGTCCTGGGACCTGGTGAAGGACGGCACGCTGGTCGGCTACCAGCTGGACCGCAGGATCGCGAAGCTCACCGGTTTCGAGCGCTCCAACGGATGCGCGTACGCCGACTCCCCCGGGCATGTGCCCGTGCAGCGCATGGCCAACGTCTCGCTCCAGCCCGACCCGGGCGGTCTCTCGACGGAGGACCTGATCGGCGGGGTCGACCGCGGGATCTACGTCGTCGGTGACCGTTCCTGGTCGATCGACATGCAGCGCTACAACTTCCAGTTCACCGGCCAGCGGTTCTTCAGGATCGAGAACGGGCGGATCACCGGGCAGCTCCGGGATGTCGCCTACCAGGCGACGACCACCGACTTCTGGGGCTCCATGGCGGCCGTCGGCGGCCCGGGGACCTACGTCCTGGGCGGCGCCTTCAACTGCGGCAAGGCCCAGCCGGGACAGGTCGCCGCCGTGTCCCACGGCTGCCCCTCGGCCCTCTTCAAGGGCGTCAACATCCTCAACACCACGCAGGAGGCCGGTCGATGAGCGCCCGTGACAACAAGCCGCACGAGATCGTCGAGCGGGCCCTGGAGCTCTCCCGGGCCGACGGCTGTGTGGTCATCGCCGACGAGCACTCCACCGCCAACCTGCGCTGGGCCGGCAACGCGCTCACCACGAACGGCGTCACGCGCGGCCGTTCGCTCACCGTCATCGCGACCGTCGACGGCAAGGAGGGCACGGCCTCGGGTGTCGTGTCCCGGTCGGCGGTGACCGCCGACGACCTGGAGCCGCTGGTGCGGGCCGCCGAGGCCGCCGCGCGCGGCGCCGGTCCCGCCGAGGACGCGCAGCCGCTGGTCAGCGGCGTACCGGAGGCGCCGGACTTCACGGACGCGCCCACCGAGACCTCCTCCGCCGTGTTCGCCGACTTCGCCCCGGCGCTCGGCGAGGCCTTCGCACGCGCGCGTGCCGGTGGCCGCGAGCTGTACGGCTTCGCCAACCACGAGCTGGTCTCGACGTACGTGGGCACCTCGACCGGACTGCGGCTGCGCCACGACCAGCCCACCGGCACCCTGGAGCTGAACGCCAAGTCGCCGGACCGTACCCGGTCGGCCTGGGCCGGGCGGTCCACGCGGGACTTCAAGGACGTCGACCCGGGCGCGCTCGACGCCGAGCTGGCCGTACGGCTCGGCTGGGCCGAGCGGCGCGTGGACCTGCCGGCCGGCCGGTACGAGACGCTGCTGCCGCCGACCGCCGTGGCCGACCTGCTGATCTACCAGCTGTGGTCGGCGTCCGGGCGGGACGCGGCCGAGGGTCGGACGGTGTTCTCCAAGCCGGGCGGCGGCACCCGCGTCGGCGAGCGGCTGACCGACCTGCCGCTGACCCTGCGCAGCGACCCGAACGAGCCGGGCCTGGAGTCCGCGCCGTTCGTCGTGGCGCACTCCTCCGGCGGTGACCAGTCGGTCTTCGACAACGGGCTGCCGCTCGCCGCCACCGAGTGGGTCGCGGGCGGCGAGCTGAAGCACCTGGCCACCACCCGGCACACGGCGGGCCTGACCGGGCTGCCGGTCGCCCCGGCGGGCGGGAACCTGATCCTGGACGGCGGGCAGGACCGCTCCCTGGAGGACATGGTCGCGGCCACCGAGCGCGGGTTGCTGCTGACCTGCCTCTGGTACATCCGCGAGGTCGACCCGGCGACGCTGCTGCTCACCGGCCTGACCCGGGACGGCGTGTACCTGGTGGAGAACGGCCAGGTCACCGGGCAGGTGAACAACTTCCGGTTCAACGAGTCGCCGGTGGACCTGCTGGGGCGGGCCACGGAGGCCGGGCGCACGGAAAAGACGCTGCCGAGGGAGTGGAGCGACTGGTTCACTAGGGCTGCGATGCCCGCGCTGCGCGTGCCCGACTTCAATATGAGCTCTGTCAGTCAGGGCGTATAACCTCGTAGCCGGTGGTCGCACGACTGCCCCGAGATCATCCATAGATCATCCGAGATCGCCCAAGGAGATACGAGAACCGTGACGGACATCGTCGACGAGCTGAAGTGGCGGGGGCTCATCGCCCTCTCCACGGACGAGGACGCATTGCGCAAGGCGTTCGCGGACGGTCCTGTCACGTTCTATTGCGGCTTCGACCCGACCGCGCCCAGCCTGCACCTCGGCAACCTCGTGCAGATCCTGACGATGCGCCGGATCCAGCAGGCGGGCAACCGCCCGCTGGGCCTGGTCGGGGGTGCCACGGGCCTGATCGGCGACCCGAAGCCGAATGCCGAGCGCACGCTGAACGCGCCCGAGACCGTCGCCGAGTGGGTCGAGCGGCTGCGCGCGCAGATCGCCCCGCTGCTGGACTTCGAGGGGCCGAACGCGGCGGTCATGGTCAACAACCTGGACTGGACGCAGGGCCTGTCGGCCATCGAGTTCCTGCGGGACATCGGCAAGCACTTCCGCGTGAACAAGATGATCGCGAAGGAGGCCGTCGCCCGGCGGCTGGAGTCCCAGGAGGGCATCAGCTACACCGAGTTCAGCTACCAGATCCTCCAGGGCATGGACTTCCTGGAGCTGTACCGGCGGTACGGCTGCACGCTGCAGACCGGCGGCAGCGACCAGTGGGGCAACCTCACCTCGGGTACCGACCTGATCCACAAGGTCGAGCCCGACGCCGTGGTCCACGCGCTGGGCACGCCGCTGATCACCAAGGCCGACGGCACCAAGTTCGGCAAGACGGAGTCCGGCACGGTCTGGCTCGACCCGGAGATGACCACGCCGTACGCCTTCTACCAGTTCTGGCTGAACGCGGACGACCGGGACGTCTCCAAGTTCCTGCGGATCTTCAGTTTCAGGTCGCACGACGAGATCGAGGACCTGGAGAAGCAGACCGAGGAGCGTCCGCAGGCGCGGGCTGCCCAGCGGGCGCTGGCCGAGGAGCTGACGACGCTGGTGCACGGCGCCGACCAGACGGCCGCGGTGATCGCCGCGAGCCGTGCCCTCTTCGGGCAGGGGGAGCTGGCGGAGCTGGACGAGAGGACTCTGGCCGCGTCGCTCTCCGAGGTGCCGCACATCCAGGTCGCCGAACTGGGGCCGGTGGTCGACCTGTTCGCCGAGGTCGGGCTGGTGGCGAGCAAGTCCGCCGCCCGGCGGACCGTGAAGGAGGGCGGGGCCTACGTGAACAACGTCAAGGTGACCGCCGAGGACGCGGTACCCGTCGCGGACGAGTTGCTGCACGGGCGGTGGCTGGTGTTGCGGAGGGGGAAGAAGAATCTGGCGGCTGTGGAGGTCGTCGGTTCGTAGGCGCCATGAGGGGTGCGGGTGCTTCCACACAGCCCCGCGCCCCTCACGGGTCGCTTCAGACCCGCTGCTTTCGCTTGCCCAGCGTTGCCATGTAGAGCATGTCGCCCAGGAAGACGATGATGATCGCGGCGACCAGCTGGAAGATGTGGCGGCTCCAGTCGATGCCCCTCGTCTCCGCCACGCCCACCGCGCGGGCGATCGCGTTGCCGGCGATCGCGCCCAGCATGCCGAAGATGGTCGTCAGCCAGAGCGGGCTGTGCTGCTTGCCCGGGATGACCGCCTTCGCGATCAGGCCCAGCACGAATCCCACGATGATCGCCCACAACCAGCCCATGGCTGCCTCCTCGTACGGCTCGACGTGAGCATTACGCCAAGTTTCGGCCCGTACGCCGTACGGCGCATGTCGGTACGCCCGTACGCGGTACGGCGCAGGACGTTCACGCAGGCGGGAGGGCGACCCGGTCTCGAAGGCGGCGCAGGCGCGGCGTAACGTAAGAGGCGTCCCGGCCCGGTTCCCCGTACGGGGGCGGACAGGGTACGGGCCGGGGAGAGTCCGATGCGGGCGGATGGTGGAATGTGATGCGGAAGCAGCGCGGCGGCGGCAGCGTCCAGGTGTTCCGGATCACCGGGGCCCGCACCGGCCTTGCGGAGGACGTGCGTGGCCGGCAGCGGCGGTATGTCATCTCGATGACCGTCCGGACCATGTCGGTGATCCTCGCGGTCGCGTTGTGGAACGTCGAACGGTATGTCGCCGTCGTGGCGTTGGTGCTGGGGGCGCTGCTCCCCTATGTCGCGGTGGTCATCGCCAACGCGGGCCGGGAGCGTCCGCCCTCGCTCCCGTCGACGTTCGGTGTCGCGCCGACCCGGCTGATGATCGCGCCGCCGCGCGCTGAGGACCCGCATATGGAGTCCGTCCCGGAGGACGCGGTGGCGGATCCGGCGGCCGGGGTGCGCGACGAGCAGCCGGGGCCGGTCTGAGCATCGGGGATGCGGCGTAGGCGGACGGCTGCCACGTACAAAGCTCAGGAAAAGCTCAGATCAATCGTGCAGTTCCGGTGCCGGGCGGCGGGTGACCCGTGACATACTGCGTACGCGCTCCGCATCCCCCGTCGGAGCGACGGACCGACGCCGGGCAGCTCCCCCCGTGGCTGCTCGGCGTCGCCTTGTTTGCGGGGCTTCTTGCAGGACGAAGCAGTGAGTGACGTTATCTGTTCAGCGAAGGGCTGCCGGGCCGACGCCGTGTGGGTGCTGGCGTGGAACAACCCGAAGATCCACACGCCGGAGCGGCGGAAGACCTGGCTCGCGTGTGAGGAGCACCGGGAGCACCTCTCGCAGTTCCTGAGCGTGCGGGGGTTCTTGAAGGACGTCGTGTTGTTGAAGGAGTGGGATCCGTCCCAGTAGGGCTCCGGTAGAGCGGCCGCCGGGCGGCCGCTAGCCCCCGATCGCGGACATCGGCCGGTCCGGCTGCACGAACGACGGGTCGTCCAGGCCCGCCCCCGCCTTCTTCCCCCACATCGCCAGTCGCCAGATGCGGGCGATCTCCTCGTCGGATCCGCCCGAGCGCAGTGCGCCGCGCAGGTCCGTCTCCTCCCTGGCGAACAGGCAGTTGCGTATCTGGCCGTCGGCCGTGAGACGGGTGCGGTCGCAGGCCGCGCAGAACGGGCGGGTGACCGAGGCGATGACGCCGACGCGGTACGGGCCGCCGTTCACCAGCCAGCGCTCCGCCGGGGCGGCACCGCGCTCGGCCGCGTCCTCGGGAGTGAGGTCGAAGCGGGTGTGGAGCGAGGCGAGGATGTCCCCCGCCGTCACCATGCCGTCGCGCTTCCAGCCGTGCTGGGCGTCCAGCGGCATCTGCTCGATGAAGCGCAGCTCGTACTCGTGCTCCACCGCCCAGGCCAGCAGGTCGGGGGCCTCGTCCGCGTTCAGGCCCGGCATCAGGACCGTGTTGACCTTGACGGGGGTGAGGCCGGCGTCGCGGGCTGCCTGAAGGCCGTCGAGGACGTCCTGGTGGCGGTCGCGGCGGGTGAGGGTCTTGAAGGCCTCCGGGCGGAGGGTGTCGAGGGAGACGTTGACCCGGTCCAGGCCGGCCGCCTTCAGGGCCGTGGCGGTGCGCCGCAGGCCGATGCCGTTGGTCGTCAGGGACATCTGGGGACGGGGGGCCAGGGCCGCCACCCGCTCCACGATGCCGACCAGGCCGGGGCGCAGCAAGGGCTCGCCGCCGGTGAAGCGGACCTCCTCGATGCCCAGCAGACGGACGGCGATGTCGATCAGGCGGACGATCTCGTCGTCCGTGAGCAGGTCGGACTTGGTCAGCCACTGCAGGCCCTCCTCGGGCATGCAGTACGTACAGCGCAGATTGCACCGGTCGGTCAGCGAGACCCTCAGGTCGGTGGCCACCCGGCCGTAGGTATCGATGAGCACGTGGGCCCCCTCCCTCGTTACGGATCGGATCTTTTCCGTCACTTGCGAGCCTACGTGACCGCGCTGACATCGCGAGGGGCCCGATGCCACGAGGTACGACGCGGCCGCGTCGTAGGACCCTACGATCCCGTCGACGCGGCCAGTCGTACGAAGGTCAGTGCGCTCCGGTGCCGGTGAGGGACCGCACCTCCAGTTCCGCGTACTTCGCGTCGTCCGGGACCTCCTTGGAGAGGTAGGTGCCCACGACGCCGAGGAGGAAGCCGACCGGGATCGAGATGATGCCGGGGTTCTCCAGCGGGAACCAGTGGAAGTCGACGTCGGGGAACATCGACGTCTCCTTGCCGGACACCACCGGCGAAAAGAGGACCAGGCCGACCGCGGTGACCAGGCCGCCGTAGATCGACCAGAGGGCGCCCGCGGTGGTGAAGCGCTTCCAGAAGAGGCTGTAGAGGATGGTCGGCAGGTTCGCGGAGGCGGCGACCGCGAAGGCGAGCGCGACCAGGCCGGCGACGTTGAGGTCGCGGGCCAGCGCGCCGAGCACGATCGAGACCGCGCCGATGCCGACGGTGGCGTAGCGGGCCGCGTTGATCTCCTGCTTCTCGGAGGCCTGGCCCTTCTTGATCACGTTGGCGTAGATGTCGTGCGCGAAGGAGGACGACGAGGCCAGGGTGAGGCCCGCGACCACGGCGAGGATCGTCGCGAAGGCGACCGCCGAGATGGTGGCCAGCAGGATCGCGCCCCAGTTGGAGTCGACGCCGCCCAGATGGAGGGCGAGGAGGGGGGCCGCGGTGTTGCCCGACTTGTTGGAGGCGATGATCTCGTCCGGTTTGATCAGCGCGGCGGCGCCGAAGCCGAGGGCGAGGGTCATCAGGTAGAAGGCGCCGATCAGGCCGATCGCCCAGAGCACGGACTTACGGGCGGCCTTCGCGGTGGGCACGGTGTAGAAGCGGATCAGGATGTGCGGCAGACCGGCGGTGCCGAGGACCAGGGCGATGCCGAGGGAGAGGAAGTCCAGCTTGCTGGTGCCGGTGGCGCCGTACTTCAGGCCGGGCTCCAGGAAGGCGGTGCCCTTGCCGCTGTTGTCGGCGGCCTTGCCGAGCAGGTCGGAGATGTTGAAGTGGAACTTGGCCAGGACCATGAAGGTCAGCAGCAGGGCGCCCGCGATGAGCAGCACGGCTTTGACCATCTGCACCCAGGTGGTGCCCTTCATGCCGCCGATGGTGACGTAGACGATCATCAGGACGCCGACCAGGGCGACGATGGCGATCTTGCCGCCGTCACTGGTGATGCCGAGGAGGAGGGAGACGAGGACGCCCGCTCCCGCCATCTGGGCCAGCAGGTAGAAGATCGACACCACGATCGTCGAGGTGCCGGCCGCGGTGCGGACCGGGCGCTGGCGCATGCGGTACGCCAGCACGTCGCCCATGGTGTAGCGGCCGGAGTTGCGCAGCGGTTCGGCGACCAGGAGCAGGGCGACCAGCCAGGCGACCAGGAAGCCGATGGAGTAGAGGAAGCCGTCGTAGCCGAAGAGGGCGATGGCGCCGGCGATGCCGAGGAAGGACGCGGCGGACATGTAGTCGCCGGAGACGGCGAGGCCGTTCTGGAAGCCGGTGAACTGGCGGCCGCCCGCGTAGAAGTCGGCGGCGTCCTTGGTCTGGCGGCCGGCCCAGATGGTGATGACGAGGGTCGCGGCGACGAACACCGCGAACAGGGTGATGATCAGCGTCCGGTGCTCGCTGGCCTCGCCGGCCGCCATGGTGATCGCGGGGCTCATGCGCCGCCCTCCATCCGGGACTTGATGGCCTCGGCCTTGGGGTCGAGCTTGGCGGCGGCGTGGTGCGCGTACCACCAGGCGATGAGGAACGTGGTGAGGAACTGGGCGAGGCCGAGGACCAGGGCCACGTTGATGTTGCCGACGACCTTGGTGCCCATGAAGTCGCCCGCGTAGTTGGAGAGCAGGACGTACAGCAGGTACCAGGCGATGAAGCCGACGGTCAGCGGGAAGGCGAAGGAGCGGTGGGAGTGCCGCAGTTCGGCGAACTCCGGACTCTGCTGCACCTCGGTGAACTCCTCGCTGGAGGGGAGCCGGGTCTGCGTTTTCGAGGGCGGTGGTGTCTCGGTAGCCACGGAGTCTCCTCGCGATACGGACATGCGGATTCTGACCTCACAGACATGTGGATCACCTACCCGGAGTGATGCGGCGGCTCCGGTAAGTGATTCCGACGGGGGGCCTCGATCCTGCTGTGGCTCCCTCCTCAAGGTCACGGCGCCACGCGTGGACAGGTTCAACTCGCCCGAGTTCTTTCGGAAGTCGTTCGCGTGATCCCACTCCGGTCATTGCTGGCCGGTGAGTGCGGGAGATAGCTTCGCCCTGCACTACCCGTCATGTACCTGCCCAGGCAGCACGCACGGCTCGGGCGGGCCCGCTCTCGGTTGATGTTCCGGATGATGTGGAGACCCCATGGCTCATCTGCGTTCCAGACGCGCGCTGGCGCTCGCCGTACCGCTTGCCCTGTCGCTGACCGCCTCGCTCGGCCTGCTGCCGGCGGCGGCCTCGGCGGCACCGCTGACGGCTTCGGCGACACCGGCGGCGGACGGGCCGAACCTGGCCTATGTCGTCAACACCAGGACGGATCACCGCACGATCGAGTCGGTGCAGCGGGCGATCACCCGCAACGGCGGCACGGTCGTCGTGTCGTACGACAGGATCGGCGTGATCGTCGTGCACTCGGCGAACCCGGACTTCGGCGCCGCGATGCGCGCGGTGCGCGGGGTGCGGTCGGCGGGGGCGACGCGGACGGCTCCGCTGAGCGCGGCGGGGACCACGTCCGAGGGGGCCGTGCAGGTCCTGTCGAAGGCGGAGGCCGCGCAGGTCGAGAAGAGGTCGGCGGCGGGCCAGGAGCCCCTGGAGGCCGACCAGTGGGATCTGCGGACGATCGGCGCCGACAAGGCCGCCGCGGTCAACCCGGGGAGCCGGTCGGTGACGGTCGGCGTCATCGACACCGGCGTCGACGACACCCACCCGGACATCGCCCCCAACTTCTCCGCCGCGCAGTCCGCCAACTGCGTGAGCGGCAAGGCCGACACGACGTACGGCGCCTGGCGGCCGGTGGACGCCGACCACTACCACGGCACGCATGTCGCCGGTGAGATAGCCGCCGCCCGCAACGGCATCGGCGTGGCGGGCGTGGCACCGGGGGTGAAGGTCGCGAGCATCACCGTGGCCCAGCCCGACTCGACGCAACTGTTCTACCCGGAGAGTGTCGTCTGCGCCTTCGTGTTCGCCGCCGACCACGGTGTGGAGATCACCAACAACAGCTACTACGTTGATCCATGGCTGTACAACTGCATGGACGACCCGGATCAACGTGCCATCGTTGACGCGGTCAACAGGGCCCAGTTGTACGCCCGGAGCAAGGGCACGCTCAATGTGGCCTCGGCGGGCAACTCGAACGACGACCTCGACTCGCACGCCCTCGTCGACGATTCCAGCCCGGACGACTCGACCGCCACGACCCGTACGGTCGACCCGCACGAGTGCTTCGACGTGCCGACCCAGCTGCCCGGTGTGGTCACCGTGAGCGCGGTCGGCGTCAACAACGCCAAGTCCTACTACTCCAGCTACGGACAGGGCGTCGTCGACGTGGCGGGCCCGGGCGGCGACAAGTACCAGATCCCGGACACGCCGTCGCAGAACGGCCGCATCCTGTCCACCCTGCCGAACGACCAGTACGGCTTCCTCCAGGGCACCTCGATGGCGTCCCCGCACGTGGCCGCGGTCGCCGCGCTGCTGAAGTCGGCCCACCCGCACGCCTCCCCGGCCCGGCTCCAGGCGCTGCTGAAGGCCGAGGCGGACAACCCGGGCTGTCCGGCGGGCCCCTACGACGGGGACGGCGACGGCGTCGTGGACGCCACCTGCGTGGGCGGCAGACACGTCAACGGCTTCTACGGCTCGGGGGTCGTGAACGCGCTCCGCGCGGTCAAGTGACCACCTCACAGCAGGACTTCCCGCACGGCATGCTCGTTTCGCGAACGAACCGGAGGCTCACCCACATGACAGCGCCCCAGTCGCGCCACCGCCGCGCGCTCGCCATCCCGCTCGGTATGGCCATGGCCACGGCCCTGGCGTTCCTGCCCAACGTCTCGGCGTCCGCCGCCGACACCACGGTCACGGCCACGGCCACGGGCGCTACGGACGCGAGTGACGCGACGCCCCTCAGCTATGTCGTCAACGTCCGCCCCGGGCACGGCACCTCGCAGCGCGTCCAGCGGGCGATCGGCCGGGCCGGCGGCACCGTGGTGATCTCGTACGACGAGATCGGCGTGATCGTCGTCCACTCGTCCAACCCCGACTTCGCCAAGGCCATGCGCAAGGTGCCCGGCGTGGACTCGGCCGGTGCCACCCGGAACGCGCCGCTGCCCGCCCAGTCGACCACCGACGTCGGCACGCCCAAGGTGCTCAGCTCCGAGCAGGTCACGGAGGCGGACGCACAGGCGGCCGACGGACAGGACCCGCTGGAGCCTCTGCAGTGGGACCTGCCCGCCATCAAGGCCGACAAGGCGCACGAGAAGACCCTGGGCAGTTCGAAAGTCACCGTCGCCGTCATCGACACCGGCGTCGACGACACCCACCCGGACATCGCCCCGAACTTCTCCGCCGCGCAGTCCACCAACTGCGTGTCGGGCAAGCCGGACACGACGTACGGGGCCTGGCGGCCCAGCGCCGTGGAGAGCCCGCACGGCACTCATGTGGCGGGTGAGATCGCGGGTGCCAGGAACGGGATCGGCATCACCGGTGTGGCGCCGGGCGTCAAGGTGGCGGGCATCAAGGTCGCCACCACCGCCGGGTACTTCTACACGGAGGCCGTGGTCTGCGGCTTCGTGTGGGCGGCCGAGCACCACATCGACGTCACCAACAACAGCTATTACACCGACCCCTGGTACTTCAACTGCACCGACGACCCGGACCAGAAGGCGCTCGTCGACGCCATCACCCGGGCCTCCCGGTTCGCGGAGAAGAAGGGCACCGTCAACGTGGCGGCGGCCGGCAACGAGAGCTACGACCTGGCCTCCGACTCGATCACCGACCCGGTCTCGCCGAACGACGGCACGCCCAGCGACCGGGTGATCGACCCGCACAAGTGCTACGACATACCGACCCAGCTGCCGGGCGTGGTCACCGTCGCGGCCACGGGCGCGAAGGGCCTCAAGTCGTCCTTCTCCAACTACGGCCTCGGGGTGATCGACATCGCCGCGCCCGGCGGCGACTCGACCGCGTACCAGGCCCCCGCGCCCCCGGCGACCAGCGGCCTGATCCTGGGCCCGCTGCCGGGCGGCAAATGGGGCTACATGGCCGGTACGTCGATGGCGACCCCGCATGTCGTCGGTGTCGCGGCATTGATCAAGTCAACCCATCCGCACGCCTCCCCCGCCCTGGTGAAGGCCCTGCTGTACGCCGAGGCGACCGCCACACCGTGCACCGACCCGTACGACATCAACGGCGACGGCAAGGTCGACGCGGTGTGCGAGGGCACGAAGAACCACAACGGTTTCTACGGCTGGGGCACCGCGGACGCGCTGGCGGCGGTGACCCGGTAGGCGCATATATTGATTCAGTCAATACTGCATGATGCAGTCATGACTGAAATCAACTACGCGTGGTCCGCGCTGGGCGGCGATCCCTCACTGCCCGCGCGGATCACGACCGTGGCACGCGCGGGCACGCTCCCGTCACGCCTTCCCGTACGACGGCTCGCACGCGCATGTGTCGGAGCGTGCGCGCTGGCCGCCGCCGAGTTGGGGGCGCGGCGGACCGGAACGGTGGAGGTGCCCGCGGTCCGAGTCGACGACGGGGCCGTGGCGGCGGCGTTCACCAGCGAGCGGCAGTTGCTGGTCGACGGGCGGGCGCCGGTGTCGTTCGCCCCGCTGTCCCGGTTCTGGCGCACGGCGGACGGATGGGTGCGCACCCACGCCAACTACCCGCACCACCAGGCCCGGTTGCTGACCTCGCTGGGACTGCCGGAGGGCGCCTCGCCGGAGGAAGCCGCGTCCCGGATCGCCGGACTGCCCGCACGGGACGTGGAGGACGCGGCCTACGGCGCCGGCGGGCTCGCCGTGGCGCTGCGCTCGCCCGAGGAGTGGGCGGCGCACGAGCAGGCGGTCGAGGTGGCCGCGCGCCCCCTCGTCGAGCGGGGCCGTCTGGACGCGGCCCACGCGCGCGTGCTCCCGCCGCTCGACGCCGGTGCCGCTCCCCTGCTGCCCGCCGCCGGGCTGCGCGTCCTGGACCTGACCCGGGTCCTGGCCGGCCCGGTCGCCACCCGCACCCTCGGGCTGCTGGGCGCCGACGTCCTGCGCCTGGACGCGCCCTGGCTGCCCGAGCTCGCCGACCAGCACGCCGACACGGGCTTCGGAAAACGGTCGGCGACGCTCGACCTCACGACCGGCCGGGCAGTCTTCGAGGAACTGCTGGCCTCGGCGGACGTCGTGGTCACCGGCTACCGGCCAGGCGCCCTGGACCGGTTCGGGCTCTCCCCCGAGGCGCTGGCCGAACGGCGGCCGGGGCTGGTCGTGGCCCAGGTGTCTGCGTGGGGTGCGTACGGGCCGTGGGCCGGGCGGCGTGGCTTCGACAGCCTGGTGCAGGTCGCCACCGGCATCGCGAGGACCGAGGGCTCGGCGGAGCGGCCGGGTGCGCTGCCCGCGCAGGCGCTCGACCACGGCACGGGGTATCTGCTGGCGGCGGGCGTGCTGCGAGCGCTGACCGAGCAGTCCTACGACGGCGGCAGCCGGTTCGTGCGGCTGGCGCTGGCGCGCACCGCTCGGTGGCTGACGGCGGAGACGGAGCCGGGGCCCGAGGGCGGCGAGCCGTACGAGGGGCCGGACAGCCGGCTCGCCGAGACGGACAGCGCGCTGGGGCGGCTGCGGTACGCCCGGCCGCCGGTATCCTTCGCGGGCGGCCCGGCCGACTGGGCGCGACCGCCGGTGCCGTGGGGGTCGGATCCGGCCACGTGGGCATGACCGCACCGCCCGACCGGCCGGAAACGCACGAAGAGGCGGAATGACGCTCCGTCAGTTGTATTCCGCTACTTGCCCGGTTCTGTCATGACTGGCGAGGATCGTGGGGTGACGGCGACACGACCGACCACCGAAGCGGCCGACGCGAACGGCCCCGCGAGATACCCCGGTGCCGGCCGGGCCGTCGCCGTCCTGGTTCTGGTGGCGCTGGGCACGCTGGTGGTGCCGCTGCTCGGGCCGTCCGTCGCCCTGCACGACACCGGGGAGGCCGCGGCGCCGGGGGTGGGCGGCATCGCCTTGCTGCGCGGGGTGCTGTTCGGCGCCCTGTGCGTGCCGTTGGGCGAGCTGTTCGTGGACCGGCTGGCCCGCCGGCTGCCGGACCCGCCGCCCGAACGGCCGTCCAGCTGGGCGGTGTTCGCGGCTGCCGCCGGTTTCGTCGCCGCGCTGGGGCTCGCGTCGGTCGTGTCGACGGGCAACCTGGTGCCGCGCTCTCTCGCGGACGTCGACGTGGGCGGCCTGTACCAGTCGCGTGACGGCAAGTTGGCGCTGATCGAGGTCAACGCCTTTCTGCTGGCCGGTCTGTGCGCCCGCGCGCGCCGCCCGGCGCTCCAGGTGTGGCCGCCGGCCGCGGTGGTCGTCGCCGAGGCGCTGCGCGCCCACCCCGCGCCCGAGCACACCCCGTTGCTCGGCTCGGCGCTGACCCTGGTGCATCTGAGCTGCGCGACGCTGTGGGCGGGCGGTCTGCTGCACGCGCTGCGCCTGCTGCACCGGTGGCGCGGCAGGGAGGCCGGGGCGGCGCTGCTCGGTGTCTACGCGCGCGTGGCCGCCGTGCTGCTCGCGGCCATCACCGCGACGGGCGTGTGGAGTTCGCTGCGGCGGATGCCCGCGGGCACGATCCTGGACCAGCTGACGACGACGGCGTACGGGCGCACCCTGCTCGCCAAGGTGGTCCTCGTCGCCGCTGTCGCCGCGCTCGCGCTGTGGGCGCGGTTCCGGCTGCGCCGGGCGGCCGACCCGCTCACCGCGCACCTCCCCGCGCGGGCCGAGGTGGCCGTGCTGGGGGTGGTGGTCGCGGTGTCGGGGGTGCTGACGGCGCTGCCGGTGCCGATCAGGTGGACGTGATCAGATGGACGTGATCAGGTCGCCCCGATCAAGTGCGCTCAATCAAGTGGACCTGATCAACCATTGACCGGGACGTTGATTCAGTCGTTGGTGACGAGCACCTTGAGGGCGGTGCGCTCGTCCATCGCCTTGTAGCCGTCGGGCACGCCCTCGATGCCGACGGTCAGGTCGAAGACCGGCGAGGGGTCGATGGTGCCGGCGAGGACGTCGGGCAGCAGGTCGGGGATGTAGGCACGGACCGGGGCGACACCGCCGCGCAGGGCGATATTCCGGTCGAACATGACGGAGAGGTCCAGACCGGTGCCGCTGCCGTGCGGGACGCCGACGAAGCCGATCGCGCCGCCGTCCCGGGTGATCTCGACGGCCGTCCGCATGGACTGCTCGGTGCCCACGGCCTCCACGACGGAGTGCGCGCCCTGCCCCCGGGTGAGCTCGCGGACGGCCGCCACGGCCGCGTCCCCGCGCTCGGCGACGACGTCGGTGGCGCCGAAGCGGCGCGCGATGTCGGTGCGGACCTCGTGCCGGCCCAGCGCGATGATCCGCTCGGCACCCAGCCGCTTGGCGGCCAGCACGGCGCACAGGCCGACCGCGCCGTCCCCGACGACGGCGACCGTGGCCCCGGGACGGGCGCCCGCGCCGAGGGCCGCGTGGTGGCCGGTTCCGAGGACGTCGGAGAGGGTCAGCAGGGCGGTCAGCAGGTGGTCTTCGGAGGCCGCGTCCTTGGGCAGCTGGACCAGGGTGCCGTCGGCGAACGGGACGCGCACGGCCTCGCCCTGGCCGCCGTCGTACCCCACCGAGCCCCAGAAACCGCCGTGCTCGCAGGACGTCGTCAGACCCTCGCGGCAGTAGTCGCAGACGCCGTCGGACCACATGAAGGGGGCCACCACGAGGTCGCCGCGCCGGACGGTGCCCACCTCGGAGCCGGTCTCCTCGACGACGCCCAGGAACTCGTGCCCGATGCGCTGCCCCGGCTGCCGGGCCGCCTCGCCCCGGTAGGCCCACAGGTCGCTGCCGCAGATACAGGCGCGCAGGACTCGTACGACGGCGTCGGTGGGCAGTTGCACCACCGGCTCGGGCACGTCCTCCACGCGCATGTCGTACGGGGCGTGGATGGTGGTGGCGCGCATGGCGAGGATCCCTCTCGTGCGGTGTCGTGGGTGCGCTCAGGGGGTGGTCGGGCGCACTTCACGGTACGCCGTCGCCGGTGCGGGCCGCGCGACGAGGGTGCCCCGGACCAGCAGGAACTGTCCGGCCACGTAGGTCAGCATGATCCAGAAGTCGGGCCTGGGCAGCTGCGGCCAGTCGGCGACACCGGTCGCGATGAGGGTGTCGGAGAGCATGAAGAGCGCGCCGCCGAGCCCGGCGACCGGTCCGAGCCGGGTGACCGCCGTGTACGCCATGGCGGTGAGCAGGGTGCTGTAGCCGGCGACGGGGACACGGAGGCCGGCGGGCAGGTCCGGCCACAGCAGGACGACCAGGATGACGAGGGCGGCGGCGTAGCCGACGGCGAGGACACCGGCACGCGCGTGTGCCGGTCCGTGGCGGCGGAACAGCGCGAGGTAGCAGACGTGTCCGGCGGCGAAGCAGGCCATCCCCGCCATGAAGGCGGGGTCGGCGTCGGAGAGCAGCAGCACGTCGCCGCCCCAGCCGCACAGCAGGGCGGCGACGAGCAGCCGCGGGCCACCCGCCCGGGCGGTCCAGGCGGCGAGCAGCGGCATCAGGAGCACCTTGGCCACCACGTGCCCGATGTGGAAGCCGGCGGCGAGGCACCCGAGGTCGGCCGCGGCGGCGAGGGCGAAGGCGGCGAGCAGCGCCCGGGACGCTCTCACGCGGCCATGGACTCCTCGGCCTGCTCCACGGCGGCCGGGGGCGCCCAGCCGGGCCCCCCGAACACCCGCCCGGCCCGCTCCCGCCAACTGCGGGCGGCCTTCAGGTCCCTGCCGATGGCCAGGTACTCATGGGTGGCCACCTTGATCGGGTTGAACGTGTTGATGTTCTTGGTCAACCCGTACACCGGCCGCTCGACCTCCGGCACCCACGAGCCGAACAACCGGTCCCAGATGATCAGGATCCCACCGAAGTTGCGGTCCAGGTAGCCGCCCTGGGAGGCGTGGTGCACGCGGTGGTGGGACGGCGTGTTGAACACGAACTCGAACCACCGGGGCATCTTGTCGATGCGTTCGGTGTGGATCCAGAACTGGTAGACGAGGTTCGCGGAGGAACAGAAGGCGAGCGCGGCCGGGTGCACACCGACGGCGACGAGCGGGACGTAGAACGGCCAGACCGTCAGCGAGGTCCAGGGCTGGCGCAGTGCGGTGGTGAGGTTGAACTTCTTGCTGGAGTGGTGGACGACGTGGCAGGCCCACAGGACGCGGATGACGTGGTGGCCGCGGTGGGACGAGTAGTAGAAGAAGTCCTGCGCGAACAGCATCAGCGGGACCGTCCACCACAGGACGGGAATGCGCAGCGGGGTGAGTTCGTAGACCGCCGTGTAGATCGCGACGATCGGGATCTTCCAGACGAAGTCGAAGACGAGCGACCCGAGCCCCATGCCGACGCTGGTGGCGGCGTCCTTGGCCTCGTATCCGTCGGCGTCGTCGTCGGGATGGATGCGGTAGCTGACCACCTCGATCACGGTGAGCAGCACGAAGGCGGGTATCGACCACAGCACGACATCGGGCAGGTTCGGCATGGGGGCACCGTAGAACCGCTGGTCGGCTGCGGCTAGACGTTGTTACCCACAAGTATTGCCCGCGGTATGCGCTTGCTTGTTGGCGATCTCCGCCAACGGCCGGGCCGCCGCTAGACCCCCACCGCCCCCAGCAGGGTCCCCGCCGCATAGGTGACGCCCATGGCCAGCGCGCCGCCCGCCATGTTCCGTACCATCGCCGGACCCACCGCCGCCGCCCCCAGCCGCGCGCTGCTCCATCCCGTCAGGACCAGCGCGGCCAGCACCGACCCCACGGTCACCGGAAGCCGCCAGCCGGCGGGCGGCAGGACGATCGCCAGCAGCGGCAGCAGCGCCCCGACCGTGAACGCCAGGAAGCTCGCCAGCGCCGCGTTCCACGGGTTGGTCAGCTCGTCCGGGTCGATGCCCAGCTCCACGCTCGCGTGGGCCTTCAGCGCGTCCCGCTCGGTGAGCTGGACCGCCGCCTCCCGCGCCACCTCCCGGGACAGCCCGCGCCGCTCCAGCAGTTCGGTCAGCTCCTCCAGTTCCGCCTCGGGCTGCTCCTTCAGCTCGCGTTTCTCCAGCGCGAGCGCGGCCAGTTCCGAGTCGCGTTGGGTGGACACCGACACGTACTCCCCCGCCGCCATGGACATCGACCCGGCGAGCAGCCCCGCCAGGCCCGCCGTCAGCAGGGCGCCCCGGTCGTCGGTGGCGCCCGCGACGCCGACGACGATGCCCGCCGTCGACACGATGCCGTCGTTGGCCCCCAGTACGGCCGCCCGCAGCCAGTTCAGCCGGGAGCCGAGCGCTCCCCCGTGGGCCTCGTTGTCGTGCGTCTGTTCCGTCACGACACGGAGGATCGCACCCCGCTCCCGGTGAGGGGAGTACCGACGTCACCAGACCCGTACCGAAGCCCCCCGCGCGAACACCGGACTCGTGGCGTCCGTCGGCGGTTCCCGCAGCGGTTCCGCGATCTCCGCCACCGTCGGTCCCACCTGGGCCGCGATCGGGTCGAGGAGGCCGAGGTCGAAGCCGTACACGCGGGCCGCGTTGCCGCCGAGCATCGCCGCGACCTCGTCGCGCGGGACGCCCGCGTAGGCGAAGCGCAGGCCCTCACGGGTGTAGGGGTAGGTGCCTTCGTCGTGCGGGTAGTCGCTGCCCCACATGATCTTGTCCAGGCCGATGCGGTCGCGCAGCGGCACCTCGTGCGGACGCATGAAGCTGGCACCGACGAAGCAGTTCGACCGCCACACCTCGGACGGCGACCCGCCCATGCCCTCGGCCAGCCCCGCCCCGAACTTCGCCTCCGCGGTCGTCGCCGTCGAGGCCGCGGCCAGCAGGCGGCCGTGGTAGTAGTCCAGCATGGCCAGGACCCCGGGGATCCAGCCGGAGCCCTGCTCGGTCAGGACGAGCCTCAGGTCCGGGTGGCGGCGGAAGGCGCCGCCGAACACCAGGTGCCACAGCGCCCGGTGCGAGAACCAGGTCGTCTCGACCATGAAGACCGCGCGGGCGGCCGGTTCGTCGCCGAGCGGCGGGGACGCCGAGCCCGCGTGGTGGTTGACGGGGACGCCGAGTTCCGCGCAGACGGCCCAGATCGGGTCGTACACGCGCGCGTGCAGTTCGGGCAGGCCCGAGTTCGGTGGGGTGCCGGGCAGCATCAGGCCGCCCTTCAGGCCCGCCGTCGCCGCCCGGCGGATCTCCTTTACGGCCTCGTCGACGTCGTTCAGGAGGATCTGGAAGACACCGGCCCGGCGGCCGGGCGCGGCGGCGCAGAAGTCGGCCAGCCAGCGGTTGTGGGCGCGCAGGCCCGCCCAGCGCAGCTCGGTCTCCGCACCCGTCGGCGCGGGGGCCATCAGGGAACCGGACGGGAAGAACGGCGGGATGGTGTTCGGGAAGATCACCTCCGCGACGATCCCGTCCTGCTCCAGCTCCGCGAGCCGCCGAGCGGAGTTCCAGTTCCGGTCGGCGGAGTCGGAGAGCAGGTCCTCGTACGGGTTGACGTACGTCGCCGCCCAGTCGTCGAAGTCGTCGTGGTACCGCTTCTCCAGGTACGGCCGGTAGTCGAGGAGGTCGGCGCCCGCGTGGCAGTCGGCGGAGATCACCGTGTAGCGCTCACCGTTCATGAACTCACGCCCAGAGCCGGGAAGTCGTGGTCCGTCAGCCAGTGGCGGCCCACCTCGCGCGAGCGCGCCCAGGAGGCCGCGACGGCCGTCTGGTCGGCCGGCTGGCCCAGGTCGGCGGGGGTGGGGCCGATACGGCGGGCCAGCGGCGTCAGGCGGGCCACGTCGAAGCCGAAGACCTCGGCCGCCGCCAGGCCAAGCATCCGGCGGGTCTCGGCCACCGGGATGTCGTGGAAGGTGCGGCGCAGCCACGCGCGCGTGTCGGGCCAGGTGCCCTCCGGGTGCGGGAAGTCGCTGCCCCAGAGGATGTTGTCGACGCCGACCTCGTAGCGCTGGGCGAGTTCACGGCGTTTGGTGTTGGTGGCGCAGATGAAGACCTGCCGGTCCAGGTACTCGTGCGGCGGGCGCTTCAGTTCCTCGAAGGGGGACAGCTTCTTGCCGCCGTGCGCGCCGAGGTAGAGGCGGTCCATGAACCAGAGCAGGTTCGGCAGCCACCAGCAGCCCGACTCCGCCACGCCGAACCTGAGCCCGGGGTGGCGTTCGAAGACCCCCGACCAGAGCAGGAACCACAGCGGCCGGGCCGGCCACCAGGTCACCTCGCTGACGTAGATGCCGAGATGGTCGCCGTACTCGTGGCGCGGGGCGGCGCCGGAGTGGGTGAGGACCGGCATCCCGCACTCGGCGGCGGCCGCCCACACCGGGTCGTAACGGCGGTCGTGGTACGGCTCCTTGTCGACCCACATGGCGGGGATCATCAGCGCGCCGAGGCCGGTCTCCTTCGCGCGGTGCACCTCGGCGACGACGCGGTCCACCGGGGCCGTGACCGGCAGCAGGGCGACCCCGCAGTGCCGTTCGGGGTGTTCGGAGACGAAGTCGGCCAGCCAGCGGTTGTGGGCCCGGGCGCCCGCCATGCCCAGCTCCGGGTCGTGGTCGCCGGAGAGGCCGAGGCCCACCCCGAAGGGCGCGGCCGTCCGGCTGTCGACCGCGTCGGCGTCCGGGAAGACCACCTCGGCGGCCACCCCGTCGCCGTCCAGCTCCTTCAGCCGCTGTGCGCTGTCCCAGCCGCCGCGCAGCCCCTCCTCGTTGTCCTGGAACCACTTGCTCGCGAACGCCTCGTTGCGGATGCCGAGCCGGGTCATCTCCTCCCGGCGGCGGTCCCGCCCGGCGAGGAACTCGTCGAAGTCCCGGTGGAACCGGGCGTCCAGATAGGGCCGGTACTCCTCGGTGGGCAGCCCGGCGTGGCAGTCGGAGGAGATGATCAGATACGGGTCGTCAAACGAGGTCACGACAGCCCCCTGTCGATCCAGGTGCTCAGTCCAGGATGAAGCTTTCGAGGTACGACGGGTTCGCCCGGTCCAGCATCGAGCGCGCCCGCGCCCGGATCTGGGCGTCGCTGTGCCCGCTCTCCGGCAGCAGCCAGAAGCGGTCCGCGCGGATGCCCGCCACGACGAACTCGGCGACCTCCTCGACGGGCATGAAGGCGACCTCCTTGCCCGCCGCGCGCATCGCCGCCTCCCACTGGTCGAGGCTGCGGTACGGCGTCCTGCGCGGCCGCTGTTTGGCGTAGCGCTCGGGCCGGTTGCGGTGCGACTCCCACAGGCCCGTGCGCAGCATGTGCGGCCCCGGGAAGAGCACCGAGGCGCCCACGCGCGCGTGCTCCGCCCTGAGATGGGCGTACAGGGACTCGGTGAGCGTGACCACGGCCGCCTTGGTGACCGCGTAGACGGAGGCCGTCGGCAGCGGCGCGATACCGCCGTCGCCGGAGGATGTATTGACCACGTGACCGGGTTGACCCGACTTGATCATCCTCGGCAGGAAAGCCTGTACACCGTGGAAGACACCCCACACATTGACCTCGAACGCCCACTTCCAGTCGTTGGGTTCGTGCTCCCACATGCGGCCCTCGGCGCCCGAACCGACCCCGGCGTTGTTGCACAGGACGTGCACCGCGCCGTAGGTGTCGTAGGCCGACTCGGCGAGTTCCAGGACCTGTTCGCGCACGCCGACGTCGACCACGCGCGTGTGCACGTCGGCGCCGGCCGCGCGGAGGTCCGCCGCGGCCTTCTCCAGGGCGGCCGGCTCCACGTCGGCGAGGACCACCTTCAGGCCCTCGGCGGCGAACCGCCGGGCCATCGCGAGCCCGATCCCGCTCGCCGCGCCGGTGACGACGGCGACCTGTCCGGCACAAAGTTCCATCAGGCCTCGCTCCCTTCCGGGGGCGCGTCGACGACCTGGCGGGCGTCGTCGTAGCGCTGGTGGACGTAGGGCAACAGGGCCTGCGGATCGACCCGTTCGGCGACCCGGCCGCGCTGGTCGCTGGTCTTCTCGCCGAGGGTGATGTCCAGCAGGCGCAGCACCGGGAGGTCGGCGACCGGGTCGTACGCCGACTCACGGAGGATCACCTCCCCCGTCACGCGCTCCAGCCGGCGGACCTTCTCCTCGCGGACGCAGTGCACCAGCAGCGGGTCACCGTCGAAGCCCGAACCGTCCACCGCCGGGAGGAACTTGAAGTAGAAGTCGGTCTTCGGCGCGGGTTCCGGCAGCGGCAGCGGGGTGCCGACCGTGCCGCACACCTCCACGAAGGCGACGCCGTGCCGGGCCAGCGCCGCACGGACGAGGCCGCCCTCGCGCTCGACGGTCACCTCGCCGAGCTTCTTGGGCTCCCCGAAGACCTCACGGCCGCCGGTGAGGGCACGCTCGTGGGTCATCGGCATCACCAGCGGATACCAGCCCTCGGCCGTGCCGTGCGCGGCGGCGACCGCGAACGAACCCGCGCCCAGCGGGTATCCGGGCAGCTGGACCTGGCTGATGTTGACGCGGACCAGGGGGCGGCCGGTGGGTTTGAGCGGGGGCGGCAGCACCGCCGCGACCGCGTCCGGGTCGCTCTCCCAGACGGCCACCACGCCGGTGGACCAGACGTCCGGGAGCCTCGTGGTGCGCGCGGCCGCGATCTCCGCCTCGGTCCGAGCGCCGTACCGTACGCGTGCCATCCGCCGTACCGCCCTTCCGTCGACCGTCCGAGCGCCGCGCCACCGCGGAGTCGTCGCCGCGTCAGCGCCGGGCGGGGTGCACGGTGGCACCGGGCGGCGAAAAGGTCCATAGCCACGCGAAGGGCAATCAGGACATGCGAACGGGCGGTGGCGGCGGGCGACCTGACGGACCGGACTGTCGGCCGGGGCCCGTATCCTCAATGACCATGCTCGAAGACCTGACGACCGCAGTCTCCGCCGGCACCCCGTGGCCTGCCGCGTATCCCGAGGGGTACGCGGTCGTCGACGTGGAGACCACCGGACTGGCCCGGGACGACCGGATCATCTCCGCGGCCGTCTACCGGCTGGACGAGCGCGGCGAGGTCGAGGACCACTGGTACACGCTGGTCAATCCCGAGCGCGACCCGGGCCCGGTGTGGATCCACGGTCTGACGAGCGAGGTCCTCGAAGGGGCGCCGCTCTTCACCGACGTCGCCGAGGAGTTCGCGGCCCGGCTCGACGGCCGGGTGCTGGTCGCGCACAACGCGGTCTTCGACTGGCAGATGATCGCGCGCGAGTACGCGCGCGCGAAGAGCGAGCCCCCGGTGAAGCAGCGGCTGTGCACGATCGCGCTCTCCAAGGAGCTGGGGCTGCCGCTGCCCAACCACAAGCTGGAGACCCTGGCCGCGCACTTCGGTGTCGTGCAGCGGCGGGCGCACCACGCGCTGGACGACGCGCGGGTGCTCGCGGAGGCGTTCCGGCCCAGTCTGCGGGCCGCGGCGGCGGGCAACGTACGGCTGCCGCTGCTGGAGTGCCGGCCGCTGACGGAGTGGTCGGAGACGCCCCGGATCGGGCAGCAGGCGAGCGGCGGCTACGGCGGCGGCTACCGTGCGAACAGCTGGCGTCCGGCCCGCAAGCGGCCGGCCTGCCCGTATCCGAACCCGGGGCGGTACGAGGACGGCAGCCCGCTCAGGCAGGGCATGCGGGTGGCGTTCTCCGGGGACACCTCGACCGAGCGGGAGCTCCTGGAGGACCGGGCCGTCGAGGCCGGCCTGCATGTGTCGACGAGCATCTCGCGGCTCACCAGCCTGCTCGTCACCAACGACCCGGACTCGGGCACGTCGAAGGTGCTCAAGGCACGCCAGTTCGGCACGCCGGTCGTCGACGAGGCGGCCTTCGGGCAGTTGCTGCGGGACGTGGCGCCGGCATCGACACCGGCAGCGGGGAAGTGACCGCTCGGCGGGGCCGTACGGACGGGTGATTGCCGGGCGACTCGCCCGGCGCCCGCTCGCCCGCGGGGGGCCGACCGCCCACCCTGTGCCACATGGCGAAATGCGAAGTATGCGGCAATGACTACGGAATGACCTTCGAGGTGCACGCACAGGGCGCGGTCCATGTCTTCGACTGCTTCTCCTGTGCGATCCATCGCATGGCCCCCCTCTGCGAGCACTGCAAGGTCTCGATCATCGGCCAGGGCGTCGAGGCCGAGAACCAGTGGTACTGCGGCGCCCACTGCGCCCGCGAGGCCGGGAAGGCGGGCATCGTCGACCGCGTGTGACCGCCGAGGCAGGGATGTCTCCGGCCCTCTGGGGGACCCTCCCTCAGAGGGCCGATACGCGAGGGGTACGGTCTTTGTTCGTGTACCGCTTCCTGTTGACCCGGCAGTGGGTGATCCTCACCCTGATCTCCCTGCTCCTCATCCCCACGATGATCCGGCTGGGGTTCTGGCAGAAGCACCGGTACGAGGAGCGCAGCGCCCGTAACGCACTGGTGGCCCAGGCGCTCGACGCCAAGCCGGTGCCCGTGGAGCGGGTGACCGAGCCGGGGCACGCGGTGACCCGCAAGGAGCGGTACCACACCGTCACCGCGACCGGCACCTTCGACACCGCCCACGAGGTCGTCGTCCGGCGTCGTACCAACGACGACGACGAGGTCGGCTACCACGTCCTGACCCCGTTCGTGCTGGCCGACGGCAAGGTGCTGCTGGTCAACCGGGGCTGGATCTCCTCGGACGGCCCGAGCCAGACCGCGTTCCCCAAGGTTCCGGCCCCGCCCGGCGGCCGGGTCACCATCCAGGGCCGGCTGATGCCCGACGAGACCACCGCGGCGAGCGGCATCAAGGATCTCAAGGGCCTGCCCGACCGGCAGATCATGCTGATCAACAGCGAGGAACAGGCGCGCCGGCTCGGCGAGCAGGTGCTGGGCGGCTACATCCAGCAGACCGCGCCCGAGCCCAAGGGCGACACCCCGGAGCAGATCTCCGACCCGGGTAAGGAAGACGCCCCGCTGAACTACGCGTACATGATCCAGTGGTGGCTGTTCGCCGCGGGCGTCCCCTACGGCTGGTTCGTGCTGGTCCGCCGTGAGGCCCGCGCCCGCGAGGAGGCGGCGAAGGAAGAGCCGGCGGCCCGAGCGGAGCCTGCGGCCGCCGTCTGAGCACGGTGTCACTCCCCCGGACCACCCCCTGATTGGCCTACCGGCCCGGCGGGAAACCGGAACCCGTGGACCGACGCATCGAGGACTACGCCCTCATCGGCGACGAACAGACCGCGGCCCTGGTCGGCCGGGACGGTTCCATCGACTGGCTGTGCGTGCCCCGGTTCGACTCGGCGGCCTGCTTCGCCAGGCTCCTGGGCGACGAGGACAACGGCCACTGGCGGATCGCCCCGCAGGACGCCACCACGTGCACCCGGCGCGCCTACCGGCCCGACACGCTGGTCCTGGACACCGAGTGGGAGACCCCCGAGGGCACGGTCCGCGTCACCGACCTGATGCCCCAGCGCGACCGCGCCCCCGACGTGGTTCGCATCGTCGAGGGCGTCAGCGGCCGCGCCACCGTGCACAGCACGCTCCGCCTCCGCTTCGACTACGGCTCGGTCGTCCCCTGGATGCGCCGCTCACGCGGTCACCGGGTCGCCGTCGCCGGTCCCGACTCGGTGTGGCTGCGCAGCGAACCGTCCGTACGGACCTGGGGCGAGGACTTCGGCACGCACTCGGAGTTCACCGTCGCGGAGGGCGAGCGGGTCGCGTTCGTGCTCACCTGGCACCCCTCGCACGAGCCGCGGCCGCCGCTGCTGGACCCGTACGAGGCGCTGCGCTCCAGCGTCACCGGCTGGCGGCGCTGGACCGCCCGCTGCACCTACGACGGCCCCCACCGGGACGCGGTGATGCGCTCCCTGATCACCCTCAAGGCGCTAACGTACACGCCGACCGGCGGTATCGTCGCCGCCGCCACCAGTTCGCTGCCCGAGGAGCTGGGCGGGGTGCGCAACTGGGACTACCGCTTCTGCTGGCTGCGTGACTCCACCCTCACCCTCGGCGCCCTGCTGTCGGCCGGCTACCACAAGGAGGCCGAGGCCTGGCGTGACTGGCTGGTGCGCGCGGTCGCCGGCGACCCGGCGGACCTGCAGATCATGTACGGCCTGGCCGGCGAGCGTCGGCTGCCCGAGTTCGAACTGCCCTGGCTGGCCGGCTTCGCCGGCTCGGCGCCGGTCCGCGTCGGCAACGGCGCCGCCGACCAGCTCCAGCTGGACGTGTACGGCGAGGTCATGGACTCGCTGTCGCTGTCCCGCAACGCCGGCCTGTCCACCAGGCCGCACATGTGGGCCATCCAGTGCTCGCTGATGAAGTTCCTGGAGAAGATCTGGCGCCAGCCGGACGAGGGCCTGTGGGAGGTGCGCGGCGGCCGCCGGCACTTCGTGCACTCCAAGGTGCTGGTGTGGGTGGCCGCGGACCGCGCGGTACGCACCCTGGAGGAGCACGCGGAGCTGGAGGGCGAACTGGAGCGCTGGCGCGCGCTCCGCGACGAGGTGCACCGGGAGGTGTGCGAGAAGGGGTTCGACCCGGAGCGCAACACCTTTACCCAGTACTACGGTTCGCGCGAACTCGACGCCGCCCTGCTGCTGATCCCGCGCTTCGGTTTCCTGCCGCCGGACGACCCGCGGGTGATCGGCACGGTGGACGCGATCCGCGACGACCTGGGCCGCAGCGGCTTCGTACGCCGCTACGACACCGACGCGATCGGCGTCGACGGCATGCCGGGCGGTGAAGGCGCCTTCCTGGCCTGCTCCTTCTGGATGGCCGACGCGCTGCACATGACGGGCCGTACCGACGAGGCGAAGGAACTGTTCGAACGGCTGGTGGGACTCGTCAACGACGTGGGACTGCTCTCCGAGGAGTACGAACCGGAGCTCGGACGCCAGCTGGGCAACTTCCCACAGGCGTTCAGCCACATCGGACTGGTGAACACCGCCCTCACACTGTTCGGCGGCGACGAGGCAGGATGAGGCTCATGGATCTTGGACTGAAGGACCGGGTGTACGTCGTCACCGGAGCGACCCGGGGGCTGGGCAACGCGACCGCGCGCGAACTGGTCGCCGACGGGGCGAAGGTCGTGGTGACCGGACGGGACGAGAAGGGGGTCGCCGAGGCGGTGGCCGAGCTGGGGCCGAACGCGGCGGGCATCGCCGTCGACAACGCGGAGGCGGACGCACCGGAGCGGGTGATCTCGGCGGCACGTGAGCGGTTCGGGCGTTTCGACGGCATTCTCGTGAGCGTGGGTGGGCCCCCGGCCGGGTTCATCGCCGACAACACGGACGAGCAGTGGCAGACCGCCTACGAGGCGGTGTTCCTGGGGGCCGTACGGCTCGCGCGCGCGGCCGCGGCCGAGTTGGCGGACGGCGGTGTCATCGGGTTCGTGCTGTCCGGGTCGGTGTACGAGCCGATTCCCGGGCTGACGATCTCGAACGCGCTGCGGCCGGGGCTCGCCGGGTTCGCCAAGTCACTCGCGGACGAGTTGGGGCCGCGCGGGATCCGGGTGGTGGGACTGCTGCCGTCGCGGATCGACACGGACCGGGCGCGGGCGCTGGACGCGCTGTCGGCCGACCCCGCGGCCACCCGGATGGAGAACGAGTCCCGGATTCCGCTGCGACGGTACGGGACACCGGAGGAGTTCGGGCGGGTGGGCGCGTTTCTGCTGTCGCCGGCGGCGTCCTATCTGACGGGTGTCATGGTGCCGGTCGACGGGGGTATGCGGCACGGGTTCTGACGGCCGGGACGCCATAGGGACTCCCTATGGCAGCTGCTGCTATTTCGTCTTTGCCACCGGTTCTTTTCCCTCCGTACCGTGAACAGCGAAACGGAACACGAGGGAAAGGAACGGTGGCATGGCCACAATCGAGAACGGATCGGGAACACGGGAACTCGCCGGAAAGCGGGCCCTCGTCACGGGTGGTACTCGCGGAATCGGCGCGGCCGTGGTGCGCCGGCTCCTGGACGCGGGCGCCGAGGTGCTCACCACCGCCCGGTCGGCGACGGGCACGGTGCCGGAGGGGGCCGCCTTCGTGGCGGCCGACGTGCGGACCCGGGCCGGCGCGGAGGCCCTGGCCACGGCCGCGCGGGAGGTGCTCGGCGGGGTGGACGTCCTGGTCCACAACGCGGGCGGGGGGCGGCCGTACGAGGGCACCTCGGCCATCCCCGACGAGGAGTGGCAGGAGGCGCTGGACCTGAACTTCCTGGCGTCGGTGCGGCTGGACTCGCTGCTGGTGCCGGGGATGCGGGAGCGGCGTTCGGGGGTGATCCTGCATGTCTCGTCGGCCGCGGTACTCACCCCGGTGGCGCCGTTCCTGCACTACACGGCGGCGAAGGCGGCGCTGGAGAACTACAGCCGGGGACTGGCCGCGGAGCAGGCCCCGTTCGGGATCCGGGTCAACACCGTGACTCCCGGCAGGGTCGACACTCCCGGCGGTGAGGAGGCACGGGAGCAGTGGGCACGCCTGGACCTGAAGCCGGGCGCGGTCAACGCCGCCGACACCGCGCCGCTGGGGCGGGACGGCCGGCCCGACGACATCGCCCACGCGGTGCTGTTCCTCGCTTCCGAACGGGCGAGCTGGCTGACCGGGAGCAATCTCATCGTGGACGGCGGAGAATTCCCCCGGGGCTGACGCCCACGGAAT
This sequence comes from Streptomyces sp. NPDC048254, assembly GCF_043201895.1. Lineage (NCBI taxonomy): Bacteria > Bacillati > Actinomycetota > Actinomycetes > Kitasatosporales > Streptomycetaceae > Streptomyces > Streptomyces sp. NPDC048254. The sequence continues at coordinate 53,633 of NZ_JBICZJ010000026.1, forward strand.
TCCGACGGATTTCCAGAGCGCCGTTTTCCACAGAATTAATTCGGTGACGCCCGCCTCCTTGTCGGGCCTCAGGAAACCGGCGTGGAAACCGCTGCGAAGAAATCGGAATCGGACCAGGTCTCCTTGCGCAGGAATTCGAGCAGGGCCGCCTCCGCCGGGCCCGCGCCGGGCCGGAGCACGGCGACGACGGGCTGGGTCACGGCCGGGAACACCGGGCGTACGAGGTGCTCGTGGCCCTGCGGCACCGCGGAGGCCGGGACGAGCGTCACCCCGAGCCCGTGGGCGGCCCAGCGCACGGCGGTCGCCGTCTGGGACACCCGGGCGGCCGTGGCCGGGGCCAGTCCGTTGGTCCGCAGTACGTCCAGCAGGACGGCGTCGAGCGCGCTGTCGCGGTCGAACCGCACCCACGGCTCCCCCGCCAGTTCACGCAGGTCGACGCGGTCCGCGGCGAGTTGCGGGTGCCCGGCGCCCAGCACCACGACGAACTCCTCGTCGCCCAGGTGGTGGGCGTCGGAGGAGGTTCGCTCGCACGCCGCCATCAGGGCGAGGTTCAGCACGCCCTGGCGGCACAGCCGCTCCAGCTCGGCGGAGCCCGGCTCCTCGAAGACGGTGATCTCCAGGCGCGGGTAGCGGTGGCGCAGCGCGCCCAGCGCACCCGGCAGCTGCCGGGTGCCGAAGCCCATCTGCACCGCGACCACCAGCTCGCCCACCAGCTCGTCGGCGCCGGCCCGCGCCGTCGCCCTGGCCCGCCGCGCCGCGGTCACCGCGGTCTCCGCCTCCCGCAGGAACGCACGGCCGACGACGGTGGGCACCAGTCCGGTCGGCGTACGGGCGAACAGTTCCACGCCGAGTTCCCGCTCCAGGGCGCGGATCTGCTGGGACATCGACGGCTGGGCGACGTGCAGCCGTTCCGCGGCCGCGGTCACCGAGCCCTCCTCGGCAACGGCCAGGGCGTACTCGAACTGACGAAGGCTCATCGGCGCCCGTCACCTTCCCGTCTTCCCGTCGTCATCATGGCAACGGGAAGCAACCCGGTTCCGCGTGCGGAGATTCCCAGGGCCGGGGAAGGGGCCGGAGCCGGTCCGTCGGGCGGTGTGTCAGGTGACCCGCTCCGCGCGGTGTTTCACCGATGTCAGCCGGACCTCCGCCGGGAGTCTCTTCAGGGCCGCCGAGTCCCGGGCGTGGGCCAGTGCCTGCGTGGTGAGGTCGTCCAGGGCCTCGCGCGGTGGCACGTCCGGGTCCAGCTGGAGCCACACCCGTACCTCCGGTGCCGTCCGCCTGCCCCTCAGGACCGCCTGGGCGTGGGCGACGCCCTGCTGGTGGGCCGCGTCGGTCGCCAGGACCGTCTCCAGGGCACTGCCGCGCAGCAGCGCGCCCTCGCCGTCCCCGGTGTCCACCAGGACCTCGGTCAGACGGCGTCGGCGCAGTTGTGCGGTCAGCCACCACAGGGACAGCAGGAGCAGGACCGCCAGGGCGGCCAGGACCGTCGGCCACCACCAGGCCGCCGCACGCCAGTGGGTGCGTTCGGCGGTGGTGAGGAGGACGTCGTGCCGGCCGTCGTGGATCCACCAGGTGGGGGCCGGGGCGCCGAGGCCGACGGCCAGGACCGCACCGCCGAGGGCGAGGAGCGCCAGGCCCGCCAGACCGGTCAGTACGCGGTTGATCGCCGTGAGCATCGCTCATCCCTTCCGGCCGGGGCGGACGACGTGCAGGGTCAGCCTGGGCGGGTGGGCCAGCCCCAGGCCGTGGATCGCGTCGGCGAGTGCCGCGTCCAGGTCGGCCCGCACCTCGTCGAGTTCGCGGAAGTGGGAGACGGCGAGGACATGGACACGGGAGCGGTGCAGTCGTACCCGCACCCGGCGTACGCCCGAGATCTCCATGGCCCGGTCGCGCAGCGCCATCGCGGCCGCGTCGCGGCGCAGCCCGGCGCGCACGTCGGGGTGGCCGCGGCGCATCGGCAGGACGTCCCGCAGGCCGGGCGTGACGGCCAGGGTCAGCAGCCACACACCGAGGGCGGCGGCGATGCCCGCGCCGAGCAGGACCCAGGTGTCGTCGAGGGGCTGCCGGGCGAGTTGCCGGGCCAGCTCACGGCGCCAGTGCATCGCGGGGTGGTGGGCCCGTACGGCCGCGACGTCGTACAGGAAGGCGGCCGCCGTCACCAGGAGCAGGACGGCGACCAGGGCCGCGGGTGTGCGGCGTGGCGACCAGAAGCGGGCCTCGTGGCCGGCCGGTGGCGGCGCGGCCTCGGGTGGCCTCTCGATGACCTGCGTCTGCTCGGTGCTCATCACGTCCTCCCCTGCGTCTGGGCCGGGTGCAGCCGTTCGACGTACACGGCGACCTCCCGCACCTCCATGTCCACCAACGCGCCTACCCGCTCGACCACATGCCGACGCACGGCCGCGCAGCGGGCTCCGATGTCGGACGGATAGTCGAGTTCGAGGTGGACCCGGACGCGGGCGGTGCCGTGGTGGACCGCCACCGTGGCGTGCGGGGCCACGGCGTCCTTCGGGAGGGGGCCGAGGACCTCGCGGGCCGCCTGCGCCGCGATCTTCGCCACCACCCGGTCGGCGATCCGGACGGCACCGCGCTCGCCGGGCGCCACAGCCGTCGGACGCCCGCACGTCCCACTGCTCGCGGTGGTCATCGCCGCCGGTCACGCCGGTCGTCGCGGCCGCGGAAGAAGTCGCCGAGTTCGAGGTCTCCCTCCGCGAACCTGCCGACGACGAACCCGACGGCGCCCAGCGCCGCCACCAGCAGGAAGGCACCGAACCCGCCGAAGTATCCGGCGAAGCCCAGCGCCATGCCGGCGATCATGCCGACCACGGCCAAGTTCATGGTGCGTTCCCCTCAGCCGTCACTGAAGCCGGGACTCCGGCTCCTCTTCCTCTTCTTCGGGCAGCTTCACATCGCTCACCGCGATGTTGACCTCGACCACTTCGAGCCCGGTCATGCGCTCCACGGCGGCGATCACGTTCTCCCGGACCGCGCGGGCCACGTCCGCGATCGAGACGCCGTAGTCCACGACGATCTCCAGGTCGAGCGCGGTCTGCACCTCGCCGACCTCGGCCTTCACACCCCGGGTGACCGACTTGGAGCCGCCCGGCACCCGGTCGCGCACCACACCGAAGGTGCGGGCGAGTCCGCTGCCCATCGCGTGCACGCCGACCACGTCCCGGGCCGCCAGTCCGGCGATCTTCTCCACCACACCGTCGGCGATCGTGGTCCGGCCCCGGGCCGACGGGTCACCGCCGCCGCGTCTGACGGTCTTCCGGGTCACTACCGTCGGGTCCTTCGGGTCCTTCTCCGGCTCCGCAGCCATCTCCGTCATCGCCGTGCGTCCCTTCCGGTCGTCGTCCTGCGACCAAGGTAAGTGCGGATGCCCTGTCATGCCCCGGAGATGCGGCAGGCTGGAGCAATGACGGCGGACCGATGGACAGACGCGGTACGGCACCCCTTGGGCTTCGGCAGACTGCTCCCGTTGGGCGGACCGCACGACGGGGCGTGGCTCACGGAGGCGGCGGCCGACGCGGTGCTGCGCCGGGCGGCGGCCGAGGTGCCGGGGGTGCGGCTGGGGGCGGTGCGGATCGCGCCATCGGATCCGGAGGACGTGACGGAACCCGTCGTGCCGCCGCCGCCCGGTGCCGTGCCGCCGGGGCCGCTGCGCCTGTCGGCGGACTTCGCGGCGACCGCCGCCGAGCCGCTGCCGGCCACGGCGGCCCGACTGCGCCGGGCCCTGGCGGCCGCGGCGACGGCACGGCTCGGGCTGGCGGTGGCGGAGGTGGACCTGCGGGTGACCGACCTGCTGACGGCGGACCGGGCGGAGCCGGAGGCCGTACGTCCGCCTCGGCCGCCGTCGGCCCGGGAGGGGTCCGATCCGGACGGGGCACGGGTGACGGCGGTGGCGCTGGCGGTGCCGGGGGTGGTGCGGGTGACAGGGGCGCTGAGCCGGGAGGTGCACTTCGAGTCCGCGCTGCCGCGCCGGCATGTGCGGGTGGAGGTGGCGCTGGCCGACGGGCCCAGGGCCGCGGACGTGGCGAGGCGGGTCCGTACAGCGGTCGGCGTGGCGCTGGAGGATCACCCCACGGTGGCTGTGCTGGTGACGGACGTCGGCTGAAGCGCCCCGAAAGGGGCGCGGGGCTGTATCGCCATGCGGCTGTCGCCGCGTGGGCGCGACCGGCCCCCACTCGCCCGCGCTGAACTACTCGCCCACGCCCGCCAGGTCCCGCAGTCGCCGGGCCTGAGCCTGCCGCTCGGCAGCCCGCTGCTCCTCGTAGGTACGGCCGCCGGCGCCCCGCAGCAACGCCTTGGTCTCCACCACCGCGTCCCGGGGCGCGGCCAGCAGCGCCGCGGCCAGGTCCCGCACGGCGGCGTCGAGTTCGGCACCGGGCACCGCGAGGTTGGCGAGCCCCGACGTCACCGCCTCATCGGCCTGTACGAACCGTCCGGTCGCGCAGATCTCCAGCGCGCGGGCGTAGCCGACGAGGGAGATCAGCGGATGCGTGCCCGTGAGGTCGGGCACCAGGCCCAGGCTGGTCTCGCGCATGGCGAACTGCACGTCGTCCGCGACGACGCGCAGGTCGCAGGCGAGGGCCAGCTGGAAGCCGGCCCCGATGGCGTGGCCCTGCACGGCGGCGATCGACACGATGTCGCTCTGCCGCCACCAGGTGAACGCCTCCTGGTATTCGGCGATGGCCGCGTCGAGCCCGGCGTCGTCACGGCGCGCGAGTTCGATGAAGGTCGGCTCGCCCGGGATCCCCTCCGGCGAGAACATCTGCCGGTCGAGGCCCGCGGAGAAGGACTGGCCCTCACCGCGCAGCACGACAACCCGGACCGACCCCGGCAGCGACCGCCCGGCCTCCGCCAACGCCCGCCAGAGCGCGGGGCTCTGAGCGTTGCGCTTGGCCGGGTTGGTCAGCGTCACCGTGGCGAGCGCGTCGTCCACGGTGAGCCGTACGCCGTCCTTGTCGAGAACAGGAACGATTTCCTGGTCGGGCGAAGCCATGGGGCGCCTCCGATGTGTGCGGTCATCACGCATTGCCGTACGGCATGCTAAGTGACTGCACAGTAACCACCCGGCCGATCAGTCGGCCGACCGGGTGGCCACCATCGAAGCCGGTGGACCGCCCGGGGTCAGGACGCGGCTTTCTTGCCCCGCGTCGCCCCGCCACGCCCACGTAGCGTGACACCCGACTCACTGAGCATCCGGTGGACGAAGCCATACGAGCGGCCGGTTTCCTCGGCCAGTGCCCGAATGCTCGCACCGGAGTCGTACTTCTTCTTCAGGTCTGCCGCGAGCTTGTCGCGCGCGGCGCCGGTTACCCGGCTGCCCTTCTTCAGAGTCTCGGCCACCCGTGCCTCCTCATGGGAAGTGCGCTCTGGTCCCCTCATGATCACCCCTCCGGGGCGCGATGGCCACCCATTCGGCAAGGTCCGTGAGACATCGTTGTGACGACAGGAGCGCATCCCCACAAGCGGAATCTGTGATTCCTACGAGTGCTGTCCATGAGGCCGAACGGGTTCTTCCGCGAAGTGCCAGGTCAGACATGGAAAGCGGCCGACCCCTTGTCGACAAAGGGATCGGCCGCGAAATCGGTGCAGGACACACCTCGATACGAGGAGATCTCACACAGATGATGGATCACCGGTAAGCCGAATGATCCATAGCCAGTGGATCAGGCATTCGATCAAGCGAGGACGACGAGACCGGCACGTGAGGACAGGGGGGCCGGTTCTCCCGGTTCTCAGGCGAGCGCGACCAGATCCGCGTAGTCGGCTCCCCACAGGTCCTCGACGCCGTCGGGCAGCAGGATGATCCGCTCGGGCTGGAGCGCCTCGACGGCGCCCTCGTCGTGAGTGACGAGGACGACCGCGCCCTTGTAGGTGCGCAGGGCGCCGAGGATCTCCTCGCGGCTCGCGGGGTCGAGGTTGTTGGTCGGCTCGTCCAGGAGCAGGACGTTCGCCGAGGAGACGACCAGGGTGGCGAGGGCCAGACGGGTCTTCTCGCCGCCGGAGAGGACACCGGCCGGCTTGTCGACGTCGTCGCCGGAGAACAGGAACGAGCCGAGCGTCTTGCGGACCTCGACGAGGTCCAGGTCGGGGGCCGCCGAGCGCATGTTCTCCAGGACCGTGCGCTCCGGGTCCAGGGTCTCGTGCTCCTGGGCGTAGTAGCCGAGCTTGAGACCGTGCCCCTCGACGACCTCGCCGGTGTCGGGCTGCTCGACGCCGCCGAGCAGCCGCAGCAGGGTGGTCTTGCCGGCGCCGTTGAGACCCAGGATGACGACCCGGGAACCCTTGTCGATGGCCAGGTCGACGTCGGTGAAGATCTCCAGCGAGCCGTACGACTTCGACAGGCCCTCTGCGGTCAGCGGGGTCTTGCCGCAGGGCGAGGGTTCCGGGAAGCGCAGCTTGGCGACCTTGTCGGAGACGCGGACGGCGTCCAGGCCGGACAGCAGCTTGTCGGCGCGGCGGGCCATGTTCTGCGCGGCGACCGTCTTGGTGGCCTTGGCGCGCATCTTGTCGGCCTGCGAGTGCAGTGCGGCGGCCTTCTTCTCGGCGTTGGCACGCTCCCGCTTGCGGCGCTTCTCGTCGGCCTCGCGCTGCTGCTGGTAGAGCTTCCAGCCCATGTTGTAGACGTCGATCTGGGAGCGGTTCGCGTCCAGGTAGAAGACCTTGTTGACGACCGTCTCGACCAGGTCGACGTCGTGGGAGATCACGATGAAGCCGCCGCGGTAGGTCTTCAGGTAGTCGCGCAGCCAGACGATCGAGTCGGCGTCCAGGTGGTTGGTCGGCTCGTCGAGCAGGAGCGTGTCCGCGTCCGAGAACAGGATCCGGGCCAGCTCGATACGGCGGCGCTGACCGCCGGAGAGCGTGTGCAGGGGCTGGCCGAGCACCCGGTCGGGCAGGTTGAGCGCGGCGGCGATGGTGGCGGCCTCGGCCTCGGCGGAGTACCCGCCCTTGGTGAGGAACTCGGTCTCCTGGCGCTCGTACTGCCGCAGCGCCTTCTCGCGGGTGGCGCCCTGGCCGTTGGCGATGCGCTGCTCGTTCTCGCGCATCTTGCGGATCAGTACGTCGAGGCCGCGCGCGGAGAGGACGCGGTCACGGGCGAGGACGTCGAGGTCGCCGGTCCGGGGGTCCTGCGGGAGGTAGCCGACCTCACCGGAGCGGGTGACGGTGCCCGCGGCGGGGACGCCGTCGCCGGCCAGGACCTTGGTGAGGGTGGTCTTGCCGGCGCCGTTGCGGCCGACCAGACCGATGCGGTCGCCCTTGGCGACGCGAAAGGTGGCGTTCTCGATGAGGATGCGCGCACCGGCGCGCAGCTCGATACCGGAGGCGGAGATCACGGACAGACTCCAGGGCGTACGGGATTTGACGGGTGGGCGGCTGAGGACGTTCCCGCCGTCTATTGCGCGAGGAGAATGGCCATGGGCCAAGTCTAACGGGGCGGCGCAAGCGCTTTTTCGGTGCGCGGGCGTTCGGGGCGGTTGCCGGGGAGGCCGTTGCCGAGGGGCGCGCGGTGCGGGGCGATCCGGCCGAGGTCGTCCACGGCGATGAGCTGCGCGGTCCAGGCGCCGTCCGTGCAGGGCTGGGCGACGAGCAGGGCGGGGCCGTGACGTACGGCACGTTCGGGGCGGAAGGCGCAGCCCGAGCGGGCGGGCAGCACCCAGCGCAGGTCGCCGTCGGCGGTGCGGTACGCGGCGATGCGGGCCGGGGTGACGACCGCGAGGATGCCGCGGCCGAGGGGGCGCAGGACGCCGGTGCCGCCCTGTCGCCGGAGCCAGCCGGTGGCCGCGGGCAGGGCGCGGTGCCAGCGCACGGAGCGGCCGTCGGTGTCGGTGACGAGCCCGTCGTCCCAGACGGCGATCGCATGCCCGCGCGCGGGCAGCACGCTCAGCGGACGCCGCCCCACGCGCGCGTACCGCCACCGCAGGGTCGGCCCGTCATACGCCTCGACCACCGCCCCACGCGCACGTGCGCTGTGCGCCGCCGGACCGGGGGTGAGGTGGTCGCCGTAGGGGGCTGGGCGGATCTGCTGAACCACGCAGAGAAGGGCGCCGGCCAGGAGCAGGCCGAGGGTGAGGGGGCGGAGGTGCCGAGCGAGAGCGACGGGGAGGGGGCGGCGGACGGGGGGTTCTGGTGAGGCGAGGGCTGGGGGGAGGGATGCCGGGTGAAGGTCGGCGGGAGCCGACGACGGGGCGAACATGCGGGGACCGTCGGGGGCGGGGGCCAGGGGCCGGAGGCTGTCGGGAGGGGAGGGCTGGGCTCTGATGGTGCCGACTGCAGGGGTCTGGCTTCGGGCGCCGTAGGCGGGGGGCGGAGGGGCGTCCGTGGTGGGCGGTGGAGTCGTCCCGTGTGGCAGAACGGGCACCGCTACCCCCTTCGGCGCCCGGGCGGGCGTCCTTGTCCCACTTGTCCCATGGATCAGGCGCAGAGCGTAGTCACGGCCGCGAGGCGCGGGTGGGCGTGACGCGGGGGTGGGGCGGGACGTCGCCCGATCGGGCGTTCGTCGGGCCATCGGCGCGAAGTGACGGCCGGGATGGCGCAAGGTGGATGCAGGGGACGGTGCGAGCAGAGGCGGTGCCCCATGCAGTTCGACGACGATGCGAACCTGGACACCTCCGAAGTCCAGGACGTGCGCGGCAGCCGCGTCCCGGGCGGGAAGGCGACCATCGGCGGCGGCCTGGCCGGCCTGATCGCACTGCTCCTCGCCCTGTTTTTCGGCATCGGCCCCGACCAGCTGGGCCTCTCCTCCGGCGACAGCTCGCCCGCGCCCACCTCCTCCTCGCTGGCGCAGGTGCAGCAGAGCTGCCGTACCGGACAGGACGCGAACACCAAGGACGACTGCCGGATGGTGGCGGTGGTCAACAGCGTGCAGGACTTCTGGAAGCAGGAGTTCCAGCAGCGCCGGGGCACCTACACGAACGCCCCGACCGTCTTCTTCACCGGGCGGGTCGGCACCGCGTGCGGGACGGCGACCTCGGCGGTCGGGCCGTTCTACTGCCCGGGCGACCGGAAGGTCTATCTGGACCTCGGCTTCTTCGACGAGCTGCGGTCCCAGTTCGGCGCGACCGGCGGCCCGTCGCCCAGGCGTACGTCGCGGCGCACGAGTACGGGCACCATGTGCAGGACCTGACGGGCACGTTGAGCAGGTCGCAGGACAACCTGACCGGTGTGAACAGCAACGCGGTACGGGTGGAGCTCCAGGCCGACTGCTATGCCGGGGTGTGGGCGCGGCACGCGACGACCACGAAGGACGAGTCGACCGGCCGGCCCCTCATCACCAGCCTGACGGACGCCGACATCCGGGACGGTCTCGACGCGGCGGCGGCCGTGGGCGACGACCGGATCCAGGAGCGGTACCAGGGGCGGGTGACGCCGGAGACCTGGACGCACGGGTCGGCGCGGCAGCGCCAGCAGTGGTTCTACCAGGGGTACCGGACCGGGGACATGGCGCAGTGCAACACCTTCCGATGAGCCGATGAGATGACCCGATGAGCCGATGAGCCGCCGGGTCGCGGCCTGCACCGGCGGCGCGGGCCGGGGGCGTTGTCAGTGCCGGGTGCCAGACTGTGCAACAGGCCGGACGACGGCTTTCGGGGGACCGTACACAAGGGGAGTGATCGGCATGGCAGGCACGACCGGCGGACGGCCGAGCATCTATCCGTCGCTGCTGTACGCGGACGCGAAGGCGGCGATCAAGCAACTGACGGAGGCCTTCGGCTTCACCGAGCTGTCGGTGTACGAGGGCGAGGACGGCATGGTGCTCCATGCCGAGCTGGTGCAGGGCAACGGCGCGATCATGCTGGGGTCCAAGGGCCGCGGCGGCCGTTTCGACGCGGCGATGGAGGGCGCGGGCCCGACCGGGGCGTACATCGTCGTGGACGACGTCGACGCACACCACCAGCGGGCCGTGGACCACGGCGCCGAGATCCTGATGCCTCCCACGGACCAGGACTACGGCTCGCGGGACTACATGGCCCGGGACGTCGAGGGCAACATCTGGAGCTTCGGCACCTACGCCCCGGAGATAGCGGCCTGACCCTCCCGACCCGCCTGCGCCGTCATCCGCCGGTGTGCACCTGGAAGGCGGCCCGGCGGACGGCTTTGGCCAGCGCCGGGTCGGGGTGGGCCGCGGCGAGGGCGACCAGGACCTGCACGGTGCGCGGGTGACCGACGGCGCGCACCTCGTCGAGCAGCGCGGGGACGGTGGGCTGCAGCGCCGACTCCAGATGGCGGACCAGCAGCGGCGCCTCGCCGTGGTCGGCGACCGCGGCGGCCGTGTCCACCCAGAGCCAGGTGGCCTCTTCGCGGGTGAGCACCTCGTGGGCGTCCTCCGGGTCGACCCCGTCGTGCTCGGCCAGCCACAGCAGGGCATACGGCCGCAGGGTCGGCTCGTCGACGACCGCGCGGACGTCCGGTTCGGCGGGGGCGCCGACCACGCGCAGCGCCTCGAAGGCGAGGCCGCGCAGCAGAGCGTCCTCACCGCGGGCGGCGGCGACGAGTTCGCCGACGGCGCTGCCGACGGGGCGGGCGGCGAGCCAGGCGCGGTACTCGGCGCGGGCCGCGTTGGGGCGGAGCTGGGCGCAGCCGCGCAGCATCTCCTCGGCGGCGACCTCGATGTTCCCGGCGGGGCTCTGCGCGGCCACGCAGATCTGCTCCAGCTTGACCCAGACCGCCCAGCTGCCCAGCGGGGTGAGGGTGGCCTGGCCGACGCCGTAGGTCAGCGCGCCGACGGAGGCGAGCGCGTGCAGGGCCCAGTCGAGGAGGGGAGCGAGCTCGGCGTCCTCCGCCGGGGCGGGGTCGTCGGCCGGTGCGCGGTCCGCCAGGTCGGTGCGGGCGGCGGGCACGGCGGCGACGGGAACGGCGGACCGGGACCCGCCACCGGTCGCGATCCCGGTCTCCGTGTCGTAGGGGACCTCGCAGCGCTCGGTACGCAGTTCGGTGACCCGCTGTCGCAGCAGGTCCAGGAGCTGCTCGACCGGGACGGGACCGGCGGAAAGCTGAAGGAAGGAGAGCACCTGGGGCATGGCCGAGACCACCTCGGCGACGGCGGCGGCCTCGAACTCCGCCGGCTCCGGATGGGCGAGCGACCAGGCGTCGAAGAGGGCGACCCAGCCGCGCAGCACGGCGCTGTCGTCGCGGTCCCAGGCGCGCAGGCGCCAGCCGGGGCGTGCGCTGTCGCCGTGCACCTCGACCAGGCCGGCGAGTCGGGCGGTGTCCCAGTCGGCGCGGATCTGAGCCGGGGTCAGGCCCAGATCGCCGGACGCGCGTTCGGCGGACGCCTCGGAGAGAGTGGCCTTGCCGTCGGCGGTCGCGCCGTCGCTGCCCGGCCCGAGGGCCGTGTCGGCCCAGTGGGCGACTCGGGCCGCTCCGGCCAGCCCGGACCGTGCCATTCTGGCCAGTTCGGCGGGGGCCGGGGTGCCCTCGGGGGGGCGGGGTGCGGGGCGGCGCGCGGGCCGCTGGTTCATCGCTCGGGGGGCGGCGGCCAGGGGTCGCGTTCGGACGAGTCGAAGCCTTGAGTCGCGCGGGATACGGGACGTCACGGGTGCAGTCTTCCGGTTGACGGTCCGAAAACCCAAACGGAATGTCACGGCGGGCGACGGGGCTGGCCAACGCACGGGGCCCGAGGGGAGGCGAGGAGACATGTTCAGGCCAGTGGTACGGCCTTAAACGGAACCCTCGGGACCGACTGGAATCGGGGCTTCCGACTTGCCTCGGGGCGCGGTCAGGGAGGTGCCGCGCGTGCGGAAAAAATCACATCACAGGTGTCATTTCATATGAGAGGAGACATCAGCGGGCATCACATCAAAGGCGTGAGGAATCGGCGCAGCCGCTCCTCGTACTGCTGGGGGTCGGCGTTCCACATGGCGCCGTGCGGGGCGTCCGGCACGGTGTGCAGGGCGATGCGGTCGGGGCGCCGGGCGGCGAGCCGGCGGGAGTACGTCCAGGGGGCCACCATGTCGTCCGGGCCGTGGACGATCAGGGTGGGCACGGTGAGCTGCTCCGGGTCGACGGGGTCACCGACGTGGTCGGCATGCAGGCCGGCACGGCCCTGCGCGGCGCGCACCGCGAGCGGCAGCAGCGGCTCGGGGGTGTGCCGGGCCTGGGCGAGGGCCCGCAGGGTGGCCTCCCAGCTGAGCACCGGCGAGTCCAGGACCAGCCCGGAGACGCGCTCGCGCAGCGCCGAGTGGGCGGCGGCGCGCAGCGCCATGGTGGCGCCGGTGGACCAGCCGTACAGGACGACGCGGCGGGCGCCGTAGCGGACGGCGTAGCGGATCGCCGCGTCCAGGTCGCGCCACTCGCTCTCGCCGAGGTGGTTCAGGCCGTCCGGGGGGCGCGGGGCGCCGAGGTCGCCGCGGTAGGCGAGGGCGAGGACGGGCAGGCGCCGGCCGTGCAGGAACCGCATGACGTTCATGGGGAGCTCGCGGGTGGTGCCGAGGCCGTGCACCGCGATCACCCAGGTGTCCCGGTAGCCGGGCACGAACCAGGCGGGCAGCGAACCGAGTTCGCCGGGCAGGTCGACGTCGGCATGTTCCAGGCCCAGGGCGGCGCCCGGGTTGCCGATGTGGACGTTGGGGGTGAGCCAGACCTTGTCGCCGGTTTCGAAGGTGCCGTGGGTCACCTGCTCCAGCCGCCGTACGACGGTGTCGGGGGTGTTCGCGGCGGACTCCAGGACGGCGCCGACGACCGCGTGCGAGCCGTCGCCGGCCAGGCCGTAGGTGCCGGGGCGCAGCGAGGCGAGGTCCCGGGTGAGGGTGATGCGGTCGGCCGCGGTGCTGTGCACGGTGAGCCGGGGCTCGGTGGGCAGGGGCCGGCCCGGCGGCGCCTTCAGCGCGGCGTCACTGGCGAACCGCCCCGCGGCCACGCCAGCCGCACCGGCGGCGAGTACGGCACCGACGGCGGCAGCCGTGACTTTGACTGGGCGCACCTGTCCAGTGTCGGGGCGGACCGGGACGGCGGCCAGTGGAGGCGGGGCCGTTTGTCGCGTGGGCGGAGCTTTCGAAGGGGGTGGGAGCGAGGTCGGCACCGCCGGAAACGTGCGGCGTGGCCTGGCGCCGGCCCGGCGGAAAGACGTCAGGCAGCGAGGTCGGGCGGCACGGAAGGAAGAAGATCGAGGAACGGGGCGAGAGGAAGGCTGCTCCGTCGACGCCTACCCCGTCTGCCGGCCGTACCCCCGCAGTCGCTCCCCCACCTCCGCCACCTGTTCCGGTGACAGCAGGGTCGGGGTCAGGCCGGGGACGGCGGACGCCGTCAGCCACAGGTGGCACATCCACTCCAGTTGGGCCGTGCGGTCGTAGGCCTGGGTCAGGGTGGTGCCGTAGGTGATCGTGCCGTGGTTCTGGAGGAGGCAGCCGGAGCGGTCGGTCAAGGCGCGGAGCATGTTCTCGGCCAACTCCTCGGTGCCGTATGTCGCATACGGGGCAACCCGGACGGCGCCGCCGAGCGCGGCGGACATGTAGTGGATCGCGGGAAGCTCGGGGACGAGCGTCGAGACGGCCGTCGCGTGGACGGCGTGGGTGTGCACGACGGCACCGGCGCCCGTACCGCCGTAGATCGCGAGATGCATCGGCAGTTCGCTGGTCGGGACCAGGGTGCCGAGGACCTGGCGGCCGGCGAGGTCGACGCCCGTCACGTCGTCGGGGGTGAGCCGGTCGTACGGCACGCCCGACGGTGTGACCAGCACGGTGTCGCCGACCCGGACCGAGACGTTGCCGGAGGTGCCGACGACCAGTCCGTCGGCCACCGTGCGGCGGGCGGTGGCGACGAGTTCGCGCCAGGCGCTCGCCTCCTCCGCACGTACATGCCGCCTTCGCGGCTCCGACACACCCTGTGCGCCGCCGCGTCCATCCCGTCCGTCACGCTCGTGCCGCTGTTGCTCAGCCATGGCCCGATCCTGTCAGGCAGCGCCCCAACCGGCTTGTACGGCAGGGCACTTTAGTTCGGACGTCCCGAATCCAGTAGAGCGCAAATGGACGCAAAGAGCCCTATTTCACGGCTTGGCCGAAGATCGCCGATCATACGCCGATCTTCCAATAATCTCTGGACGATTTTTCGTACACGTCGCCATTCCGGGGGGAAACATGGCCCGTGACCGCTCTCCGTCGCGCCACCACCGCCGCCACCGTCACCACGCCCGCGCCCTCGCGGCGGCCGTGGCCGCGCTCGCCCTCTCGTGGGCCGCGACCGCGTTCGCCGGGACGACGGCGTCCGCGGCGAGCCTGCCGAAGGGGCACGACGTCTCCTCGCACCAGAAGAACGTCGACTGGCCGGGCGCCAAGGCGAAAGGCGCCAAGTTCGTCTACATCAAGGCGACCGAGTCCACCACCTACCGCAACCCGTACTTCGGCCAGCAGTACAACGGTGCACGCGAGGCCTCAATCATGCGGGGCGCCTACCACTTCGCCCTGCCGAACAAGTCGTCGGGCGCCCGGCAGGCCGCGTACTTCGCGAGCCATGGCGGCACCTGGACCGCGGACGGCTGGACGCTGCCGCCCGCGCTCGACATCGAGTACAACCCGTACGACAAGAAGCACAAGTGCTACGGGCTGAGCCACTCCACGATGATCAAGTGGATCAAGTCCTTCAGCGACGAACTGAACCGGGAGACCGGTCAGCGGCCGGTGATCTACACGACCACCCACTGGTGGAACCTCTGCACCGGCGGCAGCAGCGCCTTCGCCGCGAACCACGCCCTGTGGATCGCACGCCACGGCTCGGCGGACGCGGGAGCACTGCCGGCCGGATGGTCGCACTGGACCTTCTGGCAGTACGACAACAGCGGCAGCCTGCCGGGTGACCAGAATCTCTTCAACGGGTCGGCGAGCCGGCTGAAGGCGTTCGCCAAGGGCTCCTAGCCAAGGGGCGACCGGGCCGCCGGACCGGAAACGGGACGGCGGCCTCGCCCGTGCCCGCACACGAATACCCCGAAGCCGATCACAGACACCACAGAGACCACCTCAGTTCACCTTCCGTTCACTCAGATTGCCTACGGTCCAACGGCCGATGACCTCTATAGATTGTCTGGGTAAATGGAAAGCTTCTCGCTGATCCTCGCGATTGTGGTGGTGACCGCACTCGCGTTCGATTTCACGAACGGTTTCCACGACACCGCCAACGCGATGGCCACGACCATCTCGACCGGCGCGCTCAAGCCCAAGATCGCAGTGGCCATGTCCGCCGCGCTGAATCTGGTGGGCGCCTTCCTCTCCGTGGAGGTCGCCAACACGATCTCCAAGGGCCTCGTCGACGAGAACGGCATCCGCCCCGAGGTCATCTTCGCCGCCCTGGTCGGCGCGATCCTCTGGAACCTGGTGACCTGGCTGGTGGGCCTGCCCTCCAGCTCCTCGCACGCCCTGATGGGCGGTCTGATCGGCGCCACCGTCGCCTCCGCCGGCTTCGGCGCGGTCCACGGCGACGTACTGGTCACCAAGGTCCTGCTCCCCGCGGTCGCCGCCCCCGTCGTCGCGGGCCTCGCGGCGATGCTCTCCACCCGCCTGTCGTACGCGATCGGCAAGAACGCCGAGAACGCAGAGGACGCAGCCACCCGCAAGGGCTTCCGCGCCGGCCAGATCGCCTCCGCCGGCCTGGTCTCCCTCGCGCACGGCACCAACGACGCGCAGAAGACGATGGGCATCATCACCCTCGCGCTGATCGCGGGCGGCTCCATCGCCCCCGGCTCGAACCCTCCCACCTGGGTCATCCTCTCCGCCGGCCTCGCCATCGCGCTCGGCACCTACATCGGCGGCTGGCGGATCATCCGCACCATGGGCAAGGGCCTGACCGACCTCCGGCCGCAGCAGGGCTTCGCCGCCCAGACCAGCGCGGCCACCGCCATCCTGGCCTCCTCCCACCTCGGCTTCTCCCTCTCCACCACGCACGTCGTCTCCGGTTCCGTGATGGGCGCGGGCCTGGGCCGCAAGGGCGGCACCGTCCGCTGGTCCACCGCGACCCGCATGATGATCGCCTGGGTGCTCACCCTCCCCGCGGCCGCGCTGGTCGGCGCGCTCGCCGAGTCCGTGACCGACCTCGGCGACTGGGGCACAGCGGCCGTCGCCGTCTTCCTCGTCGCCTCCAGCGCCGCGATCTGGAAGCTCTCCCGCCGCGAGGTCGTGGACAGCGCCAACGTCAACGACACCGACGGCACCGAGCCGGCCGGCGTGGTGACCGCGGCGATGGCCGCCGTGACCCCGCCGCCCGCGGGCCCGGTGACCGACGACCTCACCGCCACGATCCTGTCCCCCGCCCCGTCACCCGCGCCGGTCACCGCCACCGACCCGGCCGCGACCGTCTGACCCCCGAGGAAGAACCGACATGAACATCGACTGGGCAGCCATCGGCTCCGTCTTCGGCGTCAGCCTCGTGGTCACCGTGGGCATGGTGGCCCTCTTCACCCTCGGCATCAAGGGCCTCTCCGCCCGTGAACGCGCCACGGCCCAGGGCAACTCGGCGGCCCTGGCCGTGACCGCCGCCTACCTGTGTTTCGCGGCCTGCGCGGCCGCCGTGGCCTACGGCATCCACCTGATCGTGGCCAAGGCCTGACCGGGCCGGCCGCTCGCGACCGGCGAAGGCTCCTCCCCGACCCGCTCGGGAGGAGCCTTCGGCATGCCCCACAGGCCCCGCCGGCCCACCGGTGTGGGCCTTCCCACACACTCCCCTCGCAGGTCAACGGCAAGTTGACGGCTCTTCCGGGGGCGTGGTGGACTTCCGGAGCCAAGTACGGCGGCAAGAGAGGAAGCCGGTGCGAATCCGGCGCGGTCCCGCCACTGTCACCGGGGTAGCAATCCCCGGGAGCCAGGAACTCTCACCGCCGGTCTCGTCGAACCAGGGCGTGGACACCCTGAGTGAGGACATATCGCCATGTGCGGCTGCCGTTCGAGGTTGAGTACCCGGCTCCTTCCCGCCCCCGCGGCGGGCTGAGCCGATGGGTGCCGGTCGCGTCTTCGCGTACGGCGCCGCCGCCGGCCTTCTCGGCGATCTGCTGCTCGGCGATCCGCGCCGGGGGCATCCGGTCGCCGCGTTCGGCCGGGCGGCCGGGTCCGTCGAACAAGTGCTGTGGCGGGACCACCGCGGGTGGGGCGCACTGCACACCGCGGTGTGCGCCGGCGGCGCCGTGACTCTGGGTGCCCTGGCCCAGCGGCTCGTACGACCGTCCACCGCCGCGGCCGTCGCGCTCACCGCGACCGCCACCTGGGCCGTCGTCGGGGGCACTTCACTCGCCCGGGAGGCCGGTGCCATCGGGCGCGCCCTGGAGGCGGGGGACGTCGAGGCCGCACGGGCCCGGCTGCCGCATCTGTGCGGAAGGGATCCGCAGGCCCTGGACGCCGACGGGATCGCCCGGGCGGTCGTGGAGTCCGTCGCCGAGAACACGAGTGACGCGGTCGTGGGTGCGCTGGTGTGGGGGGCCGTGGGCGGGGTGCCGGGGCTGCTCGGGTTCCGGGCCGTCAACACCCTGGACGCCATGGTGGGCCACAAGTCGGCCCGGTACCGGCGGTACGGGTGGGCCTCGGCGCGGCTGGACGACATGGCGGGGTGGCCCGGGGCGCGGCTCACCGCCGTACTGGCCGCCGTCGCCGGAGATGACACCAAGGGGGCCGTGCGGGCCTGGCGGTCCGACGCGGCGAAGCACCCGAGTCCCAACGCCGGGCCGGTGGAGGCGTCGTTCGCGGGGGCGTTGGGGGTACGGCTCGGCGGGACCTTGTCATACGGCGGGCGGGTCGAGCACCGGCCGGTGCTGAACGGGGAGGGGCGTGCGGTGGAAGTCGCGGACATCGAGCGGGCGGTGCGGTTGTCACGGCGGGTGGGGTGGCTGGCGTGGGGGGTGAGTGCGGCCGGGGCCCTGCTGCGAGGGCAGCGGTCGCGGTCGGCCGTGCGGCTCCCGGGGAGTTCCTCATGAACAACGGAGGTCTCCTCGTCGCCGGTACCACCTCCGACGCCGGCAAGAGCGTGGTCACCGCCGGTATCTGCCGGTGGCTGGTGCGGCAGGGCGTGAAGGTCGCGCCGTTCAAGGCCCAGAACATGTCCCTCAACTCCTTCGTCACGCGCGAGGGCGCCGAGATCGGGCGGGCGCAGGCCATGCAGGCGCAGGCCTGCCGCATCGAGCCGACCGCGCTGATGAACCCCGTGCTGCTCAAGCCGGGCGGCGAGCAGAGCAGTCAGGTCGTGCTGCTCGGGAAACCGGTCGGCGAGCTGAGTGCGCGCGGCTACCACGGCGGGCGGCAGCAGAAGCTGCTCGGGACCGTGCTCGACTGTCTCGCCGAGTTGCGGGGCACGTATGACGCGGTGATCTGTGAGGGGGCGGGCAGTCCGGCGGAGATCAACCTGCGCCGGACCGACATCGTGAACATGGGGATCGCGCGCAACGCGCGGATTCCGGTGCTCGTCGTCGGCGACATCGACCGCGGGGGCGTGTTCGCCTCGTTCTTCGGCACCGTCGCCCTGCTCTCGCCGGAGGACCAGGCCCTGGTCGCCGGGTTCCTCGTCAACAAGTTCCGCGGCGACGTCTCCCTGCTGGAGCCGGGCCTCGACATGCTGCACGGCCTCACCGGGCGGCATACGTACGGTGTCCTCCCCTTCCAACACGGGCTCGGGATCGACGAGGAGGACGGGCTGAGGGTCTCGCTGCGCGGGACCGTCCGGGAGTCGAACACGGCCCCGCCCGTCGGCGCGGACGTGCTGCGGGTCGCCGTCTGCGCCGTCCCCCTGATGTCCAACTTCACGGACGTGGACGCGCTGGCCGCCGAACCCGGTGTCGTGGTGCGGTTCGTGGACCGGCCCGAGGAACTCGCCGACGCCGATCTCGTCGTGCTCCCGGGGACCCGGGGGACGGTCCGGGCCCTGGACTGGCTGCGGGAGCGGGGGCTCGCGGAGGCGCTGCGGCGCAGGGCCGCCGAGGGGCGGCCGGTGCTCGGCATCTGCGGTGGCTTCCAGGTCCTCGGCGAGCACATCGAGGACGAGGTCGAGAGCCGGCGCGGGCAGGTGGCCGGTCTCGGGGTCCTGCCCCTACGGGTGCGGTTCGCCCGGGAGAAGACCCTCACCCGGCCCGTCGGCGAGGCCCTCGGCGAGCGGGTCGAGGGGTACGAGATCCATCACGGGGTCGGTGAAGTGACCGGCGGGGAGGCGTTCATCTCCGATGACAGAGGGCACAGCCTGGACGGCTGCCGGGTCGGGCAGACCTGGGGTACCCACTGGCACGGCTCCCTGGAGTCGGACGGTTTCCGGCGGGCCTTTCTGCGCGAGGTGGCGGCCGCCGCGGGCCGCCGGTTCGTGCCGGCCCCCGATACCTCGTTCGCCGCGCTGCGCGAGGAGCAGCTCGACCGGCTCGGCGACCTGATCGAACAGCACGCGGACACCGACGCGCTCTGGCGGCTCATCGAGTCGGGCGCGCCGCAAGGACTGCCCTTCATTCCACCGGGAGCGCCCGCATGAGCACTGTGTTGTTGTTGTCGACCGCCGACACCGATCTGCTGGCGGCCCGGGCCGCCTCCGGTGCCGACTACCGGATCGGCAATCCGACGCGCGTCGATGTCACGGAGGAGCTGCCCGCGCTGATCGAGGGCGCGGACATCGCCGTCGTACGGCTGCTCGGCGGCAAGCGGGCCTGGGAGGACGGGCTCGCTGCGCTCAGGGCCGCCGGGATCCCGACCGTGCTCCTTGGCGGCGAGACCGTGCCGGACGCCGAGTTGATGGCCGAGTCGTCGGTGCCGGCCGGTGTGGTCGCGGAGGCGCTGCGCTACCTCGTCGAGGGCGGGCCCGCGAACCTCCTTGAACTGTCCCGGTTCCTGTCCGACACCGTGCTGCTGACCGGCGAGGGGTTCGCCGAGCCGCAGAAGATGCCCGAGTTCGGGGTGCACGGCTCGTACGGGATCCGGGCCGGCCGCCCCACGGTCGGGGTGCTCTTCTACCGGGCCCACGAACTGAGCGGCAACACCGCCTTCGTGGACACCCTGTGCGACGCGATCGAGGCGCGGGGCGCCAACGCCCTTCCGGTGTACTGCGGTTCGCTGCGCGGTGCGGACGCCGGGCTGTACGAGATCCTCGCCGGGGCCGACGCGCTGGTCGCCACCGTGCTGGCGGCCGGCGGCACCCACGCCTCGCAGGCCTCGGCCGGCGGTGACGAGGAGGCCTGGGACATCGGGGCGCTCGCCGATCTCAACGTCCCGGTGCTGCAGGGCCTCTGCCTGACCTCCTCCCGGCAGGCCTGGGACGAGTCCGACGCCGCCCTCTCCCCCATGGACGCGGCGATGCAGGTCGCCATCCCGGAGTTCGACGGCCGTCTGATCACCGTGCCGTTCTCCTTCAAGGAGCAGGGCGACGACGGAGCCGACGTCCCGGTGTACGTCGCCGACCCCGAGCGGGCCGGACGGGTGGCCGGGATCGCCGTACGGCATGCGCGGTTGAAGCACATGCCGAACGCCGACAAGAAGCTCGCGCTGGTCTTCACCGCCTATCCGACCAAGCACTCGCGCGTCGGCAACGCGGTCGGGCTCGACACCCCTGCCTCGGCGGTACGCGTGCTGGACGCGCTGCGGGATGCCGGGTACGGGGTCGAGGGACACCCCGACAACGGGGACGAGCTGATCCACCGGCTCATCAACGCCGGTGGCCACGACGTCGAATGGCTCACCGAGGAGCAGCTGGCCGCCGCGCCCGCGCGGGTGCCGCTCGCCGACTACCGGGCGTGGTTCGACAAGCTGGACCCGGACCTCAGGGCAGGCATGCTGGAGACGTGGGGCGAGCCGCCGGGCAGCCTGTACGTGGACGGCGACGACATCGTCCTCGCCTCCCTGCAGTTCGGGAACGTCGTCGTCATGATCCAGCCGCCGCGCGGCTTCGGCGAGAACCCGATCGCGATCTACCACGACCCGGACATGCCGCCGTCGCACCACTACATGGCGGCCTACAGGTGGCTCGAAAACTCTTTCGGCGCGGACGCGGTCGTGCACATGGGCAAGCACGGCACGATGGAGTGGCTGCCCGGCAAGGGACTCGGGCTGAGCGCCGGCTGTGCGCCGGACGCGGTCCTCGGCGAGCTGCCCCTGATCTACCCGTTCATCGTCAACGACCCCGGCGAGGGCACCCAGGCCAAGCGGCGCGGGCACGCCACCGTGGTCGACCATCTGGTCCCGCCGATGGCCCGTGCCGACACCTACGGCGACCTGGCCAAGCTGGAGCAGCTGCTCGACGAGTACGCGCTGGTCTCCGACCTGGACCCGACGAAGGCACCGGCCGTGCGGGCGCAGATCTGGACGCTGGTCAAGGCGGCCGAACTCCACCACGACCTGCATGTGGACGACCAGCCGGACGACGCCGACTTCGACGAGTTCGTCATGCACATCGACGGCTATCTGTGCGAGATCAAGGACGTGCAGATCCGCGACGGCCTGCACATCCTCGGCGGCGGCCCGGTCGGCGAGGCGCGCGTGAACCTGGTGCTGGCCGTGCTGCGGGCCTCGCAGGTGTGGGGCGGGCAGGCCAACGCGCTGCCGGGGCTCAGGGCCGCGCTGGCCGCTCACTTCGGCCTGGTCGAGAAGGAGTTGCTCGCCGAGCCCGGTGCGCCGGTGAAGGTGCCGGCCGAGCTGTCGGACCTCGTCGAGGGTCCGTCCCGCACGGCCGCCGACGCCATCGACCTGCTGGAGCAGCTCTGCCGGCGGATCGCGGAAGGGATGGAGGAGCGCGGCTGGGCGGTCACGGACAGCCGTTCCCTCATCCGTGCCGTCCTCGGCACCGAACTCCCGGAGGCCGTCGCGGTGCTGGAGTTCGCCTGCGCCGAGGTCGTGCCCCGGCTGGCCCGCACCACGGACGAGATCGACCACATCCTCAAGGCGCTCGACGGCGGTTACGTCCCGGCGGGACCGTCCGGCTCCCCCACCCGCGGGCTGGTCAACGTCCTGCCGACCGGCCGGAACTTCTACTCGGTCGACCCCAAGGCCATTCCCTCCCGGCTGAGTTGGGAGGTCGGCCAGTCCCTCGCCGACTCGCTGGTGCGGCGGTACCTCCAGGACACCGGCGAGTACCCGAAGTCCGTCGGGCTGACGGTGTGGGGCACCTCCGCGATGCGCACCCAGGGTGACGACATCGCCGAGATCCTGGCGCTGCTGGGCTGCCGTCCGGTCTGGGACGAGGCATCGCGGCGCGTGACCGGCTTCGAGGTGGTCCGGCTGGACGAACTGGGCCGGCCGCGCATCGACGTCACGGTCCGGATCTCCGGCTTCTTCCGGGACGCGTTCCCGCACGTGGTCGCACTGATCGACGACGCCGTACGCAAGGTCGCCGAGCTGGACGAACCGGCCGACCGGAACTACGTGCGCGCCCACGCCGACGAGGACACCGCCGAGCACGGTGACCGGCGGCGCGCCACCGCCCGTATCTTCGGCTCCAAGCCGGGCGCGTACGGCGCGGGCCTGCTGCCGCTGATCGACGCCCGCAACTGGCGCTCCGACGCGGACCTCGCCGAGGTGTACGCCGTCTGGGGCGGTTACGCCTACGGGCGCGGGCTCGACGGGCGGGCGGCGCGCGGGGACATGGAGACCGCGTTCAGGCGGATCGCGGTGGCAGCGAAGAATGTCGACACGAGAGAGCATGACATCGCGGATGCGGACGACTACTTCCAGTACCACGGCGGCATGGTCGCCATGGTGCGCCACCTGACCGGCACCAACCCCGAGGCGTACGTGGGTGATTCGGCCACCCCCGACCAGGTGCGGACCCGCACCCTCGGCGAGGAGACCCACCGTGTCTTCCGGGCCCGGGTGGTCAACCCGCGCTGGATGGCGGCCATGCGCCGGCACGGCTACAAGGGCGCCTTCGAGATGGCGGCGACCGTCGACTACCTCTTCGGCTACGACGCCACGGCCGGCGTCGTGGACGACTGGATGTACGAGAAACTCAGCGCGGAGTACGTCTTCGACGCGGAGAACCGGGACTTCATGAAGAAGTCCAACCCGTGGGCGCTGCGCGGCATCACCGAACGGCTCCTGGAGGCCGCCGACCGGGGCCTGTGGGCCGAGCCGGACGCGGACACCCTGGAACGGCTGCGCGCCACCTACCTGGAGCTCGAAGGCGACTTGGAGGGCGACCAGTGACCACCCCCTTCCCCTTTACGGCCGTCGTCGGTCAGGACGACCTGCGGCTGGCGCTGCTGCTGAACGCCGTGTCACCGGCGGTCGGCGGAGTGCTGGTGCGCGGCGAGAAGGGCACCGCCAAGTCCACGGCGGTACGCGCCCTTTCGGTGCTGCTGCCGGCCGTGGACGTCGTCGCCGGCTGCCGCTTCTCCTGCGACCCGGCCGCCCCGGACCCGGCCTGCCCGGACGGGCCGCACAATCCGCCCGGTGCCTTCGAGTCCCGCCCGGCGCGCATGGTCGAACTGCCGGTCGGCGCCTCCGAGGACCGGCTGGTCGGCGCCCTCGACATCGAACGGGCCCTGGCGGAGGGCGTGAAGGCCTTCGAGCCGGGCCTGTTGGCCGACGCCCACCGGGGCATCCTCTACGTCGACGAGGTCAACCTCCTCCACGACCATCTGGTCGACCTGCTGCTGGACGCGGCCGCGATGGGCGCCTCGTACGTGGAGCGCGAGGGCGTCTCGGTACGGCACGCGGCGAAGTTCCTGCTCGTCGGCACCATGAACCCCGAAGAGGGCGAGCTGCGGCCGCAGTTGCTGGACCGGTTCGGCCTGACCGTGGAGGTGGCCGCCTCGCGCGAGCCTGACCAGCGGGTCGAGGTGGTACGGCGACGGCTCGCGTACGACGACGATCCGGCCGGTTTCGCGACGCGCTGGGCCGGTGAGGAGGCCGCCGTACGGCAACGGATCGTGGCGGCGCGGGCGTTGCTGCCGTCGGTGCGGCTGGGCGACGGGGCGCTGCGGCAGATAGCGGCGACCTGTGCGGCCTTCGAGGTCGACGGTATGCGCGCCGACATCGTGATGGCGCGGACGGCGACCGCGCTGGCCGCGTGGGCCGGGCGGACCGAGGTGCTGGCGGAGGACGTCCGGCAGGCCGCGCTGCTCGCGCTGCCGCACCGCAGGCGCCGTAACCCCTTTGACGCGCCGGGCCTGGACGAGGACAAGCTGGACCAGACGCTGGAGGAGTTCTCCGGCGAGGACGAACGCGACGACGATCCGGATCCCGACGGTCCCGGCGGGGGCGGCGGCCGGCCGGCGCCCGACGACGGTGACCCGCAGGGCGGCGACACGGGTGCGCGGCCCGAGGCCGGGGAGGACGGCGAGCCGCAGGCGTCCGGCGGCTCGGGCGAGCAGGCGCCGACGCGGGCCGCCGAGCCCTTCCGCACCAAGATGCTGACCGTGCCGGGGATCGGTACCGGCGCCGCCGGCCGGCGGTCCCGGGCGCGCACCGAGCACGGGCGTACGACGGGTGCGCGGCGGCCCCGGGGTGCCCTGACCAAGCTGCACCTGGCGGCGACCGTGCAGGCCGCCGCCCCGTATCAGCGGGCGCGCGGGCGGTCCGGTCCTGGCCTGGTGGTCCGGCGGGACGACCTGCGGCAGGCGACCCGGGAGGGGCGTGAGGGGAACCTCGTGCTGTTCCTGGTGGACGCGTCCGGGTCGATGGCGGCCCGGCAGCGGATGAGCGCCGTGAAGGGGGCCGTGCTGTCGCTGCTGCTCGACGCCTATCAGCGGCGGGACAAGGTGGGGCTGGTGACCTTCCGGGGTGCGGCGGCCGATGTCGCGCTGCCGCCGACCTCGTCCGTGGACGCGGCGGCGGCCCGGCTGGAGGCGCTGCCGACCGGCGGGCGCACCCCGCTCGCTGCCGGGCTGCTCAAGGCGCACGACGTGCTGCGGGTGGAGCGGTTGCGGGACCCCGCGCGGCGGGCCCTCGTCGTCGTGGTGACCGACGGACGGGCCACCGGTGGGCCCGAGCCGGTCGCGCTCGCCGGGCGGGCGGCGCGGCTGTTCGCGGCCGACGGGGTCGCCTCGGTGGTCGTGGACTGCGAGTCGGGGCCGGTACGGCTCGGGCTCGCCGGGCAGCTGGCCGGTGAGCTGGGTGGTACGGCGGTGACGCTCGACGAGTTGCGGGCGGACTCGATCGCCGGGCTGGTCAAGGACGCGCAGAGTCGTTCAAGGAGGGCCGCGTAGTGCCGCAGGGACAGCCGAGTGTGGTGCCGGACGACGGGCTGACGACTCGTCAGCGTCGTAACCGGCCTCTTGTCGTCGTGCACACGGGCGTCGGCAAGGGCAAGTCCACCGCCGCGTTCGGGCTCGCGCTGCGCGCCTGGAACCAGGGGTGGCCGATCGGGGTGTTCCAGTTCGTCAAGTCGGCGAAGTGGAAGGTCGGCGAGGAGCGGGCGCTGCGGGTGCTCGGCGACTCCGGGGAGGGCGGGACCGTCGCCTGGCACAAGATGGGCGAGGGGTGGTCCTGGGTACAGCGCGACATCCAGGGTGACAACTTCAGCAACGAGGAGAAGGCCCGGGAGGGCTGGGAGCAGGTCAAGCGGGACCTGGCGGCCGAGACGTACCAGCTGTACGTGCTCGACGAGTTCGCGTACCCCATGCACTGGGGGTGGGTGGACACCGACGAGGTCGTCGAGGTGCTGCGCAGCCGGCCCGGGAACCAGCATGTCGTGATCACCGGGCGGAACGCGCCGGAGAAGCTGGTGGACTTCGCCGACCTCGTCACCGACATGTCCAAGGTCAAGCACCCGATGGACGTGGGGCAGAAGGGGCAGAGGGGCATCGAGTGGTGATGTCTTCCGTCCCACGGCTGGTCATCGCCGCGCCGTCGTCCGGCAGCGGCAAGACCACCGTCGCCACGGGGTTGATGGCCGCGTTCGCCGCGCGGGGGCTCGCCGTGTCCCCGCACAAGGTCGGACCGGACTACATCGACCCCGGGTACCACGCGCTCGCGACCGGGCGGGCGGGGCGGAACCTCGACGCGTATCTGTGCGGGCCGGAGCTGATCGGCCCGCTGTTCGCGCACGGTGCGCGGGGCTGTGACATCGCCGTGGTCGAGGGGGTGATGGGACTGTACGACGGGGCCGCCGGGGAAGGTGAGCTGGCGTCCACCGCCCATGTCGCGAAGCTGCTGCGGGCGCCGGTGGTACTGGTCGTGGACGCGTCGTCGCAGTCGCGGTCGGTGGCCGCGCTGGTGCACGGGTTCGCGTCCTGGGACCCGGAGGTGCGGGTCGGGGGCGTGATCCTGAACAAGGTGGCGTCGGACCGGCACGAGGAGTTGCTGCGGGAGGCGCTGGAGTCCTCCGGGGTGCCGGTGTTCGGGGTGCTGCGGCGGGCGGCCCAGGTGGATACGCCGTCGCGGCATCTGGGGCTGGTACCGGTCGCCGAGCGGCGGGGTGCGGCGATGGCCGCGGTGGCGGCGATGGCCGCGCAGGTCTCCGACGGATGTGACCTGGAGGGGCTGCTGGGGTTGGCCCGGGGGGCCGGGGTGGTGCCGGGTGCGGCGTGGGATGCGGGTGCGGCCGTGGTTTCCTCGCCCCCGCCGCCCCTACCCGTCCCATCACCAGGGGCTGCCGCCCCCGGACCCCCGCTTCGGCCTGAACGGCCTCGTCCTCAAACGCCGGACGGGCTGGACGATGGGGGTGCGCGGCCTGTCGTCGCCGTTGCCTCCGGGGCTGCGTTCACCTTTTCTTACGCCGAGCACGCCGAACTGCTCGCCGCCGCCGGGGCCGAGGTGGTGCCGTTCGATCCGTTGCGGGACGAGCAACTGCCGGACGGGACACGGGGGTTGGTCGTCGGCGGGGGTTTTCCCGAGGTGTACGCCGCCGAGCTGTCCGCGAACGAGCCGCTGCGCAAGGCCGTCGGCGCCCTCGCTCACGGCGGTGCTCCGGTCGCCGCCGAGTGTGCCGGGCTGCTCTATCTGTGCCGGGAGCTGGACGGGCTGGCGATGTGCGGTGTGCTGGATGTCCGGGCGCGGATGACCGAGCGGCTGACTCTCGGCTACCGGGACGCGGTCGCCGTGAGCGACAGTGTGCTGGCCGTCGCCGGGACGCGGATGCGGGGGCACGAGTTTCACCGGACCGCGGTCGAGCCGGGGGCCGGTGCGGCGCCCGCGTGGGGTGTGCGTACCCCCCGGCCGCGGGTCGAGGGTTTTGTACAGCAGGGTGTGCACGCGAGTTATCTGCACACGCACTGGGCGTCCGAGCCCGGTGTGGCCCGAAGGTTCGTGGAGAGGTGCCGGACGTCATGAGCAGCAGCAGGCTGATCGGAGTCGGGGTGGGTCCGGGTGACCCCGAGCTGGTGACCGTGAAGGGCGTCAACGCCCTGCGTGCCGCCGACGTGGTCGTCGTACCCGTCATGGATACGGGTGAGCAGGGGCGTGCCGAGGCCACCGTGCTGCACTACGTCGGCGCGGAGAAGGTCGTCCGGGTCGTGTTCGCGCTGAACGAGCGCAGTGACCGGGGGCGGCGCGAGGCAGCCTGGGACGCGGCGGGCACCAAGGTCGCCGAGTTGCTGCGGGAGCGCGGGTCCGTCGCCTTCGCGACCATCGGGGATCCGAACGTCTACTCGACCTTCACCTATCTCGCGCAGACCATCGCCGGGCTGGTGCCGGACGTGGTCGTGGAGACCGTGCCCGGCATCACCGCCATGCAGGACCTCGCCGCCCGTTCCGGTGCCGTGCTCACCGAGGGGACCGAGCCGCTGACGCTGGTGCCGGTGACGGCGGGCGCCGAGGTGCTGAAGGACGCGCTGAGCGGGCCGGGGACGGTCGTGGCGTACAAGTTCGGGCGGCAGGCCGGCGCGGTCGCCGAGGCGCTGCGGGAGACCGGGCGGATCGAGGACGCCGTGTGGGGGTCGGCGCTGGGCCTCGACGAGGAGTCCATCCGGCCCGCCGCCGAGCTCGACGGCTCCCCGCTGCCGTATCTCTCCACGCTCATCGCGCCGCCGCGCCGGGACGGTGGCAGAGGCGGGAAGCTGTGAGCGCCTCAGCCCGAGATGCCCACCACCAGCCAGATGAAGGCGGCACCGGCCACCGTGCACAGCAGGGTGGAGCGGGCGGGGTGCTCGTGGTGGGCCTCGGGGAGGATCTCGGCGGCGGCCAGATACAGCAGGACGCCGCCGAAGAGGCCGAGATAGCCGCCGAGCACGGTCTCCGGGATGGTGAGGAAGACGGTCGACAGGGCGCCCAGGACGGGTGCGCAGGCGTCGGCGATCAGCATGCCTATCGCCCGGCGGCGCGCGTTGCCGTAGAGGCTCGCGATGGTGAACGTGTTGAAGCCGTCCGCGAAGTCGTGCGCGATCACGGCCAGCGCGACCGCCGTGCCCATGCCGCCGCCCACCTGGAAGGCCGCGCCGATCGCCACGCCGTCCATCGCGCTGTGCCCGACCATCGCGCCGGCCGCCGTCAGGCCCACCTCGGGCGCCCGGTGACCGTGTTCGTCGCCGCCGTGCGCGGCCTGGCGCAGGGCCAGCGTGCGTTCCACCAGATGGGCCAGCAGGAAGCCGGTTACGAAGAGCAGCAGGGCGGCCGGTACGCCGAAGATCTCCCGGCCGGCCGCGCGCAGCGCCTCCGGCAGCAGGTCGAGGCCGACCACCCCGAGCATCAGGCCGCCGGCCAGGCCCAGGACCAGATGGCGACGGTCGGTCACGCGCTGTGCCGTCCAGCCGCCGGCCAGCGTCATCAGGAACGCGCCGAGCGCGACGAAGACCGCCATGTGCCCTTGCTATCCGATCGACCCGCCCCAGCGCACATCCAGCAGCACCCGTAACACCGTTTGTCCAGAGAGGACCGAATTTCCATGGCCGATGCCGCTGCCGCCGCTTCCACCGGCAAGGTGACCTTCGTCGGTGCCGGCCCCGGCGCCGCCGATCTGCTGACGTTCCGGGCCGCGCGCGCGATCGCCGAGGCCGACGTGGTGATCTGGGCCGCGAGCCTGGTCCAGGCGGAGGTCCTCCAGCACGCGCGCGAGGACGCGGAGATCCTCGACTCGGCCACGATGTCGTTGGAGGACGTCGTCGCCGTCTACGAGCGGGCCGGGGCGGAGGGGCTGCGGGTCGCCCGGATCCACTCCGGCGATCCGGCCCTGTGGGGCGGTACCCAGGAGCAGGTCGACCGGTGTGCCGGGATCGGCGTCGAGGTCGAGATCGTGCCGGGTGTGTCCTCCTTCTCGGCCGTCGCCGCGCTCGCCCAGCGCGAGCTGACCATTCCCGAGGTCGCCCAGTCCGTCGTCCTGACCCGGCTCGGCGGCGGCAAGACGCCGATGCCGCCGGGCGAGGAGGTACGGGAGTTCGCCCGGCACGGCACCACCATGGCGATCTTCCTCTCCGCCGCGCGCAGCGGGCAGCTGGTGCGGGAGCTGCTGGAGGGCGGCTATCCGACGTCGACCCCGGTGATCGTCGCCTACCAGGCGACCTGGCCGGAGGAGCTGGTCGTGAAGTGCACGATCGAGACGCTGGAGGAGACGGTCAAGGAGCACCGGCTCTGGAAGCACACCCTGTTCCTGGTCGGGCCCGCCCTGGACTCCCACGGCACCCGCTCGCACCTGTACCACCCCGGCCACTTCCACGGCTTCCGCAAGGCCGACCCTCAGGCGCGGAAGGCGCTGCGCGAGCGGGGGGCCAGTACATGATCACGGTCATCGGTACCGGGACGGGGGCGCCCCTGGCTCCGGAGGCGCTGGCCGGGGCCGAGCTGGTGGTCGGCGGGCGGCGGCACCTGGACGCCGTGCGGCTGCCGGAGGGCGCCGAGCGGATCGTCCTCGGGCCGCTGGCGCCCGCGCTCGACGCCATCGAGGAGTACGCCGGCAAGGACCGGTCCGTGGCCGTGCTGGCCTCCGGCGACCCCGGGTTCTTCGGGATCGTGCGGGCGCTGGCCGAGCGGTTCGGGCCGGAGCGGCTGGAGGTGCGGGCCGGGGTGTCGTCCGTCGCCGCCGCGTTCGCACGGGTCGGGCTGCCGTGGGACGACGCGGTGGTGGTGAGCGCGCACGGGCGGGAGCCGCGTACGGCGGTCCACGTCTGCCGGGCGCATCCGAAGGTGGCGGTGCTGACGGGCCCGGGGGCGGGCCCGGCGGAGCTGGGGGCGGCGGTGCCGGCGGACCGGCGGCTCGTCGTGGCGAGCGCGCTCGGTGATCCCGAGCGGGAGCGCGTCGAGTGGGTCACACCCGCCGAGGCCGCCGGCCGGGACTGGGGAGCGGACGTCAGCGTGGTGCTGTGTCTGGACCCGTCGCGGGCGCTCGGTGCGGTGCGTACCGTCGCCGGGGTGCAGGCCGGGCCTGCCCGATGGGCCCTGGACGAGTGGGAGTTCGCGCACCGGGACTCGATGATCACCAAGTTCGAGGTACGGGCGCTGGCGCTGGCCCGGCTCGGGCCGCGCCTCGGCGACCTGGTCTGGGACGTCGGCGCGGGTTCCGGGTCGGTGGCGGTGGAGTGCGCCCGGCTGGGGGCGGCCGTCGTCGCCGTGGAGAAGGCCGCGGACGGGGCCGAGCGGATCGCCGCCAACGCGCGGGCGCACGGCGTGTACGTGGACGTGGTGCACGGTACGGCGCCGGAGGTCCTGCCCGGACTCCCGGATCCCGACGCCGTGTTCGTCGGCGGCGGGGGCCGTGAGCTGCCCGCCGTGGTCGGCGCCTGCGCGCTGCGGGCCCGGCGGACGGTGGTGGTCGCGCTGGCCGCCCTGGACCGGGTACCGGCGGCGCGCGAGGCGCTGACCGGTGCCGGGTTCTCCTGCGACGGGGTGCTGCTGCAGTCCTCG
Source organism: Streptomyces sp. NPDC048254 (assembly GCF_043201895.1). Classification (NCBI taxonomy): domain Bacteria; kingdom Bacillati; phylum Actinomycetota; class Actinomycetes; order Kitasatosporales; family Streptomycetaceae; genus Streptomyces; species Streptomyces sp. NPDC048254. The sequence goes on from NZ_JBICZJ010000026.1 coordinate 84,280, forward strand.
CGTCTCGCGCCGCTGCCCGGGGACGTGACCCGGCTGGCGGCGGCCAACCCCGTGTTCCTGCTGTGGGGGAATCGAATCCCCCTTTCCGAAGAACCCTCCGAAGAAGGAGTTGCTCAGTGATCGGCCTCATTTCCGCCACCGCGGCGGGGGCGGCGGCACGCGACCGGCTGGCCGCGGCGTGGCCGGACCGCACGCGGGTGTACGACGGTCCGGTCGGGGACGCCGTGCGGTCCGCGTTCGCGGAGTGCGGGCAACTGGTGTGTTTCCTGGCCACGGGTGCGGTGGTCCGGCTGATCGCCCCGCTGCTGGGCGAGAAGACGGCCGACCCGGGTGTGGTCTGCGTCGACGAGGGCGGACGGTTCGCCGTGTCCCTGGTCGGCGGGCACGCGGGCGGTGCGAACGAACTCGCCCGGGAGGTGGCCGAGGTACTGGCCGCGCAGCCGGTGGTGACCACCGCGACGGACTCCGTCGGACTGGCCGGCCTCGACACCCTGGGCTTCCCGGTCGAGGGCTCGGTGGCGACCGTGTCACGGGCCCTGCTGGACGGTGAACCGGTGGCCCTGCGCACCGAGTCGACGTGGCCGCTGCCCCCGCTGCCGCTGGCCGGGGAGGGCGCGTACACGGTCCGGCTGACCGACCGCGCGGTCGAACCCGCCGAGCGCGAGGTGCTGTTGCGCCCGCCGTCCCTCGTGGTGGGCGTCGGCGCCTCCAAGGGTGCTCCCGCCGACGAGGTGCTCACCCTCGTCGAGGGGGCCCTGCGGGACGCGGGACTCTCCCCTCGCAGCGTCGCCGAACTCGCCACCGTCGACGCCAAGGCCGAGGAGCCCGGCATCGCCGAGGCGGCCGCTCGGCTCGGCGTCCCTCTGGTGACCTACTCCGCCGAGGAGTTGGCCGGGGTGGCGGTGCCCCATCCCTCCGACGCGCCCCTGGCCGCCGTCGGCACCCCGTCCGTCGCCGAGGCCGCCGCGCTGGTGCGGGGCGGCGAACTCCTCGTCCCCAAGCGGAAGTCGGAGCGGGAGGACGGTCAGCCCGCCATGGCGACCTGTGCCGTCGTACGACGGCCCGCGCGCGGCCGGCTCGCGGTCGTCGGGCTCGGACCCGGCGCCCGCGACCTGCTCACCCCGCGCGCCAAGGCCGAACTCCGGCGCGCCTCCGTGCTCGTCGGGCTCGACCAGTACGTCGACCAGATCCGCGACCTGCTGCGGCCCGGTACCCGCGTCCTGGAGTCGGGGCTCGGCGCCGAGGAGGAGCGGGCCCGGACAGCGGTCGCCGAGGCGCGGGCCGGGCATGCCGTCGCGCTGATCGGCAGCGGGGACGCCGGTGTGTACGCGATGGCCTCCCCCGCGCTCGCCGAGGCCTCCGACGACATCGACGTGATCGGCGTCCCGGGCGTCACCGCGGCGCTCGCCGCCGGGGCGATCCTGGGCGCGCCGCTCGGCCACGACCATGTCTCCATCAGTCTGTCCGACCTGCACACACCGTGGGAGGTCATCGAGCGCCGGGTACGGGCCGCCGCCGCGGCGGACATCGTGGTGACCTTCTACAACCCGCGCTCCCGGGGCCGCGACTGGCAGCTGCCGAAGGCGCTCGCGATCCTCGCCGAGCACCGGGAGCCGACGACGCCGGTCGGTGTCGTACGCAACGCCTCGCGCCCCGACGAGTCGAGCCGGGTGACCACCCTGGGCGCGCTGGACCCGGCGTGGGTCGACATGATGACCGTCGTGACCGTGGGCAACACCGCGACCCGGAACATCGCCGGGCGCATGGTCACCCCGCGCGGTTACCGCTGGCAGGAGAGCGCTCCGGAGGGGGCCGAATGAACCGGGTCGTCCACCCCATCGAGGAGGAGTCCTTCCGGCGGCTGCGGGCCCGCCTGGACACCTCGCACTTCCCGCCGCTGACCCGCGCCGTCGTGGAGCGGGTCATCCACTCCGCCGCCGACCTGGAGTACGCGAGCGACCTCGTGACCGACGAGGACGACCTGGTGAAGGCGCATGCCGCGCTGCGCGCCGGGGCGCCGGTCGTCGTGGACGTGGAGATGGTCGCCGCCGGCATCACCCGCCGGGACACGGTCTGCCGGCTGCGTGACGCCAAGTCCGTTGCCGGGCTCACCCGTTCCGCGCACGCGATCCGCCTCGCGTACGAGCAGGTGGGCCCCGGCGCGCTCTGGGTGATCGGCAACGCGCCGACCGCCCTGGAGGAGCTGCTGACGCTGGACGCCTCCCCCGCGCTCGTCATCGGTCTGCCCGTCGGGTTCGTCGGCGCCGTCGAATCCAAGGCCGCGTTGCGGGAGAGCGGGCTGCCCGCCGTCAGCAACGTGTCCGAGAAGGGCGGCTCGGCGGTCGCCGCCGCCGCGCTCAACGCCCTGCTGTACCACCCCACTTCCGAGGAGACGCTGTGACCACCCCGCCCGCCCTGCTCATCGCCGGCCATGGCACCCGGGACGAAGCCGGAGCCGAGGCGTTCCGTGACTTCGTACGGGAGCTGGGGCGCCGCCACCCCGAACTGCCCGTCGCCGGCGGCTTCATCGAGCTGTCCCCGCCCCCGCTGGGCGAGGCGGTGACCGATCTCGTCGAGCGGGGGGTACGACGGTTCGCCGCCGTGCCGCTGATGCTGGTCTCCGCCGGGCACGCCAAGGGCGACATCCCGGCCGCGCTGGCGCGGGAGAAGGAACGGCACCCGGGGATCTCGTACACCTACGGGCGTCCGCTGGGCCCGCACCCCTCGCTGCTGGCCGTCCTCGAGCGGCGGCTGGACGAGGCGCTGGGCGCCGGCGAGGGTCGCGCCCCGATGGACCGGGCGGACGTGACCGTGCTGCTGGTGGGCCGGGGTTCCACGGACCCCGACGCCAACGCCGAGGTGCACAAGGCGGCACGGCTGCTGTGGGAGGGGCGCGGGTACGCCGGTGTGGAGACGGCGTTCGTGTCGCTGGCCGCGCCGGACGTGCCGAGCGGACTCGACCGGTGCCTGAAGCTGGGGGCGCGCCGGATCGTCGTCCTCCCGTACTTCCTGTTCACCGGGATCCTGCCGGAGCGGGTGCGGCAGCAGACCGAGGGCTGGGCGGCCGCGCACCCCGAGGCCGAGGTGCGCTCGGCGGACGTCATCGGGCCCGAGCCGGAGCTGCTCGACCTGGTGATGGAGCGGTACCGGGAGGCGGCCGCCGGGGAGGTGCGGATGAACTGCGACTCGTGTGTGTACCGGATCGCGCTGCCCGGTTTCGAGGACAAGGTGGGGCTGCCGCAGCAGCCGCACTTCCATCCCGACGACGACGGCGACCACCACGGCCACCATCATCACCACGGCGGCCACGCGCATGCGCACTGACGACGGTTCCGGCGGCTCCGGAGGCCCGCACGATCTGCGGCACCACGGTGACGCCGAGGTCCGTGACGACGGTTCCGCGCTGGTCGACCTCGCGGTCAATGTGCGGGCCGACACTCCCCCGGCCTGGCTGCGGGAGCGCATCGCCGGGTCGCTGGGCGGTCTCGCGGCCTACCCCGACGGGCGGGCGGCGCGGGCTGCCGTCGCGGCGCGGCACGGGCTGCCGGTGCAGCGGGTGCTGCTGACGGCTGGCGCGGCGGAGGCGTTCGTGCTGCTGGCGCGTGCGCTGAAGGTGCGCCGGCCGATGGTGGTGCATCCGCAGTTCACCGAGCCGGAGGCGGCGCTGCGGGACGCGGGGCACACCGTGGACCGGGTGCTGCTGCGGGAGTCGGACGGGTTCCGGCTCGATCCGGCGGCCGTTCCGGCGGACGCCGACCTGGTGGTGGTCGGCAATCCGACCAACCCCACGTCGGTGCTGCATCCCGCCGAGGCGATCGCCCGGCTCGCCCGGCCCGGGCGGACGCTGGTGGTGGACGAGGCGTTCATGGACGCGGTGCCGGGTGAGCGGGAGGCACTGGCCGGACGGACCGATGTGCCGGGGCTGGTGGTGCTGCGCAGTCTGACGAAGACATGGGGGCTGGCCGGGTTGCGGGTCGGCTATGTGCTGGCCGCGCCGGAGATCATCGCCGAGCTGGCGCGGGCGCAGCCGTTGTGGCCGGTGTCGGCGCCGGCGCTGGTGGCGGCCGAGGCGTGTGTGGCGCCGCGGGCGCTGGCGGAGGCGGCGCATGCGGCGCACCGGGGGGCGGCCGACCGGGCCCATCTGGTGGCGGGACTCGAGGAGTTCGCGCCGGAGGGGGTGCGGGTGGCGGGGCCCGCGGAGGGGCCGTTCGTGCTCGTCCGGATGGCCGGGGCGGCCGCGGTGCGGCGGCAGCTGCGGGTGTTGGGGTATGCGGTGCGGCGGGGGGACACGTTTCCGGGGCTGGACGAGGAGTGGGTGCGGGTCGCTGTGCGGGACCGGGGGACGGTGAACGGGTTCTTGCAGGCGCTGGATCAGGCGTTGATGTTGATACGGGCGTGAAGGGGAACTGCCGACCGTGGGCGACTGCGGGTGCGTGGTGGCTGGTCGCGCCCGCGCGGCGGTAGCCGCACATCGACTACCGCCCCGCGCCCCTGCCGGGGCGCTATCGCCGGCGTCGGGCGAGTGCCACCGCTCCTCCACCGGCCGCGACCAACGCCAGCGCGCCGCCCACCACATACGGCGTCACCGAAGTTCCGCCCGTCTCCGCCAGCTTGGTCTCCTTCGCCGGGGCGCCCTGGGGCTTGATGTCGGTCACCGGGGCGGCCGGGTCCGGCGGGGTCTCGCAGGTCGACTTCGCCAGGGTCAACGTTCCTTCCACGTCGGCCACGTTCAGCTTCAGCGGGTTCACGGAGATCTTGAGTTCGAGGGCGCTGGCCGCCGCCGTGTTCGACGTCGTCTCGCGCTTGGAGAGGTCGAGGCGGACCTCACCGACACCGGGGACCTTGACGTCGGTGGGGCCGCCCGCGCTCAGCGTCACCCGCTTGCCGAGGACCGTGACGGCGCCGAGCACGTTCGCGGAGGCCACCGGCTGTCTGCCGGTCTCGCAGGTGGCCTTGGAGGTGACCGTGTCGAGTTCGACGAGGGACAGCAGGGGCAGGCCCGGCAGGTGCAGCCGGGCGTGGGCGAGGTGCACCGAGCCCTCGGCCAGGCTGTCGGAGACCGTCGCCTTCGTCGAGGCGACGTCCGCGCCGAGGACGCTGAACGGCTTGCCGCCGTCCACTCCGTCGAGCGTGGCGGTCAGCGCGGTGCGGTCGGCGCTCCGCGGTGCCTGGACCTCGTTCAGGGAGACCGCGAGCGGGACGTTCACGGTCTTGTCGAGGAGGGAGACGTCCAGGCCGGTGCGGAGGACGACGGCGCTCGCCCGGCCCTGGTCGGTGGTCGCGTGTGCGGTGCCCGCGCCGGCCAGGGCCGCGGGACCGGCGGCCAGGGCGGTGGCCGTCGCGACGGTCGCGAGACGGCGTGCGGGCATGCGGAACGTGTCGCTGTTCAAGGTGGTGGGACCCCCAGAGGAAACTTGCTCGGGACCCGCCAAGAATTACGCACTGTGGGTGAACAGGCGGCAATCCTCCGTTACTTCACTCATTAGTGGACTTTCCGTGAATGCATTCGAGCCGCCGGGCACAGGCGTTCCTTTACTCGACGACCAGCCCGTTCAGCACCACCCGGCGGGGGGACGCGAGGACGCGTACGTCGGCGCGCGGGTCGCTCCCGTACACCACCAGGTCCGCCGGTGCGCCCTCCTCCAGACCGGGCCTGCCGAGCCAGGCGCGGGCCGCCCAGCTGGTCGCCGCGAGCGCGTCGACGGGCGGGATCCCGGCGGTGACCAGCTCGGCGACCTCGCCCGCGACCAGGCCGTGGGCGAGGCTGCCGCCGGCGTCGGTGCCGACGTACACCGGGATGCCGGCGTCGTAGGCGGCGCGGACGGTGTCGTAGCGGCGCTCGTGCAGCCGGCGCATGTGGTCCGCCCAGCGCGGGAACTTGGCATCACCGCCGGCCGCGAGATGCGGGAAGGTGGCGATGTTGACGAGGGTCGGGACGATGGCGACGCCACGCGCGGCGAAGAGGGGGATCAGCTCGTCCGTCAGGCCCGTCGCGTGCTCGATGCAGTCGATGCCGGCCTCGACCAGGTCCTGGAGCGAGTTCTCGGCGAAGCAGTGGGCGGTGACCCGGGCGCCGAGCCGGTGCGCCTCCGTGATCGCCGCCTCCACCGCGTCCCGCGGCCAGCTGGGGGCGAGGTCGCCGAGGTCGCGGTCGATCCAGTCGCCGACCAGCTTGACCCAGCCGTCGCCGCGCCGGGCCTCCTGGGCGACGTACGCGACCAGGTCGTCCGGCTCGATCTCGTGGGCGAAGTTCCTTGTGTAGCGGCGGGTGCGGGCGATGTGCCGGCCGGCTCGGATGATCTTCGGGAGGTCCTCGCGGTCGTCGACCCAGCGGGTGTCGGAGGGCGACCCGGCGTCCCGGATCAGCAGCGTGCCGGCCTCGCGGTCGGTGAGGGCCTGCGACTCGGCTGTCGCCGGGTCGACCGGCCCCTGTGGGCCAAGGCCGACATGACAGTGAGCGTCCACCAAGCCGGGGAGGGCCCAGCCTTCGACGGTCCGGATGTCCTGGGTGCCGAAGGGGCGGTCGTAGGAGATGCGTCCGCCGAGGACCCAGAGTTCGTCGCGGACGTCGTCGGGGCCGACAAGGATCCGTCCCTTTACGTGCAGCACCGCTTGATCGCTCATGGGACGCACGATAGTTCGTCGGGTGCGGGCTTCCACGTGGCTGGTCGCGCCCACGCGGCGGTAGCCGCATACCGCATACAGCCCCGCGCCCCTTACGGGGCGCTGTCCTGGCCCTCTTCCACGTCCGCCATCGCCGGATCCAGCAGGCGCGAGAGGAAATGGCGAGTGCGCTCATGCTGCGGGTTGCCGATGACCTGGGCCGGGGTGCCGTCCTCCACGATCACCCCGCCGTCCATGAAGACGACCCGGTCGGCGACCTCCCGTGCGAAGGTCATCTCGTGGGTGACCACCATCATGGTCATGCCCTCCCGGGCCAGCATCCGCATCACCGCCAGCACGTCCCCGACCAGCTCCGGGTCGAGGGCCGAGGTCGGCTCGTCGAAGAGCATCACCTCGGGGCCCATCGACAGCGAGCGGGCGATCGCCACGCGCTGCTGCTGGCCGCCGGAGAGGGAGGCGGGGTAGGCGTTCGCCTTCTCCGAGAGGCCGACCCGGGCCAGGTTCTCGGCGGCCACCCGCGCGGCCCGCGCCTTGTCCCGCCGGAGCACCCGGCGCTGCGGCAGCGTGAGGTTCTCGGTCACCGTGAGGTGCGGGAAGAGGTTGAACTGCTGGAAGACCATGCCGATACGGCGGCGTACGGCGTCGATGTCGACATCGGGGTCCGTCAGCTCCGTGCCGCCGACGAACACCCGGCCCTTGGTGGGCTCTTCAAGGAGGTTGACGCAGCGCAGCAGGGTCGACTTGCCGGAGCCCGACGGGCCGATGACGCACACGACCTCGCCCTGGCCGATCTCCAGGTCGATGCCGCGCAGCACCTCGTTGTCGCCGAAGGACTTGTGCAGGTCCTTGACCTCGGTCTCGGGTCGGCTCATCTGACGGCCTCCTGGGCCTTCGCCTCCATACGGCGTACCACGAAGCCGAGCGGGATCGTGACCAGCAGGTAGCACAGGCCGGCGACGAGGATCGGCGTGGAGTTTGCGGTCGTACTGGCCAGGTCGCGGCCGTACTTGGACAGTTCGCGCTCCTCCAGGGTGACGCCGAGGAACAGGACCAGGGAGGAGTCCTTGAAGAGGAGCACCAACTCGTTGGTCAGGGGCGGGAGGATGATGCGGAACGCCTGCGGGAGGACGATCGAGATCATCGCCCGCGCCGGCGAGAAGCCCAGCGAACGGGCCGCCTCCAGCTGGCCCTTGGGGACCGCCTGGATGCCCGCGCGGATCGTCTCGGCCATGTACGCGGCGGCGACCAGGCCGAGGGCCAGGGCCACCTTGCCGTAGGTGCCGCCGATGATCTCCGTGCCGGGGAAGGCGAGCGGGACCGCGACCCCGATGAAGATGAAGATCAGCAGGGCGGGCAGGCCGCGGAAGATCTCGATGTAGATGCCGGCCAGCCAGCGGTAGGGGCCGACGGAGGACAGCCGCATCAGCGCGATCAGCATGCCGAGCGCGAGGCCGACGACGAAGCCGGACACCGTGTACAGCACGGTGTTCTTCAGCGCCAGCGTGATGACGTCCGGGAACATCTGCCGGGCGATGTCCCACTGGGCGAACTGGTTCTGCAGCCGTCCCCAGTCGGCGCCGGCCGCGAAGGCGGCCACGGCGGCGACGAAGACGACGTACTGCACACCGCGCGACAGCCGGCGCTTCTGCCGCCGGGTCAGGCCCTTCCTGCGAGGCTGGAGTTCCGTGTCCGTGGTGGTCATGAGGCGGCCGGAGAGGCGGCCGACGCGTCGTACGGGCCGATCCACTTCTCGTACAGCTTCTTGTACGTGCCGTCGGCCTTCGCGTCGGCGATCGCCTTGTTGACGGCGGCGAGCAGCTTGGTGTTGCCCTTCTTGACCGTGAAGCCGTACTGCTCACCGGTGTTGATCTGCCCGGCGACCTGGAAGGCGGCGGCGTTGGCCTTGTCCTTCAGCCAGCCCTGGACCACCGGGTAGTCGATGACGACGGCCTTGACCTGGCCGGTGCGCAGGCCGTTGAGGACGGCGTCGGAGGACTCGAAGGAGACCGGGTCGAAGCCCTGCTTCCTGACGTAGTCCTCGCCGGTGGTCTGCGCCTGGGCGCCCAGCTGGACCTTCTTGGCCTTCGCGTCGGCGAGCGAGGTGATGCCGCTGTTCTTGTCGACGAGCAGGGCCTGGGTGGCGTCGAAGTACGGGTCGGAGAAGTCGACGTTCTTCTTGCGCTCGGCGGTGATGGTCATGCCGGCCGCGGCCAGGTCGCACTCGCCGGAGTTGAGGAAGGCGCCGGTCTTGAAGTTCTCGAAGGGCGTGTCGAGGATCTGCTGCTTCACGCCGAGGTCCTTGGCGACCAGGTCGATCATCGACACGTCGAAGCCCTGCACCTTGCCGTCGATCTCCGACTGGAACGGCGGGTACGGCAGATGGGTGCAGGTGGTGAGCTGGCCGGCCTTGACGAGTTCGACCCCGCCCGCGGCCGTTCTGGAGGCGCTGGAGCCGTTGCCGCTCGACGTGCAGCCGGCCACGAGGGCCAGCCCGGCCGCGGCGGTGACGGCGGCCAGGGCGCGGGCCCGGCGGTGCCCGAGGAGCGTGGTCACGAGACCTCCCGTAGGTCTGCGGGGCTCCCCGCGATGCTGTGAGGGAGCTTTGGATTCCGTTTCTGCGGGTTCCGATTATAAGGAGATGTTTGGGTATCTCAAACCAATCCGATGGTCGTGAGGCCGTCCGGCCTAAGAAGTCGCCGGTCACCACCGGTCCCAGAGGTAAGACGGGTGCCGGTTACGCTCGTGCTGATCTGCCCCTCCGTGAGCGAAGAGAGCACCGCCGTGACCCACCCCTTCCTCGACCTGCCCCCGCTGAGCGCCGCGCACTTCGCCGCCATCGAGGACCGCGTGGCCCGGCTCCTCGGCACCCGGCAGGACGTCGTGATCACGCAGGGCGAGGCGCTGCTGCCGCTGGAGGGCGCGATCAGGGCGGCGGCCGGGCCGGGAACGACCGCGCTGAACGTGATCACCGGCCCCTACGGGCAGACCTTCGGGAACTGGCTCCGGGACTGCGGCGCGACGGTGATCGACCTCACGGTGCCGTTCCACACGGCGGTGACGGCCGCACAGATCCGGGAGGCCTTCGCCGAGCACCCGGAGATCGACTTCGTGTCCCTGGTGCACGCGGAGGCGGCGACCGGCAACACCAACCCGGTCGCGGAGATCGGCGCGGTGGTACGCGAGCAGGGCGCCCTCTTCTATCTGGACGCGGTCGCCTCGGTCGGGGCCGAGCCGGTGCTGCCGGACGTCTGGGGCGTGGACCTGTGCGTGATCGGGGCACAGAAGGCGATGGGCGGTCCGGCCGGCGTCTCGGCGGTGTCGGTGAGCGCGCGGGCGTGGGCCCGGATGGCGGCGAACCCGCAGGCCCCGCGCCGGTCGTATCTGTCGCTGCTGGACTGGAAGGAGCGCTGGGTCGACGGTGGCCGCAAGGTGCTGCTGCACGCGCCGGCGCAGCTGGAGATGCTGGCGCTGGAGGCGTGCCTGGAGCGGATCGAGGCGGACGGACTGGAGACGGTGATGCGCCGTCACCGTACGGCCGCGCTGGCCACCCGGGCCGGGGCGGTGGCCCTGGGCGGTGGCCTGGAGCCGTATGTGTACGAGGAGTCGGACGCGGCGCCGGTCGCCACGACGCTGCGGGTGCCCCCGGGCGTGGTGGCCTCGGAGCTGGTCGCCGAGGCGCTGGCGGGCGACGGCACGCTGCCGCTGGCCGCGGGCGGGGGCGCGCTGGCCGCGGAGATGATCCGGGTGAACCACTACGGGGTGGACGCGACGGTGGGCGCGGTCCGGTCGAGCCTGGCGGCGCTCGGCGCGGGGCTGGCGAAGCAGGGTCGGACGGTGGACCTGGAGGGGGCCCGGCGGGCGGTGGAGTCCGTCTGGCGATAGGGGCCGGAAACGGACGGGTGGCGCCACCGCCGGCGCCACCCCCGCCGAGGGACTCGGCACCGCCGTCGACGGCGTATCCAAAGCGTTAAGGACACCTGAATTCAAAGCAATTCCGAATTCCATTTTGACGGATGGCTTACCCGAGATCTTCTGCCCGCTTTTTGCGGAGCTAAACCGGGGGAATTTCATCCAGGTTTCAACCCTGTGACGCACCCCACATAAGCGGGTCATTTGCCCGGTTTGTGGTGGGAAATATCGGTACATACGGGCACGGCGGATGGGGCTGGCAACAGCACCTGCCGTGCATTTTTGCATTTGCCTCGCTAAATTCAGTCCGCATGACCGCTCCACAAGCAGACCTGATCGTCGAGCGCCCGATGGTGACCGACGGCGCCGCCCTGTGGCGTATCGCAAAGGATTCCGGAAGCCTCGATCTGAACTCCTCGTACAGCTATCTGCTGTGGTGCCGGGATTTCGCCGGCACGTCGGCGGTGGCGCGCGGCGCGGACGGCGAGCCCGTCGGATTCGTGACCGGATACACCCGGCCGGACCGCCCGGACACGCTGCTCGTCTGGCAGGTCGCCGTGGACGCCGTGCAGCGCGGGCGCGGTGTAGCGGCGCAGCTGCTGGACGGACTGACGGCGCAGGTGGCCGCCGAACGGCCGCTCACCGCCGTCGAGACCACCATCACGCCCGGGAACACCGCCTCCGAGCGGCTGTTCACCTCGTACGCCGCCCGGCACGGCGCCACCGTCGAGCGCACCGTGCTGTTCGAGGCCGGCGAGTTCCCCGACGGTCCGCACGATCCCGAAGTCCTGTACCGCATCGGCCCCTTGACCCCCACATCGCACTGAGGAGCCTCCTGTGACCATCACCCAGCCCGACCTGAGTGTCTTCGAGACCCTGGAGTCCGAGGTCCGCAGCTACTGCCGTGCCTGGCCGACCGTGTTCGACCGGGCCCGGGGCAGCCGGATGTACGACGAGGACGGCCACGAGTACCTGGACTTCTTCGCCGGCGCCGGATCACTCAACTACGGCCACAACAACCCCGTGCTGAAACGGGCGCTGCTCGACTATCTGGAACGCGACGGGGTCACCCACGGCCTCGACATGTCGACCACCGCCAAGCGGTCGTTCCTCCAGACCTTCCAGGACCTGGTGCTGCGGCCGCGCGACCTGCCGTACAAGGTGATGTTCCCGGGGCCGACGGGCACCAACGCCGTGGAGTCCGCGCTGAAGCTGGCGCGGAAGGTGAAGGGGCGCGAGGCGATCGTGTCGTTCACCAACGCCTTCCACGGGATGTCCCTCGGGTCGCTGGCCGTCACCGGCAACGCGTTCAAGCGGGCCGGGGCCGGGATCCCGCTGGTGCACGGGACGCCGATGCCGTTCGACAACTACTTCGAGGGGACCGTCCCGGACTTCCTCTGGTTCGAGCGGCTGCTCGAGGACCAGGGGTCGGGCCTCAACAAGCCCGCCGCGGTGATCGTGGAGACCGTGCAGGGCGAGGGCGGCATCAACGTCGCCCGCCCCGAATGGCTGCGCGCTCTCAAGGAGTTGTGCGAGCGGCAGGACATGCTGCTGATCGTCGACGACATCCAGATGGGCTGCGGGCGGACCGGCGCCTTCTTCTCCTTCGAGGAGGCCGGGATCGTCCCCGACATCGTCACGGTGTCGAAGTCCATCAGCGGCTACGGGCTGCCCATGTCGCTGTGCCTGTTCCGGCCCGAGCTCGACGTGTGGGAGCCGGGCGAGCACAACGGCACCTTCCGCGGCAACAACCCCGCCTTCGTCACCGCGACCGCCGCCCTGGAGTCCTACTGGACCGACGGCCCGGCGATGGAGAAGCAGACCCGGGCCAAGGGCGAGCAGGTCGAGCAGGCGCTCATCGCGATCGTCGAGGAGAACCTCGCCGACGTGCGGGAGTACCGGGGCCGGGGTCTGGTGTGGGGCATGGAGTTCCACGAGAAGGCGCGGGCCGGGCGGATCGCCGGGCGCGCCTTCGAACTGGGGCTGCTCATCGAGACGTCGGGGCCGGAGAGCGAGGTTGTCAAGCTGCTGCCCGCCCTGACCACGACCCCGGACGAGCTGGACGAGGGGCTGAGCATCCTCGCCCGGGCCGTCCGGGAAACCGTCTGACCAGGATCTAGCAAGGAGGCTGTACACCACCGTGATCGTCCGTTCGTTCAAGGAGATCGAAGGCACCGACCGGCATGTCAAGGCCGCGTCCGGGACCTGGGAGAGCAAACGCATCGTCCTCGCCAAGGAGCGGGTCGGCTTCTCGGTACACGAGACGATCCTGTACGCGGGCACGGAGACGTCGATGTGGTACGCCAACCACATCGAGGCCGTGGTCTGCGTCGAGGGCGAGGCCGAGCTGACCGACCGTGAGACCGGGACGTCGTACACGATCACGCCCGGCACCATGTACCTCCTCGACGGGCACGAGCGGCACACGCTGCGCGTAAAGGAGGACTTCCGGTGCATCTGCGTGTTCAACCCGCCGGTCACCGGCCGGGAGGACCACGACGAGAACGGCGTCTATCCCCTGCTGACGGAGGAGGGCTGACCCATGATCACGATCACCGACCTGTACCCGAGCCGTGGCCCGGTCGAGGTCTCCGTACCCCGCAAGGACCCGGTCGTCTGGTCGGCGCCCGGTGCGGCCGGGCCGATCGCCACGGACCGGCTGGAGGCCTTCGAGCGGGACGGCTTCCTCGCCATCGACCAGCTCCTCGCGGACGACGAGGTCGCCGTGTACCGGGAGGAACTGGAGCGGCTGGTCGCCGACCCGGCGATCCGGGCCGACGAGCGCTCGATCGTCGAGCCGAAGTCCAAGGAGATCCGCTCGGTCTTCGAGGTGCACCGGATCAGCGAGGTGTTCGCGAACCTGGTGCGCGACCAGCGGGTGGTCGGCCGGGCCCGGCAGATCCTCGGCTCGGACGTCTACGTCCACCAGTCGCGGATCAACGTCAAGCCCGGGTTCGGGGCCAGTGGCTTCTACTGGCACTCGGACTTCGAGACCTGGCACGCCGAGGACGGACTGCCGAACATGCGGACCGTGTCGGTCTCGATCGCGCTGACCGAGAACCACGACACCAACGGCGGGCTCATGATCATGCCGGGCTCGCACCGGACGTTCCTGGGCTGTGCCGGCGCCACGCCCGAGGACAACTACAAGAAGTCGCTGCAGATGCAGGACGCGGGCACGCCCTCGGACGAGGCGCTGACCGCGATGGCCGGCGAGTACGGCATCAAGCTGTTCACGGGCCGGGCCGGTTCGGCGACCTGGTTCGACTGCAACTGCATGCACGGCTCCGGCGACAACATCACGCCGTTCCCGCGCAGCAACGTCTTCATCGTGTTCAACAGCGTGGAGAACACGGCGGTGGAACCGTTCTCGGCTCCGGTACGACGTCCGGAGTTCATCGGGGCGCGGGACTTCACGCCCGTCCGGTGAACACGGTCACCCAACCGACCGGCCCGCCGCGCAGCGGCCGTCGGACACCGCATCGGGGCGCGGGACTTCACGCCCGTGCGGTGATCTCCTCCTGAGCCGGCCGGGCCGGGACCTCCCGTGGGACGGGGTCCCGGCCCGGTCGTGTCGTCAGCCGCCGAGCACGTCCAGGAGCCGGTCCACGTCCTCGGCGGTGTTGTACAGGTGGAACGCGGCCCGCAGGTTGCCCGCCCGGTTGGAGACCTCGATGCCGGCGCGGCTCAGTTCGGGCTGGCGGCCCCCGAGTCCCGGCACCGAGACGATCGCCGAGCCCGGGGCGGGCAGGGGCGCGTGGCCGAGGGCGGCGAGTCCGGCCCGGAACCGGTCGGCGAGGGCCACGTCGTGGGCGTGGACGGCGGCCACCCCGAGTTCCTCGATCAGGTCGAGGGAGCGGCGCAGGCCCGCGAAGGTGAACAGGGCGTGGGTGAGGTCGAAACGGCGGGCGGAGTGGGCGAGTTCGGTGACCGGGCCGTAGCAGCTGTCCCATGGCTGTTCGCCCGCGACCCAGCCGGCCAGCAGCGGGGTCAGCCCGCCGAAGTCCTCGGGGACCACGAGGAAGGCCGTGCCGTGCGGGCCGAGCAGCCACTTGAAGGAGACCGCGGCCGAGAAGTCGTAGCCGTCGGCGTCCATCGGGAGCCAGCCGGCGGACTGGGAGAAGTCGACGTAGGTACGCGCCCCGTGCTCGCGGGCGGCCTCCCGCAGAGCGGGCAGGTCGGCGAGGCGGCCGTCGGCGGACTGGGCGGCGCTGACCGCGACCAGCGCGGTGCCGGGGCGGACCGACTCGGCGATCCGCTCCAGCGGCACGGCGCGGACCTTGAGGTCGCCGCGGACGTGGAACGGGTTCAGCACGGAGGTGAAGTCGTCCTCCGCGGTGAGGACTTCGGCGCCCGCGGGCAGCGAGGCGGCGATCACACCGGAGTGCGCGGCGACCGAGGCGCCCACCGCGACCCGGGTCGCGGGGACGCCGGCCAGCCGGGCGTACGCGGCCCGGGTGGCCTCCACGTCCTCGTACAGCGAGGTCAGCGGCCGGCCTTCGGCCCGCAGCAGGGCCGCCTCGTGCAGGGCGGCTACGGTGCGGGCGGGCAGCAGGCCGTTGCTGGCGGTGTTGAGGTAGGTGCTCTTCGGGGCGAACTCGGCGCGGACGAGGCTCTCGAACGTCTCCGTGGTCTCCATGGCTCCACTCTGCGGCCCACGGAACCCCCCGTCCATTGCGGATTTTTACGCAGAACCGCTAAGCACTGCTTATACGACCGCTCTGACCTGGGGTTTCTCAGTGCTGCGGCACCGCGCACCCGTCCGGCCCGCAGGCGGCGCCACCTTCGTCGATGAGCTGGAGCGGGGAACGCGCGCCCCAGGCCTGGCCGAGCGCCTGGGTGAAGACCTCGGCGGGCTGGGCGCCGGAGACCCCGTACTTCCGGTCGAGGACGAAGAAGGGCACCCCGTTCGCGCCGAGCCCGGCGGCCTCGCGCTCGTCGGCGCGGACGTCGTCGGCGTAGCGGGCCGGGTCGGCGAGCACGCCGCGCACGGCTTCAGCGTCCAGCCCGGCCGCCACGGCCAGCTCGACGAGCCGCTCGGCGCCCTCGGTGAACAGCGACCGCTCCTCGGCGAAGTTCGCCCGGTACAGGAGCTGGATCAGCTCGTCCTGCCGGCCCTGCTCCTTGGCGAAGTGCAGCAGCCGGTGCATGTCGAAGGTGTTGCCGTGGTCCCGGCCGCGGGTCTGGTAGTCGAGACCCTCGGCGGCGGCCTGGGCACCCAGGTTGTCCTCGCCGGCCTGGGCCTGCGCCGCACTCATGCCGTACTTCTTGGTGAGCATCGCCAGCACCGGCTGGACGTCGTCCTTGGCGCGGCCGGGGTCCAGCTCGAAGGAGCGGTGCACGACCTCGACCTCGTCGCGGTGCGGGAAGGCGGCGAGCGCCTTCTCGAAGCGGGCCTTGCCCACGTAGCACCACGGGCAGGCTTGGACCAACAGAGCCATAACTGCTCTGACCTGCGGTTCTTAACCGGCACGCTCGGAAACCTCGAAGGATTCCGCCGAGCCGGGAGAGCACCGCAGTGCCGGGGCGGTCCGACTCTGGAGACAGGACCGAGACAGATGCACCGCGACGACTACCCCGCACTGCGGGCCCTCGGGTTCGAGGACGACGAACTCAAAGAACTTGGGCTCTGGACCCCGGCCGTAGGTGCCCCCGCTGAACTCGCGGAAATGTACGTCCGCCGTTCCAAGAAAAAGGACTCCCTAAGCGCGCTTCGCGAACAGGTCCGCCGCATGTGCGCGCAGGGCGTCAAGGAAAACAAGAAAGTGCGCCACGTCTGGTTCGAGCAAAAAAGCGCAAGCAAGAGCTACATCCGACGCGAGGAATTCGAGAAAGCAACAGCGGCCGTCACGGAAGCTGGACTCTCGAAAGCGCTCTACGTCTACAAGACCTCTCGACTCTCCCGCCGAGGCATGGGACAAGTCGGCCTCTTGCTCGACACGTTCGAGGAACAGGGCGCGTACATATTCGTAGTGTCCGAGGGGTTGGACTCTCGCACTTCCCGCACAGTGCTTGCCTTCCTGAGCGAACAGGCGCGCGACCAAGTGAAAGACCTTGGCGATTTCGTCAAGCTGGGCATGGACGCGCATAAGGCGGACGGCAAATGGACCGGCGGCGTAACGCCCTACGGCTTGCGCGCTGTGAAGGGTGAGGGACGCCTAGAGCCCAACCCCGAGGAGTACCCGACGGCCCGGCGAATCGCCGAGTACCTGTTGGATCGAAAGACCCCCGCATGGATCGCTGCCACGCTCAACGAGGAAGGCTTGAAGACGCGTCACGGCCGGAACTGGCAGGCAACGGGAATCATCGCCCTGGTACACGCTGTGACTTGGGCCGGTCTCGTCGCACAGCGGGAAAGAATGCTCGACAAGAACGGACGCTGGACGGGGAAATATCACCGGGGCGGTACTCCGCTGTTCGACAAGAAAGGGAACCCCGTTTCCTGCGGCGAGGGCGTCATCACGTTCGCGGAACACATCAAGATCAACGAAATTCTCGCGAGTCGCGCGCAGAAGCACGGCCCCGTAGGAAACCGAGCGCGTGGTAAGCGTGAGATCTCCAACCTTCTTTCGGGGATCATGCACTGTGGTCGCTGTGGCGTGAAGGAAGTCAGCAGCGGGCCCGCTTACCGGTGCTACGCCCGGACCAACGAGGGGGCGCACGTCTGCGAGGGAGTTTCCATCGGACGGGAGCGCGCCGACGACGCCGTTACGCAAGCGTGGTTCGGGCACATTCTGAGCCTGTCCCCCGAGTCGGCCACACTGCAAGAAATCGCCCGTGAGTGGCTGGCTTACAAGGACCCGGAAAAGGAGGCGCGCAAGATGCAGGTAACGGCCGCCCTTGAATCAGCGGTAGGCCGAGAGATAAAGCTCAACAAGGAGTTCTTTGTTCTCGGCCGCATGACCGAGGACATGTTCGACAGCATGCGCGTGCAGGTGGCCGAGCAGATCACCGCGCTAAAGGCTGAGTTGACCGAACTGACACGGGAAGCCGACCTCACCCCGCTGATGGACCCGGAAGCACTGGCCGCGCTGTGGAACGGGGCCGGTATCGCCGGACAGTGGGCATTGCTGCGGGCCGCGCTGACAAACAAGGGAATCGTCCTCAAGGCGTCTCAGGGTCGGGGGTACCGAGTGCCCGCGTATGACCGGCTGGAGTTCCACTGGCGGGAGGCGAGCGACCCGGCATGGGGAGCAGCCTTTGAAGCGGGCGTGAAGCACGTCGAGAGGACGCGAGAGCAGAACCTCTAGACGGCCCGTAAGGCACTCCGAGAGCCCCGGTGAGGGATTTCCCCGCCGGGGCTTTCTCGCGCCCGCAGACAGCCGTACATGGGCTCTCAACGACCGGCCAGCGCCGAGGGGTTCGCCGCGCTTGCCGACAACAGCCCCGAAGGAAGCCACAGACGGCCGTCTGAGCCATTCCCGTTGCCTCCGGCACGCCGAGAGAGCCGCAGACGGCCCGCAGACGGCCGCACAGAGCTTTCGCCAAGTTATCTGATGGTGCGTCAGAAAGTGCCACTTAACCCACACGCTCTCTGGACCCCGAACCCGCAGCAGGAGAGACGACAGGGAGGTTGCGCGGTGCCCATCACGAACACGCTTGACCTGGAGACGCTGAGCGCGCGTATGGACGCGTGGGCCAGCGAGAGGGATACAAAGCGCGGCCGACTCGTTCGCGCTTTCCGTGCCAACTTGGGGAACTCCCCGGATCGGCAGGCGGCCCGGCTCGCGCTGCTTATCGCGGAAGCGGCCTAGCAGATACCCCCGTCAGAGATGGCGGGGTTTTCCTTTCCGGAGTTTAGGGACTTTCGGGTACACGCCCTGTCCCTCAACTCTCTTTAGTGACCCCCTCCGTGTCCCTAAATCTCGTTTAGAAACCTCCCTTTGTCCCCTAACGGACTTTAGGGCTGCACACCCCATCCCGAAAGGAACTAAGCCCCATGACCAAGAAAGAACTTCTTTCCCTCCTGGCCGAGGCTGAGACTCTGCTATGGGCGGCAGGGTCCCAAGGATTCAAAGACGGAGAGGCTCTGCGGGAACGGATAGAAAATGCCCTCCGTGCCGAATATGCGTCCACTCCGGGCGGCGTATGCGTGACTTGCGGCGAGACGCTTGCACAGTCAAGCACGGGACGTCCGCGCATGTACTGCGGGGAGGCTTGCAAAAAGCGGGCTTACCGAGCCAAGAGCGAACAGCGAGGAGCGGGGAGCTAGTACAGAAACTCTAGAAATGTAGTTTGTGTAGAAGTGAACTACATTCTAGATATATCTATAGGAGTCCTACTAGCAATACCGCAACTAGGTACAACTACATGCCGCAACGTAACACCCCCTGGAAGGACTGACCTGACCTTGATTATCGGTGATCCTCGGTGCGAGGTATGCGACACCGTCCTAACCGGCCGACAGCGGGTCGTCTGCTCGAATGCCTGTAGGCAGGCCCGTAAGCGCGCACGCAAGCTGACGGCCGCTGAGTACGCGGCGAAACTATTGGGTCGCGACTGTGAGCGCTGTGGAGACGCGTACGAGCCGAAGAACACCCGTCAGCGTTTCTGTTCCGAGGAGTGCGCCGAGCAAGCCAAGGCTGAGGCGGAAGAGTCCCGCTGGGAGGCTGTCTGCGAACTGGACGGATGCGAGAACAGCGCGGGATGGGATGGCGCTACGCGCGCCCGCCGCTACTGCTCGAATGCTCACAAGCAAAAGGCTTACCGACAGCGGAAGCATGCGGCCTAGTGGAAAGCCTCCGTGCGACCCTCTGAGCGGCTTTCCTCGGCCTGCTGCACTTCCCCGCCCGAGCATTCCCGCGAGGCGCTTAGGAAGGCGCTGAGGGCCCGAGCCGGCTCGTAACGGTCGGATATCAATGCGCGCACTGTCATCGGATAATCCGGCAATCCAGGCTCTAGGACTTAGCTAACTCACTCTCTGGATTGCGGACAGCCGGAAACTGTTTCCACGGGTGATGACTGGTCAGGCTGGTGCGCCACATGCCCCCTGACTGGTCGCCACCACCTAGGAACGTTCCTAGGTGCTCTTTCTGCGGCGGCATCCGCAACCCTTCCCCAATTCTTCGGCGGGTAGTTCTACGTGCGCGCAAAGCGGCGTAGTCCTCGCCGGTAAAGCCCTCTTGCCTGGTCTATGCCGAGACCGCGCAAGAGGGCTTTTTTTCGTACCTGGAGGTTTCCGCAATGCACGATGATGCCGCGTACCGGGCTGTCGTGTTCGCTGCCCTGCGCGCGGTCACGGCTGACGCCCCCGCAGTCGTTGACCAAAACGAACTGTTCGGCGCTGTGAATAGGTGGGCCGCGCGAAACGGTGTGGGCCCGGTCCCGCTGGGTTCGTTTACGCGGCTCGTGCGTAGCGCTGGATACCGACACTTTCGAAGTGACCGGCGAAAGTACTTTGCTGGTCTAGCGATCAAGGAGGATTCATGACTACTCGCGATCACATTGATTCCGGGATGACCGACGCGGCTATTGCAAGTGTTCTGCGCGCTCGTGCCGAGTCCTGGAACTACAGCACTGCAATGGAGAATGCCGCCGCACTTGCGTCTAGTGGCGGATCTCTTAGCCCTGAGTCGCGTATGGCGCTGGGTTACTACCAGGACGGCAAGAAGGCTGCTGCCGCTTCCGGCCGTGACGTTTCCGGCCCTGCCGACTCGACGGGTGGGGATCGAATTGCAGCCGCTTACAAGAACCTCGGAGGCAACGCCTGATGACTGACGCGAAGCTAGAGAAGGCCCGTGCTGCCGCTGAAAAGGCGGCGCAGGAGCTAGCGGCCCTTGAGGCGGCCGAGGCTGAGAAGGCTGCGACGCTGGCCGCTGAGCGCGATGCACGAGAGATCGAGTACGCCCACCGGGTCAAGGAGACTTGGCGTGCTGAGGAGGAGGCGAACAGCGAGGCGGAAAAGGCGGCGCGGGCGCGGTTCTATGAGCTTGTCTCTAATGAGCCTTGGTTCGAAGCATTCGCCGAGTACCGGGCGCACCGTTTCAAGCGCGGACACATCCTGACTGCCGCACAGGATGCACAGAACCGTTTGGGCGAGACGGCAACCATTCCGGAAAATCGCATCTATGACGCGACGATCATGGACGACGTCATTAATGCCGCCGAGCAGCGAGCCGGGGAGATTGCCGCTGATTTCGCAGATGAGCTGGACGCTAAGCGTGAGGCTTACGTGAGCGGCGGTGAGGCGTAAATGGCGACCACTCCTGACAACCTCCTAGATCCGGGTCCGGCTGGGACGTTTCCCAATTGGCCGCGCGACGCGAGCGGTAAGCCGATACAACCGACGGACGTGAACAGCAACCCCATTCGTTATGCGCGTGGACTCACGGGAGAGACGTACAGCGTCCATCCTGCGGGGGCTTATCCGTTGGATCACGGACGGGCTCCAATCGCAATCCCTAAGCTCCCGCTGCCCAATTGGGGAGACCCTGAGACTGTCCGTGTGTGGCGGGAATCGTGAACCCGCCCGCTTAGGCTGCGGCCGTTCGCTGTCGCAAGAGGGGGCCAGAGCCGGCAAAAACTGGCCCCCTTTCTGACCTGCGTCTATGCCCGTGCACAACTTCGCTGGCGCGTGTGCTGGCGGGAAGGAGCTGACACATGCTGGCCGACGATTGCGCCCCCTCGCACGCTGAGTCTCTCACCCAATCCTTGGGCTATGCGCATGGATACGCGGATGAAATCCGGCGCATGCTCGCTGAGGGGAAACCTGATTCCGAAAGGGCGGCGCAACTCGTACAGGCAATCCATGACGTGATCCTCGCTGCGTTGGATGACCTGTACGAACTGGACGACGTACAGCAAGAGATGGACGTCATAGAGGAAATGCAGGGCCTCACGGATGAGGAACTGTTCAGCGCTATTACCTGCCCGCCCTTTGGATTGTGAGCCCCCTGTGCCATCAAAGCCACCTCGCCCCTGCGCTCAGCCGGGGTGCCCCGAGTCGGTACGCGGTAAAGACAGCACGTGCCCCGAGCACACGAGACAGCGAGCAGCGCAGCGGGTAAACCGGGGCGGCTCGTATTACGGCCGTGACTGGCGTGAGCGCGTGCAACCAAGGTTTATCTACCGCAATCCGTGGTGTGTTCTCTGCGGGCAACGGGCACAGGTTGCTGACCATTGGCCGATCAGTCGACGTGACTTGATAGCGAGAGGTGAGCGCAATCCCGATGCCGTTACGCACCTTCGGCCATTGTGCAAGGCATGTGACGCCAAGGAGCGGCCTAAGCGGGAGCCGGGCGGATTCCTCGCTGAGCGGCGTTCGCAGCGTGAGGCAGAACAGCGCGTTCAGCGTGGCCGGTTCGATGATGTGCCGCCGTTCTGACCGTAGGGGGTGGGGGGTGCCTCCCCTCCCACTCAAATCCGGCGCGGCAGGGAGGCAGAAAGACGTGATGGCAGTTCTAAGCCTTTTCTGTGGCGTGACCTGCGCCAATTCATTCCCCTGGAGGAACCCCAATGACCCTGGCTAAGCCAATCGATCAGCACCGGCGAGAGGGAACGTACCGGCCCGACCGTCACGCCGACCGACTATCTCTTTCGCCGAGTGATCTCACTGAGCCGGATTGGTCCACGGTGATTGGTGACGGCCCGGACGCTGGAAAGGTCAAGGCGGACGCGTCGGATATCTGGCGGCGCATCGTTCCTGCGCTGTCTGCCGCAACTCGAATCACGGATGCTCAGCGAGAGGTCGTCATTTCGTTCTGCACGGCGCAGGCTCGTGTATGGCAGGCCGAGCGGATTATCAGCCGGGACGGCCTACTCGTCGTCGGCGCAAATGGAACTCTCGTCAAGAATCCAGCCACGACGGTGATCAACACTTACTCGGGAATCCTGCGCGCTGCCCGAGTTGAGCTAGGGCTGTCGCCGTCCGCTGCTGCCCGAATCACTGTGACAGCGCCGGACGAGGACGACGACCCGGACGGGATTTGGGACTGAGAATTGGAGTGCGGAAATGATTGCCGATGAGTACCGCGCCGAGCTAGCACGATGGGCCGAGCTTGAGATACCTCGGTGGGCCGAGCGGATGACAGCGGCACGGCGTAAGTACCGGGAGCGGGAAGCAATCGAGGAGAAGCGCGAAGCAATCGAGAACCGTAAGCGCGTGACTCGGATGCAGGCTTTTGACAACATCCGCTATGCCGGAATGCCTGCCCACCTCGTGCGCGAATACCAGGAGACACGGCGCAAGCGGGAGGCAGCGAGTGCTTAGGCTCATATCGTTTACGGACGCTGTCCGCTATGCCGCGCTCGCTGCGGCCATGGTTATTAGCTTCGCTGTGGAGCGTGACCTAGCGCTGTCTCATGGCGTGCCCGAGACCGTTGCACCGGCCGTTCCCGTGGCCGTTGACCTATTCATGATTTGGGCTGTCCGGACGGGCCGTGACGTCGCCCTAGCCGTGGCCGTTGCCGTGGCCGCGAATGTGGCCGGTGTCCTCACGACGGAATCCCTGTCCGCTGTCGATACATGGGTGTCCGCTGGATTGCACGCCGTGTTCCCGCTGACCGTGTGGCGAATGCACCGCGCTGAGCGGCCCGCTAAGAGCGTCACGGACATTCGGCCAACCGAGGAGACTGACCGGCCAGCGGTGGCCCCTCAGAATGGCGTATGGCCGGACACTTCCCTATGGCAGGACTTCAACGCGGACAGCGAGCCGGACAGCGAGGACAATGCACCGGACGGCCCGCCGAGTGATGACGATATCCGCGCCGCTGTGACCGTCCTCGAATCCCGCCACGGGCGACCGCTGACCGGTCAGGTTGTGGCCGACCATTTCGGCGTGTCCGCTCGCACTGGACGCCGTTACCTTGACCGGATCGGATACGGACGCGTGACCACCTCGGAACGTTCCTAGGTGCGCATGACGAACCCCCTACGTCACACCCTCACCGCGAGGGAAGGCGTAGGGGGTTTTCGCGTTTGGGACCACCTTAGAAAGAAAGGGCGGGTTTCAGCCGGCTGTCGCTTCCAGCGCGGTCACTTCCCAGCATTCCCAAGGGGTTTCGCTACCTTCGGATCGCAGGTATCTAGGCCGCCTCGCTGTCGAGTACCGCCCGAACCTGGGAGGGCAGAACGCGCCCCCGTTCCACTGTCCTCTCGCTCACCACTCGTCGCGACCGGTGAACCATCCAATGAGGTACCCGACCGCCATTTCCAGCGAAGGGAGAGGCCAACCGGGATTCTCTCCGGGTCCCGGCTGGACAAAGTAGCTGGGCTCCCCATTCGGCATCGTGCCTGCAATGATCCAAAGCCGGTGGGTTACGTCCGGCTCACTGTCCGGGTAGTCCATGAAGAACCACCCGCAAAGTTCCCCGGTCGGCCGCTGCTCGATCCACTCGAACCGGCAAGCCCCCACGTGTTCGATGTCACCCAACGTGCGTCCCATGCTGACTATTCCTCCGTCGATCCGTCGTAATGCTCTGCACCTAGGAACGTTCCTAGGTGCTCACGCAGCCGCGCTGTCGAGTACCGCCCGAACCTCGGGAACGTCGGCGTATTCAGCGAGCCGGGCCAGCACAACGCGCCCCCTTTCCGCTGTCCTCTCGCTGGCAATGTCGGCCGACAGCGTGAGCATGCGTTCCGCCGTGGCCGCCGCTTCCTCGGGCTCGTTCGCGTCGGCGTAGGCAATAGCAAGCCACGAGAGGTAGAGCGCCAATTCGCGCGTATGCGTTGCGTCGTATTCGCTGAGCACTTCCCGCAGCAAGGGGACAGCGCGGAGGGGGCGGCGCAGTTCTGTGTAGACGCGGGATTCCATGACGCGCAATTCTCCGGCATCCACCCAATAGAGGTAGGACGGTGACTCGATTCCGTCGCTGTCCTCGCTGAGCGCTTGGCTTGCCTCTCCGAGGGCCCGCATTGCGTGCTGTGCGTTCTCGGTACCGCCCGCTTTCGTGGCCGCCCATGCCACCCGATCGAGGTACAGCGCGCGGGCTTTCGGGGGAGCGTCCGGCCCGGCCCCGTCCAGCGCAGCGCGGGAAAGGTCTAGCCCCTCAACTTCCCGGCCGATATTGCTGAGTTGGTATGCGAGGGAACCGGCAAGGTTTCCGGCTAGTGTCCGGTCCTCGGCTTGCGTTGCCGCGCTGAGACCGAGCCGGTAAATGCGTTCGGCTTCCTCATGCTGTCCGGCATCGCTGGCAATCCATCCGGCGATTTGGGCCAGTTCCCCAATCTGCACCAAAAGCTGACGGCCCGTCAGTTCGGAGTAACTGTGCTCGCGGAACATTCGAACGGCTTTTCGGAGTTCGCGTAGCGCGGGCCGCATGAGATCCCCACCAGCTAGGAAGTCGTCCGCGAGCCGTAGGCCGTGCACCCGCTGTTGCAAGTCGTCCACCTGGCCCATGCCGAGACGGCCGCCTGTACGGCCGCGTAGCGGCTCTAGCGGGTCCTCGGCGGGCAGGAAGTCGGCCAGTGTCGGCAAAGGCGGCTCGGCGGCCGTCTGTGGCGCTGCGAGGGTGTCCACGGGAACCCCAAGAGCGGCAGCGAGGAACGGCAACCACTCGCGCGGCGTGCGCTTTCCCGTCTCCCACCGGCTCACTTCCTGGCGGCCGACCGGATCACCAGTGACACCAGCGGCCCGGCAAACCTCCCGCGCTAGCCGTGCCTGACTCCAGCCGAGCCGTTCCCGCTGTCGCCGGATGTTGGCCCCGATTCCGCTCATGTCTTCAATTCTGGCCGACAGTTGGCCGACACGTGGCCGCTAGTCGGAGATCCATTCCGGCCGGACCCTGGACGACGAATGCCGACCGAGGGGACAGCGACCATGGCGAGCCAAAGCACAGCGGACACGGACGCCCGACAGTGGGAGTACACGACGTTTGCCCCGTCGGGGGAGACGTGCCCGGCGTGCATGAAGCCGATCAAGTCCCTTGAGCGCTGCCGACGGGGTGAGCTGGAACGCCAATCGGGCTCGCCGGTCGTCGTTTACCGGCACGTGGACTGTGACGACCCGAGGGAACTCAAGCGGCGGGCGAGGCGGTGACGTCCCCCGCAAAGCGTCTGAGCGTCCGCGTGAGCGCCTTACCGGCCCCTGAGCTGATAGGCCTCGTTGATGCCCCTGACAGCCCCTACGCGGGCTCCCCTGACGGTTGGTGGACCGAGTACGGCGGTGGGATGGATGTACGTTCCGGTGTGGTCTACCTCCCACCGACCGCCACACCTCCCCCGTGCCCGTTCCCATGCGCGCTGTGCCAAGCCAAGGGGAGACAGAGTTGAAAGACGTTGACCGATGGCTGCGGGAACCTCGGCCCGGACCGGTGGACCCGGATTCTTGCGTTGTGTGCGCAGCGCTGCGAGGCAATGTCAGCGCGAGTGCCCGCATGAATGACCCGCTGTTGGCGCTGGCCACGCTGTCAGCGATGAGGGTTCACCGGGAATTCGGGCACCAAAACCGGGTGAGGAATCCCGAGCCTGCCGAACAGTCGGCGTGAAGACATTGGCGGGGGCTCGCTGGCGGCTCGCTGCGTTCCTGCTGGCGGGGTTCCTCGGGTACTTCCTCGCGGCCGTCCGCTGACCACCCGTGGCCGACGCCGACCGGCGCGGGTTCCTCGGCCCCGTCCGTCTGTCTCCCCCGGCAGATGGGCGGGGCCTTTCGCGCATCTATGCAGGTCAGGGGCCGTGCGCTAACCTATGGCTCTGTTGGTCCACGGGCAGGCGATGTCGCTCCAGATCTCGACGCGCATGTTGTCGGCTCTCCAGGTAGTAAGACGTCTCTCAAGTGTCTGAACCTTCAAACAGCCCGCTTCATTCCCCGTCCACCGTGTACCGCAGACACAGGTGGTGGTCGCCGTCGGCGGGCGGGTGTTCCGGGTCCGGCACCCAGCCCTGGCGGGCGTAGAAGGCCTGGGCCCGCCGGTTGTCGGTGTGCACGTCGAGCACGGCCGTCCGCCGGCCGTCGGCCCGCCACTGCTCCAGACAGGCGGTGTGCAGCGCGGTGCCGGTACCGGCTCGCCAGTTACCGGGGTCGACATGGAACTGGAACAGCTTGACCGTTTCAGCGGGGGCGCCCTCCGGCGTGCGGAAGGAGGCGACCGCGGTGATCACGCCTGCTTCCACTACGCACAGCACCTGCCCGGCGGGCCGCTGAACGGCCTCCCGCCACACCGCCGTCCAGTCCGTGCCGTCGTCCGGGAGACCGTCCGGGTAGTACGTCGACCGGGCCCGGTGGTGCAGCGCGGCGATCTTCTCGGCCTCGGCGGGCAGGGCGGTACGGATCACCCGCAGCCCCTTCAGGGGGTCACTGATCATGCAACGGAGGACGTGACCGCGCCCGCGCCGGTTCCGTGGCCGTCCTTTTCGCCGTGGCCGTCCGGCTCAGCTTCCGTCGCGGAGGTCGGCCGGCCAGTCGGGCCTGAACTCGATGTGGTCGTACGTCACCACGCACCCCTCCCCTATCGGCGACTGGGTCATGAAGCCGACCAGCGCGTCCTCCGTCTCCTTCTCCCCGCCCAGCGTGAACAGCCGCACGAAGACCCACCTCTTGCCGTCGCGGGAGGCGTGGAAGGCGAGCGCCCGCCCGGTCCGGCTGATCCGCAGCCAGACCGAACTCCCTTCCACGGTGAAGGCGTTGGAGTCGTCGGAGTGCCCCCGGGTGACCACCGTGCAGACGGTGGGGACGTCCGGGGAGTTCTCCAGACAGAGCTTGGCCCAGGCCCGGTCGCCGACATGGACGTACAGCACACCGGCGTCGAAGGCGGCACCGAAGCCGACGGTGACCCGGGCGATCAGCTGGAAGTCCCCCTCGGGCGCCCCGAGCAGCCGGGGCGCGTCCGAGGCGGGGTCCAGGGCCTCCCCGGTCGGCGACACGAACCGGTCCTGCCGGGCCCCGGCCCACCCGGTGAGCACACCGTCCTCGTAGAACCAGTGCCCGTCGGGCCCGTAGGTACGGAGGGGGAAGGGCAGTTCGGGAAGTTTCACGTCCATGGTCGAATTGTGTCAGCAGAACTTCGAAGCCGACCAAGGTACAGCCAACCTAAGGGGCGCGGGGCTGTGCCGATATGCGGCTCCGCCGCGTGGGCGCGACCAGCCACATCGGACCGGCACCCCGCGACGCATCCCGCGCCCCCTCGGCACTACCGCTCCAGCACCCCGTCGAACCGCCGAGGAAGCCCCAGCGGATTCTCATCCCGCAACTCCACCGGCAGCAGAGCCGACGGCACCCCCTGATACGCCACCGGCCGCAACCACCGCTCGATGGCCGTACCGCCCACAGAAGTAGACGTGGACGTCGTAGCGGGGTAGGGCCCACCGTGATGCTGGGCCGGGGCCACAGCAACCCCCGTCGGCCACCCGTTGACCAGCACCCGCCCGGCCAGCGGCGTGAGCTCCGCGAGGATCTCCGCCCCGAGCCCCTCCCCCGCGGCCTCCTCGGCGGAGACGTGCACCGTCGCCGTGAGATTCCCCGGCAGCCGCGACAGCACCGCCGTCGCCTCACCCCGGTCCGCGTACCGGACCACCACGGTCACCGGCCCGAAGCACTCCTCCAGGAGCAGGTCGTACGCCCCCTCCTCGGCCAGCCGACTGGCCGGCACCGTGAGGAACCCCGCGCTGACGGTGTGCTCGCCGCCCGCCCCCGGCGTCACCGGGCTCTCCACGTCGGGGAGCTCGGCGCGCTCGGCGACCCCGGCGACGAAGTTGTCCCGCATCCGGTGGTCGAGCAGCACCCCCGCGTCGGTGTCGCTGACCGCGTCCGTGAGGGACTTGAGCAGGCCGTCACCGGCGGCGTCGGCCGGCACCAGGACCAGGCCCGGCTTCACACAGAACTGGCCGACGCCCAGCGTCATCGACCCGGCGAGCCCGGTGCCGATCTCCCCGCCGCGCTCGGCGGCCGCGGCCTCCGTGACGAGGACGGGGTTGAGGGAGCCCAGCTCGCCGTGGAAGGGGATCGGGACCGGACGCGCGGCGGCGGCGTCGAAGAGCGCGCGGCCACCCCGTACCGAACCGGTGAAGCCGGCCGCGGCGATCAGCGGGTGCCTGATCAGCTCGATACCGGCCTCGAAGCCGTGCACGAGACCGAGCACCTCGGCGGGGATGCCGTGCTGGGCGGCGGCCCGGCGCAGCACCTTGGCGACCAGCTCGGACAGGCCCGGATGGTCGGGGTGGGCCTTGACGACGACCGGGTTGCCCGCGGCCAGCGCGCTCGCGGTGTCGCCGCCGGCGACCGAGAAGGCGAAGGGGAAGTTGGAGGCGGAGTAGACGGCGACGACGCCCAGCGGGACCTTGTAGCGGCGCAGGTCGGGGACGGGCGGGGTGGCGGTGGCGTCGGGGTGGTTGATGATGACGTCGAGGAAGGCGCCCTCGTCGACGATGTCGGCGAAAGCGCGCAGCTGGTAGGTGGTGCGGGCGAGTTCGCCGGTCAGCCGGACCGGGCCGAGCGCGGTCTCGGCGTCGGCGGCCTCCACGAGGTGGTCCTTGGCCGCGTCGAGTCCGGCGGCGGCGGACCGCAGGAAGGCCGCGCGGACCGTGCGGTCGGCCAGGGAGCCGCGTGCGGCGTGCGCCGCGGTGACGGCGGCGTCCACCTCTTCAACTGTGGCCTCCACCGCAACCTGTTCCCGCTGCTTCCCGGTGCGCGGGTCGACACTCCAGACTGGTGCTGCTGTCACCGCGGGTCCCTCCATGTAGTGCGTTCTGCCGCAGATCCGGGTCACTCACCAGGGATGTTCGATATACTGAACGCTGTCTCTGATGATGAATACGATGTCGGAGACTATATCCTCGGTTTCTCGTCCAACGAAGGGGTCAAGGGCGATGTCGGCAGGCGAGACAGGCGGCGGGGCACAGGTCAAATCCGCGGTACGGACCGTGGAGTTGCTCGAGTACTTCGCCGGCCGGCCCGGTATGCACTCCCTCGCGGCGGTCCAGGAGGCCGTCGGATATCCCAAGTCCAGCCTCTACATGCTGCTGCGCACCCTGGTGGAGCTGGGCTGGGTGGAGACGGACGCGACCGGCACCCGGTACGGCATCGGGGTCCGGGCCCTGCTGGTCGGCACCTCGTACATCGACGGCGACGAGGTGGTCGCGGCGGCCCGCCCGACCCTGGACCGGCTCTCCGACGACACCACGGAGACCATCCACCTGGCACGCCTCGACGGCACGAACGTGGTCTACCTGGCCACCCGCCAGTCCCAGCACTACCTGCGCCCCTTCACCCGGGTCGGCCGCCGGCTCCCCGCGCACTCGACCTCCCTCGGCAAGGCGCTGCTCGCCACCCACACCGACGAGCAGGTCCGCAAGCTGCTCCCGGAGACCCTCCCGGCGCTCACCGAGCACACCCTCACGGACCGCGAGAAGCTCATCGAGGAGCTCCACCAGATCCGCGAGCAGGGCTTCGCGATCGACCGCGAGGAGAACACGCTCGGGCTGCGCTGCTTCGGGGTGGCGATCCCCTACCGCACCCCGGCCCGCGACGCGATCAGCTGCTCGGTCCCGGTGGCCCGCCTCACCCCCGCCCACGAGCAGATGGTCAAGGACGCCCTGTTCGACGCCCGGGACCGCCTGACGCTGGCGACGCGACGGCTCTAGGCCCTGTCGTCAAATTCCCGTCTGCCCTGCGACGCCATGCACGCACTCTCGCCGCACCGGGCCCTGACCCAAGTACGTCCAGTACGAGGCTCAGGGCCCGGCACGCCAAGAGCACGCACCTGACGCCGCGGGGCCCGCCCTCCGGGCGGACGACGGGAATTTGACGACAGGGCCTGGCCCGGCTCCGCATGAGCGATCGATGAGAATTCCGCCCGCGAGGGAACGGACGACCCGTCTTCGCTCGTCTGTCTGAGCGGGATGAACAAGACGATCAGGCGGGCGTCCGTCTTCGCGCTGCTGCTCGTGCTCACTCTGCTGGTCAGGGCGACATGGGTGCAGTTCTACGACGGTCAGGCCCTCGCGGACGACACGGACAACCGGCGCAACGCGATCGAGACGTACTCGCGGCCGCTCGGGAACATCATCGTGGCCGGTGACTCGGTCACCGGCTCGGCACGGACCCTGAGCAGCAGCGACCTCAAGTACAAGCGCACGTACAAGGACGGCAGGCTGTACGCGGCCGTCACGGGCTACGCCTCGCAGGCCTACGCCCCGACCCAGCTGGAGGGCATCTACCAGGACCTGCTGAACGGCACCGACAGCCGGCTGAAGACGGTCATGGACACGGTCACCGACCAGCGCGCCGACCCGGGCAACGTGATCACGACGATCGACCCGGCCGTCCAGAAGGCCGGGTACCAGGCGCTCGGCGGCAAGAAGGGCGCGGCGGTCGCGATCGACCCCACGACCGGCAAGATTCTCGCGGTCGTGTCCACCCCGTCGTACGACCCCTCCTCGCTCACCGACGCCAACACGGCCGGTTCGGCCTGGAAGAAGCTGAACGCCGACGCGGACAAGCCGCTCACCAACCGGGCGCTGCGCCAGCCGCTGCCGCCGGGTTCGACGTTCAAGCTGGTGGTCGCGGCGGCGGCGCTGGAGGACGGCCTCTACGCGAACGTCGACGACAAGACCGACAGCCCGAACCCGTACACCCTGCCGGGCACGACGACCCCGCTGACGAACGAGAGCACCACGGCCCCCTGCGAGGACGCCTCGATCCGCACGGCCCTGCGCTACTCCTGCAACAACGTCTTCGGCAAGATGGCCGTCGACCTCGGCCAGGACAAGGTGCGGGCGATGGCCGAGAAGTTCGGCTTCAACAACGCCAAGCAGGACATCCCGGTGCGGGCCTACCCGAGCGTCTACCCGTCGGACATGGACAAGGCCCAGACCGGCCTCTCCGGCATCGGCCAGTTCGACGTCACGGCGACTCCGCTCCAGATGGCCATGGTGTCCGCCGCGATCGCCAACGGCGGCAAGCTGGTCTCGCCGCACATGGTCTCGCAGATCACCGACAGCGGTGGCGACGTGCTGAAGAACTACGACGACGACACCGGCACCGAGCAGATCGTCAGCTCCGGCACGGCCGAGCAGTTGCAGTCCGCGATGCAGACGGTCGTCGAGCAGGGCACCGGTACGAACGCGCAGATCGCCGGCGTGACGGTGGGCGGCAAAACCGGCACCGCACAGCACGGCGAGAACAACTCCAAGACCCCGTACGCCTGGTTCACGTCGTACGGCAAGTCCGACAGCACCGGCAAGGAGGTCGCGGTGGCGGTCCTGGTCGAGCAGTCGGACGCGGCCCGGTCGGAGGTCAGCGGCAACGGGCTGGCGGCGCCGGTGGCGAAGGCGATGATGCAGGCGGCGTTGAAGAACTGAGTGGTTCCCTGCGCGATCAGCCGCGGGTTTCGTCGTGGCTGGTCGCGCCCGCGGGGCGGTAGCCGCATATCGGCTACCGCCCCGCGCCCCTTACGGGGCGCTCTACTTCACACCCAGCACCTGCTCCACCGGATCGATCGCGAAGTACACCAGGAACAGCGCCGACACCACCCACAGCAGCCAGCTGACCTCCTTCGCCTTCCCCAGCACCGCCTTGATCACCACATACGCCAGGAACCCCGCCCCGATCCCGTCGGTGATCGAGTAGGTGAACGGCATCGCGGCGATCGTCAGGAACGCTGGGATGGCGATCTCGTACTTGTCCCAGTCGATGTGCTTGACGTGGGTCATCATCAGGAAGCCCACGGCGATCAGGGCGGGCGCCGCCGCCTGCAGCGGCACGATCGTCAGCAGCGGCGTCAGGAAGAGCGCGAGTCCGAACAGCCCGCCGGTGATCAGGTTGGCGAAGCCGGTGCGCGCTCCCTCGCCCACCCCCGCCGCCGACTCGATGTACGCCGTGTTGGAGGAGGCCGAGCCCACACCGCCGGCCACCGCCGCCGCGCCGTCGATGAACAGCACCCGTCCGATGCCGGGCACCTGCCCCTTCTCGTCGAGCAGCCCGGCCTCCGCGCTGATGCCCACGATCGTGCCCATGGCGTCGAAGAAGTCGGACAGGATCAGCGTGAAGACCAGCAGTACGGCGGTGAGGACACCGGCCTCGGCGAAGCCGCCGAACAGGCTGAAGTGACCGAGGAGTCCGAAGTCGGGGGCGTCGACGATCTTGTCGGGGACCTTCGGCGTGGTCAGGCCCCAGCTCTTGATGTCGGCGACCGAGTCGATGACGATCGCCACGACGGTCATGGTGACGATGCTGATCAGGATCGCGCCCTTCACCTTGCGCGCGACCAGCGCGATGGTCAGGAGCACGCCAAGACAGAAGACCAGTACGGGCCAGCCGGTGAGCCGGCCGACGGCGCCCAGCTGCACCGGCACGGTGGTGTTCGCGGCGTCCGGGATCCGGCTGACGAACCCGGCGTCGACGAAGCCGATGAAGGCGATGAACAGACCGATGCCGACCCCGATCGCCTGCTTCATCGGCTGCGGGATCGCGTTCATGATCGCTTCCCGCAGGCCGGTCACCACCAGCACGCAGATCAGGATGCCTTCGAGGACGACCAGGCCCATCGCGTCGGACCAGCTCATCAGCGGCGCCAACTGGAAGGCCACGACGGCGTTGAGGCCGAGCCCGGCCGCGATGGCCAGCGGCAGGTTGCCGCCGACGCCCATGATGACCGTCATCACACAGGCCACCAGCGCGGTGGCGGTGACCAGTTGGCCGGTGTCGAGGGTGTGGCCGAACTTGTCCTTGGCACTGCCCAGGATGATGGGGTTCAGGACAAGGATGTAGGCCATGGTGAAGAACGTGGCGAAGCCGCCGCGTATCTCCCGGCCGAAGGTGGACCCCCGTTCGGAGATCTTGAAGAACCGGTCGACGGTGTTCCCGGCAGGTGGCGCGGCGCCCTGCCGCTCGTCCACCTTCTGCGACTCGGACATGGTCGTACTCCTCGTTGCCTGAGCGATCGTGTGCGGATGCTGGCTGGATTGTTCCCGCGTTGAACCGGTTTCAGGTTTTCTCCGTGTTACGGAATCAGGCCTGATGGACTCCGGCCGACCGGACCGCCACCGAACCCCCGTCCGACGCACACAAAAAGATCACTGCTACGCTCCGGATCTCGCCGGAACGTTCCTCCGGACGTTCGCATGTCGATTCACCTGTCATTTGCATGACACCGGTACGCATGACACAGGTGCGCATGACGCAGCCACCCTGACAGAAGAGGTCACCCGTGGGCACAGTCGTCGACGACGCCGCCGCGGAGTTCCATGCCTTCTTCGAACGCCACTACGCCGAACTCTCCCGTCTCGCCCACATGTTGACCGGCGAGGCCGACGCCGCCGACGACCTGGCCGCCGACGCCCTGCTGGCACTGTGGCACCGCTGGGACCGGGTGCGCGCGGCCGACCATCCGGTGGCCTACGCCCGGGGTGTCGTCGCCAACCTGGCCCGCACCCGCATCCGCAGCGCCGTGCGCGAGCGCCGCCGTATCGCCCTGTTCTGGTCGCACCGCGAGGAGAGGACCGAGAACCCGGACATCGCCGGAGTGGTCGACGTCCAGGGGGCGCTGCGCCGCCTGCCGTTCCGCAAACGGGCGTGTGTGGTGCTCCGGCACGCGTTCGACCTGTCGGAGAAGGACACCGCGCTCGCCCTCGGCATCTCGGTGGGTACCGTTAAGAGCCAGACCTCGAAGGGCATGGCCGAGCTGCAGAGGCTGCTCGGCGACTCCCAGGGTGTGCCGCAGCGGGTGCACGCGGCGATGGCGCCGCGCGCCGGTGAGAGCGGAGGAAGGAACCGATGAGGCAGCAGGACGTGCACGACGAGCTGCGCGCCCGGCTGCACGAGGCGGCCGAGGAGCACGAACCCGACCGCGCCCGCATCCTGGCCCGGGTCGAGCGGGGCATGGCCGCGCAGGCTCGCCGCGGCCATCGCGCCACCCTTCCGCCGGTGTTCGGCTGGGTCCGGGTGGTCAGCGCCACGGCGGCGGTCGCCGCGGTCCTCGGCATCGGCGGCTACGCGGTCGCCTCGGCCGTGAAGGAGACGCCCACCGAGAAGGCGGTCGCGGTGTCGCCGACGCCCTCCGCGTCCCCGGCCGCCACCTCCCGGCCGCCGTCCCGCCCGGCGGTCCCGCCGTCCCCCAGCACGCCCCCGAAGTCCTCCTCCCCGACGGCGAGTCCGACGCCCTCCGCGACCGCGAAGGCCTCCGCCACCCCGGCGCCTCCGGTCGCCGAGGGCGAGCAGGACGGGCCGCTGTGGTCGGACGGCTCGGTGGACCCGCACAGCAACGACTTCTGGGCGCAGTCCGACGTCACCCTGAAGACCTCGGAACAACTCACCGCGCTCACCGTGCGGTTGAAGGTGGCCCAGACCGGCGGGGTGTCCAACGCCGGAGCCTGGCGCTCCCTGCCGGAGACCGACTTCACGCAGACGGTGACCGAGCAGGACGGCTTCCTCGTCTACACGTGGACGCTCAAGCCGGATCGCAAGGTCGCGGTCGGCGAGTGGGTGTTCGCGGGCCAGTACAACCACAAGCAGGGCGGCCGCGACGCCAAGAAGGACAGCTACACGATCACCGGCAGCGCGGGCGGCAAGCAGTACGGGGTGACCGGCGACTTCGCGGCACATACCCACACCGAGGGCGACTCCTGAGACCCACAGCGGGCATTCGCGCCCCTTCAGGGGCGCGGGGCTGTACCGACATGCGGCTCCGCCGCGTGTGCGCGACCAGCCACAAGCTGCCGCGCAGCCCGCGATGCGCCCGTCAGTTCATGGTGGATCCGATGGTCGTGGACCCCGTGGTGAGGAACACCGTCGCCGGCAGCGCCCCACTCGCCTGCCGCACCCCGTACGCAGTACTTGCGTCCGTCGACTTGAAGGCCGGTGTGGCCACCCCGCCGTCCCAGCTGTTCGCCGCGGACACCGCCCTGGACCCCAGCTTGTCCGCCCCGCCCCCGTTGCCCACCGCCAGGTTCCGCGCCAGCCGGGCCTTGCCGGTCTCGAAGAAGAACCCGGCCTGGGCGTTGGCGTAGGCCGTGTTGCGGTTCAGCACGATCGCGCCGGTGTTGGAGTTCTCGGTGAACCCGTTCAGCGTGTTGTCCCAGGCCGCGTTGTCGTTGACGACGTGTGCGACGGCGACGCCCCCGCCGCCCAGCTTGAACCCGTTGCCGTTGCCCTCGAACGCGGCGTCGCTCCAGCGGTTCCTGCCGTTGCCGAAGGCCCAGCTGTGCTCGATGGTGACCGGGGAGGAGAACTGCCAGAGGTCCAGCCCGTCGTCCGAGTTGTCGTAGAGGCGGGCGCCGGTCACCTTGTTGCCCGTGCCCGAGCCGAACTTGATGGCGATCCCGTCGGCGTTCTGGCCGTGCCCGGCCTTGTCGTAGTTGCCATAGCTGTCCAGGTTCTGGACGAGGTTGTTCACGGTGCCGTCGCCGCGCAGGGTGAACCCGGAGTCGCCGTTGTCCGCGGTGACCAGGTTCTTGAAGACGCCGCCCGTGGACGACGTGACGACGAAGCCCTGGGCCGGGGAGTTCTGGAAGGTGAGGTCCTGGACGGTCCAGTAGCTGCCGTAGATCCCGGTGAGCCAGGAGCCGGCGGGCAGCTTGGAGCCGTCGATCCTCACCTTCTCACCGCTGTAGGCCTTGAGCGTGATGCGGTTCGCGCTGGTCCCGCTGACCGTCGACTTGAGGGTGGCGGCCGGGTAATAGGTGCCCGCGCGGACCTGGATGACGGTACCGGCGGTGGCGTTCGCCACGGCCGACTCCAGCTGGGCGGTGGTCGCGACGGTGACCGTGCTGGTGGCGGCCTGGGCACCGCCGTTCGACAGGCCGAGGTAGACGCCTGTCGCCCCCGCGGCGACGGCCACCGCCGCGGCGATCGAGAGGGTACGCGTCCTGCGGTGGCGTCCGGTGCTGAAGCGCACTGGCCGTTCCTTTCCTTGACGTCGCCGATGACGACGTGCTGACGAGGGGAGCGAAACGGGCCGGAGGGGCCGCCCCGGCCCGTTTCTGTCTCCCAGTCGCCACCGCGGCCGGAAAGGGTTGCCGCGTCCGCCGACTGCGATCTACGGCCTACGAGACGAAGTACGTCGGGTTCGGCAGCTTGTACGTGCGGTCCGCGTGGCCGCCGTCCAGGTCCGAGTACTGGTCGCCGAAGTTGGCGATGATGTCGTACCCGAGGTCCTTCTCGATGTGCTTGCGGGTGCCGGACTTGTACTGCACGGTGGTGCAGGTCCAGCTGCCCGCGATGGCGCAACCGCTCAGGTACGACGGCGGGTTGGCCGCGTCCTTGAGGAACATGTGCCCGGCGTCGAGGTTCACGTCGGCGCCGATCTTCTTCAGGTTCTCGACGGCGGCGGTGCGCTGCGCCTCGCTGAGCCCCGAGTTGTAGAAGACCTCCACCCCCTGCTGCTTCGCGTACTGCACCAGCCCGGCGCTGCCGAAGACGCCCGGACGGTCGGCCTTGTTGACGTAGGCCGCCCAGGTGGCGGAGTTGTACGTGTAGTTGTAGCGCTTCTCGTAGTCGAGGCTGAGCAGCAGCGTGTCGTCGATGTCGAAGACGACCGCGGGCTTCTCGCCCTTGCGGTGGGCCTTGCGCGCGGCCCGGTCGATGTACCGCTCGGCGTCCTTGTCGAGACGCGCCAGGTCCTTGGCGTACGGGCTGGTCGGTGACGCCTGGTAGACGCCGTTGGCGTCGGCGGCGGTGCCGTAGTAGGTGTCGATGTCCTTCACCAGGAGCCCGATGTTGTAGGGCTCGTGGGTGGAGTTCGCGGTCGACTGGCCGGCCGTGGCGGCACCGGCGCCGTAGAGGGCGCCGCCGGCGAGCGCACAGGCGGCGGCGATCGCCGCGAGACGAAGTGGCTTATGCATGACAGGATTTCTACGCGCGTCACCCTGGTGGGCGCGAGACCCGTTGCCCGATCGATATCTCATCCACAGGCAAAAACCGGGTCAAGCGCCCTGGAGGGATTGGTTCCGGATGTCCGGGTCAGTCCATGGTGGCCCCGATGGTGGTGCTCCCGGTCGTCAGGAAGGTGGTCGCGGGCAGCGTGCCGCTGGAGCTGCGGGCGTTGTACGTACTGCTCGCGTCCGTCGACCTGAAGGCGGGGGTGCTGATCCCGCTGTCCCAGTTGTTGCCGGCCGACACGACCGAGGAGCCCTTGCTGACCAGGCCGCTCCCGTTGCTCACGGCGAGGTTCTTGCCGAGCCGGGCGGCGCTGGTGGCGAAGTAGTAGCCCCAGTTGCCGTTGGCGTAGGCGGTGGTGCGGTTGATGACGATCGCGCCGGTGTTGGAGTTCTCGGTGAACCCGTTGCCGGCGTTGCCCCAGGCCGCCGAGTTGTTGACGACGTGCGCGACCACCTCGCCGTCGCCGCCCAGCTTGTAGCCGTTGCCGTCACCGGCGAACGCGGAGTCGCTCCAGCGGTTGTATCCGTTGCCGAAGGACCAGGTGTGCTCGATGGTGACCGGCGAGGAGAAGGACCAGAAGTCGATCCCGTCGTCCGAGTTGTTGTACGTCCGTGCCGCCGTGATCAGGTTCCCGGTCCCCGAGCCGAACTTGACGGCGATCCCGTCGGCGTTCTCCCCGTGGGTGGCGGCGTCGTAGTTGCCGTAGGAGTCGATGTTCTTGACGGTGTTGTTCACGGTCCCGTCCCCGGTGAGCGTGAAGCCGGAGTCGCCGCCGTTGATGGTCTTGATGTTGTTCCAGCTGGTCCCGGTGCAGGACTGGCAGACGACCGCGCTGTCCGGGGAGTTCTGGAAGGTGATGTTGGAGACGTTCCAGTAGTCGGCCGTCAGCTTGAAGATCCAGGAGCCGGAGGGCAGCGAGGATCCGTCGATCTTCACGGTCTCCGAGCCGTACGCGGTGAGGGTGACCGGCGCCGACGAGGTGCCGTTGGCGGTGGACTGGAGGGTGGCGGTCGGGTAGTAGGTGCCGCCGCGGACCTGGATGACCGTGCCGGCGGTGGCGTTCTTGATGGCGTTGGTCAGGTCGGTGGAGTTGCCGACCACGACGGTGGCCGCGTGCGCCGGGGTGGCGAGCACGGCCAGTTCGAGCGAGGCGGTGGTCACGGCGAGCGCGGTGAAGGAGCTGATACGACGCATGACGTGCGGGTCCTTTCGTCGATCAGAGCTGGCGGACGGGTTTCCAGTCGCCGAGGTAGGCGGCGGGGGTGTGCGACGCGGCCTCGGCGGCGCTGAGCTGGGGCCGGTTGTCGGGGACGGTGATCACCGCGCCCGGCCCGGTGTTCCGGTACTCGTGGAACCGCATGGACTGCCAGGGATAGGCGTCCCGCATGTTCGTGTAGGGCGCGACGGGGTCGATCCCGGGGCCGATGAGACTGTCCCGCACGACCAGCGAGGGCCAGGCGGTGGTCTCGTACGTCGGCACCCAGGGCCGCGCCAGCTTGTACGCCCCGTCCTCCGCGCCGGAGGAGAACCGGCAGCGGACGGCGAGGAACCCGTGCGGATCGGCACGGGCGGTCGAGGGGGCGAACACCATGCCCTTGGGGGTGAAGTCCACGTCCCGTCGCAGGGTGCGGAAGTGGCAGTCCTGGTACACCGCGACCGCCCGTCCGAAGACGAAGTCGACATCACCCTCGATATGGCAGCGGTGGAAGAACTGCCGGTCGAAGGAGCCGAGTTCGGCCGTGTCGGCGAACAGGGTGTCCTGGTGGGCGAGGAGCCGCACGTTCTCGAAGTGCGTACGGTCCCCGGTGAGATACGCGGCGACGGCCTGGGTCCCGGTGATCTCCGGGTGGCCGGCGCGCAGCCAGTCGTTGGCGAGGGTGAGATCGCGTACGACGAGTCCGGCCGCCGCGGAGGTGAAGGTCGCGGAGCCGGCCGTGCCGTAGGTCCCCGAACCGTCGGGCTTCTGGGTCCCGTTGGCGTTGTCGAAGACGATGACGGCGGCCCGGGGATCACGGCTCGCGCCCCGCAGGGTCAACCGCACCTTGTCCGCGGGCACGTTGACGACCTCGCGGTACGTCCCCGGATGCACGACGATCGTCCGGCCCGGCCCGGACACCGCGTCCACGGCCGCCTGGACGGAGTCACCGGGGCGGACGTGCAGGACACGGCGGTCGTGGTCCGGGGCGAAGGCCGACGCGGCTCCCACGGCGACGGCGGACAGGAGTGTGCGTCTCGACAGCACGTCAGCACTCCTTCCACGGGGCCCAGTCGCCGAGATAGGCCTCCCGGGTCGCGGACCCGGCCTGTTCGGCGGTGAGCTGGGGCCGGTTGGCGGCGACCGTGATCTCGGCGCCGGGGCCGAGGTTGCGGTACTCGGCGAAGCGCTGGCTCTGCCAGGGGAAGGCGTCCGACATGTCGGTGTAGGGCGCGACCGCGTCGATGCCGGGGCCCAGCCGGCTGTCCCGGACGACGAGCGAGGGCCGGGCGGTGGTGTCGGAGCTCGGCACCCACGGGCGGGCCAGCTTGTAGGAGACGCGCGGGACTTCGCCGGTGACGCGGCTCCCGGTCACCAGATAGCCGTGCGGGTTGAGAACCGCCGTCGAGGGCGCGAAGACGAACCCGTACGGGGCCGCCGCCAGGTCGGTCCGGTTCAGGGTGCGGAAGTGGCACCCCTCGTACACCGCGGTCGCCCGCCCGAAGACGAAGTCGACGTCGCCCTCGGCATAGCAGTGGGCGAAGTACTGGCGGGCGAAGACACCGAGGGCCGTCGAGTCGGCGTACAGGGTGTCCTGATGCCCGAGGAACCGGCAGTGGTGGAAGGCGCTGCGATCGCCCTGCACCTTGAGGGCGACGGCCTGGGTGGCGCTGATGTCCGGGTGGTCGGCGCGCAGCCAGTCGTTGGCGAAGGTGATCCAGCGGGCGGTGAAGCCGTCGGCCTGCACGGTGGTGGTGGCGGAGCCGGTGGTGCCGTAGGTCCCGCCGCCGGGCTTGGCGGTGCCGGCCGCGTTGTCGTGGACGATGACGACGTCACGCGGGTTCTCGGAGGCGCCGATCCAGGTGGCCTCGGTGCGGGTGGTGTCGAGGGCGACGGTCTCCCGGTAGACGCCCGGGGCGAGGACGAGGGTACGGCCGCTGCCGGTGGCGGCGGTGACGGCGGCCTGCACGGTGGTGAAGTCGCCGCGGCCGTGCGGGTCGACGTACAGGGTCCCCGGGGTGCGGCGGCGCTCGGGCGACCCGTACCGCCCGAACGGACGGCGGCCGGCGCCGGCCCGTGCGGGGACGGCGGCGAGGCCGAGCGCGGCGCCCGCCCCGGCGCTCGCGATCAGGAAACCCCGTCTGGACAGGGGAGGTCGAGAATGGTGCGAGGGCATGCGGATGCTCCTTCGCGGTGCGGCTCGGGTGAGGTTCGCGGTGCGGCTCGGGTGAGGTTCGCGGTACGGCTCGGGTGAGGGAGGGGGCCGGAGCGGTGGGGCGCCCCGGCCCGGGGACGCGACGGGGTCAGCGCAGTCGGCCGGCCCCGGCCGCGCAGTCGACGATGCGCGGCACGGCCTGCGCCGGGTCGACCCTCGTGCGCAGGGCCGGGGTCCAGGTCGAGCCCGCCTGGAGGGTCTCGGCGGGGATCTGCGCGTTGTGGACGGCGATCAGGTCCGTCGGCTCACCGTTGACGTAGTTGTCGTCGGCGGTGAGCGTCGACTCGTTCCACTTCTTCAGGATCGAGCCGGCCCCGACGGTGTCGGGCAGGGTGAACGCGTTGTGCTCGGCGACGAGTTGGGACTCCATGCCGATGCCGTAGCTGTAGCCGTAGCCGTCCTCGGCGACGAAGTGGTTGTTGTAGGAGTCGACCTGCCCGAACCGCACCCGGGGCGCCCGCTCCACCAGGTCGGAGAACAGGTTGTGGTGGAAGGTGACCTTGAGATGCCCCCGGTCGACGGCGGCCGTGGACGCGCTGTCGCTGTTGCCGATGAGGATCGTCTTGTCGTGGTCCTCGAAGACGTTCCAGGAGGCGGTGACGTAGTCGGCGCCCTTGACGATGTCCAGCTCACCGTCGTGCTGCTCGTAGATCCGCCCGAAGTAGTACGGGAGTGTGCTGTCCGGGTGATCACCGTCGGTGAACGTGTCGTGGTCCATCCACACATGGGTCGATCCGTAGACCACCGCGCTGTCGTACTCGGAGTTCCAGTTGCCGTCGGCGGTGTCGGTCGGATCCCACTGCGGGAAGCAGTCGAGGGGGCTCTCGAGGCTCAGGTTGCGGACCATGACGTTGTCGACGGCCTTGATCTGCAGGCTGGCGCCCTTG
Source organism: Streptomyces sp. NPDC048254 (assembly GCF_043201895.1). Lineage (NCBI taxonomy): Bacteria > Bacillati > Actinomycetota > Actinomycetes > Kitasatosporales > Streptomycetaceae > Streptomyces > Streptomyces sp. NPDC048254. Next base: position 125,857 of record NZ_JBICZJ010000026.1, read on the forward strand.
AAACCGGCGTCTTTGCCGATGCCGACGATGGTGGTGTTGGCCGGGACGTTCGCCTTGATGTAGGCGTCCTGGTGGGCGGCGGAGGCGCGGCGCAGCCCCTCCGGGCTGTCGTCGGGCTCGCCGTCCAGGTTGGTGGAGTGCCCCCAGGCCTCGGGTGAGTACGTGGCGAGGTAGGCGGCGAGGTCATAGCCGGGCACGGCGAACGAGTCGCAGCTCGGCCCGTCCGCGTCGATGGCCCCCTTGACTCTGATGATCTTCGGCGCGCTGCCCCCGTCGGCCAGGGCGGCCTTGAACTCGTCCCAGGTGGTGACGGTGTAGACGTGCGCGGAGTCGGCGGCGGCCCCGCCGGTGGTCCCGGTGGTGGCGGCGCCCCAGCCGTCGTCGGCGCCCAGCACCTGGCGTTCGAGCGCTGCCCGGTGCGGGGCGGCGGCCTGGGCGGTCCCGGTCACGGCGAGCACGAGGGCGGTGCAGCCCACGAGCGCCGTCATGACGCGTCCATGACATATATAGGTACGCACTGTGCGGGTCTCCTCAGCTATGCGGGTGGCCAGGTGATCCAGGACGTGGGGATGTCCTGGTGCAGCCGGACGACGTCGTGCCGGGCCAGCACCCGGGTGCGCGGCAGTTCCCGCGCCACGAGCCGGGCCACGGCGATGGCCCCCGGCGGATTGAAGTGCGTGTTGTCCTGCTCGGTGCCGGTCCAGTTGAAGTACGTCTTGGTCGCCTCGACCCCGAGCGACTGCCACAGCGCGAGCGACAGCGCCTCGATGTCGAGCAACGGCACGCGTTCCTGTGCGGCGAGCGCACGCATCGCCGCCGGGTAGTCGCCGTGGGTCGGCACGGCGTTGCCGTCGGCGTCGAACCTCCGCCGCTCCACGGGCGTGGCGAGGACCGGCCGGGCACCGTGCGCGCGGGCGCCCTCGACGTAGCGGCGCAGACAGTCCTGATAGGTGGTCCAGGGCTCGGTGTACCGGGTGGGGTCGTCGCTCTTCTCGTCGTTGTGCGCGAACTGGACGAGGAGCAGATCGTGCGGCCGGATGGTGGCGAGGATGGCGTCGAGCCGCCCCTCGTCGACGAAGCTCTTGGAACTACGGCCGTTCACGGCTTGGTTGGAGACGGCGATTTCCTTCCGCAGGAAGAAGGGGAGAGCCATTCCCCACCCGGTCTCCGGGGCCGCGTCGGCGAATTTCTGGGCGGCGGTGGAGTCTCCGGCGATGTAAAGGGTGCGTCTCCTGTCGGGAGAACGGCCGACGAGAGGAACGGCGGCGAGGGCCGCGGAAGTTACCTGTCTGCGCGTAAGGGACACGCGGGTCACCTTTCAAACAGGGAGCAATGTGACCTACCTAGGGGCGCGGGGAACTGCGCGACCAGCCACAACAGACCTGCAGTCCCCCACCACCGCAACCACCGCACATCAGTGGTTCTTCTTCCAGTCCGCCTGGGCCTTATCAAGCTGATCGGCCAACGTGTCCAGAAATTCCTTCGCCGTCAGCTTCCCCAGCAACACCTTCTGGAAGTTCGGCTCGTTGTCGGCCTTGGAAACGGTGTTCCAGTCCGGCAGATAGTAAGGAAGCTGCACGATCTTGGTGGACGCCCCGTTGAGCGCCTCGGCGGCCAGTTCCGTCGGCTCCGACGCCTGTACCCACGCGTCCCGCGCCGCCTCGTTGTTCGCCGGCACCTGCCCCGCCGACTCGTTCCACTTGCTGTTGGCCTCGTGGGAGGCCGCGAACTCGATGAACTTCCAGGCGGCGGCCTTGTTCTTGCTGGACTTGAACAGGCCGAGACCGTCGACCGGGTTGGACACCTGCACCCGGGTCCCGTTGTCGAGCGTGGGATTGGGAATCCCCTTGAACTTCCCGCTCAGCGCTTTCTCGTGGTCGGCGTAGGACCCGAGGTTGTGGCTCAGCATCCCGATCGTGCCGGAGTCCCACTGCGCGACCATCTTGGTGAAGTCGTTGTTGACGTCGGCGGACGGGGTGTCCTTCTTGTAGAGCCCGACGTACTTCTCCAGAGCAGCGACGTTCTTCGGATCATTCACCGTCGTCTTGTCGCCGTTCCAGAACGAGGTGATCCCGCTCTGCCCGTACATGGCGTCCAGCGCCTGGGCTATCGACCCCTCACCGCCCCGGATGGTGTACCCGAACTTGTTGTTCCCCTTGTCGGTGAGTCTGTCGGCCGCCGCGAAGAAGTTCGTCCAGGTGGTCGGCGGGTCCAGCTTGGCCGCGCTGAACAGATCGGTCCGGTACCAGAGCGTGCCGTTGTTCGCGGACGTCGGCACGGAATAGGTCTTCCCGTCACCGCCGGCGGCTTTCACGCTCTCCAGGAACTTCTCGTTGAGCTTGCCGTTCAGGGAGCTCTTCGCGAGCCGGCTGTCCAGCGGCTCGAGGGCGCCCTGCGCGGCGACCTCCGCGAGCATCGCGGTGCCGACACCGCCGACGTCGGGGAGTCCGCCGCCCTGGATGGAGGTGTCGTACTTGGACTGCACACTGGCGGCGGGCACCCCGACGTAGTCGACCTTGATGCCGGGGTTCTGCTTCTCGAAGTCGGCGATGATCTGCTTCCAGACGTCGGTGCGGACACCGCCGTTGTTGTCCCAGAAGGTGATCGTGCCCTTGCCGGAGCCCTCGTTGCCCTTGTCCCCCGCGCTGCCGCTGCCGTCGTCGCCGCAGGCGGTGGCGGTCAGGGCGAGCACGGAGCCCAGGGCGACGGCGACGGCCGCACGCCTGCTTCTGCGAATGCGGATGCTGCTCTTCATTGGTCGGCTCTCTTCTTCTGGATCCAATGGAGATGTGAGGTGGTGGGGAGGTCCGGTTACTCGGCGCTGATCCGGAACCGTGTGAAGGCGGCCGCCCCGGCGTGGCCGGGCCCCTCGGGCGCCACGGCGAAGAGGCCGAGCAGGGCGCCGGTCCAGCGCCAGGGCGTGGCGGCGAACACCGGTCCGGACGGGACGGGGCCCGCCCCGATGTCGTACGCGAAGCGGCAGCGCGCCCCGAGGCCGATCCCGATGCGCAGCCGGGCCCGTCCCTCGGGCGCGGGGCAGCTCCGCGAGGCGTCGCGTTCGCGGTCGGCGACGGCCTGGGCGAACCGGTGCACCAGCCGGACCGCCCGGTCAGGACCGCACTCCAGCCCGATCCAGCCGAAGGCGTCCCCGAGGACCGCGAGCCCCGCCCGCGCACCCGGTTCCGTGCTCTCCAGCCGGAGTCCGACCTCGACGGCGCACGGCGAGCCGGGCAGCCGCTGCGTCAGCACGTGCGGCAGTCGTCGCAGGTCGTGGGCGTCCGCCGAGCGCACGCAGGCCAGTCGCAGGCCGTCTCCCGAGTGCTGGGTGGCCCAGCACTCGCCCGGGTTGGCGGTCCACTGCCACCGGCGGCCGAACCGCCCGCCGGGGAAGTCGTCGTCGGTCGCGGGCGCGGCGGGCGGCCGCGCCGGCAGACCGGGCCTCGGGTGCACGGCGACGGGCGCGCCGTCGTCCCCGATCACCGGCCGGCCTCCCCCACTGCCCCACCGCATCGGCTGGAGGTGGACCACCCGGCCGTACCCGCCGCGCTGCTGGGAGTGCAGGAACCAGTCCTCGCCCGTCGCCGTGCGCACCCAGCCGCCCTGGTGCGGTCCGTTGACGTCGGTGTCCCGCTGCTCCAGGACGATCCGTTCCTCGTACGGCCCGAAGAAGCCGCGGGAGCGCAGGGCGCCCTGCCAGCCGGTCGGCACGCCTCCGGCGGGCGCGAGGATCCAGAACCAGCCGTCGTGCCGGTAGAGCTTGGGGCCCTCCAGGGTGAACCATCCCGGTATCCGGTCCCCGTCCACGATCACCTTGCCCGCGTCGAGCAGTGAGGTGCCGTCGGGGTGCATACGGTGGCCGGTCAGCCGGTTCCTGATCCCGGAACGGGACTTGGCCCAGGCGTGCACGAGGTACGCCTCGCCGGTCTCGTCGTCCCACAGGGGGCAGGGGTCGATGAGGCCCTTGCCCTCCTTCACCAGCCGCGGGCGGGTCCAGGGGCCGCGGATCTCGGGGGCGTTGACCTGGAAGATGCCCTGGTCGGGGTCGCCCCAGAAGATCCAGAAGCGGTCGTCGTGATGGCGCAGCGAGGGTGCCCAGACCCCGCGGTCGTGGCGCGGGGAGGTGAACCGCTCCTCGGGCTCGAGGAGTTCGAGGGCGGGGCCGACCAGGGTCCAGCCGACCAGGTCGCGGGAGTGCAGCAGGGGCAGTCCGGGGACGCGGCCGAAGCTGGAGGCGGTGAGGTAGAAGTCGTCGCCGACGCGGACGACGTCCGGGTCGGACCAGTCGGCGTTCAGGACCGGGTTGGTGAAGGTGGTCATGGGGTCACCGCCTTGCGGGCCAGTGCGGCCGCCTCGCCCCGCCCGAGCCGCCCGTCGGCGACGACGGCGACGACGCGCCGGACGACGGTCTCGCCGGGAGGGACGCGCAGCCGCTCGGTGTGGGCCAGCGAGGAGCCGACGCCCGGGTACTCGGCGGTGCGCACGAACCAGGGGTCGCGTCGGGTGTCCTCGGTGGCTCCGGCGAAGACGAGGGTCCAGTCGGTGCCGGCCAGCGCCAGCCAGTCGGCGCTTCGGCCGTGCACCGCCGGCTCGCCCTCCCGGTCCGCCGTGAAGGCGTCCGGGGCGGCGGCTTCCCTGCGGGCCCGCCAGAAGTAGCCGCCGTAGGCCGCACCGGGGCGCCCGTTGGTGGCGGGGCTGCCGATCGACAGCGGGCCTTCGGTGATGTTGGTGAGGGAGAAGGTGAAGTCCAGCGCCCAGGCGGTGTCGGTGAGTTCGGTCGCGGCGACCGTGCGCCGTTCGCGCAGCAGCTCGGTGCCGGCGGCGGTCCAGCGCAGCTCTTCCACGAACCCGTCGGGGTCGCGCAGCTGGAAGGCCAGGTGGCGCTGGGTGCCGTGGTGGTCCAGTTCGGTCGGACCCTGGTCCCGGACGAAGGTCCGGCCGCCCCAGAAGTTGAACCCCTCGACGTCGGGAACGGCGACACCGACGCCGAGGTGGTGGGTGTGGTCGGCCGGGGTCAGCTCGGTGACCGCCGTGCCGGCCAGGGTGGTGACGGGGTGCAGGTAGGGCCGCGGGGAGCGGCGGGCCGGCAGTTCGGGCCGGGTGACGTAACGGGCGACCGGGCGGCCCGCGACCCGTAACACCAGGGTGTCTGTCATGTGCTCACCGCTTTCGGTGGGGCCCAGGGGGCGGACAGCTCGGAGTAGAGGGCGAGGGTGTCGGCGCAGGCCGCGACCAGTCCGTCGATGCCGGTGACGACCCGGCGGTCCTCCTCGGGCAGGAAGTGCCAGGCGTCGGCGGGCAGGGCGGCCGGGTCACCGGCCAGTCGAATCGCTTCAACGACCTTCATGAAGGCGCCCGTCGAGTCCGGTTCGACCAGCAGTTCGGCGCCGGTGGTGAGGTGGTCGGCGAGGTTCTCCAGCAGGTCCGTGCTGCCGTACACGGTCTCCTGCGGGCCGTGGCCCGCCCGCTGCACCAGCACCCGGTCCTGCTTGTACCAGAAGGTGATCCGGCCGCTGGTGCCGTGCACCAGGACGTAGGGGTCCCCGGGCTGCTCGGCGCAGAGCGTGGCGGCGACGGTGAGCGGGCCGCGCGGGGTGGTGACGCGGACGCAGGAGGTGTCGTCGGACTCGATGTCGTTGGCGCGCAGCAGTTCGGTCTCGATGCCGGTGACGTCCTCGGCGCGGGGGGTGCCGAGCAGGGCGAGGCCGGTGGCGACGGAGTGCGCGAAGGGGTTGGTCAGGACGCCGTCGACGACGTCCACGCCGCCGAGGCGCCGCTTGCCGGCCCAGGGCGCCCGCCGGTAGTAGGACTCGGCGCGGGCCCAGGCTCCGGCCCCGCCCACCCCCACCACGTCACCGATCGCGCCCTCCGCGAGCAGCTTGCGGATCGCGGGCAGGGCGCCGGAGCCCAGCGACTGGAAGCCGATCTGGCAGGCCACGCCCGCCTTGGCGACCCCGTCGGCCATCCGCCGGAACTCGGCGTAGGACGGCGCCGGCGGCTTCTCGAGCAGCAGGTACACGCCCCTCTCGGCGGCGGTCAGCGCGAGGTCGGTGTGGGTGGGGATCGGGGTGCAGATCACGGCGATCCGGGCGCCGGTCGAGTCGAGCAGGGCACCGAAGTCGGCGGACTGCTCGGGCGTGCCGAGGCCCTCCGGCAGCTCGTCCGCGCCGAGCGGGGTCAGCTCGCAGATACCGGCCAGCCGGACCACCCCCTTCTCCTGGAGGCGGCGGATGTTCTCCAGGTGCCAGCGGCCGTGGCCGCGCGCCCCTGCCAGCACGATGTCGATGGTCGAAGAGTTCACGGCATGCTCCCTGCGCTGTCGATCTTTGCGTGCAGGGTAAGCGTTTGCCCCGGGCCGCCCGTGAGGTGTCTCATCCCTTCACCGCCCCCGCGCCGAAGCCGGTGATCAGCCACTTCTGGATGAAGGCGAAGACGATCACCACCGGTACGGCGGCGATGATCCCGCCCGCGGCCAGTGCGCCCAGGTCGACGCTGTCCGCGCTCATCAGGGTGTTGAGCCCGACCGGGATGGTCTGCTTGCTCTGGTCGGAGAGGAACATCAGGGCGAACAGGAAGTGGTTCCAGGCGTGCACGAAGGCGAAGGAGCCGACCGCGATCAGCCCGGGCCGCAGCAGCGGGAGGACGACGATCCGGAAGGCGGTGAGCCGGTTGCAGCCGTCGACCCAGGCGGCCTCCTCCAGGGAGTAGGGCACGTTCCTGATGAAGCCGCTGATCAGGATCATCGACAGCGGCAGCTGGAAGACGGTCTCGGCGATGACGACACTGCCGAGCGAGTTGATCATCTGGAGCTTGGCGAAGATCTGGAAGAGCGGGACCAGGAGCAGCGCGCCGGGCACGAACTGGGAGCAGAGCAGGGCCAGCATGAAGCCGCGCTTGAGCCGGAAGTCGAAGCGGGCCAGGGCGTAGCCGCCGGCCAGTGCGACGACCGTGGTCAGCAGCAGGGTGGCGACACCGACGTAGACGCTGTTGGTGAAGTAGGTGGCGAAGCTGCGCTCGGTCCACACCTTTTGGAAGTGCTCGAAGGTGACCGGCCAGGGCACCAGGGCGGTGGAGCCGGCCGGGCGCAGGGCGAAGAGCAGGATCCAGTAGAAGGGGACGAGGGTGAAGAGGAGGTAGATCCCGAGGGGGAGGTAGATCCCCCAGCGGGGGGCCTCGTCCCAGGCGCGGCGCTTCTTTCCCGGCCGGGCGGGTGCGGACACGGCGGGTGCGGTCTCGGGGGCGATCTCGGTGATCACTTGGTCTCGCCTCCGAACTTGCTCAGCCGCAGGTAGACCACCGAGCAGAAGAGCAGGATCACGAACGCCACCGTGGTCAGCGCGGAGGCGTAGCCGAAGTTGTGGGCGTCGACGCTGGTGTTGGCGATGTAGAGGGGAAGGGTCGTCGTCTCCCCCGCCGGACCGCCTCCCGTCAGGGTGTAGAGCAGGTCGACGTTGTTGAACTCCCACACCGCGCGCAGCAGCGTGGAAAGGACGATGGCGTCCTTCAGGTGCGGCAGTGTGATGTGCCAGAACTGCTGGAGACGGCCGGCCCCGTCGACCTCGGCGGCCTCGTACAGGTCCCTGGAGACGGACTGGAGGTCGGCGAGGATGAGGATCGCGAAGAAGGGGACGCCGCGCCACAGGTCGGCGACCACGGCCGCCGGGAACACCGTCGAGGTGTCGGAGAGCCAGCTGGTGCCGTACGACCCGATACCCGCGTCGGCCAGGTAACGGGTGATGCCCGTCTGGGAGTTGTAGAGCAGCACCCAGATCGCGGAGGTCAGCACCCCGGAGACGGCCCAGGGCGAGAAGACCAGCGCCCGGCCGAGCGCCCGCCCGACGAACGTCTGGTTGACGATGAGCGCCAGCGCCAGACCGAACAGCAGCTGCAAACCGACTTCCACCACGACCCACTTGGCGCTGAAGGTCAGCGTGGACCAGAACTGCGGGTCGTGCGCGAAGGCCTGGGTGAAGTTGCCGAGGCCCGCGAAGCCGTTCCGCCAGGGCTTGGTCGGGTTGTAGTTCTGCAGGCTGTAGTAGAAGACGCTGAGCACCGGGTAGGCGATGAAGCCCAGCATCAGCAGGGCCGCCGGGGCGATCAGCAGATACGGCAGCCTGCGCGGCGTCGCGGAGGCACGGCGCCGCCGGGGTGGCGCGGGCGGTTTCGCCACGGCTGCGGCTTGGGCCATGACTGTTCTCCGTTCGCTTTGGTTACAGCGGGTGCAGGAAGCGCTTGCTAGATGCATGCGGTTGAAGCGCTTCGACGATCATCAGAGGCAGTTGTGGGCGGTTACGGGTGGTGCGGTCAGCCCGCGTACGGGTCCGGGACCTCGCCCGGCCGGGCCAGGAACTCGAAGTCGCAGCCGGTGTCGGCCTGGGTGATCTGCTGGTCGTAGAGCGCGCCGTAGCCGCGCCGGTAGCGCACGGCCGGCGGCGTCCACCCGGCCCGGCGGCGCGCCAGCTCCTCGTCGTCCACGTGGAGCCGGAGGCTGCGGGCCGCGACGTCCAGGGTGATGGGGTCCCCGGTGCGGACGAGGGCGAGCGGCCCGCCGATGTACGACTCGGGCGCGATGTGCAGGACGCAGGCGCCGTAACTCGTGCCGCTCATCCGGGCGTCGGAGATCCGCACCATGTCCCGCACGCCCTGCTTCAGCAGGTGGTCGGGGATGGGCAGCATGCCGTACTCGGGCATGCCGGGGCCGCCCCTGGGCCCGGCGTTGCGCAGCACGAGCACGCTGTCGGCGGTGATGCCGAGGGCGGGGTCGTTGATGGTGCGCTGCATGGTCCGGTAGTCGTCGAAGACGACGGCGGGACCGGTGTGCTTGAGCAGGTGCGGCTCGGCGGCGATGTGCTTGATGACGGCGCCGTCCGGGCAGAGGTTGCCGCGCAGCACGGCGACTCCGCCTTCGGCGGCCACCGGGTTGTCGCGGGGCCGGATGACGTCGTCGTCGTGCACCTGGGCGCCGGCGAGCTGCTCGCGGTAGGTGTCGTGCGACACCGTCGGCCGGTCGAGGTGGAGCAGGTCGGGGATGCGGGAGAGGAAGCCCGGGAGGCCGCCCGCGAAGTGGAAGTCCTCCATGAGATGTCTCTGGCCGCCGGGCCGGACGTCGGCGAGGACGGGCACGGTGCGGGCGATGCGGTCGAAGTCGTCCAGGGTGAGCCGCACGCCCGCCCGTCCGGCCATGGCGATGAGGTGGATGACGGCGTTGGTGGAGCCGCCGAGGCCGAGGACGGTGGTGACGGCGTCCTCGAAGGCCTCGGGGGTGAGGAGCTGGGAGAGCCGCCGGTCCCGGTGGACGAGTTCGACGATCCGCAGCCCCGCCCTGGCGGCCATCCGGTCGTGCCCCGAGTCGACGGCCGGGATGCTGGACGCGCCCGGGACGGTCACGCCGAGGGCCTCGGCGGCGGCGGTGAGCGTGGAGGCCGTCCCCATGGTCATGCAGTGCCCGGGGGAACGGGCCAGGCCGCTCTCCAGCTCCGCCATCTCGCAGTCGCCGATCAGACCGGCGCGCTTGTCGTCCCAGTACTTCCACATGTCGGTGCCGGAGCCGAGGACCTCGCCCCGCCAGTGGCCGGGGAGCATCGGTCCTGCGGGTACGAAGACGGCCGGCAGGTCGACGGAGGCGGCGCCCATGAGGAGGGCGGGGGTGGACTTGTCGCAGCCGCCCATGAGCACGGCGCCGTCGACGGGGTACGACCGCAGCAGCTCCTCGGTCTCCATGGCGAGGAGGTTGCGGTAGAGCATGGGGGTCGGCTTCTGGAAGGTCTCGGAGAGAGTGGAGACCGGGAACTCCAGCGGGAAGCCGCCTGCCTGCCACACGCCCCGCTTGACCGCCTGCGCCCGGTCACGGAGGTGCACATGACAGGGATTGATGTCCGACCAGGTGTTGAGGATCGCGATGACCGGCTTGCCGAGGTGCTCCTCGGGGAGGTAGCCGAGCTGGCGGGTACGGGCACGATGGCTGAAGGAGCGCAGGCCCTCGGTGCCGTACCACTGGTGGCTGCGGAGTTCTCCGGGCTGCTTGCGAGGCGCGTTCACAGGGACCATCCGGAGGCGATGGCGGCGACCTCGGCGCGCTCTTCCTCGGGCAGCTGCCTGCTGGGCGGGCGGACGTCGCGGCGGCACAGACCGAGGGAGGCGAGGGCCTCCTTGACGACGGTGACGTTGTTCGCGGAGCCGTTGGCCGCGCGGAGTTCCTCGAAGCGGCGGATCTGTTCCCAGACCTTCATGGCGGCCGGGTAGTCGCCGGATCGAAGCGCTTCGATCATGTTCAGCGAAACGGCCGGTGCGACGTTCACCAGGCCGGAGGTGAAGCCGGTGGCGCCGGCCGAGAAGTAGGAGGGCGCGTAGGGCTCGGCGAGCCCGGCGACCCAGACGAAGCGGTCGAGACCGGCGTCACGGGCGAACGCGGCGAATTTGGCGGCGTCGGGGACCGCGTACTTGACGCCGATCACGTTGGGGCAGGCGTCGGCGAGTTCGGCGAGGCGGGCGCCGGGGAGCTGGGCGTTGCGGACGTAGGGGACGACGCCCAGTTCGGGCACGGACTCGGCGATGGCGCGGTGGTAGTCGACCCAGCCGGCCTGCGAGACGTACGGGTGGACGGGCTGATGGACCATGACCATCCGGGCGCCGCGCTCCCGGGCGTGCCGGGCTGCGGCGACGGCGGTCGGCACGTCGTGTCCGACGCCGACGAGGACGGTGGCCCGCTCCCCGGCCTCCTCGACGGTCAGTTCGGTGACGAGCCGCCGCTCCTCGGGGGTGAGGGCGTAGAACTCGCCGGTGTTGCCGTTGGGGGTGAGGGTGCGGATCCCGCCGTCGAGGAGGCGGCGCAGCAGGGCCCGGTGGGCGATCCGGTCGACGCTGCCGTCCTCGGCGAAGGGGGTCACCGGGATGGCCACGACGTCGGCCAGGGCCGCCCGTTGGGTCTCGAACGCCACGCTGCTCATTCCTGTCCTTCCTTGGCCTGGGCTTCGGGGTACGCACGCTCGACGAAGGACGCGATGTGGGCGTGCAGGGCACCGGCGGCGCCGTCCGCGTCGCCCTCCAGCGCCAGCCGCAGGATCTCGCGGTGCTCACCGGCCTCCTGTTCCCAGGAGGGGGAGGCGGCCCAGGCGACGGCGGAGACGAGGGCGGCCTGGTCGCGGACCTCGTCGAGCATCCGGCCGAGCAGCGGGTTGCCGCACGGGAGGTAGAGGGCGCGGTGGAAGTCCCGGTTGGCGAGGGAGCGTTCGGCGGTGTCGGTCGCGTCGTCGGCCCGGGTGAGGGCGTCGCGGGCGGCGTCCAGGGACGCGCCTCTGCGGACGGCCCGGCGGAGCGCCTCGGGTTCGAGAAGGAGCCGTACGTCGTAGACCTCGCGCGCCATGTCGGCGTCCACCATGCGCACCGTGACGCCCTTGTACTGGTTCATCACGACCAGCCCGGTCCCGGCGAGTGTCTTGAGCGCCTCCCGCACGGGGGTCTTGGACACCCCGAACTGCGCGGCCAGCTCGGTCTCCACCAGGGCCTGACCAGGCGTCAGCTGCCCGGTCAGAATGCGGTGTTTGATCGCGTCCAGCACGTACTGCGTCCGGGACGGGATCGGCATGGGCACAGAGGTCATGCGCGCCTCTCGGGGTCACGTATCGGCTCCGGGAGCCGGTCTGACGTATCTGATCTCGCGTATCGCGTCTCATATATGACGTACGAAGTACGACGCGGATGAAGGTAGGAGGACGGCTGTGTTTCGTCAATGCTTCTGACAAAGGCGGTTGGGGAGGAAGGTCAAGCCCCGCGGAGGGGAGCCGCGCCGACCCAGCGGTGGTAGGCGTCCACGTCGACGTTGCTGCCGCACACGATCGTGACGACGTGCCGGCCGGCGAAGCGGTCACGGTCTTCGAGGACCGCCGCGATGCCGAGCGCGGCCGACGGTTCGACGACGAGGCCGGCGTGGTCGAGGAGCATCCGCATGCCGGCGACGATCGACGCCTCCTGGACCAGGACGGCGTCGTCGGCGACCAGCAGGAGGTCGTCCAGGACGGCCGGGACGGGACACCGGCCGGCGACGCCGTCGGCGATGGTGTCGGTCGAGTCGGTGGTGACGACACGCCGCCTGTGCCACGAGTGGGTCATCGCCGGTGCGCCCAGCGGCTGGACGCAGATCACCTCGACTTCGGGTGCCAGTGCCTTCATGACATGGCCCACGCCGGTGGCCAGCGCCCCGCCGCCGAGAGCGATCAGGACGGTGTCGAACGACGGCGCCGTGTCCACCAGTTCCAGGCCGATGGTCGCCGCGCCCTCGCAGGTCTCGATGTCCAGGCTGTCTTCGACCAGCCGGATGCCGTCGTACCGCGCGATGGCCGCCGCCCGCTCGCGAGCCGTCTCGTGGTCGCCGTCCACCAGCTCCAACCCGGCGCCCAACGCGCGGATGCGTTCGAGCTTGGCCCGGGTCGCGAAGCGGGAGGCCACGACGGTGACGTCGAGCCCACGGCCGCGACCGGACCACGCGAGGGCCTGGCCGAGGTTGCCCGCGCTCGCGCACACCGCGGCTCGCGAGGCACCGCCGGCCAGCAGGCTCGCGACCACCTCGGTGCCGCGGGCCTTGAAGCTGCGGACCGGGTTCGCCGTTTCGAGCTTGATGCTCACCGTGCACCCGAGGCCGGGTTCCAGCGCCTCGCAGCGGTACAGCGGAGTGTCGAGGAAGACCGGGTCGATCACCCGGCGAGCCGCCCGGATCCGAGCCATGTCGAGACGCGTCCCCTGCACGAGACGGCAGCGTAGCGCCACCGGCGCCGGTTCCGTGGGCAAACTGCCTGGATGTGCGGGTCGGTCGAGGTGTGTCACCCGTGTCAGAACCCCCGGGCCTCCCCCTCCCGCGCCACGCTGGTGGGCCGCTCCGACACCGCCCCCGCCCGGGCCGCCGCCATCTCCCTGGTCAGCGTCGGCCCCACATGCGTGACCAGCAACTCCCGCGCCCCTGCCGCCCGGGCGATCCGCCCCGCGTCCTCCGGCGTCAGATGGACCTGTTTGCCCTCGCGATGCTCGTCGATGTCGGCCTCGCACAGGAAGACGTCCGCGCGGGCGGCCAGCTCGGTCAGCGCGTCACAGGGCCCGCTGTCCCCGGAGTACGCGAGAACGCTCCCCTGGCATTCGGCACGCAGCCCGTAGGCCTCGACGTCGTGGGCCACCGCCCGCGCGGCGAGCCGCAGATTCCAGTGCCGGACCATGTGCCCGTCGTACAGGGGCCGGAAGTCGAACACCCCGCTCAGGAAGCCCAGGTCCGGCCGGCCGAAGAAGCTCGCGAGCCGCCCCGCGCACTCCTGCGGCGCGTACACCGGTATCGGCGCCGCCGGCGTCATCCCGCCGAAGGCGTACGCGTAGGCCGCGGCCAGCAGATCCGCGCTGTGATCCGCGTGCAGGTGCGAGATCCAGATCGCCGTGAGCCGCGCCGGATCCGTGTACCGCTGCAATTCCGCGAAGGTTCCGGTGCCCGCGTCCACCCACACCTCGGCGCCCCCGCCCCGCAGCAGATAGCCGGAGCACGGGCGGCCGGGCCGGGGGTGCGGAGAGGCCGTGCCGAGGACGGTGAGGCTCAGTGCCATGGCGAGGAGAGTACGGATCCGGGTCCCCGCCCGCTCACGATTCGAGTGGATCTACGGCTTTGGGCCCGGTCCCGTCACGGCTTCCAGCCGGGGTCCCGGCCGCTCAGCCCGACCGCCCGCGCCAGCAGCGGCGCGCTCTCCGGCACCGGTACCAGCGGGCCGAAGGGGCCCCGGTCGGCCTGCGCCGCCATCCGCAGGAAGCCGTACGCCGCCTCCAGCGCCGCCGGATCCGGGGCATAGGACTGCCCGGTCGCGCGGGCCAGGTCCCAGCCGTGGATGACCAGTTCGTCGGCGGCGACCGCCGCCGCCACCTCTCCCGGCAGGTCGATCCCGCCGGCCCGGGTCATGCCGCGCCACGCGGACGGGTCCCGCCAGGCCTGCGCCAGTTCGTCGAGTGCCTTGGGCAGCTCCTGCCGCCATCCCGGGCCGAGTTCCGGCAGGGTGCCGTCGGGACGGTGGTCGGTCGTGGTCCCGAGATTCTTGTGGGCCGCGTCCCGGAAGGCCACGGACAGCCCCGCCACATGGCCCAGGAGGTGGCGGACCACGTAATCCGGACACGGGGTCGACGCCGTGAGCTGCTCGTCCGTCACCCGCTCCGCGAGCATCGCCACGATCCGCGCCTGCGGGCCGATGTCGATCATGGTCGTGCCGGTCATTCCCGTCGCCTCCCAAGTCCGTTCCGGAGATCTCCTTCAGGAGGTAGACCGCGCCGGCCCCGGAAACTCATCGTCACGCCCCCGGCGGTTCGCGCACCGTCCGGCGTCTTTCTAAGGCACCTTCCCGATCCCCGCACCCCCTCCTTAGCTCCACGATGACCAGGCATGACCACCTCCTGGACCGTGACCCGCCTGCTCCGCGACCGCAACGCGGCCCTCTACCTCACCGGTGTCGTGGTGTCCGGCTTCGGCAGCTCCGCGCTCTGGCTGGTGTCGGGCGTCTGGGTCAAGGACCTCACCGGCTCCGACGGCCTCGCCGCCCTGTGCACCGCCGCGCTGTGGGCCCCCACCCTCCTCGGCCCGGCCCTCGGCACCCTCGCCGACCGCGTCCGCCGCAAGCCCCTGCTCATCCGCCTGAACCTCGCCCTCGCCGTCCTCCTGCTCCCCCTCTGGACGGTCGGCTCGCCCGGCTCCGTCTGGCTCCTCTTCACCGTCCTCGTCCTGTACGGCGCGGCCGGCGTCGTCGAGGACGCGGCCAACTCCGCCCTGGTCGCGGCCGCCGTCGACCCGGCCCTCCTCGGTGACTTCAACGGGCTGCGGATGACCGCCCGCGAGGGCATGAAGCTGGTCGCCCCGCTGACCGGCGCCGCGCTGTACACGGCGTACGGCGGGCCGAGCGTGGCGGTGCTGGACTCCGGCACCTTCGTGCTGGCGGCGGGGGTGTGCGCGCTGCTCCGGGTGCGCGAGGAACGCCCGCGGCCGGCGACCGGGAGCTGGCGGCGGCAGACCGCCGAGGGCGTCCGGCTGCTGTGGGGGCACCCGGCCCTGCGTCCGCTGGTGCGTGCCGGTGGCGCCACGATGTGTCTCGCCTCGCTCGGCAGCAGCCTGAACTACGCGGTGGTGGACGCCCTCGGCCACTCCCCCGCCTACACCGGCGTGCTGTACGCCGTCCAGGGCGTCGGCTCGGTCGCGGTCGGGCTGGTCTCGGGGCCCGCCCTGCGGCGGCTCGGCGAGCG
Source organism: Streptomyces sp. NPDC048254 (assembly GCF_043201895.1). NCBI lineage: Bacteria > Bacillati > Actinomycetota > Actinomycetes > Kitasatosporales > Streptomycetaceae > Streptomyces > Streptomyces sp. NPDC048254. The sequence goes on from NZ_JBICZJ010000026.1 coordinate 141,103, forward strand.
CCGGTTCGCCGCGTACGGCATCGCGCTGACGGGGGTCGCGCTGGCCGCACGGGCGGTGCCGTACGACGCGGTGGTGCTGGCGTGCGCTGCGGCGGGCGGGCTCGGGCTGCCCTGTGTGCTGATCGCCGCCTACACCGCCGTACAGCGCGAGATCCCGGCCGCCGCGCTGGGGCGGGCCACCGCGACCGCCGACACGCTGATGTTCACACCGAACGTGATCGGACTGGCCGTCGGGGCCGCCCTCGTCGAACTCGTCGACCACCGGGCGCTGTTGGCGGTCTTCGGCGGTGCGCTGCTGGCCACCGCCGGGTCACTGGCTCAGCGCAGCGCCTCCCGCACCGCGGCCAGGTCGCCGTCGGACGCCAACCCGGCGTGATACAGCCGCAGTTCGGTCGCGCCCAGCGCACGCGCGCGGGCCGCGTCGGCCGCCAGGGTGCCGGGGCTGCCGCCCATCCCGGAGACCACCGTGAAGTTGGCGGCCAGGACCGTGTCCTCGCGCGCGTGCTCCGCGAAGGGCGTCAGCAGGGCCGTACCGCCCGCGCAGGGGACCACGACACCGTCCGCGACCGACAGCACGTGCGCGGGGTCCACGCCCGCGTTGGCGCCGCAGTGGTAGGCCACCGGGTCCCCGTGCAGCAGCACCTGGAAGCCCTCGGGGGCCGCCGTGCGCACCGCGGCCACGGCCGTCTCCTGGAGCGTGCGGGCCCGCCCGTCGCGCCACGCGCGGGTGGCCGCCGCCACCGGTTCGCCGAGCAGCTTCTCGACCGTCGGCCACCCGCCGTCGTCCGCCGCGCCCCGCCACAACGGCTCCAGGGCCTCCCGGACTGCCGTGGCCAACTCGTCGGCGTCCAGGCCCTGTTCGGCGTACCCGGCCCGGCAGGCCGGGCAGAAGCACAGCGCCATCAGGTACTGGCCGGCGTCTCCGAGGGCGACGCCCGCGGTCTTGTCGTGGGCGTGCAGATGCTGGAGGCCGTACCAGCCGAGGGACTCCAGTTCGGTGCCGGCCGCGCCCGGACGGACGGCGGCCTCGGCGGCGAGGTCGGTCAGGTACGCGCGCGTGGCGGGCTGGGCGATGCAGGGGGCCCAGGGGTAGCGGTCGCCGTAGGCGTTGACGACCGAGGTGTCCGGGTGCTCGGCGCCCAGCCGGGAGCTGTGGGCGAGGATCACCCAGGTGTGGACGTCGAGGCCGGCGCCGGCCAGGGCTTCGGCGGCCTCTCCGTAGGCGTCGCCGGGGGCCCAGTCACCCGCGGGGTGGGGGCGGAGCCGACGGTCCGCCCAGCGGTCGCCCGCCGGGTAGTAGACGGCCGCGTACTCGGCGGTGACGATGCGGTGGCGCGGGTGCCGGGGGGTCAGCGCGCGGGTGGAGTGGTAGGCGGAGGCGAGGGTCACCTGGTCCACGCCGAGCCCGGCGATCCGCTCCGGGGCCCCGGGATCCCCGTTCACGTCCCAGGGGTAGACGAACGCCGACGCCTTCAACGGTCCTCCCCCGGATCCCGCCGGCGCCGTCACGCGTCCTCCTCCAGCAGTGCGTACCCGCGCTCGATCAGCTGGGCGAGCTGCTTCACATGGTCCTCGCCCGGCTCGTGCAGCGGGGGCCGGACCTCGCCGACGTCCAGACCGCGCAGCCGTACGCCCGCCTTGACCAGGGAGACGGCGTATCCCCGGCCCTGGGCGCGGAGTTCGACGAACGGACGGTAGAAGCCGTCCAGCAGGCGCTCCACCGTCGGCCGGTCCCCCTCACGCAGGGCGGCGTGGAAGGCGAGGGCGATCTCGGGGACGAAGCAGAAGACGGCCGAGGAGTAGAGGGTGATGCCGATGGCCTGGTAGGCGAGCTGGGTCTGTTCGGCGGTCGGCAGGCCGTTGAAGTAGAGGAAGTCGCCGGGGACCTCGGTGCGGACGGCGCTGACGATGCGCTGCATCAGGTCCAGGTCGCCGAGGCCGTCCTTGAAGCCCATGATGCCTTCGGTGCGGGCGAGTTCGACGACCGCGGGCGGGGTGAACACCGCGTTGTCCCGCTGGTAGACGATCACCGGGAGATCGGTCGCCGCGGCCACCTCCCGGTAGTGCCGCAGCAGGCCCTCCTGGCCGGCGACCACCAGGTAGGGCGGCATGGCGAGCAGGCCGTCGGCGCCCGCGGCCGCGGCGAGACGCGCGTAGCGCACGGCGAGCGCGGTGCCGTAGCCGGCGCCTGCGATCACCGGTACCCGGCCCTCGGTGGCCGCCACGGCCGCGCCCACGCAGGCCTCGAACTCCTCGGGCAGCAGTGCGTGGAACTCGCCGGTGCCGCAGCAGGCGAACACGGCCGCGGCACCGGCCTCGACGCCCCGGCGCACATGCTCGCGGTAGGCGTCGAGGTCGAGGGAGCCGTCGGGGCCGTAGGCCGTGACGGGGAAGAAGAGCGGCCCGCGCGGGTCACGGAGCCGCACGGCGAGAGGGGCTGGCGTCACGGGCGCTCCCTGTCGATGCATGTGTCTGATCGGTGTCCATATTCATGAACGCGACCACGTTACGATTCCTCATCGGTGCCGGTCAAGCCGCGAAACGGGCAACACCAAGGCGGATTACCGCACTCCACGGCACACTTGACTCAGCGCGCCCCAGCTCCCTAGCGTGTCCATGAATGTGAATGTCGTACACGTACGCGATCAGCGCTGAACAAGGAGACCGTGGATGCCCACTCCCCGCACGCTGCTGCTGACCGGTGCCGCCGGCGGGCTCGGCACCCTGATGCGGTCCCTGCTCCCGGAGTACGGCTACGAACTGCGCCTCTTCGACGTGCGCCCGATCGACGGCGAGCCGGACGCGATCACCGCCGACCTCGGCGACCAGGACGCGCTGCGGGAAGCGGTGCGGGGCGTGGACGCGGTCCTGCATCTCGCGGGGATCTCCCTGGAGGCGCCCTTCGACAAGATCCTCCGCTCGAACATCGAGGGCACCTACCACCTCTACGAGGCCGCCCGCGAGGCCGGCGTGCGGCGTGTCGTCTTCGCCTCCTCCAACCACGCCGTCGGCTACACCCCGGCCCCGCGCGCGGGTGATCCACTGATCCCGATCGACACCCCGCGCCGCCCGGACACCTTCTACGGCCTGTCCAAGTCCTTCGGCGAGGACCTCGCCCAGCTGTACTGGGACCGGCACGGCCTGGAGACCGTCTCCGTCCGCATCGGCTCCTGCTTCGCCGAGCCGGCCGACGTGCGCATGCTCTCGGTGTGGATGAGCCCCGCCGACGGCGCCCGGCTCTTCCACGCGGCGCTGACCGCCGAGGAGGTCGGCCACACCGTCGTCTACGGCTCCTCCGCCAACACCCGCCTGTGGTGGGACCTGACCGGCGCCCGGGCGCTCGGCTACGAGCCGCAGGACGACTCCGAGCGGTTCGCGGAGAAGCTGATCGCCGAGCACGGCGAGCTGGACCCGCAGAACCCGGCCCACACGCACCTGGGCGGCCGATTCGTCAACGACCCACCCATCTGGCCGTACTGAACCGAACCGAACGAGACGCGAGACGCGACACGGCGGATGAGAACCGGCCACGGCGGCACGCCGGGCGGCTGAGAACGATCGTCCATGGCGGCGGGGGGGGCCCCCACCGGCCCCCCCCCCCCCCCGGTGGGGGCGCCCCCCCGGCCCCGCGCCCCCCCCCCCCCCCCCCCCCGCCCGGGCGCGGGGGGGCCCCCCCCCCGCCCAACCG